>NZ_JACSKD010000001.1:0-735332 GCF_018617455.1 Exiguobacterium sp. s22
AGGGGAAAAGACGTTTGGACCGGGCGATTCATCTCCCACCTACGCCGGGCTACGCCCCGAGACGCTTAGAGGAGGGAGAATTCTCGCCTGATTTAGTTAAATCAATGCGACGAGAAAGGAAAGAATGACACTCCCAGTTCCGACATACACCCAATTCCATGCCTCTTTCTTTCGGTGTTGACGATCTTCCGGATCTTCCTCTTCGTCTTCCTCGTAATCTGCATCGATTTCTTTTAAACGCGCTCGTCGACTTCGCTTAAATCCATACATGATTCCATCAAATAAACCCGTCGCACTCATATGCGAAAACATTCCAATCGCAAAGGTCAGGATACCTGAAACAAATAAGCCGCCGCTTAAATGAAACAGGACGGTCTCGCTTCGGTAATACGAAAAAATCGACCAAACGGTATAAAGAAGGGTAACGATTCCCCATACAATTAATATATTTCGAAACTTTTTCAACGATGTAATCTCCTTTCAAACTTTGAGAGGGAATGGTTCATCATCCCGTGTTTCTTCTATGATACTAGGAAGCTAGGGGAGAAAGCGAGTAAGAAATACGGGTTGTATGATAGCGTTTTATTCAGCAGTTGACAATTTGATTAAAAATTTCTTACAATAGCCCTAACGTTCTTTCGTCGAATACTTTATGAAATATTCAGAAAATTAAAGAAAAAGTAAGATGTTCATTCGGCGATCGGCTAGCTTTTCAATACGAAAGGGGAAATCGCAATGAAGAAAAAATCGATTTTGCTCATGATGACAATCATCTTGGCACTCGGTTCAGTTCTCGCGGCTTGTTCGACAGGCGGAGACTCTGATGGCGGCGGTTCTTCAAACGGAGAAAAAGTTCTTCGCTTGACAGATACGTCAGACATCACAACAGCCGATCCGGCACTCGCTACAGATGCGGTCGCATTCAACTTGATCGCCAACACAATGGAAGGTCTTTACCGTCTTGATAAAGATGGGAATGCCGTACCGGCTCTCGCTGAAGGCGAACCAGAAGTAAACGAAGATGAAACGGTTTATACGTTCACACTTCGTGATGCTGAATGGTCAAACGGCGAACCAGTCACAGCGAACGACTTCGTTTACGCTTGGCAACGTGCAGTCGATCCTGCGACGGGATCACAGTATGCATACATCATGAACACAATTAAAAACGCTGAAGCCATCAACACAGGTGATACACCGAAAGAAGAGCTCGGTGTAAAAGCAGTTGATGAGAAGACACTTGAAGTAACGCTTGAGCGTCCAGACCCATCATTCCTTTCACTTACTTCATTCGGTACATTCACACCGATCAATGAAGCATTCGCTACGGAAAAAGGGGAAGACTTCACGACAGGTCCTGAAAACCTTCTCTACAACGGTCCGTTCACATGGACTAAATGGGATCGTGAACAAGGTTATGTCTTAACGAAAAACGAATCATATTGGGATGCTGAAAATGTTGCCCTCGATTCAGTTGATGTGAAAGTCGTAAAAGAAACATCGACAGTCGTTAACTTGTACGAAGCAGGAGACGTAGATTACGCAGGTCTCGCGTCAGAACAAGTTGCGGCCTTCCAAGAAGATGAAGACTATAACACAGGACTTCGTTCTTCAATCGGATACTTCAAGTTCAACCACGAAGATGAAATCTTCAAAAATGTTGATGCTCGTAAAGCAATCGCTCGTGCGGTTGACCCATCAGGCATCATCGACCAACTTTTGAACAACGGTTCGATGGCAACAACTTCATTCATCCCGAAAGAATTCATCAAGTATGAAGACGGAACGGATTACACAGAAGGCGTTGAATATTTCAAAACTGATGCTGCTGAAGCTTCTTCACTTTGGGAAAAAGCAACAGGTGGTAAAGCGACAACGATCGAACTTCTCTCATTCGATAGTGAAGTATCGAAACAAATCTCTGAGTACATGAAAGGACAAATTGAGTCGAACTTGCCGAACGTAACGGTCGAAATCGCTCAACAACCTTTCAACAACAAACTTGATCGCGAAGCAAAAGGTGACTACCAAATGTCATTCGCACTTTGGGGACCTGACTACCAAGATCCGCTTACAAACCTCGGGATCTTCACGTCAAACAATGGTCAAAACGATATTAACTACAAATCAGCTGCTTATGACAAGTTGATTGACGAAGCATCTGCTGAAACGAACATAGATGCACGTTACGACAAGTTCAAAGAAGCAGAAGCTCTCTTGATTGAACAAGATCAAGCAATCATGCCGATCTACCAGGCTGGTGTGGCGTACTTGATCCGTCCAAACATCGAAAACTTTAACCGTCAATTGTTCGGTGCTGATTACCAGTACAAATACGTTGATATCAAGTAATGGAATGAGGGGGCATGCGAACTGCATGTCCCCAATTTTCTAAAAAATTCTCTAGAAGTAAGAGAAAGTACTGTTCAAATGTTTTGTTGGTAAAGTATAATGTAGTAACAGTGAAAATTCAGAATAATCTTTGAAAAGAGTATTCTTTGTTTTCAGCCGCTGTACTAAGAGCCTTGAGATGACGTATATCTTTATCTTTCAGAAAATTCCTTTCATTTTGTGAATTTGAAAAATAGGTCATATGTCATAGTAAAGCTGTTGGTGCAAGTAGTAGAAAGAATTAGACAAAAAACAGGGGGTTTTTATTCATGGGACGTTATATCCTACAACGGCTAACTTACGGCCTCATCACGTTCTTCTTGATTGCCACGTTCACGTTCTTCCTGATGGACCTGCTCCCAGGTTCGCCATATCAAAACCAGGAAAAACTGACAGAATCACAAATTCAATTATTGAATGACCGTTACGGACTCAATGATCCGCTTCCGGTCCGTTATGCCACGTACATCGGAAACATGCTACAAGGTGACCTTGGCGTATCATTCCGCACTGCGAACCGTCCAGTAACTGATTTGATTTTGGAACGTATTGGTCCATCGGCACAATTAGGGCTTCAGGCATTAGTTCTTGGAACGCTATTAGGTGTATTGTTGGGTGTTGTGGCAGCGATTCGTCACAATACAGCCGTTGACTATGGTGCGATGTTCGTATCGGTAATCGGGATTTCTGTCCCATCGTTCGTATTTGCAGCCCTTCTACAGTACTATGTAGGTGTTAAATTGCAGTTGCTCCCAGTAGCATTCTGGGATTCACCAGCACATACCATTTTACCGACAATCTCGCTTTCTCTCGGTGTAACCGCATCGATTGCCCGTTTTGTACGTACTGAGATGCTTGAGGTTACCGGACAAGACTACGTGACTTTGGCCAAGGCAAAAGGACTTAGTGGGAACGCCATCGTATGGAAGCACATGGTGCGTAACGCGATGATTCCGGCAATCACGATCTTAGGACCGTTAACGGCCGCTCTTTTGACAGGTACATTCGTCATCGAGAAAATCTTTGCCGTACCGGGCCTCGGAGAATTGTTTGTCACGTCAATTACATTGAATGACTATACCGTGATCATGGGTACGACACTCTTCTTCTCGGCTGTCTTCATCTTGATTATCTTACTAGTCGACTTGCTATACGGCGTTGTTGACCCACGTATTCGTCTTGGGGGGAATAACTGATGATTGAAAACAAAAAGAATTTCGAACAGTTTGACCAAGACATGTTCACACCTGTAAAAATGAATGAACAGCTTGGCGAACGCATTGCAGGAAAAAGCTTAAACTTTTGGCAAGATGCATGGTTGCGCTTAAAGAAAAACAAAGCAGCGATCGTCTCGCTTTCGATTATTTTAATTCTCGTATTGCTCTCGCTCTTTGGACCTATGCTCTCAGGACGTGACGCATACGAACAAAATATTTCACAAGCAAAACTTCCACCTAAAGTCACAGGTCTCGAATGGGCTGGATTTGACGGAATGGCAACACTCGGTGGAAAAGAAATCAATTTTTACGAACAGAAAAATGTAGAAGAAAACTTCTGGTTCGGTACTGACTATCTCGGACGTGATCTTTGGTCACGTATTTGGGAAGGGACACGTATTTCACTCTTCATCGGTCTAATGGCTGCGATCATCGATACGGTGATTGGGGTCGCATACGGTGGAATCTCGGCTTACTTCGGTGGTCGTACAGATAACATCCTGCAACGGATTGTTGAGATTTTAACGGGTGTACCAAACTTGATTCTCATCATTCTCTTTATCTTGATCTTTGACCCAGGTGTCTTTACGATCATCTTGGCGATGGCCATCACAGGGTGGATTGGGATGAGCCGACTCGTTCGTGGTCAGATTTTGAAACTTAAAAACCAAGAATTCGTTTTGGCTGCACGTACGCTCGGTGCTTCAAGCATGCGTTTGATTTTCAAGCACTTGATTCCAAACACATTAGGTGCCATCATCATTACACTTATGTTCACGATTCCATCTGCCATCTTCTTCGAGGCATTCCTCAGCTTTATCGGGATCGGTCTTCAACCGCCACAGGCATCACTTGGTACGTTGATTAACGATGGATACAAAGAACTACGGACATTCCCGTTCCTTCTTGTCATCCCATCGGTCATCATCGTCTTGCTCATGGTCAGCTTCAACTTGCTTGCCGATGGCTTGCGTGATGCATTCGATCCGAAAATGCGTAAATAATATAAACAGAGGGGGACTCGTGCATGGAAACGATTTTATCAGTCCGAGACTTAGAGGTCTCGTTCCACACATATGCCGGAACGGTTCAAGCCGTCCGCGGTGTTTCGTTTGATTTGAAAAAAGGCGAGACGCTTGCCATCGTAGGAGAATCGGGTTCAGGTAAATCCGTTACTTCGAAGGCAATCATGCGTCTCATTCCGAACCCTCCAGGTGAAATCACGAACGGAGAAATCATGTTCGAAGGAAAAGACTTGGCGAAGCTTTCGGAAAAAGAAATGTTAAAAATTCGTGGTCGCGATATCGCAATGATCTTCCAAGATCCAATGACATCACTTAACCCAACGATGACGATTTATAAACAAATCGCAGAAGGGTTGAAACAGCACCAAGGATTGACTGGTGAAGATGCGAAAAAACGTACGCTCGAACTTCTTACGCTCGTAGGGATTCCAAACCCAGAAGCGCGTTTAAAACAATATCCACACCAACTTTCTGGTGGGATGCGTCAACGGATCGTTATCGCGATTGCACTTGCGTGTAATCCAAAGGTATTGATTGCCGATGAACCGACAACGGCACTTGACGTTACGATTCAAGCGCAGATTCTTGAATTGTTGAAAGACATTCAACAAAAGACGGGTACAGCGATTATCTTCATCACGCACGACCTTGGTGTTGTTGCGAACATGGCTGACCGTGTTGCGGTTATGTATGCTGGACGTCTTGTTGAAAAAGGAACGGTAGATGAGATTTTCTATGAGCCACGTCACCCGTATACATGGGGACTTCTCGGATCGATGCCGCGTCCGACAGATGACCGTAATGAAGCGTTACCGGCAATCCCGGGTACGCCTCCAAACTTACTAGACCCTCCGAAAGGAGATGCGTTTGCACCGCGTAACCCTTACGCGATGAAGATTGATTTTGAGAAAGAGCCACCGATGTTCCAAGTAAGTGATACACACTTTGCTTCGAGTTGGTTATTGCACCCGCAAGCACCAGAAGTGAATCCGCCACGTGCGATTCGTGAACTCGCTCTCAAATATCGTCCGGACAGTGCGTTCGCTAAATCGTTTACGAAAGGTGGTGCTGAATAATGGAACGCGAGAAATTACTCGAGGTAAAAAACCTGAAGCAGCACTTTAAAATTGGCCGTGGCCGTGTCGTCAAAGCGGTAGACGGAATCACATTTGATATTTACAAAGGTGAAGTGCTCGGACTCGTAGGTGAGTCTGGTTGTGGGAAGTCGACGACAGGACGTACCATCATCGGTCTTTACGATGCGACTGATGGCGATGTCGTGTTCAAAGGCGAAAACGTACACGACAAAAAGTCGAAAGCAGACAAGTTGAAATTCAACCGTGCTATGCAAATGATCTTCCAAGACCCATACGCATCGCTTAACCCGCGTATGACGGTTGCCGATATCATCGCTGAAGGAATCGATATTCATGGTCTTGCGAAAACAAAAGAAGACCGTATGAACCGCGTATACGATCTTCTCGAAACGGTCGGTTTGACGAAAGAGCACGCTAGCCGTTACCCACACGAATTCTCAGGTGGTCAACGTCAGCGTATCGGGATTGCCCGTGCCCTTGCGGTTGAACCGGACTTCATCATCGCCGATGAGCCGATCTCGGCACTTGATGTCTCGATTCAAGCACAGGTCGTCAACTTGATGAAAGAATTACAACGCGATCGCGATTTGACGTATTTATTTATCGCCCATGACTTGTCGATGGTTAAATACATCTCTGACCGTATCGGTGTAATGTATCAAGGTCACCTTGTTGAGCTTGCAACAGCAGACCGTCTTTACGAAAACCCGATTCATGCGTATACGAAATCGCTCCTTTCAGCGATTCCGCTTCCAGACCCGGAGCATGAACGTACACGTAAACGGATCGTATACGAGTCAACATCGAAAGGTCCGGTTGGACGTTCAGATGAAGATTCAAGCATTCCGCCACTTCGTGAAGTCGAGCCAGGACACTTTGTCTCGCTCACGGACGAAGAGTACGAAGCATATAAAGCACAACTCGTATAAACGTAAAAATCCTGACCCTTATCAAGGGGTCAGGATTTTTTGTACAAAAAAATCACCTATTGAAGTAGGTGACGAATTAAGCGTTTGAAATACGTGGCAAGTTCGAGAGTCGTTCGACAATGTCATCGATTTGACGAACACGAGCCAAAGCATCTTCAATCTCCATCGTTTCATAGTGATGCAATCCACCTGGCTGTTCGACATACGTATCCGCATCGTGGACGAGCTGTTGAAGTGGTGTTCGTTGAATACGGCTTGGTGGTAAATAAGAATCGGTATGCAAGAGAATCATGACAGAAATCTCTTTGGCACGGGCAGGGTCTTCCCCGAGACGAATGAGTAATTTATGTGCCCGTTCCGCACCTTTAATCGCATGGATATCGTTTTGACGATACAAGTCATAATTCCATTTACCTTCTGTATACCATTCATAGTGGCCAATATCATGAAGTAGCGCAGCTTTTGTCGCTAAATCGGTATCAAGCCCCCGTTTCGTTGCCATTTCGAGAGCGCGTTCACATACATCGACTGCATGCTTTAAGCCAGATCGAGTCAAGTATTTTTGGGTTACGGGGTGTTTCATAATGGTTTCTAATGTGATTCTCATCATCGCTCTCCTCCTTAAAAATAAAAAGGTTATTTCTATAAACTATACAGGTTTTTTTGAATCATTGCAAATCATATATGTGAAAATGAAAAAAGTACACGTAAGAATGATTCACATTTCACAAACGGATGTGCTATAATTTAGTTGTAGATATAGTGCAACTTCAAGATTTTCAGAATCGGTAATGCTCGGATGGTTCTTTACGCTGTATGGGGGTGAGAGGCCATGAAAGAACGTGATAAGGTTCTACGAGAGAAAAAGAGACTTTTAAAAGAAGTGTTGAAGAAAAAGTTGAAAGACTTACAAGTCAAGCCAGGGAAAGAGACGGTGTCTCAACCGGTTTCTCGAATCCCTGCGTCTTAAGTTAGGTCGTTCAAGGTCGCATTCAACGAAGAATGCGTCCTCTTTTCTTATCCGATTGATAAAGAATATCATTGAAGTTTCGATAATTAAGAATTATTATAATTAAGTGGATGCGATTTTGGGTATACAAATAGAGTCACTAAAAAAGATGGACGCATACTCGATCAGGGAGGAAGAAAAATGGTCACACTATATACGTCTCCAAGCTGTACATCTTGCCGAAAGGCACGGGCTTGGCTCGAAGAACATGATATCCCGTTTACAGAACGAAACATATTTTCAGAACCACTCTCATTGAATGAGATTAAACAAATTTTACGTATGACAGAGGATGGCACAGATGAGATTATTTCGACTCGTTCGAAAGTCTTTTCTAAAATCGATGTTTCGGTCGATGCTCTTTCACTTCAACAATTGTATGATTTGATTCAAGAATATCCAGGTCTTTTACGCCGTCCGATTCTAATAGATGAGAAACGGTTACAAGTTGGATATAACGAAGATGAGATTCGTCGATTCTTGCCACGCAAAGTTCGGACATTCCAATTACAAGAAGCACAGCGACTTGTGAATGAATGAAAGCATACTGTCTAAGCAGTGTGCTTTTTATTATCGATTATTTCCTATAAAATAAAGATATAACCCTTCCTTTGGATTGAACGATTTCAAAAAGGGTACTAAGATAACAAGACATTTTCCCCTCTCCTCCTTATGTGAATTGGGAGCGAGGTGAGAAGGGAGTGGACAATCGTGAAAATTGAGCGCATCAATGACAATACCGTCAAATTTTTCATTACGTATGTAGATATCGAAAAACGTGGTTTCGCACGTGATGAAATCTGGTACAACCGAGAACGTGGCGAGCAACTGTTCTGGCAAATGATGGACGAGGCTCACGAACGTGAAGATATCTCGTTTGATGGTCCACTATGGATTCAAGTCCAAGCTTTTGAAAAAGGTCTAGAAGTAACCGTCACTATTGCGAAAAATGTGATGGATAACGAAGATGATTCTGAACTCGGTTCGCTTCTTCGCTCAGCGATTGATGAAGCACGGGATCAACAATCAGTACTCGACCAATTGAGCGAACTAGACGAGCTCGAAGCAGGGGCAGACGCTTGGGCACCACTCGCGATGGAAACAGATGATTTTGAAGCAATCATTTCACTGAGCAAGCGTGCAGGTGACACGTACAGTGATTTGGATTTGAAACTATATCATTATCAAGACCGTTATTACTTGTGGGTGGAGTTCCCGGACGAAATGGAACCTGAAGACGAGGAGAACGCACTTAGTCTCTTGGCAGAATATTTATCGTTTAGTACACAGACGCAACCGATGCTTGAAGAGTATGGGAAACTCATTCTCGATGGCGACGTGTTGGCGAAAGTGCGTCACTATTTCTAATGATTCATCGCCTGTTCAATCGGACAGGCGATTTTTTCAAAAACGAAGGGTAAAGAGGTGTTGGTATGGTGAGAAGAATTCGATTATTACTTGATGAGAGTGCATGGTTTGTCCCGTTCCTATATGGTGCAGGGGGAATCGTGCTCACAACCTTGACGCAATTATTCGGTGATTTCTTCCGTGATTTGCTACCGGACTTTATTTATCTAGATTTAGATTCCGCTGCATCTGTATTATCTTCTACGTTCACAAGTCTTATGACGATGATGACGTTCAGTTTTTCTACAATCCTAGTCGTCTTGACGACGTATTCTTCCCAATTTTCTCCGAGAACCATCAATAATTTTTTAACAAACACAGCCGCTAAGCACACGCTTGGTCTTTTTATCATGACGACGGTATATGGAATCTCCAATTTATTTCTTGTTCGTACGGCTGATGAAGGGGTCGTCTTGTCTTCGGGAATCAGCGTACTTTTGGTCATCGGTTCCATTTGGACATTCGTGAAATTTATCCAGACGATCAGTATATCAATTCAGGCGGAACGTCTGTTATCAACATTACATAAAGAGGCCTTATCGGTGATTAGCGAGCAAAAAGATGCCATCGAGTCAGATGACGTTCATCTCGTATTACCTCGAACGATTCATTCGTTCAAAGGAAAAGCACTTATGGCTCCTCAGACAGGGTACGTCCGCTTGTTCTTGCGAGAAAAGCAAGGCGACTGTGAAACGGACTTTGAATCCATCGTAGCTGTCGGAGATTTCGTCGCCAAAGGTGATTTGCTCGGATATTGGAAAGGTGAAGATGCGCCGGATATCGAACTGTTTGAGATTGGGGAAGTCCGTTCTTCGATGCAAGACCCGTCTTTCGCGATTGAAAAATTAAGTGAGATTGCACTACGAGGAATTTCACCTGGAATTAATGATCCAAATACAGCGATTCATGCCATTCATTACATCGGTGACATTTTGCGGGAACTGTGTGAATTGCCGGATGGTGATTTTCTCTATTCAAACGGGTCTTCAGATTGGCATGTGAAACGAAAAGCACTTGAAACGATCCTATTTGAATCCTTGTCCCCTATGCAGACATATGCGAGTCGAGATATCTTTGTGATGGGAGCTGTGTTCGAGGCGATCCGAATGGCCCGTCTAAAAGCACATGAAACGTTAGATACAACATTCAATGAGATGATTGATTATTTTGAAGATGTGATTGCGTGGGATGACTTACACTCGAAAGAAAAGCGCTATTTACAAAATAAGATGAATCGTGCAAAACAATTGAAGGCATAAATAGAGACCACCTTTTCAACGAAGAAGAGGTGGTCTCTATTTAAGAGAGGGTGTATCCGCCATCGACGGTAATGGCTTGTCCGTTAATATAGGTGGAGGCATCAGTCAATAAAAATTCAACGACGGGTGCGACCTCTTCAGGAAGAGCGGCATGTCCCCGGAAATGATGACTCATGGCTTCCTTGAATTTTGCTTCGCCCCCGTAGAGCTTGTGACTGAGCGGTGTATCGACCGGACCGAAACAAACGGCGTTGAATCGAACTTTTCCTTTCATACGATGTGCGAACGTTTTAGTCAGTGCGATGACAGCTGCCTTAGAAGCGGCATAATGAGCGAGCATCGGTGGGAATTTAACATGTCCCACAATCGCGGCGTTGTTGACGACGCTTGCACCGTGATCAAACAAAGGGATGGCGCGCTGTGTGACCGTGTTAAGGGCGTAAAGGTTGACGTCAAATACTTCCGTATAACTTTCTTGAGTCAGCCGTTCGGGAGTGCCCGGTCTACCAAACGTGGCGGCATTGTTGAACAATCCGTTCAACGTCACGCCTTGCTCTTTTAAATGGATAAAGAGACGGTCGATGTCTTCTGATGATGTGAGGTCACATCGAACGAACGTCGCTTGTCCATTTGAATCAGCCTCGAGTGCTGCGCCTCGAGCCTCATCACGACCGATTCCAAAGACATGATGTCCCTTCTCGGATAACTGCAAGGCGACGGCGCGTCCGATCCCGCTTGTCGCACCTGTAATTAGAAAAGTCCCCATAATTCATTCGCTCCCCTCAAAAAATTGGCGTTACGATGTATAATTAATGATAATACATGACAGAAACGAGGTCAGGTTATAATATGTTGCGACGCATACAAGTACTCTTTTCCCTTATTTTGCTCGCAGGACTCATTGCGATATTATCGTATTACTGGAGCTCACAAGTGATTGGGCTCTTCTCGATTCTCGTCTTTTTGACTACGTTCAGCATTTTGTTGGTGATTTTACTTGAAAATCGGAATCCACAGCGAACGCTCATTTGGGCAATCGTCATGATTGGATTTCCCGTCATTGGATTGTTCGCCTATTTCGTGTTCGGTCAGAATTATCGCCGCAAGCGAATGTTCAAAGAAAAAGCAATGCTTGATGAAGAGACGTACTTGGCCTATCGCCAAAAGGCGATGACGTTGTCTCCATCACTCATGTTCGCCCATGACGACTATGAGAAGTTGTTGCATCTCACGTCTTCCTTGAACCAGCTACCTGTCTCGTCCAATACGTATACGCAGGTATTAACGAACGGACGAGAGAAGTTTTCGAAGCTGATCCCTGCTTTAAAAGGAGCAACACGCCATATCCATCTTGAATATTATATCTTTCGAGAAGATCGTATTTCTCGGGAAATTCAGCAAATCTTAATTGAAAAAGCGAAGTCCGGGGTCGAGGTTCGATTCTTATATGATGCGGTCGGTTCGATTCATACGAGCGGTTCTTTCTTTGAAGAGATGAAGCAGGCGGGAGTTCAAGTGAAGGCGTTCTTTCCGGTCGTCCTTCCGCTCGTGTCGAGTAAGACGAACTATCGGAATCATCGAAAGATTGTCGTGATTGATGGCACGGAGGCCTTCACGGGTGGCTTGAACGTCGGAGATGAATATTTAGGCGAACACTCTAAGTTTGGTTTTTGGCGAGATACCCACCTTTACGTCAGAGGGGAAGGGGTGTCTGAGCTACAATTGATCTTCTTGCAAGATTGGTATTACATGACGGGAGAGCGACTGTTCACTCCGTTTTATTTAGAACCGCTTGAAACGGTACGAAGTGCGAGCGGAGGTGTTCAAATCGTAGCGAGTGGACCGGATGAACCATATGAGACAATGAAGTCCATATACTTTTCGCTCATCAATGCTGCAAAAAAGTCCGTCTATATTTCGTCGCCTTATTTGATTCCAGATGAGGACATTATGAGTGCCTTGAAGACGGCGTCATTATCAGGGATTGATGTCCGCATCGTCTTGCCGAGCTATCCGGACCATAAGATTGTATTTTATGCGAGTCGATCCTATTATGAGGAGTTGCTGTTGGCCGGGGTAAAGATTTATTTATACGAAGAAGGATTCATGCATTCAAAAGTCATCGTCGTCGACGAGGGATTAGCTACAATCGGGACGGCGAACATGGACTTTCGGAGCTTCCATTTGAACTTTGAGGTCAATGCACTTCTTTATAATACGAATTCCGTTCATCAGTTGAAACAAGACTTATATCATGATTTTGAAGGGTCCCACGAACTCGTCTTAGACGAATTCGCGAAGCGCTCATTCTTTATCAAACTTGTAGAATCATTGGCTAGAATGTTTTCACCACTATTGTGAGGGGGGAGCAAGATGCGGTTTGCAATCGATCGGGAAGGGAATCATGTAGATTCCTTTACAATCAATCGGGTGCGAGCAGAGCAACTTGCTCCTTTTCGATGCCCGACTTGTCAGGAAATGTTGATTGTGAAGCAAGGAGCGAAGCGACGGCTGCATTTTGCGCATATTCACACGTGCGGAAGAGCTGAATCCGTCCCGCATCATCAGGATAAATGGGCAGTATGCCAGTGGCTTCAAGGGAGGGGATATCCTGTCGAGCAAGAGGTGACGATTGGGGATCGTCGAGCGGACGTTATCACCACGATAGATGGGAAGACCACCGTATTTGAGATTCAGGCGTCCCCATTACGACCGGAAGAGTATAGCGAACGAACGATTGATTATAGACGCGCGGGGCTAGACGTGATTTGGCTCGCAAGCGGAATGGATTTGAAAATGAATCAATCTTTTCAACCGTGGATGCGCCTTGAACTCTCAAGAAGGCACATGCTTCTGACTGTAAACAATGGTTCGTTAGTACGTTTTAATGGTTTCCCCACTTCGATTAAATATGGACAAGGGAATTGGAATGTCACCTCTTCTGTGAAGACGATGCCATTTGAGGCATACTATCGATTTCACGCGCACGAGTGGACGGAGATGATTCGTCGTAACCGGATGACGCCACTCTATCCTTCTCCTCAGAATCGGAATTTGATCTTAAATCGACTCTATCCACTCGGTCTACTTCCATCACTTTTACCATCTGGCTGTTATCTCCCGCTCACATCGCTATGGGGAGTTCGGATTCATCCGATCGCGTTTCAGACCGTCCTGTATTTGAATCGGTACGAGTCACCAAAAGATTCAGTCGAGTGGAGTATTGAAAAGACATGTCGTCAGTTTGGAGTGACACCGACAAGCGACTTTTCTCAGTCGTTTCATGTACAATGGAAACAACTCTTGAATGCATGTCGTCTATCTTGTGACGTCAGGTCATGGCCGCTTCCACATTCATATGAAGAAGCGAGATATCAAGATACACGCATGTTTCAAGGACTTCAGCGATTGATTGATCAATCGACTTAACTAGCACAAGGGGAGTGTACGTATGTCAGAAATATTGACTAGACAACAAGTTCCAGTGGAAGAAACGTGGAACCTAGAGACGATCTATAGCAACGATGAAGCTTGGGAATCGGATTTTCAAGCACTCAAAGAGAAAGTACCGGCGTTAATCGGATTTAAAGGAAAACTTGGTGAGTCGGCGGAGACGCTATACGATGCGTTACAGCTTCGGGACGAACTTTCTCGCATGCTACATAAGCTATACACGTACGCACATATGCGTTATGACGAAGATACGGCGAATAGCCACTATCAGGCACTGAATGATCGTGCTGGGTCACTCGCATCACAAATCTCAGCCCAACTCGCATTCATGACGCCTGAACTTTTATCTATCGAAGAAGCGCAAATCGAAGCCTTTATGGAACAGAATGACGCACTTCGTGTATACCGTCATGCATTCGACGAGTTGGCGCAAGAACGTCCGCACGTATTGACGGAAGCAGAGGAAGCGATTCTTGCACAAGCGGGAGACGTGCTCGGTCAATCGAGTTCGACGTTCGGTATGCTCAACAATGCAGATTTGAAATTCCCGAAAGTGAAAAATGAAAAAGGGGAAGAGGTCGAGTTGACGCACGGTCGATATATCACGTTCCTCGAATCGGCGGAACGTAACGTTCGTGAAGGCGCATTTAAAGCAATGTATGGAACGTATGCGCAATATTTGAACACGTTCGCCTCAACATTGTCAGGAAGTGTGAAGAAAGATAACTTCTATGCGAATGTGCGCAAGTTTGAAAGTGCGAGACAGTCAGCACTCCATCAGAATGCGATTCCAGAGTCTGTATACGACGGCCTCGTGGAAGCGGTGAACGAACGACTTGACTTGCTACATCGCTATGTCGCGCTACGGAAGCGTGCGCTCGGATTAGACGAGCTTCATATGTATGACCTCTACACACCGCTCGTCAAAGATGTCGAGATGAAAGTATCGTATGAGGAAGCGAAACAATGGATGGTGGATGGCTTGGCACCACTTGGTGAGGAGTACGTCCAAATTATAAAAGACGGTCTTGCGTCACGTTGGGTCGACGTTCGAGAAACGCGCGGAAAGCGTAGCGGCGCTTACTCGTCGGGGGCATATGATACACAGCCGTTCATTCTTATGAACTGGCAGGATAACGTCAATAACCTCTTCACGCTTGCACACGAGTTCGGGCATTCTGTCCACAGCCATTACACACGTACATCACAACCATATCCGTACGGGGACTACTCAATCTTTGTGGCAGAAGTCGCATCGACGACGAACGAAGCGTTGTTGAACGACCATCTCTTGAAAACGAGAACGGCAAAAGAAGAGCGCCTTTATTTACTAAACAATCAGCTTGAAACGTTCCGTGGGACATTGTTCCGTCAAACGATGTTCGCTGAATTTGAACACATGATTCATCAAGCAGCTCAAGAAGGCGTATCGCTCACTCCGGAGTACTTAAATGAAACTTACCTCGAGTTGAACAAACGCTATTTCGGAGATGAGATTGTCATCGATGAAGAAATTTCATACGAATGGGCACGAATCCCACACTTCTATTACAACTACTACGTCTATCAATATGCGACAGGGATTTCGGCATCTGCTGCGTTGTCGCAACAGATTTTAGAAGAAGGGGAGCCAGCTGTACGTCGTTATATCGATAACTTCTTGAAGGCGGGTTCTAGTGACTATCCGATTGAAGTATTAAAAGCAGCTGGCGTCGACATGACGACGAAAGAACCGGTACTGAAAGCACTTGATCAGTTCGAGGCGGTTCTCGATGAAATGGAATCATTATTGTTCTCGTGAACAATATGTGACAATGTACACAAAGTAGTTGTCAGATGATTGCACACTAGGTATATTATAAGTGTGAAATCAATCACAAACCCCTTTATTGACCGTAAACTTTCTCCCATCTTGTAGGCCTTCCCCGGGCCTCAAGGTTCGACGGCTCTTGTCCCCGCTTGAGACGTCAAAAACCCCACGGCTCCCCGGCCGTGGGGTTCTTTTTATTTTGTTTGAGCCCATGCCTCACCGCTACATCCTGGTACAGGACGGCAGCGTTGCTGTAAGGAAAGCTTTTTCAGTTCGCGTTCAATCACCGTTTTTTCCAAGTCAAGAATATACGAAAGTTCTGTGATTGTGGAGGCATCATATCGTGCCAATACTTTCGCTACGTCCCAGTCGGTCGAACGGATAGGACTATATCCTAGCAATTCTGTCATGACCGATTGATAAACGTCGTAAGGGTAAACCCCTTCAATCTTCAATGCCTCATCGCGCGTTACGAACGTAAGTGCAGGCAATGATTCAATCTCCCAATCTTTCAACACTTGATGGTCGACAGCTAGTGCGTTCAAGAGCTGATTCGATTGAAGATCGGCTTCGAGTTCACTTAAATCGAGACCATACTCTTCAAAAGAGCGTGCGATTTCCCATAAATCAATCGGGTCGGGTTGTTTCGAAGAGAATAAATCATTCACATGTAAATGACGCAAGAAGCGCATCGCATGTCGTTTCCCTTGCAATTCCAGTGCTTTGATCATGGTGAGAAGGCGAACTTCTTCCTGACATCCGCCAACACAGCTAGGAACGGTAGAGACCATGCGGAACCGAATCACATGTCCGTATTCAATCTCCAATTTTTTAATCAGTGTCATCACGTGAAAATTCTCAGGACTCGAGATGTCCATGAAATAGAATAACTCCAATGGTTTATACGTTACTTGAATAGGAGTTTCTTCCAATGAACAGGATGACCCATTACATTGTTCAAGTTCCATTTGTGTCGCCTCCTCTCGTCAAAAAACTCATATAACGTTGTAAACTCATTGTAGCAACCTAAAAAAAAGGTTGGCAATGTATCTGCTCAACCTTCAAAACGTCTCATTTTTAATTCCATGAATCGAACGATTTTATTTTTTGCAGGACGATAAGGTAATCCGTGTTTCGCTAGGAGTTGTTCAAACGCGCGTTGACCGGCTTCCTCATTTGTCACTTCAAATTCTATTTCATAGTCAGTTGTCTCCAAATAATGGCTTTCGTCCAATACGAGGAGCCCGTCTTCTGTCTGGAGCTCTGCCCGGTTCGTCTCGAGTCGCCCAAGATGTTCAAGTGGTGCATTCAGTTGAAACGGAGCAAGTGCTTGTTTCATTTGAACATCATGGATTATCCCATATTTAAATAAATCTTCTGCCTCTTCTTCGGTGATCATGGCGTGTGTCTCAAGAAGCCCGACCTCGTTCGGCTGTTTTAATGTTAACACTTGGCCTTGTTTTTTTTCGCGGATTCGAAGTGCTGCCCCGTTTTCCTTTAACTGAAAAGATGGTGTGTCGAAATAGTCATTTGCTTGCCAACGAACTTGTTCTTTAAGCTGATAGGCTTGAAGAAGCGTCTCGTACTCTTCTTTCGTCAACATTGATTTAAATTCAATTTCCACTTCTTGGGTCATGAATCATCGCTCCATTCTATGAACAATTGTTCGTTTATGATACCATACAAACGGATACATACGGAAAGGACATGTTTTTTCCGGAAAAGAACGAAAGTGGTGACAGCGTATGCAATCAGTGAACTGGGATCAGTTTTTAGTACCGTATCAAATTGCGGTAGACGAGTTAAAAGTCAAATTAAAAGCCGTTCGGAAGCAATTTAAGTCGCAAAATGACCATTCTCCGATTGAGTTTGTCACAGGACGAGTGAAACCGGTCGGGAGCATCCTCGAGAAAGCAAAGCGAAAGAATATTGCCGAGCATGAACTAGCGACGGATATGCAGGATATTGCGGGATTACGAATCATGTGTCAGTTTGTCGATGATATCGTTCACGTTTTGGATTTGCTTCATCGGAGAACAGATTTTAAAATAGTGGAAGAACGAAATTATATTACCCATCAGAAAGATTCGGGCTATCGATCGTATCACGTGATTATCGAATATCCGGTCCAGACGATTCACGGTGAGATTCCGACGCTTGTCGAAGTACAGATCCGCACGCTCGCAATGAACTTTTGGGCGACGATCGAACATTCTCTAAATTATAAATATGATGGCGACATGCCTCTTGAAGTACAAGAACGATTAAGACGTGCAGCGGAGGCGGCCTTTCTCCTTGATGCCGAGATGAGTCAACTCCGTGTCGAGATTCAAGACGCGCAGCAAGTGTTTCGAGATAAAGAAATGAATGTGAAAACAGACGAGAACTAGGGGGAACCGGTATGCAGTTTGCGATTGTATCGAGGGGAGATGCGCGATCAGCGGAGATTACCCAAGAACTGACTGAAAAACTTGAAGCGGCAGGGCATACGCTTTCTGAGGAACCACGCATTGTGGTTTCGGTCGGAGGGGACGGGACGATGTTGCAGGCGTTTCATAAATACATTGACCGTCTGGATGAAACTCTTCTTGTCGGAATTCATACCGGACACCTCGGCTTTTATGCCGATTGGCAACCGGATGAGTTGGATGAACTGACGGAGATGATCACGAGTGAATCATTTGAACCAGTATCGTATCCCCTCGTCGAAGTGCTCATTGATTATGAGAATGGAAAGACGGACCGCCAGTTGGCGATGAATGACTGTACAATTAAGAACTACAAGCGAACGCTCGTCTGTGACTTATCGATTCGAGATGATTACTTTGAAACGTTCCGTGGAGATGGACTATGTATTTCGACCCCATCTGGATCGACCGCCTACAACAAGGCACTTGGAGGGGCGATTGTTCATCCATCGATCGAAGCCATTCAAGTGACCGAGATGGCATCGATCAACAACCTAGTGTATCGGACGATTGGGGCACCGCTCCTTTTGCCGAAACATCATCAAGTGAAGATCCAACCGCATACGAAAACTGAGTTTGAATTGGCGTTTGATCATCAAGAAGCGCTGTCTTGGTCAGATGTCGTCTCCATTCGGTGTGCGGTCGCAAAAGAAAAAGTGACGTTCGCTCGTTTCCGGCCATTCCCATTTTGGCGCCGGGTTCGCGAATCGTTCATCGAGGAAGGAAAGTAACGAATGCAAGGGTTTACGATTCGTCGCGTTGTGGAGAAAGCCATCCCACTTCGCGACTTTTTAATGCAAGATATGGGTATTTCTCGAAAGATGCTCACGCTCGTGAAGCATGAAGGGGATATTGAAGTGAATGGTACGCATCGCACCGTACGATATCAACTTGTACCTGGAGATGAAGTGGTGGTGCGATTCCCACACGAAGTCCCATCACTAGACATGGCCGTTTCAGAGCGGCCCATTCGAATTCTGTATGAGGACGATACGCTGTTGGCGGTCGATAAACCGGCAGGGATTGCCACGATTCCGTCACGTCTACATCCGACCGATACGCTTGCGAACGCTGTACTCGGTTATTATCAAAAAATTGGTCTATCATCCGCAATCCATGTCGTTAATCGGCTCGATCGCGATACGAGCGGTGTCGTCTTATTTGCCAAGTACGGCTACATTCATCATCGATTTAGCGAACTTCAGAAAGCGAATGGATTGATGCGTACGTATAAAGCGTTAATTGAAGAAAAAGTGACGCCACAAACGATAGATGCACCAATCGGGCGTGCCGAGAACTCGATTATGGAGCGAGTCGTGACAACTGAGGGACAACGCGCCATCACACATATCCTCTCATGCCAGCCATTTGGGAGCGGCTCATTATTGACGATTCGACTCGAGACGGGGCGAACCCATCAGATTCGCGTGCATTTGCGCCATATCGGCCATCCGCTCATCGGAGACTCCATGTATGGGGGGGCAACTCGTATGGACCGTCACGCCCTTCACAGTGCGTCTGCGCGATTCATTCATCCGATGACAGGGGAAGAGGTTCAGATTGAGGCGCCGATTCCGAAAGATTTTCAAACTATATGAAGAAATCCCTCAAGGCTGTGCCTTGAGGGATTTTGTCAATCATCATCAAACATGTAAGTTTTTGATTTAGAAGCTACATTCATGACGAGACCAATGGCAATCATGTTCATAATGATTCCGGTTCCTCCGTAACTGACGAATGGAAGGGTGAGACCAGTGATCGGCAACACACCGATGGTCATGCCGATATTTTGGAACACTTGGAATGTGAACATGGCAATGACGCCGGTAACGATGTAACTTCCGAACGCACTACTTGACTCTAACGCGATATGAATCATGCGATAGAGAAACAAGAAGAAGACGATAATGACAAGGGCGGCACCGATAAAACCATAGTGTTCGGCAATAACTGCAAAAATGAAGTCGGTTTGAGATTCAGGCAAATAAACGAGTCCTTGACCGTATCCTGCCCCAAACATTTGACCAGAACCGATTGCCTGTAATGATTTAATCAATTGGAACGCCAGGTCATCCGAGTACTCGTATGGATAAATCCAAGCCTGGAATCGGTTTAATGCATGTCCTGGTACGACAGCTTGAAGAATCTCGAAATGAGTGAAAAACAGATACATAAAGGTACCAATCGTCAATGCTGCGGCACTGAAAAGACCAAGCAACCACTTCCACCCAATTCCTGAGACAATGATGATGGCGCCGAGCATCGTCATCAAGACGAGTCCTGTCCCTAAGTCAGGTTGCGTCACAATCAGTCCGAGTGGAGGAATGGCGACTAATACTAATTTTACGAGGAGCCACGTATCGAGTTGAGAAGAGCCGTATCGTTTATTGTGCTCATACACAATCGTCGACATCGAAATGAGTAAAAATAGTTTCATGAACTCTGCCGGTTGAAAGCTGAACCCCGGAACGTTATACCATCCGTACGCTCCGTTAATATTCGGAACGAGCGACGTATCGCGAAGTGGGATGAGACCGACAAGCAGTAGCAAACCGAAAGCATATAAGTACCAATGAATTTTTCGGAGTTGCTCATATTCGATCGTCATGATGGCGAACATGGCAAAAAAGCCGATCACATAACGGATACCTTGTTCAAGAGCGAAGTTTATGTGCTGAAGTCGTGTCGGTAACATCGGTTGTGCCGTGTAGATGGCACCGAGACTAATGATCATCAGCATAAACACAATCGTCAGTAACGTCGTATCTAAACTTTTAAAATATGATTGAATGCGATTCATAATGGAGTCGTGTCACCCTTTCTATACGTATTTTATCTTACCGTAACTTAAAAAAATCGCAATACGTTATGAGTCGGTTGACAAAACAGAAACCTTTCTGTAATCTGAGGACAGATATTATTACCAGGTACTAAAAAGGGGAGCTTAAGATGTCAATTTTTCCAACATTAACGAATAAGACGTATGTCGTCATGGGAATCGCGAACAAACGATCGATTGCATGGGCCATCGCAAAAACACTTGATGAAGCCGGTGCGAAACTCGTATTGACGTATGCGGCAGAACGATTTAAATCAGGACTTGAATCACTTGCGAGCGAATTGAAACAGGAAGCGATTTTACTTGAGTGTGACGTGACGAACGACGAGGCGATCGATACAACGTTCCGTTCGATCCATGAGCAAGCAGGGGAAATTCAAGGGATCGCACACTCGATCGCGTTCGCAGATAAAGAAGCGTTGCGCGGTGAGTTCTCAGAAATGACGCGTGGACAATTTGCGCAAGCATTAGATATTTCCGCCTATAGTTTGACAGCGGTTGTGAAAGCGGCGAAACCATATTTTGCATCGGATGCCTCGGTCATCACGCTCACATATCTTGGTGGAGAACGCGTCGTTCCGAACTATAACTTGATGGGTGTCGCCAAAGCGGCGCTTGATTCGAGCGTCAAATACTTGGCGAACGAGTACGGACCACACGGTATTCGAGTCAACGCGATTTCAGCAGGACCGATTCGCACATTGTCGGCAAAAGGTGTCGGTGACTTTAACAGTATCCTTTCTGAACTCGAACAGAAAGCACCTTTACGCCGAAACGTTTCTGCTGAGGAAGTCGCTTCCACAGGACTCTTCCTTCTCTCAGGGATGGGAAGTGGCGTGACCGGAGAAGTCATTCACGTCGATAGCGGGTTCCATATTTTATAAGTTTGGGAAATGGCGCAGCGATGCGCCATTTTTGTATTATCGCATGAAAAAATCGGGTAAGGACTTATGAAGGAGGTCAGATCATGGGTCCTTATCAGATTGATTTTACCGTCGTTCAGTATGTTAACAGACAAGTTCAGCCATCCGGTCGGGCGAGTATCGAACCAGTGACACGAATCAAACGTGTCCAACGAATCCGACCTCGACGGGAAGAATGGTTAGAAGAAGAGCAAGAAAAAAACCCCGGTCGCTATGTCGACCGGAGCATATAAGATTAACCTTTGAAACGGAACGTCTCATAGACGTTCCATGTTTCATTTTCAAGTTCGTACATGACGGCCATTCGTGTAATCGTCTCCTCAAAGTGAACCTGTTCCATACGTAGGCGTTCGAGAACATCGAACAGCTCGGCATCGGTCAAATCTTGGCCGATTGTGATGTGTGGTAAAAATTCATACTTTGATGATTGACTGAGTACGTCTTCGTGAAGACGTTGTTGAAGAGTGGACAAATCGCGTGTCGGCAACACCTTCAAATACAAGACATTGTTTGTCGGTGCGAAAGACCGCACGCCATCGACTTTTAACTGAATCGGTTTTGTCGAATCCGCGACTTGTTGTAAATACTCAAGTATTTTCGGCAAGTCATCTTCTGACACCTCGGTCCGCTCTTTGATTGTCACGTGAGGTGAAATTAACGCATATTTTGTGTCGTACCGTTTTCGATAAGAGTTCGCAAAATCTTGCACTTGTTTTGATGGAAATAAGACTACCCCGATCTTCATTCCTCTTCCCCCTTTAATCGTTTAACCTACATATTTATGATGAACGATTTAATGTGGGAAGTCAAAGCAGGGTTCGTCTTTTTTCGATTTTTCAGTATAATGGTTATATCATAGAGAGAGGTTGACTCTCAGAACGAAGGGATGTGAAGCGGGATTTCGATCCTGCGCTAACGATGAAACAGGTACCACACTCAAGAGACGTCCGGGAAGCGGCTCGAGCTCGCTTGCTCGAGCGCGGTGTCACGATTGAATCAATTGCGGAAATCGTCTATCAGATGCAAGCCCCATATTCGCCGCACCTCTCATTAAAAGATTGCAAAGATTCTGTCGAGGCGGTTCTTGACAAGCGAGAGTTGCAACATGCTATTCTTGTAGGCTCAGAACTCGATATGCTAGCTGAAAAAGGTCAGCTATCTGAACCGCTCCTATCGATTATCGCATCCGATGAAGGGTTATTTGGTGTGGATGAGACGATTGCAATCGGGGCCGTTAACACATATGGTTCGATTGCCGTGACGACTTTCGGATACTTAGACAAGGCAAAAATCGGCATCATCAAACAACTCGACACGAAGATGGATGATGGTCAAGTGCATACGTTCATGGACGACCTCGTCGGTGCCATTGCTGCGAACGCTTCAGGTCGATTGGCGCATCGTCTCCGCGATATGATTGATTTTGGTGAAGAAGAAATGCGAGAAAGAAAAGGGTTGTATTGATGAACTGGACACCGCAGAAGGTGGTACTCACCGGGATGGTCGCGTATGTGATCGTGTCGGTGTTTGTCGTTATGGGCGCAGTTGATCCCATGAATACACTCGTGTATGAATGGTTACAGCCCTTGCCGGATCGAGTCTTTGCGTACGTGACCGAACTCGGGAGTGCACAGGTCATTGTCGGACTTTCTGTTTTAGGTTTATTGTTTTGGTTGTGGCGAGGAGAACGCATGGAAGCATGGCGACTCGTACTTGTCGGAGTCGGGACCCTTTTGTTGACACAAGTTTTAAAGCTCGTCTATGGAATCGACCGGCCACTAATCGATGCATCTCTTGATGCGACGACCTATAGCTTCCCGAGTGGTCATTCTTCAGGTTCACTTGCGTTATATGGGTTGATGGCTTACCTGCTTTATAAAAGACGAGAGTCGAAACTCGCTATCATCGTGCTCGTATGTCTTGTCCTTGCGGTATCACTCAGTCGAGTCATCTTAAACGTACATTATTTCAGTGACGTCATTGGAGGATGGCTTGTCGCCTTGACTGTCATCGGGATCTCTGAATGGATCATAAGGAGGAAAATGAATTGATTGTCGTCGTAGACGTAGAGAAATGGCTATTCGTTCAAAAGAAAGAGGCTGATGAAGCACCCGTACCTACAATTTTAGTGGAAAAAGACATCGAAGGCGCAACATGGTTCACTTCGATGAGAATTCTATTTCAACTAAAAAAGTGGACGAGCCAACAACAGTTTGTTCCTCTCTTGTCATGTGAGGAATCCGGTTACCGTGCGTATGAAGTATTTCATGTCGATGCGGTACCGCCGATGGCTTTACTTAACGGAGGACGTACGTTAGTCATCAACAATCAACGGGATGAGTCGTTCGATATCGCATTACGAGAAAGTGGACATCAAACGGAAGAGTCGATTGTAGCGTTTGCCCTCGACTTTATCGAACAAACGACGCATGAACCTGTTCTATTTGCTGGGGATGGAAAAATTAAAGCATCCCGTGTCGTCCCAAATGACTTGTTGGATCCGACTGACCGTTTACAATCAGGGCTCCGCCTATTTGAATGGATGAACGAAGAAGCTACACGTAAGGGGAATTAAGATGACGGATTGGGAAAATACGTTTCAACAATTGTTAGATGGTCAAATGGTTGAGGTAAAGGTGCCACGAGAGGATTTTCTGTCCGTTCGAACGTTACTCATCGAAAAAGGTTGGCTATTTCAGGTCGTAGGAGAAGCTAAACACGGTGGAATCACGATCTACCGAAAAAATCCAGTTGCACCGACTTCATAATGTACGAAGAGACGAAGAATGATTCGATTCACTCGTACGAATACCAAAAACAGGTCTCGCCTCCCAAGTGGAGGTGAGACCTATTTTTTTATGCGTTAGAGGCCAATTTGATTTTTTGTCGTTTCATCTTGTGTAGTAACCATGCATAGAGGACTTCACAAGAGTTGTGAGGAAGGGTCAGCTCCACAAGTGGATGGGCATGACCAAATATAGTGAAGCGCGAATGGTCTTCGTCGAGCAGTGAGACTTGAATGTCGGTCGCATCTTGTAATGCGATGCTTTGTTCCCCTGCGTGAGCATCTTTTAGTTTCAGCATTTTTCCATTCGTCGCAAACTTGGTGAACGATGAGACTCCTTGTACTTTCAGTTGTTCCATTTCGTGTATCTATCCATCGCGTGATGAATAGATTTTCACCTCGCTTTCTCTATATTGCCTTCCATTCCTCCAGAAGGTTATTCCTAGTATAACGCCTCGCTCGAAAAAGAAAAGTGTTAATTTAACAAAAAATTAAGACAATTTGTTATCAATTTTTAAGAATAGCGTTCATGTCCCTTAATGAAGGGAATTCACGTGTAATCATGGGATTGAAAATAACAAAAAAGAACCTCGTGTTAAGAGGTTCTGACGTGTTTCTTACATGTATGACCTTATAATCGTTCGATTTGCCAAGTGCGACGACGATACAATAATTGTCCTTTTAAGGCGATGGACTCTTTTTTTGCATCAAAATCTTCTTCAAGGACTGACATGTCTTCGTAACGACCCGCGACATAGAAGGAAATCACAATTTGTCGATTAAATAGATTACGTTTCGTGTGATCAAAGTCGATGATGAGGCCTTGAGGAGCTAAATCGAGTAATTCGTCAATGACAGGAAGTGGAATTGGGACAAAACTGATATTGCGAATGTCTCGGTCAAGCTTACTTTGCAGCATATTTTGTACGAAACGGTTGATGGTCGACCAGTCTCGGATATAGAGACTGCTGTGCCGATCATTCGCTTCGTTGAAAAAGGCAATCTCATTATCGAGCGAATCAAGAAATGGCTTTTTAAGACCACGCTCCATATGACTTAAAAACAAAATTTCTGCAATCTCATGATCGGACAATGTTTCGAGCGTATTGTGATCAGGAAAGTCGATTGCTGTGAATGTTGTTTGGTTATTCAAATATTTAGACGAGAACGAAGAGAGTTCATGCGCTTCGATATAACGGAAGCGGGACCGCGAGGACTGCCTCATCCCTTTTACATCCGTTCTACAAATAATCATCGGTCTCGTAATCGAAAGTGCATCTGTCACATCGTTCAACGTCACGCCATGAAGCGTGAATCGTTGCACGTCTCGGTCTTGTTTCAAATAAAAGAGTTGTTTTGACATATGGTATCCCCTCAGTTTGACATACTACATTCATAGTAGCAAAAACACATGGTTTCTGCCATCTTCAGCCGGTTCCTGAGGATTGAGTTCGATACATATGGGAAAAGAGAAGTATAATTGAGGAAACGAATAGGAAAGGCGGGTTCCATATGTGGGGATTAAAACGTAGTTTTCCCGAGCTTGCTACGCCCCGGTTTATATTGCGAGAGCTAGAACCGCGTGATGCTAGAGCACTTTATACCATTTTATCCACTGAAGAAGTGATGCGTTATTATGGATCGGACCCGTTGATTGCCGTCTATGAGGCGAAGAACGTGATCGCTTACTTTAAAGATCAATTTCAGCAAGGGAAGGCCATTCGATGGGCCATTTGTGATCGGACGACGAACGAATTGGTCGGAACGATTGGATTTCATAATTGGACTCCGCAATATTATCGTGCCGAAATCGGATTTGAAGTGTCTCCTCACTATTGGAGGCAAGGGGTGGCTTTTGAAGCAGCGGCCGCCGTTATTCAACATGGATTCGAGGAGTTTAAATTTCACCGCATTTCTGCATTAGTCGCACCAGGGAATGAAGGTTCAAATCGCCTCGTTCAAAAACTCGGTTTTATCGAGGAAGGGCTGTTACATGATTATGCTTACAGCCATGGCCGCTTCATGGATTTGACCATGTATCGGTTGCTTAAATCAGAATGGGAAGAAAAGGAGCATCGATTCGTATGAAATCACTCATTTTATTACATGGACTATGTGGTTCGCCACAATATTTCGCACAGTTAGAACCATTGCTCGATGCGGAGGTGCACGCGTTTACGCTTCCCGGTCATGCAGGTACGGAAGTAGGACCGAACACGATGGATCAATTCGCTGACTGGGTCATTGAGGAAATCCGACTTCGTGATTTAGATCGGCCGTTCGTGCTCGGGCATTCGTTCGGAGGCTATGTGGCGACCAATCTTGTGCGTCGTTATACGGGAGAACTTTCAGGATTTGGATTGATTCACTCAACCGCTGCCGCTGATTCAGACGAGGCGAAAGAAAAACGCAATGCTGCCATTCAACAAGTTATTGAAGCGGGAGTGAAACCATTTATCGATGGGATGATCCCTAATGTCTTCTCAAGCGACTCTGACCCGGCGCTCATTCAACAAGCGATTGCAATCGGATACGAGATGACGGTCGAGGGAATCGTGAACGCGCAACAGGCAATCCGAGATCGTGAAAACGAAGTGAATACCATCGAAACGACTGACCTTCCTGGCTTATTCATTTACGGCTCAAAAGACCCGAATATGAATGAGGAGCGAGCGTTTTTAGGTGCGTCACGACATACGAAAGCAATCATTCCGTTTAGTCATATGGGGATGATGGAATCCCCTGAAGAAGAAGCGAAAATCATGAACGAATGGATGCAGGAGGTGGAACATGGAAAAGTATAAATTAATCGCTATGTCCGGAAGTCTTCGGGAACAATCTTTTAACACGGCCCTCCTTCATTCTATCATTAAATTGGCTCAAGATGATTTCGACATTGAAGTCGTCTCCATCGAACTTCCACTGTTCAATGACGATTTGATTGATCCGGATGAACCGGAAGTGGTGGCCGCTTTGAAGCAAGCTGTTCGGGAAGCCGATGGGTTATTGATTGTCACTCCTGAATATAACCATAGCATCCCGGGAGTCTTGAAGAATGCAATCGACTGGTTGTCTCTTGAGCCGGGCACTCCGCTTCGAGATAAACCGGTCATGATTGCAGGGGCCTCGCCGGGCATACTTGGAACGGCCAGATGCCAAATCCATCTCCGACAAGTATTTGCCACAAATCGGGCAAATATTTTACCGGGAAACGAAATTTTCATTACGCATTGTAAAGAAAAGATTGATGATAGTGGGTTGCATGATGAGAGATCGATTAATCAAATCAATAAAACATTATTGGAATATCGTAAATGGATTGATTTTTGGAAGCGCAACGCAAAAAATTAACTTGAAGTCGCTCATGTTGTTTGATAGAAAGGAATTGTGAAAACAAACACAAGAGGAGCGACACCACAATGGAAACTTACATCGAACTGTACAATGGCGGCGAATTAGGGGATCGGGCAGTAATGAACGATGGCATGACATTTGGGCGTATGACGATTGTAGAATTGTTCTATCAATCGAATCACATTTTCGGTTACGTGAAAGAGAATGGTGAAAAACGGTTCTTCCTTGAACCCATTGCAGAGGATGGCACGTTCACTGTGGATGGAGAAACGTATTCACTTCAACAATTTATCGCGTTGTTCTAATAAAATAGATAAATCATTGACGCAAGCGACTCGCTTGCGTTTTTTTGTCATTTTCGTCACGATGAAGAGTGAGGTGATGAGAATGAAACTAGTAGCAATTGAACCAACACCAAGTCCAAATAACTTGAAGATTATCGTGGAGCCTCCGTTTGAGGGGAGAGGTGTCACGTATGACAAATCGAGTACAAATGCTCCTGAAATCATTCAGGAGATCATTTCGCTACAAGGAGTAAAGTCGGTCTATGCGGTATCTGATTTTCTTGCTGTAGAGCGTCATCCGAAACATGATTGGCATGATGTCATGAATGAGATTCGACGAGCGTTCGGGGAACAGGTCGAAGAAATGGATTCCGCTCAGATGGACACGGATTATGAACCGGTTCACGTGTCTGTCCAATTTGTACTTGACGTACCGATGCAATTGAAACTCGTCAAAGGGGACGAAGAAAAACGGGTCGGTCTATCTAAACGATTTGTAGATGCGGCAATGGAAGTCCAGGCACAGGTGAAAAATGTGATTCAAGATCGTCGTTGGGTCGAGCAAGCCCCGCGATATGGTGAATTGGATGAAGTCAGTGTCATTGCGCAAGAGGAACTAGAAGCTGCATATCCACAGGAACGAATTGAACGAATTGTAGCCCGTGCATTTGGACGGGAAGCTGATTTTGAGGCGAATGCAAACCATTTGCAATCGGAAAATTGGAAAGATCGGATGGCGTTCTTGGATGAGCTCGAGATTCGTCATGAAAATATGCCATATTTCCGTCGTGCGTTAGAGGATTCGGTCATGGCGATTCGTCGACAAGCGGTTGTCATGATTGGGATGTTTGAAGACCGACGTGAGGAATATGTCACGTATATCGAACAGGCGCTAGTGGACGCTTCGCCTATTGTAAGACGAACCGCTGGGGATACCGTCTCAGATTGGGCGTTGCCACAATCCCAGCCATCGATGATCGAGGCGTTGAAAGATAAGAATAAACTCGTTCGTTGGCGTGCGGCTCGATTCTTATTCGATTGTGGAGACGAAGACGCTGTTCCGGCTTTATCAATCGCAGAGCAAGACAAAGAATTTGAAGTCTCCTTGCAAGCCCGACTCGCGAAAGAGCGAATTACGAGCGGAGAAACAGCACTCGGGACGGTGTGGCAACAAATTTCGAACCGCTCGAAATAAAGTATCGTTCGACATGTACTGAATCGATTTGATTTACAATTAAAGGTAAAGGGGGGGATCTGCCATGCGGATTACCCCTCTTTTACATAAATTCATATGCACATTTCCCCAATTGACTAACATTTGATGTAAACGTTTCGACAATAGGTAGAACGTCACTGGTTCACTGTCGAACGATAGGACAAATATCTTGGTTTCAACTTGGTACACTAGGCTTATCACAGATGAACAAAGGAGCCATACTTATGATATTGTTTGCAGAAACGCCTGAACTTGTAGCTTATAAGGAAGTAGTAGGAGAAACGATGGTCGTCACGTTCGAATCGATGCACAGTGAAACGTTCTCTATCACGGCTCAAGTCCGGTCCGATCTCGATATCGCAGATTCATTGTTCATGACCGGATGGCAACAATATATGCAAAAAATCGAAGTTTCGTAAAAAAGGTAAATAATATAAGGAAAATCATTACAAACGTCTGCACTTTGTATACACTAGTGCTATAGACGTTTTTTTATTTTGTTGAGGAGAGTGGGACCGATGAAGAAAACCTGGTTGCTCGCCGTAGTGACGGCAATCTTACTAGTTGTAGCGGGATGTGGGAAAGAAGAGGCGAAACCGAGTCAAGTGAACAGTGATTCGTCCGAACCCCCTGCTCCATTGACGCTCGATACGGAAGTCGCTTATGACTCGTCTGCGAATACACTGTCTGCGACGGTCACGATGACAAACCCGAACAAGGATGCAGTCGATGTGACGTTCAACTCGTCACAACGTTTTCAATTGGTTGTCAAACAAGGGAACCAGACGGTATTTGATTACGGCAGCGATTATATCTTTACAGAATCTGTGATTGAAGAGAAGTGGGAAGCGGATGAACAAAAAATGTTCGATGAAGTCTTCCCGTTAGAATTAGAGGCTGGCGAATATACAGTCGAGGTGGTAGGACTCGGTCAAGTCGACGGGGCACCGGAAATGGCTGTGACAGATGAGGCGACATTCACGGTGGAACGACCTGCTACAGAGACACCGGATGATAGCACGTCAGAAACGCCGGAAGAGACACCTGCGTCAGAACCTCAAACAGATGGGGCATTCCGTGATGTGACGATCGATTTGAATGATACGATGATTCAAGTCAGTGGATTCACGGATGAGGTTGAGTTTGAGTGGGCTGTATCTGACGGTCACAACCTCTACGCCCAGGGTGCTGCAGAGGTGACGGGCGGCGGATTCTCCTTTGGGATCTTACTCGATGAAGCACCAGCAAAAGATCAACAACTGTTCTTAGAGATGACGCCGATCGGTGGAGAAGTCACATCATTTAAAATTCAATAATTCTTTGACGGAAACAGTCGTTTCCGTCTTTCTTTTTTTACCGGTAGTTGACGGGTTATTCGGATTATCAGACAATAAAGCAAAATGAGAGAATAGTGGGAGGGTCATCCATGCAACAACACATTATCGAATCAACACACGTCAAACCGACGATCGATCCAAAAGAAGAAATTCGTCGCCGTATCGATTTCTTGAAAACTTATGTGAAACGAGCAGGTGCCAAAGGTCTTGTTTTAGGAATTTCAGGTGGCCAAGATTCAAGTTTAGCAGGCAAGTTATGTCAGCTTGCTATGGAGGAATTGAGATCGGAAGAAGGTGGAGATTATACGTTTTATGCGGTAAGACTCCCTTATGGTGATCAACACGATGAAGACGATGCGCAACTCGCCCTCGAGTTCATCCGTCCGGACAAATCGTTCACTGTCAATATCAAGTCTGCTGTCGATGCATCGGTCGAGGCATTTCGTGCAGCAACAGGTCTTGAGTTGAGTGATTTCCATAAAGGGAACACCAAAGCACGTGAACGGATGAAAGTGCAATACGACATCGCGGCAACATTCGGTGCCCTCGTCGTCGGGACGGACCATGCAGCGGAATATGTGACGGGATTCTACACGAAACATGGCGACGGAGCCTGTGACCTTACGCCGTTGACTGGACTGAACAAACGTCAAGGGAAGGCTTTACTCCATGAACTCGAAGCACACGAGCGAGTGATTTATAAAGTACCTACAGCGGACCTTGAAGATGGCCGTCCTGGACTTCCTGATGAAGTGGCGCTCGGGATGACGTATGACCAACTCGATGACTACTTAGAAGGAAAAACAATCGATTCGAAAATTGCAGAGCGAATCGAAACGATTTTCAAACGGTCACGCCACAAACACCATATGCCTGCCTCACTTTACGATGAGTGGTGGCGATAAAAAAGGAGGAGCTGTCTCGATGACAGCTTCTCCTTTGTTGTCTTACGCTTTCTTGAGTGGGACGAACTGAATGAGTAGAATACATGTAAAAGCGATAAAACTGAGAAGGGGGATGGTTACGAAACCGAAGTAATTCACCCAGCGAATGAGGCAGTCGTTCGTGCAGAAGGCTTCGCCATTCGGAATCCGTTCTAAGATGACGTGATAGAGACTGATACACCATCCGGCACCGGCCATGATCCCTACGAACAATCGATTGACGTCTCGGGCGGTCAACATGATGGTCAAGTAGTAGATGGCGAGTGGATACATAAAAATGCGTTGGAACCAACACAATTTACAAGGCACAAAGAGCATGATTTCAGAAAAATATAAGCTACCGAGCGTTGCGATGGTCGCAACGATAAAGGCGAAATGATGACGTTTCATCAGATTTCCTCCTAACAGTCAAATTGTTGAATAAACATGATATGATACATTGAAACAAATACTTATTCAGTATACAATCTTTCAAACGATAGAGAAACAGGTGACGTGATGCAAGTTTCGGAAGTAGAAGTATTAATTATTCTTGCAGAAGAATTGAATATGCGGAAAGCGGCGGAGCGATTGTTCGTTTCGCAACCAGCGCTCAGTCAGCGACTTGTGACCATCGAACATCAATGGGGAAAGAAGATCTTCGTTCGCTCCACACGTGGACTCGCCTTGACACCGGATGGCGAGAAAATCATTGAGTTCGCTAAAAAAATGTACAGTGAAGAACAGGAATTGAGAGGAGAACTGACAGCGAATCAGGGCGAGGTATATGGGACCTTGAAAATTGCCGTCGCCTCCATCATGGGACAATATTGGCTCCCGAAAGTATTGAAAACGTTCGTGGAACGTTATCCGTCCGTACGTGTCAAATTGGTCACGGGATGGTCTAGCGAAATGATGCGTTACATGCTTGAAGAAAATTTCCATATCGGGATCATCCGTGGAAACCCCGATTGGCGAGGAGAGCGCATGAAGTTGTTTTCGGATTCTCTTCATTTGGTTGATTTAAAGATGACCGACCTGGCACAGCTGAAAAACAACGAGCGATCGTTCATCCAGTTCAAGAGTGACTCGACGTATTACCAGGAAATATTAGAATGGTGGCAGGAACGGTTTTCGAGTCCACCGCTTACGACACTCGTTGTCGACCAAATAGAGACATGTAAACAAATGGCGTTGCACGGAATCGGATTCGCAATTTTGCCGGAGTCGACCATCAAAGATGTGAATGAGATGAATAAGATTCCACTGACATCTTCCGACGGTGTCCCGCTCGTACGGGATACGTGGATGCTTTCGACGGAATCGATGTTGGAATTGGCTCAGGTCCAAGCATTTTGGGACATTGTTGAAGAAGTTACAAAGGAGACGGAATGATGAATTGGGCAATCGAAGCAAGAAGACAGCTACATTTAATTCCAGAGGCTGGGTATGAAGAATTCAAAACACAAGCGACCCTCGAGCAATTGATTCGCTCACTCGACTCACCACGAGTTCATATCACTCATTGGCGGACGGGTCTTTTCGTCCGCGTAGACGGTCTTGTTGGAGAAAAAACGATTGGATATCGTGCGGACATGGACGGACTACCCATCACGGAAGAGACGGGTTTAGAGTTCGCATCAATTCATGAAGGGATGATGCATGCATGCGGACATGATTTGCATATGTCCATTGCGCTCGGCTTAATCAAGCGTGCAGTGGAAGTTCCATTTAACCATCATCTCGTCGTCTTTTTCCAACCTGCAGAGGAGGGCCCTGGTGGGGCGGAACCGATGGCGAAGTCCGAGTTGTTTTATCATTTCCGTCCAGATGCATTGTTCGGTCTACATGTCGCACCAGAGTATCCGGTCGGGATGGTCGCTTCAAGACCTGGTGTCTTATTTGCGAGCGCACGTGAACTTCACATTACCATTCATGGGAAAGGTGGACATGGCGCTTTCCCACACGCAGGAATCGATGCGATCATCGTTCAGGCTGCATTGATTATGCAACTCCAAACGATTGTGTCACGAAATATTGATCCGATGGGAAGTGCGGTTGTCAGTATCGGGAAAGTGACTGCCGGAACGAAAGAAAATATCATCGCCGATACGGCTAAGTTAGATGGAACGGTTCGCGCGTTATCGGACAAAGAGATGGTCGTACTCGAGAGCCGAATTCGTCAAATCATCGCTGGGGTTGAAATGACGTATAACGTTCAAATCGACCTGGAGTTTGGCAATCGCTATCATGAGGTTGTCAACGATGAGCGCTATCTCTATCAATTCGAAGAAGCGGTCGAAGAAGTGGGTTACTCATATAAAACATGTGTCCCGGCCATGACGGGTGAGGATTTTGGATATATGCTCAAGCAAGTCCCAGGATTTATGGTTTGGTTAGGGGTAAACGATATGGGGTCAGGGCTTCATCAATCCACACTCAATCCAGATGAGCGTGCGATTGAAGTAGCCATCGATTTATTCGACCATTACTTCCGAACAGTCATGATTCAATAACACGAAGCGGTCACATCGTAGACCGCTTTTAGTGTGCTTAAAAAGGAGTGAGTGGCTTAGAAAAAGGGAAACATTTATTCATGTAAAGCGACGATTTTGTGGCGATTGCTCAAATGTGAACATTTTGCGAACTTGAGCATTGAGACATTACAGCGCAATATAAAATCATTATGATGTAAGTATCGAAGGGTATTCATCTGTGATTGTCGTTTCATACATGGGTTCGAAGCGATAGAGAGAGATAGGAGGTAATCAATAGATGTTTCAAGATCCTGTCCTGATGAGCCGGGCATTGACGGCACTCACATTAGGGTTTCATGTGATTTTTGCCACACTCGGCGTCGGGGTTCCACTTTTAATCTTATTGGCAGAATTTTTAGGGATTCGTAAAAATGATCCGAAATATACACTCATGGCTAGACGCTGGTCACGCGGCTATGTCGTGACGGTTGCCGTCGGAGTTGTGACAGGTACGGCGATTGGACTTCAATTATCGTTACTTTGGCCAAACCTGATGCGTGTCGCGGGTCAAACGATTGCGCTCCCGTTGTTTATGGAGACGTTCGCCTTCTTCTTTGAAGCGATTTTCCTCGGGATTTACTTGTACACGTGGGATCGGTTTAAAAATCCGTGGCGGCACATGCTTCTCGGTATTCCGGTAGCAGTCGGTGCGTTATTCTCTGGATTCTTTATCACCACAGTAAACAGTTTTATGAACCAACCGGTAGGGTTTGATATCGTCGATGGTCGTCTAGCAAACGTCAGCCCGCTTGAGGCGATGTTCAGTCCGGCCATGCCGACAAAAATGGCACACGTGCTGACGTCCGCTATTTTGACATCAGCGTTCATTTTGGCGGCTATCGCTGCCGTTCAGTTATTACGTCAACGGCGTAATCAACTGGATCAGATGTCGATTGAGTATCATAAGAAGGGTCTCCGTTTGACGATGACCGTCGCATTAATCTTTGCGATTGCGACAGCGCTCGTTGGTGACTTCTCTGGTAAATACTTGGCTCATTATCAACCAGACAAATTAGCGGCAGCAGAATGGCATTTTGATACATCCTCTGAGGCGGAACTGATTCTCGGTGGATGGTTAGAAGATGATGGCGAGGGTGGTTATGAAGTTCGAGGCGCCTTGAAGATTCCATATGCGCTCTCCATTCTTGCAGGTGGTGTACCGAACTATGAGGTCACCGGCTTAGATGAATTTGCAAAAGAAGACCAACCGCCACTCTTTGTCCACTATCTGTTTGATGCGATGGTCGGGATTGGGATGCTTCTCGCGCTCATCTCGTTCTTGTTCGTATTAGGGCGTTACATCAAACGATTGAACCAGTTCAGTAAACCGATGCTCATTGCGATTGCAGCGGGTGGACCGCTTGCCATGGGAGCAATCGAATTTGGATGGTTCTTCGCTGAATTTGGACGTCAGCCTTGGGCACTCTATCAGTTGATGCGTACAAGTGAGGCCGCTACAACTTCGGCAAATGTCGGATGGATGCTTGTCGCTTTCGCGATCCTCTACGTGATACTCGGAACGGTTACTGTGGCTGTACTGTCACGCCTGTTCAAAGAGAATCCAGTAGGGAAAGAACTAAAACAATCCGAACATCGTGGTGAAGCGATGTTTGCGGATGAAGTCTGATCGGAGGGTATGACATGCAAATTCAAGAATTAGGGATTGCCGTCTTGTGGACGTTCTTGTACGGCTATCTCATCGTCGCATCGATTGACTTCGGTGCAGGATTCTTCGCTTTTTACAGCCGCTACACGAAACGGGATCACTTAGTGAATCGACTCGTTAAACGCTACTTGTCACCGACATGGGAAGTGACGAACGTCTTCTTCGTCTTCTTCTTTGTCGGGATTGTCGGATTCTTTCCGGACACTGCGTATTATTATGGGACGGCATTACTCGTTCCAGCCTCTGTTGTGCTCATCTTGCTTGCGATTCGCGGAAGCTTCTATGCGTTTGCGAACTATGGTTCAAAAGAAAGCACATTGTATATGTTTTTATACGGAGCAACGGGTCTCTTGATTCCGGCATCAATGTCAACAGTACTGACAGTCAGTCAAGGTGGGTTCATTACTGAAACAGAGAATGGAGTCATCTTCGACGGGGCGAAGTTATTTACGAACTTCTACTCTTGGACCGTGGTCAGTTTGGCAATCGTGTCCGTTCTCTACATTAGTGCGATGTTCCTGTTGTTTTACGCAGATAAGGCTCGTGACCAAAACGCGGTCGAACTCGTGAGAAAATGGGCGCTCTTCTGGAGTGTGCCGACAATCATCGCATCGGGACTTGTCTTCTTCGGTTTGAAGTCACACGCAGCTTGGCACTATGAGAGCATCTTAGGAGGCAATTGGTGGTGGTTCGCGATGAGTTTCCTCTTCTTCGTGGTTGCCGTTTCCTTCGTATACATGAAGCGGAATTACGGAATTGCGTTCCTGATGGTCATGGGGCAATTCTTCATGGCTTGGTTCGGATACGGGTATTCGCATTTACCATATATCCTATATCCGTACATCGACATTAATGGAAGTGTCGTCAACGAGTCGATGGCAGTGGCGCTCGTCATTGTATTCATCTTAGGATTACTCTTGCTCGTACCGGCGCTCTATCTCTTGCTTCGTTTGTTCTTGTTTGACAATGACTACGTACGCGGAAAACGCTCGAGCGGAAAAGCATAATGTGAACGATGGGATTTCCTTTATATAAAGGAGATTCCATTTCGTTTTTTTATAGAGTTTTTAACAGGAATCAGTTACACTGAACGAAGAATCAAGAAGAGAACAGGTGTAGGAAAGGGATGTAGCATCATGACAGGTGAATTTGCAGTCATCGGATTAGGACGGTTTGGTGGGTCGATCGTCCGTGAGTTGTCATCGAACGGGTATGATGTCCTCGCAATCGACTCCGATGAAGAACGCGTCAACGAGTTTATGGGATTGGCTACGCATGCAGTCATTGCCGATACGACAGATGAGAACGTTCTTAAGAGTTTAGGGATTCGTAACTTCGAACACGTCATCGTGGCAATCGGAGAGAACATTCAAGCTTCGATTTTGACGACGCTCATTTTAAAGGAACTTGGTGTTCAAATCATCACTGTGAAAGCGACGAACGACTATCATGAAAAGGTACTTCGTCGGATCGGTGCGGACAATATCGTGCATCCGGAACGGGATATGGGTGTTCGAATCGCCAATGGATTGATGAGCCAAAGTATTCTCGATTACCTTGAACTATCGAATGAGCATTCGATTGTCGAGATTAAAGCATCTGACAAATTATCGAACAAATCGCTCATTGATTTGGATTTGCGAGCGAAATATGGGGTGAACATTGTTGCCATTCGTCGTGATGATGATGTCTTGATTTCTCCTCAGGCTGATGAAATGATTTTATCGGAAGATATTCTGATCATCATCGGGAAAGATACCGATTTAGACAGACTCGAGCGGACGTTACGTTCGAAATAAAAGAAAAGACCTCTTGAGCGATACCGTGATCGTTGAATCGATTGATCCAACGCCACGGTGTGACTCCAAGAGGTCTTTTAAATAAGCTTCATCGCTTTCAATCCATATTCAATCCCGTCTTCGAGAATGGATTTTGTGACGAAGTCCGCCACGTCTTTTGTTTCCGAGCGACCGTTACCCATGGCGATCCCTGTCCCTACATACTGAAGCATGGCTAAATCATTCAAGGCATCCCCGAATGCATACGTGTTCTCGAGACGATAGCCGTTTGTCTCGATGAAGTGACGGATTCCATCCGCTTTACTGGCCCCTTTATTGATGACGTCCATCGCATGAGGATGCCAACGGATAAAATCAAATTCACGATAAGCATCGATATAATGATGTTCGTCCTCTGGCGTGCAATATAATAACGTCTGGTATACATCTTCTTCTGCGTGGAAGTTTGGTTCGAATGAAGGGATTGGCATATCGAGTTCGCCGAGCGATTGTTCGACGATGGCATCATTCGGTTTTGAAGCACCGCCACGGTCCTGCCCCAAGTAGACGAGGGTATGATCATGTGAAGCGGCGTGCGTCGTCAAGCGATTTAATGCATCTTTCGAGAGCGTGTTACGATACACGATTTCGCCTTTATGAACGACGATTTGGCCGTTATAGCAAACGAGACTATCGATTCCGACGCGTTCTGGGATATCCGATAGCATGGCCGGTCCCCGTCCTGTCGCGATAAACGTTTCGACACCGTTTGCCTGAAGTGCTTGGATTGCTGAAATCGTTGAAGGTGGAATATAGCTACCTTCATGTAAAAGTGTGCCGTCAATGTCGAAAAAAACAACTTTTTGATCTTCCATTTAAGTCACCATTCTTTCTCTTTGTCTAAAAAATATGTTTTCTGAACCCACTAAAAGGATAACACGAAATAGGGAAACTACCACGAATATCACATCGTTAGTGAAATATTGTCATGATATGAGCTATAATGAAAAAAGAATCTTACGGGCATATTCGAGAATCACTTATGTTTCACATAGATGTATTAATAATTGAAGTAAGGAGAGATTAAATGAAGTTTGTTAAGAACCACCAAACAGCCGTGTTCGCGTTAGGCGGACTGGGAGAAATCGGGAAGAACACATACGTTGTTCAATTCCAAGATGAAATCATCGTCATCGATGCGGGAATCATGTTTCCAGAGGATGACTTGCTTGGAATTGACTATGTGATTCCAGATTACTCTTATTTGATTAAAAACAAGGACAAAGTAAAAGGGGTATTCATCACACACGGTCACGAAGACCATATCGGGGGAATTCCATTCTTACTGAAACAGGTCCAGTTACCGATCTACGCGACAAAACTTGCGCTTGGATTGATTAAAGTAAAACTTGAAGAGCATGGGTTGTTACGGGAAGCGGAACTCCATGAAATTGATGAAGATTCACTTATTAAATTCCGTAAAACGAGCATCTCGTTCTTCCGTACGACTCACTCGATTCCAAACTCACTCGGTGTCGTCGTCAAGACGCCACAAGGAAACATCGTCCATACGGGTGACTTCAAGTTCGACTTCACTCCGGTAGGTGAACCGGCCGATCTCGCCAAGATGGCGGAAATCGGAAAAGAAGGCGTGCTTTGTCTCTTGTCTGACTCAACGAATGCGGAAGTAGAAGGCTTCACGATGAGTGAGAGCGTTGTCGGTGGGACGATTAGTGAGACGTTCCGAAAAGCGGACGGTCGAATCATCTTTGCGACATTCGCATCGAACATCTATCGCTTGCAACAAGTGGTCGATGCGTGTGCCGAGACAGGTCGTCATCTCATGATTTTCGGTCGTTCGATGGAGAAAGTCATGACGATCGGACAAGAACTCGGTTTCATCAACGTTCCGAAAGGTATGATTATCGAGGCGAACCAAATGCGTCACTACGATCCGAATGAAATCGCGATTCTTTGTACCGGCTCACAAGGGGAACCGATGGCAGCGCTTAGTCGTATCGCGAACGGGACGCACCGTCAAGTGTCGATCATTCCTGGAGATACGGTCATCTTCTCTTCTTCTCCAATCCCGGGAAATGCCATCTCGGTCGGGAAAACGATTGACCAGTTATATAAAGCGGGAGCTGACGTCGTATACGGGAAGTTGACGAACATTCATACGTCGGGACACGGTTCACAACAAGAACAGTTGTTGATGATTCGCCTCTTGAATCCGAAATTCTTCATGCCGATTCACGGAGAGTACCGCATGTTGAAAAAACATGCTGAATTAGCTGAGTCGGTTGGCATTCCGAAAGAGAACAGTTTTGTCATGGATAACGGAGAAGTGCTCGCCGTTGACTCTGAATCAGCAGCGGTCACGGGTAAAATTTCTGCGAACGCAGTTTACATTGATGGGAATGGAATTGGCGATATTGGGAATATAGTATTAAGGGATCGTCGCATTCTCTCTGAAGATGGACTCGTTGTCGTTGTCATCAGTATCGATGGCAAGACACGCAAACTCGTCTCGGGACCAGATATCATCTCACGTGGATTTGTCTATATGCGTGAGTCAGGTAGTCTGATTCGTGATGGCGAACGTCTATTGAAGAAAACCGTCGAACAAGGATTGTCCAATAAGCAGATGAAGTGGTCGGAAATGAAACAACTCGTTTCGGACACGCTCACACCTTATTTGGCTCAAAAGACGCGGAGACACCCGATGGTCCTGCCGATTATTATGGAAGTATGATCGAACGGGCTGTAGGAAACTACAGCCCGTTTTTTTCACCGCAACGTAGGAGGGGGAGCTTATGGCTAAGAAAAAGGGGAAGAAAGGTTGGTTGAAGTGGGGAGCCGCAATCATTGCGGTCATTTTTCTCATCACACTTGTGTATCATCAAGTGAAACCATTACCAGAAGGCGTATCACGACAATCTGATTCGTATCTCATTACGGATGACCAGATTGATTTTCTCCATGATTTGACGTACCAAGGAGAGGATACTGAAATCGTTGAGCAAGAGATTTTCAAAGAAGTGGAACGAGCGATTCATGAAGCAAAGGAATACATCGTCATGGACTTTTTCTTGTTTAATCCGTATTCGAACGAAGATCGACAATACCCGGATATCACGGCGCGATTATCATCGGCCTTATTGGAACAAATGGAACGGTATCCAGACTTGAAAGTCGTCTTTATCACGGACGAAATCAATACAACATACGGTGGACATGTTTCCGAACACTTTGATGTGCTCGAGGAAGCGGGAGCAGAAATCGTCTATACGAATCTTGACGCCATGCGCGACCCGAATATTTTATATTCGACATTTTATCGGATGGCCATTCAATGGTTCGGAGACGGCGAGGAAGGTTGGCTACCTAATCCGATGGCCTCATCGGCACCAGACATTACGGTTCGTGCCTATTTAAGACTTCTAAATATTAAGGCGAACCATCGTAAGGTGATGGTCACAGAAAATGAAGGGTTCGTGCTGTCGGCCAATCCGCATGATGCCAGTGGATACCATTCGAATGTCGGAGTTCATCTGAAAGGACCGATTTTAAAAGAAATCGCGGAGGGAGAGCAGGCTGTTGCGACGTTCTCCAAAGGGGATGCTCGTCGATTCCCGGATGAAGAGGCGTTAGCAAAGACTGAAGAAGAGCCGTCTGAAACGCCGATGGAGATCCGGTACGTCACAGAAGGGAAAATCCAGGAATCCGTACTTGATGCGATGAATGGGGCGGACGATGGGGACACCATTTGGATTGGAATGTTCTACTTGGCAGACCGGAATATCATCCAAGCCATCGAGGATACTGCCGCTAGAGGGGTGAAAGTGAATTTGATTCTAGACCCGAACACGAATGCGTTCGGTCGATCGAAATCGGGTTTACCGAACTTGCCGGTTACGGCAGAGCTAAATACAGTGAATCCAGAACAAATCGAAATCCGTTGGTATGACGTCGGTAAAGAGCAATATCATCCGAAAATATTATATTTGGATGGAGAGGAGAAGACCGTTGTATTAGGTTCTGGGAACTATACGACACGAAATATGAACGATTACAACCTCGAGGCAGACGTCGAGGTAAAAGGAGAAGAGAGTACAGCTTTCTTTGATGAAGTAGATGAGTATTTCACTCGTTTATGGAATAACGAGAATGGAACGTACACTGTGGCATATGACGATATTCAAACCGATGTGCCTCTTGGGAAATACATCATGTATTGGCTTCAAAAAGTGACATGGACGATGACGTACTAAAAAACAGCTATCCTCAAATTGGGGATAGCTGTTTTGACGTTAATTCGTCTCGATCGGATTGAACTCATTCGTATATTCATATAAAAATTTTCCGGTCTCTTTCAAGACGTCACTCTTACGATGAAGCGAGAAATGGTCGTAAGGGACGGTCTCGGTTTGAATATTGTTCGTATACTCTTCGAGCAAGAGAGAACTCGATGGCTCGATGAGGTTAAACTCACCGCCTCGTCCGGAGAAGGAGAGGACTTGTACCGAACGGGGCCATGTCTCGAGTTTAGATTGAAACGCTTTTAATCCATCCGAATTTGGCGATAAGTCACGGATGGCTGGACTCCCCGTATTGATGCCAAAATTACTGGCGGATAGACCGAAGTTCGCAAGACGTGTACCTCCAAACGGACTATCGAACGTCACAAACTTATCAACGATATACGTTTCTTGGTTCAAGATATAGTTAGCGGCTGCCACACCACCCATGCTATGCCCGATGATATACATTCGGTCGAAGGAGCGATTTCTCGATTTTTTATACGTTTCAATGGCTGTATTTAACCATTTCGTTTGATTGTTTAGTGAAGCTTCCGCATCCTCGAACTCAATTCGGACGATAGGGCGTGTTGAACTATAATCATAAATTTCACAATCCGTCTTCCCTTTGACAGTCACGGTACATAGGGCACCGTCTGTTGCAAGTCCACTCTGCTCCATCGATTGTGAGAAACGTAGGAATGTTCGGTCTGTTCCCAGTAATCCATGTACGGCGAACGTAGGAATGAATTCGTTCGTTTGAGCCGCTTGGCGAATCGCTTCCGATTGCCGTTCATTTGCCAACTCTTGTCGGAACGTTACGACAATCAACGTAAGGGAGAGCGAAACGATCAATAAGCCGAGTAATCGTGAACGGATCGATGTCTTCCGGGGGTTGCCGATGTTTCGTCGATATTTGCGCCAAATAAAGTAGGCGAGTACGACTGCGACAACGAGGACGATGATCGTCACAATCCACGCTTTAACATTTGGTACGTGTGCGACAAGCTTCAAGTTGTTTTGTCGACCACCGTATACTTGCCACTCCACGTGTTTCATCGAACGGATGTCAAGGCCCGTCCCATCCTCCACAAAAACACCGGTCGGTACATTCAGGTTAAAACGAATATCAGCTTGTCGGATGTACCGTTCAGCTAATTTTTTAGGCGAGCCCGACAGTTCGACACCTGGTAAGTTGACTTGATCGAGTCGAAGATCAAGGTTGGTCTGTAAAGTATAAGAATCAAACCAAATACCTTCACGTTGCTCAATATCAAACTTGATATCTGGGGGGACCAGGATACCGGCTGGTCCCGTTTTCCATTCTTCTTTAATCTGTTGCAACTCGTCCACATTTTTAAATGTTTTCTTTAAGACCATACCCTCGTAGTCATCAGGACTCGAATAATCTTCCGTCTCATATCCATTCTCCTCAGCCCGCTCTTTCCAAGTATCCCAGTCGAGCCTGAGATTGAGTAATTTCATGACAGGATGATCACGGAACGCATAAGTCGTTTCGAGCGAAACGGATTGGTCGTAGTGGACGGTCGCATCATAATTGATTCGCACACATCCACCGATTAAAAGAAATAAAAATGGGAATAGTAACAACAGTGCCCTTTTTCTCGAGCTAACCATGTTAAATCGGTTCGCCGTATGTTTCTAACGGATTCGACGTATTGATGCGATCATAGAACATGATCCCATCTAAATGATCGAGTTCGTGTTGACATACGATGGCGCGCATGCCACGCAAGCGAAGCTTGATTGGCTTCCCGTCACGATCGAACCCTTCTAACGTGATTCGACGAAAACGAGGTACATTTCCTTTGACCACGCGATCGACCGAGAGACAGCCTTCGCCACCGTTTAAAAATGTCTGTTCGACGGAATGGCTTGTGATTTTAGGATTGAAGATGGAGAGTTTGAAGGTCTCTTCCTCTTCTTGTAGCAGGACCGTGAAGAATCGACGATTCACTCCGAGTTGTGGCGCGGCGATGCCGACACCGCCTCGTAACTCATATTTTTCGCTCATCTCAGGGTCTTGACTATTGACGAGGAATGTCTCCATCTCGTCGAGTAAAGCCAAATCTTCTGTTGTTGGCGGAATCGGTACCTCGATTGAACGAGCGCGAAGTCGCTCGTCACCTTCTCGAATGACATCTTTCATGGTTAACATACACAACTTCCTTTCTATCTAACGTATATGATTGATTATATCATATTTAACGAGGATGGAATGTGGATGGTACAGAAGGTGAAACGAAAATAATACAGAGGTAAAATGGGTGTCATAACCCTTGAATGTAAGCGTTTTATTTTGACAAGCATATTTTTTGCGTTATTGTAACAACCCGTTTTATACTAACAAGGAAACGGCAGGAAAGTATAACTTTTCTGAATCACGTTAATACAGATTGCTTTTTTGGACAGATACACGTAAGATTTGAGATAGTGTTTGATCACAAAAAAGACAATTGTCTCATAGTTGAAAGGATGAGGTGAAACGAATGAACAACGTTCAGGTACTTCAAAACGTGGAAGAAAACTTCCAAACGTTCCGTATTCTCGACGAGAAGGGTGAGGTCGTCAACCAAGACGCAATGCCTGACCTAACGGACGAGCAACTTCAGGAACTCATGCGCCGCATGGTCTATACTCGCATTTGGGACCAACGCGCAATCTCACTTAACCGTCAAGGTCGCTTAGGATTCTACGCGCCAGTGGCTGGTCAAGAGGCGACAATGATCGGGACGCAATACGCGCTCGACAAAGAGGACTGGATTCTTCCAGGATACCGTGATATTCCACAACTCGTATTCCACGGACTTCCGCTTTATCAAGCGTTCTTGTTCTCACGTGGTCACGTGGCAGGAAACCGTATCCCTGAAGGTGTCAACGTATTGATGCCGCAAATCATCATCGGTGCACAAATCATTCAAACTGCGGGTGTGGCAATGGGCCTCAAACGCAACGGCAACAAAAATGTCGCCATTACTTACACAGGTGACGGTGGCTCATCACAAGGTGATTTCTACGAAGGATTGAACTTTGCAGGTGCATTCAAATCGCCAGCAATCTTCGTCGTTCAAAACAACCGTTTCGCTATCTCAACTCCTGTTGAAAAGCAAACTGCAGCTAAAACGATCGCGCAAAAAGCTGTTGCAGCTGGAATCAACGGAATTCAGGTAGATGGAATGGACGTTCTCGCAGTGCTCGCAGCGACACAACAAGCTCGCGTTGACGCACTCGAAGGAACACCAACACTTATCGAGTCACTCACTTACCGTTACGGACCACATACGCTTGCTGGGGATGACCCAACACGCTACCGTACAAAAGAACTCGACACAGAGTATCAAGAAAAAGATCCACTCGTACGCTTCCGTCTCTTCCTCGAGAACAAAAAACTCTGGAACGAAGACATGGAAAACGAAGTGATCGAGCAAGCGAAAGCTGATGTAAAAGAAGCGATCAGCCAAGCTGACAAAGAACCAAAACAAAAAGTTTCGGACTTCATCAACAACATGTTCGAAGAACTTCCTTCAAACTTGAAAGAACAGCTTGAAGAATATACTGCAAAGGAGTCGAAGTAAGTTATGGCTCAAATGACAATGATCCAAGCGATTACTGATGCGATGCGCGTTGAAATGAAACGCGACGAGAAAGTACTTCTCTTCGGAGAAGACGTTGGTAAAAACGGTGGGGTATTCCGTGCGACGGAAGGTCTCCAAGACGAACTCGGCGAAGACCGTGTCTTCGACACACCACTCGCTGAATCAGGGATTGGTGGTCTTGCAATCGGTCTCGGTCTTACTGGCTTCCGTCCAATCATGGAAGTTCAGTTCTTCGGATTCGTATTCGAAGTATTTGACTCAATCGCAGCTCAAATGGCACGTATGCGTTACCGTTCAGGCGGCGCTTACAGCCAACCAATCACGATTCGTTCACCATTCGGTGGTGGCGTTAAGACACCTGAGCTTCACGCAGATAGCCTCGAAGGCTTGATGGCTCAGACACCTGGTCTTAAAGTCGTTATTCCATCGACTCCATACGATGCAAAAGGTTTGTTGATCGCGTCAATCCGTGACAACGACCCAGTCGTGTTCCTTGAGCACATGAAATTGTATCGTTCTTTCCGTGGCGAAGTACCTGAAGGTGATTACACAATCGAACTCGGTAAAGCAGATGTGAAACGTGAAGGTACAGACGTTTCAATCATCACTTACGGTGCGATGGTACACACTTCACTTAAAGCAGCGGAAGAACTTGAAAAAGAAAACATCAACGTAGAAGTCATCGACCTCATGACAGTGAGCCCGCTTGATATCGACACAATTGTAGAATCTGTTAAGAAAACAGGTCGTGCAATCGTCGTTCAAGAAGCACAACGTCAAGCAGGTATCGCGGCGAACGTTGTAACTGAAATTCAAGAACGCGCAATTCTTCACCTCGAAGCACCAGTTCTTCGAGTAACTGCACCAGACACAGTCTTCGCATTCGCACAAGGTGAAGACATTTGGTTACCTGACCATAAAGATGTCGTTGCAAAAGTTAAGGAAGTTGTGAACTTCTAAGATCGTGTCGAATAAACGATGAGGGAGAATTGTCTCCCTTGTCGTGTTTACATGATGAATTGATGGGAGGAAAAACCAGTGGCAGTATTTGAATTTAAATTACCAGATATCGGTGAAGGTATTCATGAAGGTGAAATCGTCAAGTGGTTCGTAAAAGCAGGGGATACGGTCAAAGAGGACGATGTTCTTTTAGAAGTACAAAACGACAAAGCAGTCGTTGAAATCCCAGCTCCAGTCGACGGTACAGTCAAAGAAGTCAAAGTTTCTGAAGGTACAGTTGCTGTAGTCGGCGACATCCTCATTACATTTGACATCGAAGGCGATGCACCAGCAGGAGAAGAAGAAGCTCCTGAACAACCAAAAGCAGAAGAGAAGACAGAAGACGTAAAAGAAGATGTGAAAGAAGACGCGCCACGCGACGTTCAACTTCACAAATCTGAACGCGTCATCGCAATGCCATCTGTCCGTAAATATGCACGTGAAAAAGGTGTCGACATCCGTGAAGTAAACGGTTCTGGCGACAACGGTCGCGTCTTGAAAGAAGACATCGATGCATTCGCGAACGGTGAAGCACCGTCTGCAGAAGCTACAACAGAGAAAACAGATTCTGTAGCACCAGCAGCAGCTGCTAAAACGGAAATCAAGCCTTACGAGTCAGCGACTCCTGAACTTGAAACACGTGAGAAAATCCGTGGAATCCGTAAAGCCATCTCGAAAGCGATGGTTAACTCGAAACACACTGCACCACACGTTACACTCATGGACGAAGTCGACGTTACAAAACTCGTTGCACTCCGTAAAGACTTCAAACAAGTCGCGGCTGACCAAGGCGTGAAACTTACGTACTTGCCATTCGTCGTGAAAGCATTGACTGCTGCAGCAAAAGCTTTCCCAACAATCAACGCTTCAATCGATGACGTAAACGAAGAAATCGTTTACAAAAACTACTACAACATCGGTATCGCAGCTGACACGGACAACGGACTCGTTGTACCAGTCGTAAAAGATGCAGACCGTAAATCAATCTATGCACTTGCTACAAACATTAACGAACTTGCAGGCAAAGCTCGTGAAGGTAAGCTCGCTGGGGAAGACATGAAAGGCGGATCGATCACAATTACAAATATCGGTTCTGCTGGTGGACAATGGTTCACACCTGTCATCAACCACCCAGAAGTTGCGATTCTCGGTATCGGCCGTATCGCTGAGAAAGCTGTCGTGAAAAACGGTGAAATCGTTGCAGCGCCAGTACTTGCACTTTCATTCAGCTTTGACCACCGCCTTATCGACGGTGCGACTGCACAAAACGCTCTTAACATGGTGAAACGCTTGCTCGAAGACCCAGCACTTCTAATGATGGAGGGATAAGAACATGGTAGTAGGAGAATTCGCACAAGAAACTGATTTGCTTGTCATCGGTGCCGGTCCTGGTGGATACGTTGCCGCAATCCGTGGCGCACAGCTCGGAATGAAAGTTACAATCGTTGAGAAAGGCAACTTCGGTGGTGTCTGCTTGAACGTCGGATGTATCCCATCGAAAGCGTTGATCACAGCAGGACACAACTTCCAACACGCTAAAGGACATGACTCAATGGGTATCTCGTCTGATAACGTGTCAGTAGACTTCTCAAAAGTTCAAGACTGGAAACAGTCAGTCGTTAACAAATTGACTGGCGGTGTCAAAGGTCTCCTCAAAGGGAACAAAATTGAGATCGTTCAAGGTGAAGCTTTCTTCGCTTCTGAAGACACAGTTCGTGTCATCACAGAAGACAGCTCAACTCCTTACAAATTCAAAAAAGCGATCGTCGCGACTGGTTCTACACCAATCGAGATTCCATCGTTCAAATGGTCAAAACGCGTCCTTTCTTCAACTGGCGCATTGGCACTTCCTGAAGTACCGAAAAAACTCGTCGTCATCGGCGGCGGTTACATCGGTATGGAGCTCGGTACTGCATACGCTAACTTCGATACAGAAGTTGTCGTTGTAGAGGGCGCTAGCGACATCTTGTCTGGTTTCGAACCACAAATGACGCAAATCGTTAAGAAGAAACTCAAACAAAAAGGGAACGTCACAATCCACACGAACGCACTTGCTAAAGGTGTCGAAGAAACGGAAGATGGCGTAACTGTTAAGTTTGAAGTAAACGGTGAAGAGCAATCTGTTGAAGCGGACTACGTCCTCGTCACAGTTGGTCGACGTCCAAACACAGGCGACATCGGTCTTGAGAACGCGGACGTTAAAATCAGCGACCGTGGAATCATCGAAATCGATGACCAGTGTAAAACATCGAACGAAAACATCTATGCAATCGGTGATATCGTTCCTGGACCACCACTTGCACACAAAGCATCTTACGAAGCGAAAATCGCAGCGGAAGCAGCAGCAGGTAAGCCAGCTTACCTCGACTACTCTGCAATCCCTGCAGTTGTCTTCACAGATCCAGAACTCGCAACTGTTGGTTACACAGAGCCACTCGCAAAAGAAGAAGGACTCGAAATCACAGTTTCGAAATTCCCATTCGCAGCGAACGGTCGTGCACTTGCACTTGACGAGCCAGACGGCTTCATGAAGCTCATCACACGCAAAGAGGACGGTCTCTTGATCGGTGCTCAAATCGCGGGTACTGGCGCATCAGATATGATCGCTGAGCTTGGTCTTGCAATCGAGGCTGGTATGACTGCTGAAGATATCGCACTTACAATCCACGCTCACCCATCACTCGGTGAGATGGCAATGGAAGCTGCTGAAATCGCAATGGGTATGCCAATCCACGTTGTAAAATAAGAACGTCAATAAAACCTCTCTCACGACTCGTGGGAGAGGTTTTTAATGTAGGTGACGACACGCTCGACTTCCTTGAATCCAATTTTCTCGTGAAAGCGTTGACTATCTTTGTTTTCAAGCTCGGTATCCGATGCCAGCTCTTTGCAGCCGTGGTGTACTGCGAAGGTTGACGCAGCGTCGACCAAACGAGAGGCAACACCTTGATGGCGCTCTGACTCGGCGACATAGATTCCTTCCACATACGCTGTCGGGGCAGTGGTGGAGCCTGGCACATAGTCATGGCGGAAGCTGAGCTGACAAAATCCGATCGCTTTTGTGTCGGAGGAGGCGATGAAATAGTGCATGTTCTTTGAAACGAGGCCGAGTTTGACTTCCATCCGTAATTCTTCAATGGGAGCGTCGGGCCATAGTTCGTGCATCAACTGCACGAGTGCTTCTTGATTTGATGGTGTGGCATACTCAATTTTCATTCTCATCTCTCCTTAGGTTTCGTACTTGTAGTATAAAGGAAAATACTTGTGAAGAGAGAAGGGAGGGAATCCTGATGGCGTTCGATGAGGAGTTATTATATACCGTATCTGAGACGAGTCGCGTACGATTTACGGGGATTGAAACGGAAGCCGCCCGTTATGATTTTGGTTTCGTTTATACACACCAATTCATGGGCAAGGTGTTAGTCGTCTGTATGCAAACGGGTCAATCGGCCCTTCTTGATGTACATGCCCTTGAAGAACCGCGTCAATTGTATCCGATGCTTGGCATCAATTTGAATGACACGGAACATGTCGCGGAATTTTTACGAATTTGTTTGGTCGAAAAAACAGAAGCATCTGAAGAAATTGATGCTTGAAAAAATGTAAGCGTTTTCTTATAATGGTCAGTAGGGGAAGCAATTCGATCATCTACAGCCACCTTTTCTGTGATGACATAAAAAACGAGCCGGTCACGATGACCGGCTCGTTTTTTTGGTTAGCGAATCGCTTTCGTTTGTTGGATGACTTTGATCATCTGAAGCGACTCATCTTCAAGGCCTTGAACTGGGAGTCCAGCTTCAATGTTGGCCATGATGTACTCAAGTGTCGACGTCGTAATCAACTCACCTGGAATGATGATTGGAATCCCTGGTGGGTACACCATGATGAATTCCGCTGATATACGTCCAACAGCATTCTCGAGTGGAATCGTTTCCGTCTCTTCATAGAATGCATCGCGTGGGCTGAGTGCTAGTGGTGGAATTTCAGGAAGCATGATCGATAATGAATCATTTCCTGACGTTTGATAAACAGATACGACGTCACGCATCGCGTCAATCAATGCCTGAATCGTTGACTCATCATCTGCTGACGTAACGATGAAGAGTACGTTCAATAAATCGGACATCTCGACTTCGATGCGATGTTTCTCACGAAGATATTTCTCGACTTCAAATCCTGTCACACCGAGCTCACGAACGGATACGAGAACTTTTGTCTCATCGAGGGCGTATGTCGACTCAGAATGTAGTTCGGCATGTCCATACACAGACAAGTTCGGCATATGATTGATGGCCGTACGAGCCATACGAGCAAGGTCGAGTGCCCGTTCGTTCATCGTATGACCTTTCGTCGCAAGCTGTCGCCGCGCCGCATCAAGTGAAGCAAGGAGCAAGTAGGATGTAGATGTCGTTGTGATCATGGATAGCATCGCATGGATTCGTTCTGGAGAAACAAGTCCACGTCGAACATTTAAAATCGAACTACCCGTCATCGAACCACCAAGTTTGTGCACGCTCGTCGCGGCCACGTCTGCTCCGGCTTGCATCGCAGAAAGTGGGAGTTCATCGTGGAACGGGAGATGAACACCGTGTGCCTCGTCGACGAGAACAGGAACGTCTTGCGCGTGCGCGACGGACACGATGCGCTCTAAGTCTCCGGCGACACCAAAGTAGGTCGGGTTAATGACGAGTACGGCTTTCGTGTCTGGGTGAAGTTCAAGCGCACGTTCTACGGCACTTGCTGTGATTCCGTGTGCAATTCCGTACGTCTCGTCGAACTCTGGGTGGATGAAGACCGGGTGAGCTCCTGTTAGGACGAGCGCAGACATGACAGATTTATGGACGTTACGTGGTACGATGATTTTTTCATTCGGACCAACGACCCCCATAATCATCGCCATGATCGCACTCGACGTTCCCTGAACAGAGAAGAAGGTCTCATCAGCACGGAACGCCTCTGCCGCTAAGCGTTCCGCTTCAGCGATTGCCGCTTTCGGATGATGAAGGTCATCGAGTGGGGCAATATTAATCAAGTCAATTTTTAAGGCGTTTTCGCCAATAAAGTCACGAAACTCCGGGTCCATTCCTTTCCCGCTTTTATGACCAGGAATGTGGAAGGCAATTGGGTTCGAGTCGACATGTTCAAGCAACGTGTCAAATAGTGGCGTTTCGAGCTGAGTAGCACCTTTTAATTTCAATCGTAAGTCCCCCTTGGAATCAGTTTATTTATAGGATGAATAATCATGTTCTGATATATGTTGATTTTGAAAAAACAAGCAACAAAAAAACTATAGAGATTTCTAGCGTAACTTGCAATAGTTTTTTTTGTTGATACAATGAGTGACGAGGTGAACAATATGCAAATCAATTATCCGATCAACCCTGATTGGACGACAGATGAACTAATTGATGTCGTCGAGTTTTATAACGTCGTCGCTCAAGCGAATGAAGGTGGTGTCGAACGGGAAGTGTTTCTCGATTCGTACCGTGCCTTCAAGCAAATCGTAACATCTAAGTCGGAGGAGAAACAACTGAACGCGGTTCACGACGAACAGACTGGTTATTCCACGTATCGTACGGTTCAAGCGGCCATGAAGTCCTCGAGTAAAATGATTAAATTGTAAGACCGAGCATGCCCGAGCAAATTCCGGCATGCTTTTTTGTTATTTCTCCTATAAATCGGGTACAGTTCTTTAACACGAATTGAGGTTTAGAGGCCTCGGAATTGGGAATATATCCATTAAGATAAAAAATTCAAAATAGTCAGACAATTCTCTTTCTTTTTCGAATTTTATCTGATATACTCAATTCAACTCATTAAACCGTAACTTGTAGCCCAACAAAAGGAGTGTGGCATCTTATGAAACAAGTGATTGAGGCATTCAAAAGAAAAGACGCAGAAAAACGGATCCCGGTGCTGCGCTTGGAGATTGATTATGAATTGGCAACTCTCTTCGATGCGATGGCGTCACAAGATGATGCTACAGTTCAGGCTAGCAAGCATCGGTTAGAGAAGTACCGCCAAGAATTATTGCGTCTCGAAGCCTAACCATTACACACACATTCAACCAGTATTCCGAGCGGATACTGGTTTTTGTTTGGTACAATACAGTTGAGGTGATCATAGATGATAGAATGGTTTGCAGTCGACTTGATCAAGCAGGCGGGAGAGTTGATTCGTCGCGAGATTGATCAAAGTTATGAAGTGGAACGAAAAACGGGAAAAGGGGACTTGGTCACTGAAATCGACCGGGCGGTAGAACAACTCATCGTTCGTCGCATCCAAGTAAATTTTCCGAACCATCAAATTATGGGAGAGGAAGGCACGACAGACTCACCAGAACGATTAACGGGGACGGTCTGGTTCGTTGACCCGATCGATGGGACATTGAATTTCATCCATCAAAAACGCATGTTTGCCATTTCGGTTGCCATCATGATCGATGGGGTCGTGGAGTATGGGTTCGTCTATGACGTCATGGCAGATGAGATGTTTATGGCTCGAAGAGGATATGGCGCGACGCTTAATGGCCGAACATTGACGACCATTCATGAACATCACGTGCGGGATGCCTTTTTAAGCATGAACGCCACGTGGGTCACGCCGAACCATCAAATTGCTCCGGAAATCCTTGCTCCGATTGTGCGAGATTCCATTGGGACGCGGGCTCATGGTGCCGCTTCGCTCGAACTTGCCTGGCTCGCTGCAGGGCGCGTCGATGGTTATATCACGATGCGTAATATGCCGTGGGATTATGCTGCTGGTAAATTACTCGTGGAAGAAGTAGGAGGGCGCGTCGTTTCTTTATATGGCGAACCTATCCGCTACGAAGGAAAGACGTCAGTATTGGCGGGGAGCGAATCATTCGTGAACGATGTCATCAAACATTATGTCATCGCAAAAGGCGTGACCGCAGAAGCGAAACCGGATCTTCGGATTGTCGAACATGAGTCGTATGAAGAAGTCCGTGACCTTCTCATCTTAGCGAATCCGAATGAAGCGATGGTCCGAGAGCAATTTCAAACAGGACGGACGTTTAAAGCGCTACTCGGTGGTGACATCGTGGGTGCGTATATGTTGGCCACACATGAATCGGGACGAATCGAGCTCGTTAATATCGCAGTGAAGCCGGAACGTCAAAACCAGACAATCGGTCAGCGAATGCTTCAAGACGCGGTAAAACGAGCTGCTTCTATCGGAGGAATCGAACTACTCGTCTGTACCGGGAACTCAAGTATCATGCAATTACGTTTCTATCAACAAGCTGGATTCCGATTTGACTCGGTAGAGCGAGATTATTTCCCTAATCATGGATATGACGTCATCGAAGAAGATGGGCTCCTTTTACGAGACCGAATTTGCTTGACTCGTCCGTTATAACTTCACGTAAAAGGGTTACTCCGACATCATGTCAGAGTAACCCTTGTTCGTTATGATTGACGGTCTGAAAGAATGCGACGACGCAATTGGATACCAAAGTATGTCGCGACGCCACTTAATGCGAGACTGCCTAAGATAATCGCAGTACTTCCTTCGGCCACACCGATTCCGATACCGACAAAGCCGGCGACGACAGCCAACGCGACGAATAGAAACATAGCTTGCATGGAGACTCCTCCTTATTTTCTCTTCTCCATCCTATTGTATGATAAAAAACGGCCGATGAAAACGTTCACAGTCGATTCCACTCGACAAAGGTACTGTGACGTGTGCTATACTCTTAAAGTTGAAGAAAAGCTGAAACTTTTTAAATAAGAGAGGAATAACTACATGAACGTAAGAACAAACCTTCGTAACGTAGCCATCATCGCTCACGTTGACCACGGTAAAACAACGTTAGTTGATGAATTATTAAAACAGTCTGGTACATTCCGGACGAACGAGGCAGTCGCAGAACGTGCAATGGACTCAAACGATATCGAGCGTGAGCGCGGAATCACAATTCTCGCGAAAAACACGGCAATCGATTATAAAGATACACGCATCAACATCGTTGATACGCCAGGACACGCAGACTTTGGTGGGGAAGTAGAACGAATCATGCGTATGGTAGACGGCGTTATTCTCGTTGTCGACGCACGTGAAGGCTGTATGCCACAAACTCGTTTCGTATTGAAGAAAGCTCTCGATCAAGGACTTCGTCCAATCGTCGTTGTCAACAAAATCGACAAGCCGATGGTTCGTCCACTTGACGTTGTCGACGAAGTTGTCGACCTATTGATTGACCTTGGCGCAGATGAAGATCAACTTGAATTCCCTGTCGTCTATACGTCAGCAGTCAGCGGTTCAAGTTCGTTCGATCCTGATCCAGCAAACCAAGAAGAAACAATCACACACGTACTCGATACGATTCTTGAAAACACACCGGCTCCAATCGATAACTCTGATGAGCCGCTTCAGTTCCAAGTAACAATGCTCGACTATGACAACTACCTCGGCCGAATCGGTGTAGGTCGCGTCTTCCGTGGGAAAATTAAAGTCGGTGAGCAAGTATCGCTCTGTAAGACAGATGGTTCAGTGAAACAACTTCGTGTCACGAAACTATTTGGTTACTTCGGACTTAAACGTATCGAAATCGAAGAAGCAAAAGCTGGTGACTTGATTGCCATCGCTGGTATGGAAGACATCAACGTCGGTGAAACTGTCACACCAGTCGGTAAAGAAGAGCCTCTCCCGCTCCTTCGCATCGATGAGCCAACACTTCAAATGCGCTTCATGACGAACAACTCTCCGTTTGCAGGACGCGAAGGCGATTTCGTGACAGCACGTAAAATCGAAGAGCGTTTAATGAAACAACTTGAGACGGACGTTTCACTCCGTGTCGAAAACACAGATTCACCAGACCAATGGATTGTATCAGGACGCGGTGAGCTTCACCTCGGGATCTTGATCGAGAACATGCGTCGTGAAGGTTATGAACTCCAAGTATCGAAACCACAAGTTATCATCCGTGAAGACGAGAATGGTACGAAAGTCGAGCCGTTCGAGCGTGTCATCATCGATGTGCCAGAAGAATATACAGGTTCAGTTATGGAGTCAATCGGTCTCCGTAAAGGTGAACTCGCCAACATGAACACGAACGACAACGGTCAGACTCGTATGGAATTCATCGTTCCATCACGTGGTTTGATTGGTTACCGTAACGAATTCTTATCGGCAACACGTGGATACGGAATCTTGAACCATACGTTCGAAGAGTACCGTCCTTATATCGCAGCTGACATCGGTGGACGTCGCAGTGGTGTCATGGTTTGTATCGAAAACGGGAAGTCGACGGCTTACTCGATCGGTGCCCTTGAAGACCGTGGAACGATTTTCATCGAACCAGGTACAGATGTGTATGAAGGAATGATTATCGGTGAATGTAACCGTGACGTCGACCTTGCCATCAACGCCGTTAAAGGGAAGCAATTGACAAACATGCGTGCATCTGCAAAAGACTCAACACAAGTCTTGAAACGTCCACGCGTCTTCTCACTCGAAGAGTCGCTCACGTTCTTGAACGATGACGAGTACTGTGAAATCACGCCGGAGTCGATTCGTCTCCGTAAGAAAATCTTGAACAAGAACGAACGCGAGAAAGCAGACAAGCGTCGTAAACTTGGTAAAGAATAAGTTAGCAGAAAGGGAACGCTTCGGCGTTCCCTTTTGCATGGAATAGTGTAGAATGGATGTGTATGAAATAAAGGGGGACTCTTTGACTTGAAAGCTTCTCAAACAATCGATATCACACAGATTGACGTTCCGTGGATCGCCTCGATGCTTGGTGTCGGCAGTAATCCGAACGATTTCTCGGTCGGGTTCAATGCACTCGTCGTCGTGGTCATCTTACTGACGATTCTCGTATTCAAACTGGGATTCGCAAAACAATTGGCATGGTGGAAATCGCTCATTGTCTATATTCTTCTTTCACTTGGAGCGGGAACGATGGCACTCGTTTTCTTCACATGGCCAATTCCAGAAGTTCTTCTCGTGATGGCCGTCGTACTGGCTATTTATCGTGGTCGTCTCTGGTGGAACCGTCGTCAAGGTGCAATGGAATCATAAAAAATACGGGCGTCTCTTCGGAGGCGCCCGTTTGCATTACCAGTTTCGTTTTTGTCGAAATGTAGGATATAACTTGAATTGTCCAGATGCGGCGCGTTCAGCCGTTCGTTCGCTGATTCGCTCCTGACACTCTTGACACATATACGTTTTAGCCGGTTTGTTACGCAAGCGTTTTGCTTCAAACGACCATGAGTCGATCGTTTCGACTTTATCGCAAAGAGAACATTTCACACGCATCTTTTCACCTTCCTCTATACGTTGAGTATAGCATGATTTCATCTGTGAAAAGCAGGGAATTGAATCGGTAAGGGAGAATGGTACAACCATACCCGGTTAAAGGAGGGGAGTTGAATGGCGAGTAAGGCTACGTTTGAATTGACGTCCGAGCAAGAGCGATTATTAAACGATATGCCGTTAACATTTCTCGTCGGTTTTGATGAAGCGAAGCGTTGGCCAATCAGTCACGCGATCAGTTGGGTGCAAGCACTCGACGCTGTTACGATTCGATTTGCGTTAACAAAAAACTCGCATATCGTTACCATCTTGACAACCGAAAAGACGGCTGGTCTCATCTTTATCGAAGACGGCCAATCTTATCATGTTCTACTATCATCCATCCGAGAGTTTGAGCCATCCATCAAACCGAGCCTTCATCTTCGTTTTTTTGAAGGACATGTCGAAGAAGTGAGGAACATCTCATTTTACGGTGCAACATACGCACAGCCCGAAATCACGAAAACATACGATATTCGTGCGGCGGAAAAGCTTGACCGTGAAGTGAAAGAAAGTCTTCATTCTTGAATACTATCCTATATTCGAGGGGCGGCAAAGTCTATGAAAAAAACGTATGTCCTTGATACGAACGTACTTCTCCATGATCCGCTATCCTTATTTCAATTCGAAGAACATGACGTGGTCATTCCGGCCATTGTTTTAGAAGAACTTGATGGTAAAAAACGAAACATGGACGAGGTCGGGCGTAACGCCCGAGAAACATCACGTGTCCTCGACCAACTCCGGACGACAGGGAAACTCCATGACGGCGTTCCGCTTGAAAATGGGGGGCGTCTGTTTGTCGAAATCGGTCAACACCAGGTCGATATTCCGTTCGATGTCATGACGAATGATAATCGCATATTAATGGTAGCGTTAGGATTAATGAAACAATACGAGCATGACACGAGCCATAGAGTCGTCGTTGTCTCGAAAGATATATTAGTCCGCGTCAAAGCGGACGCCATGGGAATCGATGCAGAAGATTATTTGACCGATCATATCGTCGATACGACGGATTTGTATGCCGGCTATCGAGAAATTGAAGTCGATCAGACACTCATCGATGAATTTTATAAGGTGCGTCAACTTCCGACATCCGCATTGACGAAACAGACATTGTACCCTAACTCGTTCGTCGTCTTGAAAAGTAACGTCTCGAAAGCGAGTGCGCTTGCTGTGGTCGATTCGCTTCAACCGATTTTACGACCACTGGCACTTGATGCAGATCACATTTGGGGAATTCATCCACGAAACGTCCAGCAGCGGATGGCGCTCGATCTATTGCTTCGAGATGACATTCCGTTCGTCACCTTACTTGGGAAAGCCGGTACCGGGAAGACGCTTCTTGCCTTAGCGGCAGGACTCTCACTCGTTGAGGACGAGCAACGTTACAATAAACTCGTCGTCGCTCGCCCGGTCGTGCCGATGGGGAACGATATTGGCTACTTGCCAGGGGAGATGGAAGAAAAGCTTCGCCCTTGGATGCAACCGATTTACGATAACTTAGAATTTTTATTTAGCGCTAATTCAAAAGATGAGCTCGGAAATATTCTAGCCGGCATGAAGTCGATTCAACTTGAAGCACTTACCTACATTCGGGGTAGAAGCATGCCGGACCAGTTTATCATCATCGATGAGGCACAAAACTTAACGAAACATGAGATTAAGACGATTCTCACACGTGTCGGAGAAAACTCAAAAATCGTACTCGTCGGTGACCCGTATCAGATCGACCATCCGTATCTCGATGAATATTCGAACGGATTGACGTATGCGGTGGAACGATTCAAAGGTCAGAACGTCTTCGGTCACGTCCAGCTTGTAAAAGGGGAGCGCTCGTCTCTCGCGCGATTGGCGGCCGACTTACTATAAACCAACACAAAAACGCCGGGCAGCGATGCTCGGCGTTATTTTGTATCCAACTGTAGAACTTGAACGTTTGTTCGTTCTAAAAATGCATTCGAGATCATAATCAATCCTGTGATGACGAAGAGGGCAGAGAATCCGAAATGGGCCACTACTTGAGACCCGAAGAGCGGTCCAAGTAAATTTCCCATAAACTGTGCCGATTGGTTATAGGAAAAGATTCGTCCAGTCGCCGATACGGGTGTGTGCTGACGAAGAAGTGATTGAACGGACGGCATCAAGGCGGCTGTCGCGAATCCGATTCCGAACCGTAATAGAACCAGCTGGGTCGTCGAGGTGACGAACGCTTGCGGAATCAGGAATAAGCTATAAAGAAGCAGTGCCCAGAATAAAATCCGTTCTGCGCCATATCGGTCGGACAATCGTCCCAAGCGTTGAGCAGAAAAAAGCGCAGCCAGTCCAGGTGCAGATGCGACGATCCCGGCCATAAAGGCGAGAGCGGTCGTATGCGGATTCAGTTCGCGGACGTATAACGTCAACAAAGGACCAATCGATTGTGTCGAAAACTGGGTGAGGAACGTTGTCACGAACAATCCGACAACGAGTTGTGGATGACGTAACGACGTAAAGATGGATTTCATTGAAGCCAGTTCTTCGCGTTTCACGGGGACAAAATCTTCTTTGACGAACCAAAATGTGATTAAGAACGTGAGGAAGAGTGCACTTCCGGTAAAGAGAAAAACGGATCGAAGCCCAATCCAGTCTGCGAGGAGTCCGCCGATGAGCGGACCGAGAAGACCACCGGTGATGCCACCGGTTGACAGGGTACCGAGCGCCCAGCCACTTTTCTCTTTTGGGGTTTGGGAAGCGACCAAGGTGATTCCGGCTGAGATGAAGCCAGAAACGGCACCCATAAGTAAGCGCAACCCGACTAATTGATAGACATCTTGAACGAAGCTGATGAGAAACATGACGATGGCCATACCGAGACTAGCTCGTATGAGCATCAATTTTCTTCCCTTGCGATCGGCCAAGCGCCCCCACATCGGAGATACGATGGCAGCCACGAGGAATGTCGCACCAAATGCGACGGCGGACCAGGTGACGACGTGGTCCGGGTCTGTTACCCCGAGTTGTTCAACGAACAATGGGAGAAATGGTAGGACGAGACTCATCGAAGCGGCGGTCAAGAAACTACCGATCCAAACAACGACTAAATTTCGTTTCCATAGAGGCATCGTAAGCGTCACGACCTTTCTTATTCAATTTATAGTCAACACACTATATGTTACACTTTGTGAACTAAAAAGTCCAAAAAAAGAGAAGGGGAGTCCCTTCTCATTGACCGCTGAGCACAGTGATGTGATTCACTTGGCGGATAATCTGATTGTCGTACAGGACATAGACAGGACCATCCGTGAGCACCTTTCCGTCTTTTGAGAATTGTAAATAGACGCGAGATGCATCATGGAGTGGAATCGTCAACACGGTCTCCCCGTAAAAGCGGATATGCGTCGCCAAATCAACTGGTTCGGCATTATTTATAAATGGTGCGAGCGGCATTGCGAATGAATCACGTAGTGCCGCGTCCTTGTCTTGCCGAGACATCGGTTTATTATGGTCGACTCTAGTCCCTTGTGTCAGCCCATCATCCCATGCTTTCCCCATTTTTGCATAGTAGGCCTCTTGGTCATTCTCTGCCACCGCGTCCAATTCTTCAATTTTTCGTTTCCGATCATCAAAAATCCATACGGTCGGGTCAATCGTTAAAGGATGTCGAACCGATCCGTCTAGCGGAAAAATCATGCTAATATCCCCCTTCATACACATTACACATTTCATTATAGCGCTCTTTCTCTTAAAATGGAAAAGAGGAAGAATGTCGCAATCATCCATACTGTACATTGAATTATGATGAAAGATAATGTACAGTTGAGTTATGACAAACAGTCTGTCATCGTACGGAGGAGGGGTCGTAGTGGCGACAAATTTGGCTGCAATCCAACGGGAGCAAGCGCTTCAGTTACTCGAGGCGGATGCTGAAAAAATCCGTTGTCTGATTGAAGTGCAGTTAGAAAACCTTAAAATGCCGAAGTGCCCGCTTTATGAAGAGGTGCTTGATACACATATGTTTGGACTATCGCGCCAAATTGATTTTGCGGTTCGTCTTGGACTCATTTCAGACATTGAAGGTAAAGGACTGCTCGATTCATTGGAACAAAAGTTATCTGCCTTGGCAGAAGCTTCAGAATTATGAACCTTATACTCAAACTGTGCAAGTGGCGCTGTTTGAGTATTTTTTTATAAAGGTTGTCGGATTGTTTTACATAAGGAAGTGAATACATGAAAACACGGTTTCGGTATTTTGATTTTGCGTTGTTTTTGTCAGTGCTTTTGCTCGTCGGACTGAGCTCGATTATGATTTATAGTGCGAGCGTATGGAATCGTGGGGATTACGCGAATAACAGTTTGTTTTATCGCCAGCTCGTCTATGTCGGAATTGGGATTTTTGTTTACTTGATTGCCTCGCTGTTCCGTTATGAGATGTTTCGGAAAAAAGGACTTCGTCTCAGTCTCTATGCGTTATCCGTCATTTTACTGTTCGTCACGTGGGCCATGCCTCCGTTAAACGGGGCGCGCGCTTGGCTCATCGTCGGTGGATTCACGATTCAGCCGGTCGAAATTGCCAAGTTCGTTCTGATCATCCTGCTAGCGAACTACTATCATGAATTATGGAATAACGAGTTAAAAGGGCTTCCGGGTCGTCTCGCTCGGGCCGCCATCACGAAAAAAGGATGGCGTGCTCAAATCGGGGCCTTCTTCTTAGTACCGGTTCTCTTTTACTTTTCGTTATATGCCATCGCCATCAATGGGCAGCCGGATATGGGAGGGTTATTCGTCCTCGGGTCCATCATGCTTCTCATGTGGTTCGGTGTTGGGGCTCCACTTCGCATCATGATACCAGGAATATTAGCTGGGGTCGGCGCTGTCTTCTTGTTGTTTACGACCATCTTTTCAGAAAATCAACGGAGCCGGATCGAGGTCGTATTTAATCCGTTCATGGACCCGGAAGGTTACGGGCACCAATTGCTCATGTCCATCATCTCCATCGTACATGGTGGGTTGACGGGTGTCGGACTCGGGAACAGTTTTCAAAAGTATGGGTATTTACCAGAACCTGAAACCGACTATATCATGTCGATTATTGCTGAAGAGTTAGGGTTCTTCGGTGTGCTGACGGTTTTGGTACTGCTCTTCTTCATCGCGTTTCGCGCGATTCATATCGCCAATCATGCGGATAGTCATTTTGCGATGTTCGTGTCGTTTGGGATTGCATCACAAATTATTATTCAAACGGCCATCAATATCGGGGCGATGTCCGGTTGGTTCCCAGGGACAGGGGTAACCTTGCCGCTGGTCAGTTATGGGGGAACATCGCTCATCATGATGATGGGTGTACTCGGTGTGCTTAGTAGCATCTCGATGCGTAACCGTCATCGAGAAGCGACACGACGAGAAGAAATTCGGGTGAAGTCAGAAGAAAACGTTCAACGTTCGTCACTTCACGTTGTCAGGTAAGAAAATAACCAAACTTCATTAACGGGGGGATTTCATTTGAAACCAATTAAAAAGTTACTTGTTGCAAACCGTGGGGAAATTGCCATTCGCGTATTTCGAGCGGCAACAGAGTTAGGCATTCGAACGGTAGCTGTCTATTCACAGGAAGATAGCGGTTCGTTACATCGCTTTAAAGCAGATGAGGCCTACTTGATCGGTGTAGATAAAAAACCGATCGATGCATACCTCGATATTGAAGACGTGATCCGAATCGCTAAGGAGTCAGGCAGTGATGCGATTCACCCGGGATACGGATTCCTTTCAGAAAACATCGAGCTTGCAAAACGTTGCCGTGAAGAAGGAATTATCTTCGTCGGTCCTCATGAATCCCATTTGCATGCGTTTGGAGATAAAGTCCGTGCACGTCAAAGCGCCATTTCCGCTGGACTTCCTGTTATCCCAGGTTCAAATGGACCACTTACATCGTATGAGGATGCTGAAGCATTTGCCAAAGAGCACGGGTTCCCGCTCATGGTCAAAGCATCGATGGGTGGCGGAGGTCGCGGGATGCGTGTCATTCGGACGGAAGCGGAAATGAAAGACTTAATCGAACGCGCGAAGTCAGAAGCGAAACAGGCGTTTGGTTCTGACGAAGTGTACATAGAAAAACTCGTCGAACGTCCAAAGCACATCGAAGTGCAAATCCTAGGGGATGAGCATGGTCACATCGTTCACTTGTTCGAGCGTGACTGTTCAGTTCAGCGCCGTCACCAAAAAGTTGTCGAAGTGGCACCGTGTGTGACCTTATCTGATGCATCACGTCAAGCGATTTGTGATGCGGCGGTCCAACTCATGCGACACGTCAAATACGTTAACGCTGGTACAGTCGAGTTCTTGGTGACCGAGGACGAGTCGTTCTACTTCATTGAGGTCAACCCGCGCATTCAAGTCGAACATACGATCACAGAGATGGTGACAGGGTTTGACATCGTTCAAACGCAATTGATGATCGCGCAAGGTGAATCGCTCCACGGCGATATGATTCAAATGCCAAAGCAAGAAGAGATCAAACTTCTCGGTTATGCCATTCAATCACGTGTGACGTCTGAAGACCCAGGTAACAACTTCATGCCGGATACAGGGAAAATCATGGCTTACCGTTCTCCAGGCGGCTTTGGTGTTCGTCTTGATGGCGGAAACGCATATGTCGGTGCAGAAATTTCACCGTATTACGATTCGCTTCTCGTGAAACTGTCGACACACGGCATGACGTTCGAGCAAGCCGCTTCGAAAATGGTTCGAAACTTGAACGAGTTCCGGATTCGTGGAATCAAGACGAACATTCCGTTCTTGATCAACGTGATGAAACATCCGAACTTCATCAATGGGGACTACAACACGTCGTTTATCGATGAGACACCAGAACTGTTCGTCTTCCCGAAACGAAAAGACCGTGGGACGAAATTGTTGAACTATATCGGTGATGTGACAGTGAACGGATTCCCAGGTGTCGGTCTGAAAGACAAGCCGATCAGCCGTTCGGTGCGAATCCCACATGGTCTTCCGTCTGAAGCAAAACCAGGGACGAAACAAATCCTGACGGAACTCGGACCGGACGGCCTTGCCGACTGGATCAAACGTCAACCGGAACTATTGTTGACGGACACGACGATGCGAGATGCGCATCAGTCTTTACTTGCGACACGTATGCGGACGCAGGACATCCTAAACATCGCCGAACCGACAAGTAAACTCATGCCAGAATTGTTCTCGGTCGAGGCATGGGGCGGAGCGACGTTCGATGTCGCTTATCGTTTCTTGTCAGAAGATCCATGGGTACGTCTCATGAAGCTTCGTGAGAAGATGCCGAACGTCTTGATTCAAATGCTGCTCCGCGGTGCGAATGCGGTCGGATACAAAAACTATGCGGACAATGTCATTGAGAAGTTTGTCCATGAAGCAGCATATGCAGGAGTCGACGTGTTCCGAATCTTTGACAGTCTCAACAACCTAGAATCGATTCAATTGGCAATCGATGCGACACTTCCGACTGGAAAAGTGGCGGAGGCGGCCATCTGTTATACGGGAGACTTGTATGATGGCAACCGTCCGAAGTACCACCTTCCGTATTACATCGACCTCGCGAAGAAACTTGAGGCGAGTGGCGCGCATATCTTGGCAATCAAGGACATGGCAGGTCTATTGAAGCCGGAATCGGCCTATGCACTCGTATCGGCATTGAAAGATGCCGTCGATTTGCCGATTCACTTGCATACGCATGATGCCTCTGGGAACGGGATCTTCACATATGCTCGTGCAACAGATGCCGGTGTCGACATTGTTGACGTTGCCGCAAGTTCCATGTCCGGAATGACTTCGCAACCTTCGGGTGGAAGCTTAGTGTATGCGCTCAACCATCACGAGCGTCAACCGAAGATCGATCCAAAGCAATATGAAGTGATCAGTGATTATTGGCAAGACGTTCGTCACAACTATGAACCGTTCGAGAGCGATATGCGTGCTCCGCATCCGTCTGTTTATGAGCACGAGATGCCAGGTGGTCAATACTCGAACCTTCAACAACAAGCGAAAGCGGTCGGTCTCGGTGATCGTTGGGGAGAAGTTAAAGCGATGTACGCCCGAGTCAATATGTTGTTCGGAGATATCGTTAAGGTTACTCCTTCTTCAAAAGTTGTAGGGGACATGGCGCTCTTTATGGTGCAACACAACTTATCGGAAGAAGATGTGATGACGCGTGGTCATCAACTGGACTTCCCAGACTCAGTCGTGGAAATGATGCGCGGGGAGCTTGGGACACCTCCTGGAGGCTTCCCGAAAGATGTTCAACAAGTCATCTTAAAAGGCGAGGAACCATTGAATGTTCGTCCTGGTAAACTGATCAAACCATATGACTTTGAATCGTCTCGGGAAGAGTTGTTTAAGAAATTCGAACGACCGGTCACCGATTTTGAACTTCTCGCCCATGCCCTTTATCCGAAGGTATATGAGGACTATGTCAAACATACGACGACGTATGGGGACGTATCCGTACTCGACACGTTGACGTTCTTCTATGGACTAAATGTAGGAGAGACCATCCAAGTCGAAATCGAGACAGGGAAAACGTTAATCATCAAACTCGTTCAAGTGAGTGCGCCAAACGAGGATGGCATTCGTCTCGTCTCGTATGAGATGAACGGGGTTCCGCGTGAAATCGAGATTAAAGACGTGAACGTCAAATCGGCAACGACAAGCCGTCCGAAAGTGGACCGTTCGAACGTGAAACAAGTCGGCGCCTCAATGCCGGGGTCTGTTTTGAAAGTATTGGTCGAACCAGGTAGTCGCGTACATCGTGGAGAGCAGTTGCTCGTCACGGAAGCGATGAAAATGGAGACGACGATTCAAGCGGCACAAGATGGTGAAATTAAAGCCATTCATATTAAAGAAGGCGACACAATACAAAGTGACGACTTGTTGATTGAATTTGTATAATCAAAAGAAGCATAGTTCGCTATGCTTCTTTTTTGTAGATGGGAGTGGGAATGATGAAACGAGTATGTTGGTTTCGATCGGATTTCAGATTGACCGATAATCATATGCTTCACCGGGCGCTGAACGATATGGAGGATGGGGATGACCTCGCTTTCGTCTTTTGGCTAAATCCGAAATACTGCGATCCGTTTGAAGTGCGTCACGATTATTTCTTCTCGACGATGCGGACGTTTATGGATGATTTAGAATCGAAAGGATTAGGACTTCGAGTGCTTGTCGCGGAATCAGAGAACGATTTCGTGAAACAGCTCGGGGAGATGGATGTACTTTACTTCAATGCGGAGTATGTGGAACCGTTCAAGCAACGAGACGATCGTGTCATCGAAGCTCTTAGTGAAGAGGTGAAAGTCGTACGACTCCTTGATCGACATCTGTTTCATCCCGATGCGTTTCGTACGAAGAGTGGGGATTCGTACAAAGTGTTCACCCCGTTCAAAAAAGCAGCTTATGCCGAACAGCCTCCAAAACCATATGATGTTGATGTCGACCGATTAAAGCATTTCATCAGCTCAGAAAATGAGCAACCGAGTGAGCTGAAGGACTTGTTCAAACGCTGTGAGCGAGAATGGAAAGGGTTAGGAGAGACCGAGGCGAAGAAACGCTTGACCCGTTTCGTCAATGATCGCATGGTTGACTATGACGAAAAGCGTGACATTCCGAGCATCGCTGGAACGAGTCGATTATCTCCATACTTACGAACCGGGGTGTTATCGATTCGTACCATCACCGAGCAGGTGCTGTCCGCAAGACAATCAAAAGGACGCAACACGTATTACGATGAATTGTTGTGGCGTGAATTTTACTATATGGTGATGGCGAAGTTCGACGGATTGAAAGACAATCCGTTCAATGAAAAATATAAAGCGCTTGAATGGGAAGACGATGTGGCGCAGTTTGAGAAATGGTGTAATGGAGAGACCGGCTATCCGATCGTTGACGCGGCGATGCGTCAGTTGAATGAGACGGGTTGGATGCACAACCGCCTGCGGATGATTGTTGCATCGTTCTTGACGAAACATCTCCTTCTCGACTGGCGAAAAGGAGAGCGCTATTTCGAACGGAAATTGATTGATTACGAGGCGTCATCGAATATTGGTGGGTGGCAATGGGCAGCCTCTGTCGGGACGGATGCTGCTCCATATTTCCGCATTTTCAATCCGACGACACAATCCGAACGATTTGACCCTGACGGAACGTTCATCCGGAAGTATGTGCCGGAGCTGAAACATGTGACGGACAAATCGATACACTTTCCGGACCCGGCAGAGCGAGAAGATTATGCGATGCCGATTGTCGATCATAAAGAAGCGAGAGAACGAGCCCTCGAAAGATTTAAAGAATTATAAACAAAAAAGCGCCGCGGCGCTTTTTTGTTTGGTCATCCGTTCATGTTTTTGAGTTGAGTCCCACCTTGTCGTGCTGTCGATCGGTATGCGTGATAAGAAAGATAAGCGAGGATACCGAAGTAGCAAGTGATTAAGAATGCGTGAAGGAGTGGCACATATGTGGCGTGTCCGCCGAGAACGATCCAAGCACCTGTTCCGACTTGAAGCAGAATGAAGAATAGAGAAGCCATCATGCCTCGTTCGATTAATTGGTTCGCCTCTTTTCGTACTAAGTAAAGAACATATAGCGTATACAAGACGAGTATACCCGCCATGATCCGATGCCCCATTTGCACGTATGATTCAAACGTCCATACATTTTGTTCACAGATTGGCCAACCGACACAAGCGTATGTGGCACCGAGATGTCGGACGTAGGCTCCTGTGTATACGACGACCATCGTGTAGAGGGAGAGGCCATATAAGTGGAACCGTAATCGGTTCGATACCACCTTATGTTCGCGGTCCCCTTCGAATAAGAGAATGGTCAAAATCAAGAGCGATGCGAATGAAACGAGAGAAATTCCGAAGTGCAGTGCCAGAATGGCGTCTGATTGTTGCCAAATGACAGCGCCTGCTCCGATGATCGACTGGATGAGCATGAAGATGAATGCGAGAAACGCAAAGATTTTCACATCGACCCGATGTTTGACCGCGATGAACGTCCAAATCGCGAGTGCGATGATGAGGAGTCCTTCAACACCTGATACGACCCGATGACTGTATTCGATCATCGTCTCGACACTCGGGTTGGTCGGGATCAATTTCCCATGGCAGAGTGGCCAGTCTGTTCCACAGCCATCCCCAGAGTCCGTCTTCGTCACGGTTCCACCCATGATGAGGACAAGCATCATCCCGAGGGTGACAAGCCCTGAGAAAAACGCGAGTTTTTTATGCATGCATTACCACCTGCTTCTAATCAAAATCCGATAAAAATGTACCTTGTTTATTTATATTTTTTTCGCCATACTTATTATACGGCTTTCCGTTCAAAAAACGAAATGGAAAAGCTTGCAATCGTTATCAAAAACGTTATTCTAATATTAGCAAAGCACATAAGGTGTGACAAATATCACACTATTGACACAAAAAACTCGCTATTTTACAAGCATAAAGGGCGTATTTTTTAAAAAAATATGGTATCTTTGTAGAGAGTTAAGTGTATTTTGTTCATATTGTGTTTTTTCTGTGAAGAGAATGCGAGGATTTCGTGATTATGTGGGGGGGTCAGTATGACAAAAGTCAACCCAGGGATGACGGTAGATGTAGAGTATACAGAGTCAACGTCATTCCGAGATTACGTCGCCTTAGCGAAAATGGGAATCGTTCGCGCCAACCTGTTGTTGGTGTTTGCGGGATTCTTCGTGGCAGCGACGTACCAGAGCGATACGCCAGTCCTTTACTTGTTTGAAGTTTGGCCACAGCTCTTATTAACGATGTTAGGAAGCGCACTCGTGATTTCGGGGAGTTGTTACCTAAACAACTTTGTGGACCGAGATATCGATTACTTAATGGATCGTACGGACAATCGACCGAGTGTAACCGGCAAGATTTCAGGAGAGAAGATATTACTTCTCGGATTGACACAACTTGCAATCGGAACACTTTTATTGCTCCTTGTATCGTACGTCGCCGCAGTATTCGGTTTAATCGGGGCATTTTTTTATGTCGTGATTTATACGATGTGGCTGAAGCGTACGAGTACGCTCAATACAGTCGTCGGTAGTATTTCGGGAGCCGTTCCACCACTGATTGGATGGGCAGCATTAGACCCGACACTTCATATCGATGCGTGGCTCATGTTCCTTGTCATGTTCTTATGGCAACCACCACACTTCCTGGCGCTCGCCATGCGACGGACGGAAGAGTATCGAGCGGCAGGCATTCCGATGCTTCCGGTCGTGAACGGATTTGCCATCACAAAACGGCAAATCATCTGGTGGATTGCGACGCTGATTCCAGCATCGCTCTTATTTATGCATTACGGTCTTGTTTACTTGACAGTCGCAGCCGGTTTAGGGGGCTACTGGTTGTATCTCGGATTGAAAGGATTCAAAGCCGAGGATGAAATCAAGTGGGCAAACAAAATGTTCTTCTATTCATTAATTTATTTAGTCGTGTGGATTATCGCGCTGATTTTGACTGCAGCATTGGCATAATCGCACTCACTATATAGAAAACCATTACACATCATTTTGGGAGAAAGTGGGGATTGTTGTGAAATCATTTAAGAAGCTTCTGTTTGGCATCGTCCCGATGATGATGTTCGCAGTCCTGTTATCAGGTTGCGGTCAAGAGGGATTGTCTGCATTGAAGCCGATGGGAGAAGGGGCTGAGCTTCAGCTCCGCATCATTCTCATCAGTTTGGCGATCATGCTCTTCGTACTCATCATCGTCACGGTCATTTACGTGTTCGTGCTTATGAAGTTCCGTCGGAAAGATGAATCGATTCCGAAGCAAGTTGAAGGTAGCAGTACACTTGAGATGATTTGGACAGTCGTTCCGATTATACTTCTCGTCATTCTCGCTGTACCGACAATCACAACGACTGTCGAACTCGCGAAAGCGAAAGAAGCGAAAAAAGAAGAAGAAATCAACGTTACAGCAAACTTGTACTGGTGGGAATTTGAATATCCAGAAGCAGGCGTTGTAACAGGGCAAGAACTCGTCATCCCAGTTGGGAAACGAGTAGGAATCAACTTGACGTCTAAAGATGTCATTCACTCATTCTGGGTACCGGCTTTGTCTGGTAAAACAGATACGAACCCAGGACTTGATAACGAAATGTGGTTACATGCAAATGAACCAGGTACTTACTATGGGAAGTGTGCCGAGCTTTGCGGTCCGTCACATGCCCTCATGGACTTTAAAGTCATTGCGCTCGAGCAAGAAGATTACGACAAATGGCTCGAAGACATGAAAGCGAAACAAGACGAAAACGCTGAAAAACTTGTGGCAGATAACGCAAACTTGACGACAGGTGAAGAAGTGTATGTCCAAAGCTGCTTAAGCTGTCACGGTGGCGGTAAAGTCGCACCTAGTTTAACGAATTTCGGAGATCGTGAATGGCTCACAGGTTACCTTGAAAACAACGAGGACAACTTGAAAGAGTGGATTCGCAACCCGCAAGACAAAAAACAAGGGGCTAAAATGCCAGCTTTCAATGAGGGTCAAATCAGCAACGAAGAGTTAGACGCACTCGTTGACTTCTTGTATGAGCAGAAAATTGACTAACGGGAAAAGGGGGATTTCACGTGGCACAGACCACTGCAATGCAGCAATCGCGTAAATACAATGGCATTATGGATTGGATTACGACGGTTGACCACAAAAAAATCGGTATTTTGTATTTGTTCTCAGGAATCTTCTTCCTCCTTCTCGGTGGAATTGAAGCATTAATGATTCGTTGGCAACTTGTCAAACCAATGAACGACTTCGTCAGCGGTGAGACGTTTAACCAGTTGATTACGATGCACGGGACGACGATGATCTTCCTAGCAGCGATGCCGATGTTATTCGGTTTCATGAACGCTGTTGTCCCACTTCAAATCGGAGCGCGCGACGTTGCGTTCCCTTATGTAAACTCATTAGGTTTTTGGTTGTTCTTCTTCGGGGGAGTCATGCTGAACTTAAGCTGGTTCTTCGGAGCTGCACCGAACGCAGGATGGACAGCTTATGCACCACTTTCAACACAACCTGAAGCGAGCGGTGTAGACTTCTACGCACTCGGACTTCAAATTTCAGGTTTCGGTTCGTTGATGGCCGGGATTAACTTCCTCGTCACAATCTTGAACATGCGTGCGCCAGGTATGAAACTGATGCGTATGCCACTCTTCACATGGACGACGTTCGTTGCATCTGCATTGATCGTCTTCGCATTCCCGCCACTTACGGTCGGATTGTTCATGTTGATGTTTGAGCGACTCTTCGGAGCTGCATACTTCGACCCAGCAATGGGCGGGAACATCGTCATCTGGGAACACCTTTTCTGGATCTTCGGTCACCCGGAAGTATACATTTTGATTTTACCGGCATTCGGTATTTTCTCGGAAATCATTCCGACATTCGCGCGTAAACGCCTCTTCGGTTACACGACGATGGTCTTCGCAACAATGCTCATCGGTTTCCTCGGATTCATGGTTTGGGTTCACCACATGTTCACAGTCGGTCTTGGTCCAGTTGCGAACTCAATCTTCGCAGTCGCGACGATGGCGATTGCCGTACCGACCGGTGTTAAAATCTTTAACTGGCTCTTCACACTGTGGGGCGGTCAGATTAAATTTAACGTGGCCATGCTCTATTCAGTCGCGTTCATTCCTTCATTCCTCGTTGGTGGGATGACAGGGGTTATGCTCTCAGTTGCTCCGGCTGACTATCAGTACCACGATAGTTACTTCGTTGTCGCTCACTTCCACTACGTTATCGTAGGTGGGGTTGTATATGGTCTTTTCGCAGGACTTTACTACTGGTTCCCACTTATGTTTGGTAAAGCGCTATCTGAGAAACTCGGTTACTGGCAGTTCTGGTTATTCTTTATCGGGTTCCACTTGACGTTCTTCCCGCAACACTTCCTCGGATTGTTCGGTATGCCACGTCGAGTCTTCACATACCTTGGTGGCCAAGGTTGGGATACCCTCAACTTGCTTTCGACAGCAGGGGCATTCTTCATGGGTGTATCCACGATCGTCTTGCTCATCGCCGTTGTGAAAGCCTTTATGTCAAAAGAACGCGTCAAACCAGACCATTGGGGAGACGGACGTACGCTTGAGTGGTCACTTCCTGTACCAACTCCTGAGTACAACTTTGCTCAAACGCCACTCGTCAAAGGTCTTGATACACTTTGGCTCGAGAAGATGGCGGGGAACAAGCGTGTATCTGTTTCTGAAGAAGTGACAGACATCCACATGCCGAATAACTCGATTATTCCGTTCTTCACATCACTCGGTCTCTTCATCGCTGGACTCGGTGCGATCTTCCACTTGGATAACTCTGTGGTCGGTTGGTCACTCATTGGAGTTGGATTAGCGATGACGTTCGTTTCGATGTTCCTACGTTCATGGATTGACGATCATGGCTACTACATTCCGAAGTCTAAAGTCGAAGCAGACTTGAAGGCGATTCGCGAGAAAGGAGAACAATAAATGGCACATGCAGTTGAAAAACACCCAGTGACCGGAATTCCGGCCAACCCAGAGAAAGCAACGCTGGAAGGGAAAAATAAATATGTGGCCTTCTGGTTCTTCCTTGGTGGAGAGACGGTCCTCTTCGCCTCGCTCTTTGGAACGTATGTCGGTCTCTTAAACTCTGGCGCGCCAGAGGAGTTACGTTCATACAATATCTTTGAGATGGAGCTCGTCTTTATTATGACGATGCTCCTCCTCACAAGTTCACTTACAAGTGTTCTTGCGATGATGAATATGAAAGCAAATAATACGGGTCGCATGAAACTTTGGTTGATTGTGACACTCGTTCTTGGAGCAGGATTCCTAACTGCAGAGATTTACGAGTTCATTCACTACTACCATATCGGTCACACGTTTACGTCAAGCGCGTTCGGTTCAGCCTTCTATACGTTAGTCGGTTTCCACGGTGGACACGTGACGTTCGGTCTTCTTTGGATCACGACACTCTTGATTCGTAACTGGAACCGTCCGATCGATGTATACAATGCACCAAAATTCTATGTATCGAGTCTATACTGGCACTTTATCGACGTTGTTTGGGTCTTCATCTTCTCAATCGTCTACCTCTTAGGGATGGTGAGCTAATATGGAAAAACGATCAATGAACGAAACACACAGACAGTTAGAACTTGAAATGAAAGCAGAATCAAAACGCGAGTATCAACTTCAGTTGATCAGTTTCGCGATGATGATCTTGCTCACATTCGTAGCATTCGGAGCCGTTTATGCGGAATTGATGCCAGTGTGGGCAGCAGGTGGTTTCTTAATCATCTTGGCGATCATTCAAGTATTCTTACAGTTGTATATTTTCATGCATATGAATAACCGTGGGAACACGTGGATCGTCGGTATGATGTGGTTAGGCATCTTTGTCGCCATCATCACGGTCGCTGCACTACGCTTACTCATTTGGTAATTGTGACAAAGGATTGAACATCTGTGGAAACACGGATGATTCGGTCCTTTTTCCTTTACTTCAAAAATGAATGAATAGTAATCTTGAAGTGAACGGTTTCAAAGGTCAGGGAGAGAAAGAAAAGGGGTGAACGGATGCTCTGGAATACGTCGGAGCTGCTCAATCAATTTGATTGGCTCACGTTATGGAGTCCGCTGTTCGGATTGCTCATGGTCGGGATTTATGTACTATACGCCGTCGTGACAGAGAGAATGGCGAAGCGAGGATATGCCTCGACCACGTTATTACAAAAGTTTAGTATGTTGTTCGCGATTTTGTTGTATTATATCGGTTTTGGAAGTCCAATCGATGTATTGGCTCATATCATCTTATCGGTGCATATGTTCCAAATGGTGCTTGTTTATATTTTGGCACCGGCTCTCGTTGTATACGGACTCCCATACTGGGTGTTTGAAAAATTACTTAGCTTTAAAATCATTGGACCAACGTTTCAATTTTTAACAAAGCCACTGATTGCACTTTTATTATTTAACGCATTGTTCTCTATCTATCATATGCCGGTCGTGTTCGATTACGTATTGACGAACTACGGGGTGCACCGAATTTTCCACGGCTCGTTAGTCGTCTTTAGTTTGACGATGTGGTATCCGGTCATCGTCCCACTCGTCTCAGACGAGGAAGAAGGCATGTCAGACTTGAAACGAATGGTGTACATTATCGCTAACGGAGTATTGTTGACACCTGCTTGTGCACTGATCATCTTTAGCCAGACAACGCTTTATAACGCCTATACGGACGTCCAGACGTTCGCTTCGGTGCTCGGGTATTGTCTACCGAACGGAGATGTATCGGGAATCGATTTGGAGGCGTTGATGGGTGCGACGAACAGTGCACTCGAAGACCAGCGTTTCGGTGGGGTCTTGATGAAACTCGGTCAAGAGCTCGTATATGGGTTCTTTTTCGGATGGACGTTCTTCGGTTGGGTACGACGGACGAAATCCCTTGCTGTAGATGAAGGCATGTCCTTCACACCACAAGAGACAAATGAGAAAAACTAAACAGAACAAAAAGGGGAAACATTGATGAACTACCTTGCCTTAATTAGTGTGTCATTCATCGTCATCAGTGCGATACTTGTCGCCATTGGATGGGTGATTATCGCAAAAGACCGCAGCAACATTGAAAAACATAAAAAAGTGATGACAGCTGCTGCGATTGCGGCGACTACTTTCTTCATCCTTTATGTGTCACGAACCGTGTTTGTCGGAAACACAGCGTTCGGGGGACCAGATTCGATTAAACCGTATTATCTCGGCTTTATGATCTTCCATATCTTATTGGCGACAACAGGCGGTGTCCTTGGATTGATTTCGCTTTATCTCGGTTACAAAAATAAAATCGAGAAACATCGCAAAATCGGACCGAAAGCCTCAGTGATTTGGTTCTTCACAGCCATCACAGGTGTCATCGTCTATGTCCTTCTCTACGTGGCATATGACCCGGGTGAGACGACGAACGTATTCCGCGCAATAATCGGAGGATGATCCATAGAGAGGGAGAGCTATATGAAACGGAATAGCTATATGACGGTCGGCTTGACCGTCCTGACGCTTGCCGTCATCGGAGTAGCAGTATATTTTATATTCTTTAATCAAGAGGATTTACCGGTCATTCAAGAACCGACGCCGTTCACATTGACGAACGCGTTAAACGAAGAAACATTCAATTCTGATGATGGAAAAGTAAAGATTGTGACATTCTTTTACACGAATTGTCCAGATATTTGTCCATTGACGCTACGTGATTTCATGAAGCTTGAAAAAGAATTAAAGGCCGAAGGATTATACGGCACAGATGTAGAACTCGTGGCGATCACGGTTGATCCTGAGGTCGATACCGTGCCAGTTCTTCAAAACTACGGAGAAGCATTCCAAGCAGATCCGACCGGGTGGAAGATGTTGACGGGTGAGCAAGTGGATATTGATCGAATTACACGTCAACTTCAATTCTATTATTCGAAGGCGAACAGCGGTCTCGTGACTCACGCGACAACGATGTACGTCATCGACCGTCATCACGATGTACGTGCTGTCGCGCAGATGGCAACGGCAGGGGATGAGCCGGTCGATATCGAATCTATCATGGAGGACGTGAAAGTGCTCGCGAATGAAAAGGAGTGATCACCATGAACGATACGATGGCTGTGATTGGGAATGACTATTCATACGGAGATGTGACGATTGCAGAACGGGCGATTGAAGATTTGATCGCCTGTAGCGCGATTGAGTTCGGCTTAAAGGAAGTAAAAGTCGTCTCTCGCTCGAAAGACCACTATGATTATCAAATCATTGCACCATTATCACTCGTCGAGGCAGAGCGATTGTATCGCTATGTTCGAGACCAATTCGATTTATTGCTCGGTCAAGTCGATGTGACGTTGACCGTCATTGCGACCAATTAATATAAGCCCACAGAAGCGAATTTGCTTCTGTGGGCTTTGTTTTATAATCGTATTTATTAGTGAGCTTGATAAAGGATTAATATCATATTTTTTTGTGGGTCATGAAAAAGTTCTGCAAAGAAGCAATACCCATCTTGAAAGTCATCTAGGTCTGCTTCATTTGAAAGTACGATATGAGATTTGTATGACTCGTTCCATTGAGATCGAATATCGCTGATTGATTGAGGTTCTAATATATTTCGATCATGTATTTGATAAGTTGAGAGATAAAGAGTCTGGATGGATTCAGAACAAATCATTTGTTCTAATTCATTGATTGAATCAGGCAGAGGAAGCACTTCTAATTGGATGCGTGACGCTCCAGTGTATAAGATGTTGCCCTCTCTTTCAAAATAAATCGAGTGATTCAAGGTCGGGAGCCTCCGATCTAGTCAAAAAAACAAACCCCTTCGCTTATGCAAGGGGTTTGACTTCTAGTGTTTCAGCGAGTGCCTTTAAGCGGCGCTCACAGTCGCGGACGATTTCATCTGGGAAGACTTCATCGTATTCAACACCGTGTGGGTAATAATGCTTTCCTAAAATCGGAGTGAGCATTTTGACAACAGCGTGACGATCCTCGATTTGACCTTCGATTGCGTATACAGGTAAGCGAAGATAGAATGTTTCGCCAGTCGATTGTTTCTCATATTTCATATCATACGTGGCACGCTCGTAATCCCAAGCACCTTCACGGATGAAATGATGATGATCCATGATCGTCTCGAGCAAACCAAAACGGATTTCTTTTCCCTCGATGTGGAACTGCTCAAATTTCATCATAATCCCCCTTTTCGAATAAACCTCATATGTCATCATACCATATTCAAAAACGTTCTTGGAATAACGTGTGTTCAAATTGTGAAAAAAAGATGAACGATTGATTAGCTTATTGAATTTAAGTACTCCTCGATTTTTTGAGGAAGTTTCACGCCGAGTGGAAGCAGTCCTTCCGAGCCGAAAAAGACGTTGAACTCCAAAATATAAAATCCATCTTCTGTCACAATGACATCGAATGCTGCGTGGTTGATGGATAAGGTGTTCGCGATGGATTTAACTTCTTTGACGACATCTTCCGGGATATCTTCATAAGAGAAGTTGGCGCCTTGGGCAACGTTGTTTAAAAAGGCTTCACTGACACGCCAATAGGCACCGACGACTTCTTCTCCGATGACGATGACTCGTAAGTCACGATCGTTCGGGATGAACTCTTGGACGTAAAACGTATCGTGTTTTTCAACGTACTCTAGCCAGTCTTGATCATTTTTAATCAACCATACGCCTTGCCCCATTGACGATTTAGCTTTTTTGGCAACGAACGGGTAGTGGAACTCTTCCAAAACGCGTTCAATCGTGTATGGGTTTTTCCCGTAAATTAACGTCTTCGGAATGCGATGAGGATATGTCGCCTTGAAGGCACGTGTCATCTCAATTTTGTCGTGCCCGAGATGATAAGTCGCAGGTGACGGGAAGATGGCTTTATTCATCCCGTATATGATGGAATTGACCATCCAATACTCGGGAAACAGGACGAGGTCGGCAGCGCGCACCTTGTCGAGCTGGTCAAAATAGTATTCAGGTTTCGCATAGTCCGTTTTGATACCGGCCGATCGAATCATATTAAAAGAAACTTTTTTCATAAGTAGACGCATGGGTTGCGTCTATTCACTTCCTTTCTACATAGAACGCCTTACGGTCAACTTCAATTATAGTGTGGATTGCTTACATAGGGAAACAATTGTGGTAAAATCATGGCAGAAAGGGTGAGGGGTATGATAATCACTGAACAGACGATTGCCCTGCTCGATCAAACTGAAGAATTGACCGATTTGATTGAAGCAAGCGAATCGTTTCAAACATATATTCAAACGAAAGCGGCACGTCTCGCTTCACAAGAAGCAAAGGAGATTGAGCGTGAGTTTTTGAAGATGAAAGAGGACTACGAATATGTCCAACGTTTCGGAAAACACCATCCGGATCACGATCGCATCAAAAAAGAGATGCATCTCATCAAACGTCGTCTCGACGTTCAACCGGAAATCGCTGCGTTCAAAAAAGCGGAACGTAATCTAGACAAGTTATTAGGGGAAGTGAGTGAACTGTTGGCTCACTCAGTCTCTCCTCAAATTAAAGTTCCGACCGGCAATCCATTCTTCGACCAAGGTGGATGTTCCGGTGGGGGCAGTTGTGGAGGAGGCGGAAGTTGTGGATGCGCCGTCTAAGTTGAATGAACGGATTGGTTTCGTCGTATACGTGAATTCCTTGAAACAAGTGAAAGCACTCAGACGTTATGCGAATCTGTACTTTGTCTCAAAACGAGAGAAATATGCGTTTCTTTATACAGACCTCGACGGCCATGAAGCCGTACTCGAACAAGTGAAGTCATTGCCGTTCGTGGAAGCGGTCGTTCGAAGCGAACGTCCATTCATTTCTGAGACGTACGAGACAAAATCGAAATAAACCAAAAGATGAAGGTGGAATCACCTTCATCTTTTCTGCTGGAGGGAAAGACATGCGTGTCATATCTGGAGAACGAAAAGGGACCCGATTAAAGGCGGTACCTGGGTCGGCGACGCGACCGACGACAGATAAAATGAAAGAATCATTATTTAATATCATCGGACCTTATTTTTCAGGAGGAAAAGCGTTAGACCTCTATGCGGGCAGTGGGGGGCTCGGGATTGAGGCGTTGTCGAGAGGGTGTGACGAAGCCATCTTTGTCGATCGTCAACCGAAAGCCGTACAAACGATTCAAGAAAACTTGCGAGCGACCCATTATGAAGCAAAGGGAAAAGTATATCGTCAAGACGCAAAGGCTGTACTTGAACAGCTTGCAGGACAAGACGAAGCATTTAAACTCATTTTTATGGATCCTCCGTATCACGCAGAGGAACACGTGATGTTCCTACAGAGGATTGATGAGGCGAACTTGTTACTAGACATTGGCGTCATCGTCTGCGAACACGGGAGTGGTGTGACGTTACCGGATCGTGTAGGACGTTTAGAACGAATTAAAGAACAGCGATACTCAGATGTCATCACCATCAGTTTTTATGAGTACGCGTCGGAGGAGTGACACGATGAAACGCATTGCGATTTGCCCGGGTAGCTTTGACCCGATTACGAATGGACACTTAGATATTATTGAGCGAGCGGCGGCCATCTTTGACGAAGTCATTGTCGCCGTGTTGGAAAACTCGAGTAAGGCACCTTTGTTTGATGTGGATGAACGGTTAGAGTTGATCCGTGATGTGACGACACATCTGCCGAACGTGACAGCTGATGCGTTTGGCGGACTTCTTGTCGAATATGCTGCAGAACGTGAAGCAGCGACGATCGTACGCGGACTCCGTGCAGTTTCTGATTTTGAGTACGAGCTTCAAATCGCTTCAATCAATAAGAAGTTGAATGAGAACGTGGAAACCTTGTTCATGATGACGAACAGTCAATACTCGTTCCTTAGCTCGTCGATCGTCAAAGAAGTGGCGAAATACGGTGCATCGGTCAGTGAACTCGTCCCAACGCAGGTTGAAGTGGCATTACGTAAAAAATATCAAGTGGGCTCTGAACAATGAAATCATTAAAAATCGGACTCGGGTTGCTCGCAACCGTGCTCCTCTTCTTATTCGTTCCACTTCCTTACTACATCTCATCACCTGGTGCAGCGACTTCAATTGAAGAGTTCCTGACTGTCGAAGGGGGCGAGAAGGATGAAGGGGAACTGATGATGGTGACTATCTCGCAACGAAGAGCGACTCCGTTTTGGCTAGTGGAAAGTTGGGTCACACCATTTACGGAAGCCAATTTATCTAGTCGTTATTTATACGATGGAGAGAGCGAGGCGGATTACGACCGTCGTCAACAATTATTAATGGACTCCTCTCAACAAGCGGCGATTCAATATGCCTACAAATTGGCCGGTAGAGACGTCATCGTCGATTTTGAAGGAATTTACGTATCGGCTCCGATCCCCGGAACGCTTGCGGCAAACGTCTTGAAGCCTGGTGATGTCATCACGGCGATCGATGGGATGTCTTTTGCGACACGAGGGGACTTCTTGAACCGCGTGGCTGAATTTGAAGCAGGGGATGAAGTGAAGTTGACGATTGAGCGGGACGGGGAAGAGCGTGTCGTCAAGACGCTCATTCAACCGATTGACCAAAGTGGGAATCGGGTCGGAATCGGGATTTATGAACCGCTTCCCGTTCAAAAGATCACAGCGGACCCTGAAGTGAATGTCGAACTGACGAATGTCGGCGGACCGTCTGCCGGTCTCATGTTTACTCTTGAAATCTATGATCAATTGACACCGGGTGATTTGGCGAAAGGGAAAAAAATTGCTGGGACAGGTACCGTCGATGAAGAAGGAAATGTTGGACCGATAGGGGGCGCCTGGCAAAAAATTGTCGCCGTGGACGAAGAAGAGGCGGAAGTCTTTTTTGTGCCAGCCGGTTCAAATTATGACGAAGCGATGGAATCACGCGACCGTCTCGACAGTGACATTCAAGTTGTCCCTGTGAAGACGGTCGAAGATGCGATTCGTTATTTAGGAGAGATGAACTGAGGACGTTGCCGATGCTCGATCAATGCCTCGTTCTGAAGCGGGAGTCGATACGCTTCGGTGACCCGGGCCTCGAAATCGAGCCGTGCATCGAATTTACTGAGGAGTGGGACGTCTTCTTTCACATCCCGTAATGCGCGTCGACCGATTTCATTAAAAGCGAGCGGCCTCACGTAAGGGATATCATCAAAACGTGTCGGTGCCTCCTCCTTTAACCAATGCAGGAGAACGGAGACGAACGCCCGCTGAATGGCAGTGCGCGTGTAGCGGCGTGTCGACACGACAGCAAGCGCGCGTTCAAACGATCGTTCGAGACCTGATTGTTTAAGCCGTGGGGCAAGAGACGAATCAATCCCGACGAACTCGGTCAGCGTAGTGAGGGGGAGGGTCCTTAATTTATATTGAAGGGCGGGCCAATACAGTTCCCAGTGAGTCATCGCTTGCGTTTGGAACATCGCTTCCGTTGAAGATGGTACGGCACGAACGTTACCTGTCTCTAAATAATGGGCCCGAATGCCTGTCGCTGACATGATATCCATCACTGATGGATCGTGATAGTCCGCACCGAGACGTTTGACTGTATGGAGTTGAAGTGATGTGGTTGCTTTGGCATAATGATAGGCCAAGATGTTATTCGGACGCGTCAAATCGAATGTCGGATACACCGTTTGAAAGGCACGACTAGACGCCTGTGCCGGAGAATGACCATCCTGCAACGCTTGGCGAAGTGCTGTTTTATAAAGAAGGGACTCTTCTACATTTGATTGGGCTGCATGGAGGATGGCATCTACATCGCCACTCTCGCTTCCGAACGATAGCGTCTGGCAACGGAGCTGTTCTGCAATCGAGACGGAGGCTTTCGCAAACCGATCGGCACGCTGGACCCCGTATTGGGTCGGTAGCTCGATGACCAGGTCGATGGCCCCACTCTCCACGGCGGCCTTAGCCCGTTTCCACTTGTCAAATGAAGCAGGTTCACCCCGTTGTGTGAACTGGGCACTCATGATGGCAATCATGACATCTGCCCCAGTTTCTTGCCGTGCAGTTTGCGCTTGATAAAAGTGTCCGTTATGAAACGGATTGTACTCTGCAATAATGGCCGTCTTTTGCATGATTTACTCCTTTGCATTGTCGTATGGATTGGTGTAAGATGAGTAAGTACGCTTTGGCAAAGCGCCGTCGTCAACTGATTTTAGTGTAAAGAAAAAACATTGACAAAACAAGTTGGCCTATCTATAATTCATATTGTTGCAATTGAGGTGATTCGGATGAAATGGTCTATTGCACAGCTACTTAAGCTCCGAAACCAGGGTGACGGTTTTACGATCGACGAGATGGTAGAACTACCAGAGCTGACTCAGCTCCATCCGGATATCCGTTCGATTCGCCCGGTGCATGTGCACGGGGATGCATCGTTCACATCTAATCAAGTTACATTCAATCTGAAGATTCAAGGTGACCTGACGTTGCCAGATGCGCGAACGTTAGAAGATGTCACTTATGAATTCGATATTGAATCGCTCGAGCCTTTCTTTTTGGAGAATGGGCGTTATACGGAGCAATTCGATGACGTGAATTTGCCAGAAGGAAATACAATCAGTCTTGTGCCGATTGTAAAAGAGCTCATCATGTTAGACGTCCCGATGCAAGTTTACGGGAACGAAACAGACAAAACTCAGGTTGAAGGAGAAGGCTGGACGCTCACTGACGAACAGCCGGAAGCCCAACCAAAAATTGACCCGCGATTCGCGGGACTGGCCGACCTGTTCTCGAAAAAAGAGAACGAGGAAGGTTAACTTTTCAAGGAGGTGGACAACGATGGCAGTACCATTCCGTAGAACGTCGAAAACTCGCAAACGTCTTCGTCGTACTCACTTCAAACTCAACGTACCTGGTATGAACGAGTGCCCGAACTGTGGCGAAATGAAACTTTCACACCGTGTTTGCAAATCTTGCGGACATTACAACGGTAAAGAAGTAACAAGCAAATAATGCTTGAAGGAGTGACCTGATTTCAGGTCACTCCTTTTTTGTTTGCGATTTTTGGGTCATGATGAAAAGTTGTGGTAAACTTTTTGTGCGAAAAAAGTTCTTTTAGGAGGAGGTCGACGATGAACTCCATCAAACGGATTGGCATCATCGGGAACGGAGCGGTTGGATTGCTGATGGCTTCCGTGCTCGCGGATGATTATGAGGTGACGATCTACGGAAGAAGTGCGACAGCTAGTGAAATTTTGATTACGAGGACCGGAGTGACAGAGGGGACAGCGCGCGTTTCGTTCCGGTCTAGTCAGGTGCTAGAAGAAACGGAACAGGACGTTTTCTTTGTGACGACGAAAGCTCACCAAGTCGAGGAGGCGACGGCACGGCTTTCGGGGAGGGTGCCTGTTTTTATTTGTTCGAATGGAATCGCACACCTCGATTATGCGAAGCGTCGTGGATTTCATGTAGGCGTAATTGAGCATGGTGTGACGAAGCACGGTGATGTGATTGAGCATCGTGGGCTCGGACGAATTCGAATCGGGAGTATGACCAATCTTGATCCGATACGATTTGCTGACAGTCCGCTACATATTACGTGGGAAGAAGACATTGAACAGGTTATAATCGAAAAGTTGTTCGCGAACGCCATTATTAATCCAATCACAGCCTTATGTCGTGTCCCTAACGGAGCGCTTGCGACTGCACCGTATCGTGAAATCGCACAGTCCATTTACGATGAGTTGCTACCGTTGTTCAAACATGATGTTCCCTACGCCTATATCGATTCGATTATCGAACATACGGCGAACAATCGCTCCTCGATGCTTCGAGATCTCGAAGAAGGCAGAACGACGGAAGTCGACGCGATCTTGAAACCAGTGATTGAAAAAGCGGAAAAAATGCAAGTTTCAATCACCGTAATTCCCCTTCTACATAAACTGATTCAAGGAGCGAGCGCATCGTGCTAGTGTATATTGTTTCATTTCCACTCATCTTATGGTTTATGGTGTATATGATACTTAGAAAAATTATGCCGAAATCAATTAACGCATTCAAACTCGCATGTGACACCGGGGTCGTCCTTTGGTTTTATGCATGTGGAGTGTTACTAGAGGCAATCGTCGGGACGGAAGTGTTTCTATTACTCCTTGCTGCCTGTTGTGCCATCTTTCCGATTCATGCAATCTGGCAACGGATTCGCTATGAGGAAGTGTTGTTCACGAAGATGTTCGTCCACGGATGGCGGTTGCTCTTCTTGTTACTCGTCCCAACACATGCGGTTTTATTCGCAATTGGCGTAGCCAGAGAAATGATCCGTTGATTGATTGAAAGGAAGTTGTTATACGTGAAGGTAGAAGCATTTGACGCCCAATATGCCCCATCGTCTCCAATGATTCAAATTGATCGAGGCTATGAGCGCTGGCTTGATTATCAAGGTATGGATGATGTCGAAAAACGTGTTGAGGAAATTACAAATCGTTCCTATGAACATCTGCATGACCTTGTCCGAATTTTAAAAGAACAGCAACGACAGTTCGGGGAACTATCGGACGAGCTATCAGCGAACCTTGAGTTGCTCGAACAGCGAGAAGCATATGTCATGGTGACAGGACAACAGGTTGGTGTATATGGGGGGCCACTATTTGCCGTTTACAAATTGTTGGCGGTAATCAAGCGGGCGAAGCAGGCCGAAGTTACATTAGGGAAGCCGGTTCTCCCGATTTTCTGGATGGCGACGGAAGATCATGACTTTGCGGAAATCAACCACGTCTTCACAACACAACCGTTTTCTCGAAATTTGAAAAAAGACACGTTGTCATCGTTGCCATTGGCAGGAAAAGCATCGGTAGGGGACTTGGAGTTTGAACGGGTGAAGCTCGATCTTGTTCAAATGGCGCAACGTCTCCTATTAAATGAGACGGAGACGCCGCACACATCGCGGTTGTATCATGAATTGATTGATCTCATTCAATCGAGCCATTCGTTCGCTCAATTTTTCGGTGGGATGATGCGTCGATTCGTCGGAACCGACTTCTTGTTGTTTGACCCCCATGCACAAGATGTACGCGCCCTTGAGCGACCAATGTTCCGCCGCCTTATCGAACGTCATGATGCGCTCCACGAAGCGCTCGCACATGCTTATGAAGAAGGGATGCCGTCGGTTGAATTGAACAAAGAGGCCGCACATTTGTTTTATCATGACGGCACGCGGGAACTCCTCACGAAAAGTGATGGCGTCTATACGACGAAGCGTGGACATCGCTTCACAGAAGCGGAACTGATTGCGGAGATTGAGGCGCACCCAGAACGTTTTTCTAACAACGTGATCTCAAGGCCGCTCATGCAGGACTACTTGTTCCCGACGCTTGGATACGTTGCGGGTCCTGGTGAAATCGCCTATTGGTTACAACTTCGACCATTATTCCACACATTGGGATGGAAGATGCCGCTCCTGATGCCACGACTTGGTGCTGTAATCGTGTCAAGAAACGATGAGAAGAAGCTTCGTCAAGAAGGTGTGACGTTAGAAGAATATATGACACAGCCTCTCCCGGACCATGCGTTTGATGATGAAGCGTTTGAGGAGAAGTTGTATGCGTATCGGGCGCTCACGGAAGCGATCTGTCAGGAAGCACGCAAGCAGGGAAGACGTTTCGAATTGAAGTCGAGACATGTTCTTGAACGGTTGGCCGATGAGATGCGTGCCGAGTCAAAACGAGAACAATATCGATTGAACGCACGCCGAATTCACCTGTCGACTCGATTGTTCCCGATGGACGCACCGCAAGAGCGCATATTATCGATGGTTCCCATGTTGAATCGTCATGGATTAGACGTTTTTCGTCGATTGAAACTCGCTTATGAACAGTCTGATTCTGAACGATGTTTGTTCCGAGTCTAATTGATGATTGAAGAGCTCTTGACACCTGTCGAGAGCTTTTTTTTGTTGTTACCTTTTTGTTTCCTCTTTTCGCTAAAAACCTATACGGACCTTGACATTTTTATGATAAAGTAAGTGTAATAAAACAGTTGAAATATGTAGGTTGAGAGGGTTTTTTGAATGTTTGAGCATGAAACGGTTTTAAAAATGGAGTCCATCGAGGGATTGAACATCAAACCAGATGGGGTATATGTCGATTGTACGTTAGGTGGAGCGGGGCATAGTGAAGAGATCGCGAAACGTCTAACGACGGGTCAACTATATGCGTTCGACCAAGATGACGTCGCACTCGCGCATGCGAAAGAGCGATTGGCTCCTTATGAAGGCCGTGTGACGTTTATAAAGAGCAACTTCGTTCACTTGAAAGAAGAACTTACTCAACGCGGTGTGACAAAAGTGGACGGCGTCCTATTCGACTTAGGCGTTTCTTCACCTCAACTTGATGAGGCGGAACGAGGATTCAGCTACAACTATGATGCACCACTCGATATGAGAATGGACCGGTCACGGGAGTTTTCAGCATATCACGTTGTGAATGAATGGTCGTTTGGGGAACTTGCTCGTATTTTCTTTACATACGGGGAGGAAAAGTTTTCGAAACAAATCGCACGAAAGATTGAGCAAGCCCGTGCCGATAAACCAATTGAGACGACGTTCGAGCTAGTCGACTTGATTAAAGAAGCGATTCCTGCACCAGCACGAAGAAAAGGCGGTCATCCGGCGAAGCGGACGTTCCAAGCGATTCGAATCGCTGTCAATGATGAATTGAATGTATTCGACCGTGCTGTTCAAGATGCGATCGATCTCCTCGCATTGAACGGACGCATCTGTGTCATCACGTTCCATTCTTTAGAAGACCGGATTTGTAAACAAGTGTTTAAAGAACGGAGCCAGCATCCACCATTACCACCAGGGTTGCCGGTTATTCCAAAAGAATTTGAACCTGAGCTCAAGCTGATCACGCGCAAACCGATTGTAGCGAGTGAAGGCGAACTCGAGGATAATCGACGTTCACGCTCAGCCAAACTAAGAGTGGCTGAAAAACAAAAATAATTTGGATTGTAGGAGGGATACCTGATGCCAGAAGCTGCCCGTAAGGCGTTGCAGCCTCAAGTTTCACCGAATCGAAATCCGATTCCGCAAGAACGACCAATACCAGCTCCAAAACGACGCACGTTGACCTTGTTCGAATCGATCCTGTATCCAGTCATGATTGGTTCAGTGGTCATGTTCGGTGGCATCACGGTGTCGAAGCATAACGAAGCGTATAACATTATGCGTGACACAGCGGCCCTCAATCAGCAAATCGATGGAGTTGCCAAAGAAAACGAAGAACTGAAGTATGAAATCGCCCAATTAAGCTCGCCCGAAAGAATTTATGCGATTGCCGAGAAACTCGGAATGAAATTCAATGAGAAGAATGTCAAGGTGATTGATTGATGAATTCTTTAAAACAGAGTAAAAAAAGAGTGGCGTGGGTAGCGATTGTCTGCTTCACCCCACTCTTTTTATTTTTTGTCGGATGGTTTCTATACTTATCCGTGACGCATACGTACAAAGGCGAGAACATGTTGGCGTTTGCGGAAGAACAGCGTTGGAAGGCGGTCAGTACGTTAGAGGCAGAACGAGGCGAGGTATATGATCGGTTCGGTCAACCGATTGCCATCAACATCCCGTCCTACCGGCTCGTTGCCGTGTTGAAACTCGGTGGGGAGCGGGTCAAAGAAAAGACACTCATGCCCGATGAATTCGCCGAAGCGGCGAAGCAATTGTCGACCGTGCTTCCTATGACAGAAGCAGATTTATTGAAACGGCTCAAACAAAACGCCGACCTCGGACAAATCGAGTTCGGTGTTCCCGGGCGTGACTTAACCGTGGAACAAAAAGAAGAAATCGAGGCGTTTGACCTTCCCGGCATCACATTTGTCGAGGAGCCGAAGCGCTATTACCCGAACAAAGTATTTGCTTCCTCGGTGATTGGGTATGCACAGAAGATTGACCAGAACGGTCGCATCGAGCTTGTCGGGGAACTAGGGATTGAAAAGTCACTGAACGATATTTTAAGTGAATCGTATGGTCTGTATCGGTTCGAGAAAGACTTGGCTGGTCGCGAACTCGTGTCAAGCGATGAACAGTTGAAAATCGAGCCGGAAGATGGGGCAGATGTCCAATTGACAATCGATCATCGGATTCAGCAATTGCTTGAGACGAAGATGAGTGAATTATACGAGGAGTATGAACCACAGCACGCGACGGCCATCATCATGGATCCGAAGACGGGTGAAATTATCGCTTTGTCGGACCGTCCGTCGTTTGATCCGAATACGCGTGAGATTTCATCGTATAGTAACTTCTCCGTATCGTCCCGATTTGAACCAGGATCGACGATGAAGATCTTTACGCTCGCCGCAGCAATCAACGAGGGCGTATTCAATCCGAATGAGATGTATGAATCGGGTTCATATAAATACGGCAAGACGGTGTTCAATGATTACAACATTACCGGATGGGGTACCATTCCTATGGTAGAAGGCGTTTGGCATTCGTCAAACGTCGCATTCTCGATATTAGCGAACGAACGTCTCGGTCTCAGTCGATATGAAGATTATTTCAAAGCCTTCAAGTTTGATCAGCGGACAGGAATCGATTTGCCTGGAGAGGTCAATAGTCAATTCGACTTTGAGAGCCCGATGAACGTCTTGATCACCGCATGGGGGCAATCGACAGCGGTGACTCCGATGCAAATCTTACAGGCGACATCGGCCATCGCGACAGATGGAACGATGAAGCAGCCTCACGTCATCAAGAAAATCGTCAATAGTGAGACGGGTGAGACGATTCGGACGACCAATCCGAAAGAAGTCGGTCAACCGATCACTGCAGAGACTGCCAAAAAAACGCGTGAAGCACTGGACGGTGTCGTCAATAGCGACGTCGGGACCGGTCAATTATATGCGTTAGATAATTACCGCGTCGTCGGGAAGACTGGTACGGCGCAAATCGCCGAGAACGGAAAATATTTAAGTGGACAGTATATCCACTCGTTCGTCGGGATGGCTCCGGAAGACGACCCGGAACTTGTCATGTATATCGCAGTCGACAGACCGAACAGTGACTCGTCGACGACAGGACCACGTATCATGGCTCCTCTCTTTAAAGACGTGATGGACGTTGCCTTACGTTACCGTAGTGTCGAGCCGGAGAAACAAGAAAAAGCAGTCGAGGCTTCGACGAAAACGACTGCATCGTATCTTGGTAAAAACCGGGAAGAGGTCGTGAAAGAGTCGAAAGATCAATCGTTTAATCCGATTGTCTTAGGCGATGGGGACGAAGTGACGGCTCAAAGTCCTGTGAAAGGTCAATCGTATGTCGTCGGTGAACGATTGTTGCTAAAGACGAGTGATTCGTTTACGATGCCTACATTAAAAGGCTGGTCGTTACGTGACGTGAAACGTTTAGCGACGCTATATCAATTGAATTTAGAAATCGATGGTACCGGATTTGTCACATCACAATCGATTGGCAAAGGAAAACCGGTCAAAACGGGTGCTTCATTAAAAGTGAAATTGAAGACACCGTCGAATTAACGCACGAGATGAAGAGGGCTGCGGCTCTCTTTTCCTATGTAAGAGGAGGAAGTTTGTATGGAACAATTGACAGTTCAGAAATTAGCATCTTGGTTTGGGATGGATGTACGTGACGAACGCCTCGTTGAACGTGTCGCCACAGATTCGAGAGATGAAAATGAAGCGGGTCTCTTCGTCCCAATCGTTGGGGCGCGAGTCGACGGTCATGACTACATCGAGTCGGCAGTCGAAAAAGGTGCGATTGTCACGTTCTGGGAAGAAGGGCGTCCTCAACCAGACAACCTTGTTGTCATTCCTGTCAAATCGACGGTCGAGGCACTGCAAACGGCGGCGGCCCGTTATTTAGAGGAAATCAAGCCACTTGTCGTCGCCATTACGGGATCGAATGGAAAAACGTCCACGAAAGATATGATCGCAGTCGTACTTGAAGGAAAATTTAAGACGCATAAGACGGCTGGGAACTTCAACTCGGACGTCGGCTTACCGTTGACCGTCCTCCGAATGCCACGGGATACAGAAGTGGCCGTACTCGAGATGGGGATGAATGGATTCGGTCAAATCGAAGCGCTATCCAAACTTGCCAAACCGGACGTGGCATTTGTGACGAATATCGGGGAGTCCCATGGTGAACAAGTCGGTGGGCGTTCGGGAATTGCCAAAGCGAAACTAGAAATCAAAGCTGGACTCAAAGCGGACGGTCGACTCATCGTCGATGCGGATGAACCACTTTTAGCCGGGCAAGGCTATCGTGTCGGGTATGATGAGACGGCTGACGGGAAAATCGAAGTGATTGAAACGTCGTTTGACGCATCGATTTTTAAATACAACGGTGATTTATATGAATTAAAAGTACTCGGTGCCCATCAGATTCGAAATGCGGCCTATGCGATTGCATGTGGATTAGCGCTCGGTCTTGATCATGCGATGATTCAACGTGGACTAGACCGAATCAAGTTGACATCGATGCGGATGGAAAAACAGATGTTCGGTGATGCCCATCTCATTAACGATGCCTACAACGCAAGTCCAACGTCGATGATTGCAGCAATTGAAACGGTCAAATCACTCGAAGGATTCTCACATCGTGTGCTCGTTCTTGGCGATATGTATGAGTTAGGAATGGATGAACAAGCACAACACGAACAAGTAGGTGAAGTCGTAACGTTCCCGGTGACGGACTGCATCCTAGTCGGGGAAAAAGCAAAATGGATTGCCGATGGGATTCAAGATTCACGTGTCAACGTCAAAGCGGTAGCTACTGTGGAGGAAGCGAAGGAACTCCTTCATCGTTATCAGCGACCGGATACTGTGGTATTGTTAAAGGCATCTCGAGGACTGGCGCTTGAGCGCCTCGTTCAATAAATAGAGTAGTGAGGTAGCATCATGTTAATTAGTTTAATCGTATTAATCAGTTCATTATTAAGTGTCTTAATCGTCATGCCACGAGCTATCCCGGCATTACGTCAGTTGAAATTTGGACAGGAGATTCGGGACGAAGGTCCAGGTTGGCACCAGAAGAAATCGGGCACACCGACGATGGGTGGGATCGTGATCTTGCTTGCGATTCTCGTCGGCTTCATCGTATCCGTCATCTTCGGAGAAGCGGTCGCTGGTTTTGGAACCCTTCTATTCGTTACGATGGCATTCGGTGTCATCGGTTTCTTAGATGACTATATTAAAGTCGTCAACAAGCGAAACCTTGGATTGACATCTCTTCAGAAGTTGATCGGTCAAATCGTAGTATCGGTATTGTTTGCATGGTTTTTATCACTCGGAGGAGAACTCGATACGTCAATCTCCATCCCATTCACATCGATTTCGTTTGATACAGGGTGGTTCTATATCGCCATTGTCATCTTCTGGCTCGTCGGGTTCTCAAACGCCGTTAACTTGACGGATGGGTTAGACGGACTTGTTTCGTTCTCAGCCATCCCGACGTTCACGTTCTTTGGAATCTATGCCCATGCACAAGATGAACTCGGAATCGCCTGGTTCGCCTTTGCTGTCGTGGGTGCTTTGATTGGATTCCTCGTGTTCAATAAATACCCAGCAAAAATCTTTATGGGGGACACGGGGTCACTCGCATTAGGAGGGGCCGTTGCCGGACTCGCACTCATGCTGAAGCTCGAGTTACTCCTCGTCTTTGTCGGCATCATCTTCGTCATTGAGACGTTGAGCGTTATATTACAAGTCATCTCGTTCAAAACGACAGGCAAGCGTCTCTTTAAGATGAGTCCGATCCATCACCATTTTGAAATGGTCGGTTGGTCAGAGTGGCGCATCGTGCTCACGTTCGGTGGGATCAGTTTAATTACGGCAGGTTTATCATTACTACTCATGTAAAAGGGTGAGACAGATGGAAAAGCAATGGCACGGTAAAAAAATTCTCGTCCTCGGCGCCGCGAAGAGCGGTATTGCTGCAGCGACTTATCTGCATCATGCAGGAGCGGATGTAACCATCAATACGGGAAACATTCCGCCTCAAGAGGAACAAGAGAAAATTCAAGCACTCGGGATTCGTTCTGTCTTTAATGAACATCCAATCGGTTTGTTGAATGAGGCGGACTTGATTGTCAAGAATCCAGGAATTCCTTATCATATTCCGTTGCTCCAAGAAGCGATGTCACGAGAGATTCCGATCTATACAGAAGTGGAGCTCGCTTATCGCGCAACAGAGGCAGACTTTGTCGCCATCACAGGGTCAAATGGAAAAACGACGACAACGACACTAGTTCATGAGCTACTCAAAGGTGGTGAACGACCGGTGCATCTTGCAGGGAACATTGGATTCCCTGCGATCGAGGTCGCGACAAAAGCCAATGCGGGCGATTTGATTGTCATCGAGTTATCAAGCTTTCAATTGATGGGGATCGAATCGTTCCATCCACGTTCCGCTGCTTTACTCAATCTATCGGAAGCTCATCTGGATTATCACGGGGACTTCAAGTCATATGCGGATGCAAAAGGAAACTTGTTCCGTCAAATGACGAATGACGATCAACTCGTTGTGAAACGTACCGATTCAGAAGTGATGAAACGTGTACCGGAGCAGATTCATCCGAGCACATTCAGCTTTGACGATGGCGACGCCTCGGTCGTCGATGGGTGGGTCACGGTTCGCGGTGAAAAAATCATCCAGGTAAACGAACTGGCTTTAGGTGGAGCCCATAACGTGGAAAATGTATTGGCCGCGTTACTTCTGATTGAACCGTTCCACATTCCGCGTGCCCATATCGAACGTGTGTTACGAAATTTTGGTGGAGTCGCGCATCGGACAGAAAGCCTTGGCACTGTGCTTGGTCGCTCTGTCTATAACGACTCGAAAGCAACGAACAACGTGGCAGCAGAAGCGGCTCTATGTGGGTTTGATGCCCCGATCGTATGGCTCTGCGGTGGTCTCGAACGTGGTGCGGATTTATCTGCCCTTATTCCAGCCTTATCAAACGTGAAAACGGTCATCGCTTTCGGTGAGACGGCTGAACGATTTAAAGCGCTCGGCGAGTCCCAACAGATTCCATCGTTTACGGTCAGTACATTAGAAGAAGCTGTTCCTCTTGCATTTGAACAATCAGATGAGGGAGACGTCATCTTACTTTCCCCTGCTTGTGCTAGCTGGGATCAATTTAAAACGTTTGAAGAACGAGGCGAGCAGTTCGTAAAACTCGTCCGTTTATATGAGGAGGCGAACCGATGAAGATTATGATATCTGGTGGTGGTACCGGTGGTCATATTTATCCGGCACTCGCACTGATTGAAACGCTACAGAAACGTCACTCGGATTTACAGGTACAATACATCGGGACGGAGAATGGATTAGAAGCCGATCTCGTTCCGCGAGCAGGGGTTCCGTTCAAGTCGATTCAAATCGCTGGTCTTAAACGTTCCCTTTCACTCGAAAATCTGAAGACGGCCTATTGGTTCTTAAAAGCCGTACGTTCTTTAAAAAAAGATATGGCTGCCTTTAAACCGGATGTCGTCATCGGGACGGGTGGTTTCGTATCCGGACCAGTCGTTTATACAGCACAACAACTCGGAATTCCAACGATTCTTCACGAACAAAACAGCATTCCGGGATTAACGAACAAATTCCTATCGAAGAAAGCCGATCGAGTCGCTCTCTCGTTCAAAGGTTCAGATGTCCATTTCCCAGGTGCGAACGTTCGATTAATCGGGAACCCGCGTGGCAGTGAAGTGCTACAAACAGAAGTCGATGAGGCTTCGGTGAGAGCACAATACAAGTTAGATGAGCGTCCAATCATATTGATATACGGAGGAAGCCGAGGCGCAGAGGCGATCAACCGAGCGGTCGTGGAAGCAATCCCGACACTTTCGGAATTGCCGATCAATGTACTATACGTCACCGGGAAAGTGCATTACGATGCGGTGTCGAAGCAGGCGCCATCTTCTGATAACGTTCATATTCATCCATATGTATACGATATGCCGTCTTTACTCGCCTGTACGTCACTCGTCATCTCACGAGCCGGGGCATCAACGATTTCAGAATTGACGGCACTCGGACTTCCAAGTGTGTTGATCCCGAGTCCTTACGTGACCGCGGATCATCAAACGAAAAATGCATCTGCTCTTGTCGAGAACGGGGCAGCATTACTTGTGAAAGAAGATGAATTGACAGGAGGGACGCTTGTACAAGCGATTCGTGAAGTCCTTGAACATCAAGAAGAGATGGCGAAAGCATCCCGTGCACTTGGATTCCCTCATGCGGCAGATGCTTTAGCTGATTTAGCAGAAGAAGTCATTCGATAAAGGAGTAGAATCCGATGGAACCTAGCCAACAAACGGTACGTAGTCTTGAAGACCGTATTCCATATATGAAGAAACAACGGCGAAAAAAAGCGAACCGTCGGATGTTTTCTGTACTCTCCTTATTTGGGATTCTAATCTTACTCGTAGTTTATATGCAAACCTCGATGTCGAACGTCAAAGAAGTGAACGTATCCGGTCTTTTCTGGTTAGAAAAGTCGTACGTGTTTCAAGATGTGGAACTCGACACGACGACAAAGTTTATTAGTCTGTCCCCAAAAAAGATGAGTGAGCAGATGGAACAGCTGCCTGGTGTCAAACAGGTAGAGATCGATCGCTCTTGGTACAACAACGTTCAAATCAACGTGACAGAAGAAAAGATGATTGCCTACGCGAGGGCAGACAAGGGAGATGTGGTCGTCTTAGCAGACGGCTCGCTTCATCCGACCGGTACCATTACTGACCCTCAAAAGTTAAAGGACGGTCCCCTCCTTAGGGAATTTAATTCTGAAGAAGAACTTAAAAAGATTGCGAGTGAACTCGAGCGTGTGGATGATGCGACTCGGGCTCGTATGTCAGAAGTGACGTTGTCAAAGAAAAAAGGAGAACCGACGCGATACGAGATTTTCATGAATGATGGAAATACATTGCTAACTCCGACATTGAAGTTAAGTGAGACCGTCTCGAAATACGGAGAAATCTATGAAAATATCCCGAAAGGCGAGCGCGGGACAGTCGTCATGGATGGCGGGTTTTACTTCGTTCCATACAAGAAAACGAATGAATAATCAGTTATATTACAGTCCTTAGACAGTTAAGGGCTGTTTTTTTGTCGTTTGTAAACGAATTGATAACGCGAAACCGCTTAAATTGTAGGATTCTACCTTTTCTCACTATCTTATTTGTTGTAAACTTAGACGTGAGATATCTTGTCGAAACCAACAATTTTATTGGATATCTGTTTATGTGTCAGGCAATTGGGACAGGAAAATTATAGAGCGGAGGTGTTTCCCTTTTGGAAGCGAATGGTTATGTAGCCGCATTAGATATTGGAACGTCAGAGATTAAGCTCGTCGTCGGTGAATTGCTCGGCGGAACGCTTAATATTTTGGCAGAAGGGTGTGCACCGTCTGCGGGTGTAAAACGTGGCGCCGTCGTAGACATCGATAAGACAGTTCAAGCGATCAAACAGGCCGTTGAACATGCCGAAACATCATTAGGCGATCAAATTCGATCTGTATACGTTGCCATCGAAGGGGAACATATCCAAATTGCCCCATGTCATGGAATCGCATCTGTGAAGCGGGAAGACCAGGAAATTACGGACGCAGACGTGATGGAAGTGATCAACTCGGCACAAGTGATGCGCTTACCGGATGAGATGAGTGTCATCGACGTGATTCCATCTTCATTCACGGTCGATCAACAAACAGGTGTCGTTGATCCGCGTGGCATGTTAGGCTATCGACTTGAGATGCACGGGAAAATGGTAACCGGATCGAAGACCATTTTACATAGTATTCGTCGTTCGATCGAACGGGCCGGATTACAACTCGAAGGATTTATTTTAGGAAATCTTGCACTCGGCATGAGCGCGGCTTCTGTAGATGAAATCGATTTAGGAATCGGCCTTGTCGATGTCGGACATGAAAAAACGACGGTTTCCGTATTTTATCGGGGAGACCTCGTCTATTCATATATCCTCCCGGTCGGTGGGGACCATATGACGAGAGATTTGGTGTATAAGCTCAATTGTAATTATCAAGACGCCAAAGTTGCGAAAGAAGAATACGGTCTCGCTCTTGAAGAAATGGCCGACGGGACAGAAGGTTTCTCCTATACGAATATCAATGGGGAAGTGGCGTTCGAACCACAATCAGAAATTAGCTACGTTTTAGAAGCAAGAATAGAGGAAATGTTTACCCTTATGTTGAATAAGGTTCAAAAAGTAGGTGTTCCGATGCTAAATGGCGGATACTTACTTTGCGGTGGAGCAGCCGCTCTGCCTGGTATTCAGGAATTGGCGACTCGGATTATGGGCCAAAAGACGAGATTGTACCAACCTTCGTCGATTGGTGTCAGACATCCGAAGTACGCGACAGCCGTTGGCGTATTGAAATATGTGTTGATGAGCGATCATCACGTTTCGAAATCTCAACTTGAAAAACCGGAAGTTCGTCAGGAAACACTTCACACGAAGCAAGAAGCGACCGATATTCATGTAGGAGAGAACGAATACGAGACCGATCAGGAATCGAAAAAAGGGTTTAGTCGTTTGATGGAAAAATTATTTGGCGTTTAAGCTGATGTTGAATACAACTTGGAAAATACGTAGGGGGATACCTGAATGATGTACTTTGATGAGGCGATTGACGCCGTAGCAAAAATTAAAGTAATTGGAGTCGGTGGCGGCGGGTCAAACGCCGTTAACCGCATGATTGAACATGGGGTACAAGGAGTCGAGTTCATCGCTGTCAACACGGATGCACAAGCGTTGAACATGTCGAAAGCCGATGTGAAACTTCAACTTGGTGCAAAATTGACACGTGGACTCGGTGCAGGGGCCAACCCTGATATCGGTAAAAAAGCAGCCGAAGAAAGTCGCGAACAGTTGATTGAAGCACTTGATGGAGCAGACATGGTCTTCGTCACTGCTGGTATGGGTGGTGGAACCGGGACAGGTGCTGCTCCAGTGATTGCAGAAATTTCAAAAGAAATCGGCGCACTCACAGTCGGTGTCGTCACAAAACCGTTCATGTTTGAAGGTCGCAAGCGTATGCAACATGCGCAACACGGAATTCAAGCGTTCAAGGAAAAAGTAGATACGCTCATCGTGATTCCAAACGATAAGCTTCTTGAAATCGTGGAACGCAACACACCGATGATTGAGGCGTTCCGTGAAGCGGATAACGTACTTCGCCAAGGTGTTCAAGGGATTACAGACTTGATTGCGATTCCAGGTCTCATTAACCTTGACTTTGCAGATGTGAAGACGATCATGACGGAGAAAGGTTCTGCCCTCATGGGTGTCGGTGTCGCTACAGGTGAAAACCGTGCCGTTGAAGCTGCGAAGAAAGCCATTTCGTCACCTCTTCTCGAATCATCAATCGAAGGAGCGAAAGGTGTCTTGATGAACATCACGGGTGGACTTAGCCTCAGCTTGTTTGAAGTAACAGAGGCGGCTCAAATCGTTCAAAGTGCAGCTGATGAAGAAGTGAACTTAATCTTCGGTTCGGTCATCAACGAAAACTTGAACGACGAGATCATCGTCACCGTGATTGCAACTGAATTCGCTGAAGAAGCGCAAGGGGCGAACCCATTCCTTCAGCAACCGAAAAAACAGCCTGAGGTTGAGAACAAGGAACCCCAACCAAAAGCAAATGAAACGGCTCAACAAGACGAAGGGAACTTCCATCGTCCTGTTTATGGGGGAGACGTCCCAGATGAGACGATCAACATCCCTGCGTTTGTGAGACAACGCCGTAACTAAACAACTTGGGGTGCCGGTATTCGGCATCCCTTTTTCTAAAAGGAGAGACCGATGCAACTGTTACATACTTGGGAAACCGAAACGAATCGCTATCATGCTTATGTGACGACGCGAACGAACGGACATAACGCTGGTAACGTCGGATTACACGTGGGGGATGAAGTCAACCGAGTCGTCGAAAATCGTCGACAGTTCTTTGAACAATCAGGACTCTCGCTAGGCGATTCCGTGTGGGCCGATCAAGTGCACGGAACAACGGTTCAAGTCGTCGATTCGTCTGATAAAGGTAAAGGAGCGTTCCAGTATGATGAGGCGATTCCTCAAACGGATGGATTGCTCACGATGGAGGACGCGTTACCATTAGCACTCGTCTTTGCCGACTGCGTACCTCTCTTCTTCTGTGCGAAAGAGCACGGAGTCATTGGGATTGCCCATGCCGGGTGGAAAGGTACGGTCGGAAACATTGTACAGTCCATGCTCGAAACGTTTGCGGAGCAAGGAATCGAGGCGACCGATGTGGACATGCTCGTCGGTCCATCCATCTCGGGAGATGACTATGAGGTCGATGGTCGCGTCCTACAGGCCGTCCGGGAAGTCTCACCCGTTGCATATGAACAGGCCGTGCGAAACGAGTCAGGGGACCACGCCCTTTTGTCCCTCCAAACCGTCAATGAAGTATTGGCAAAAGAACATGACACACTAGTCATGCAATCGAATTTAACGACTGGCGCAGATGCCCCGTATTTCTCCTATCGAGATGGAGAAATGAAACGTCGGTTTGCAGCAGTCATCGTCAAGGAGCGGAAATTGTGAGTATTTCAGATAATGTAAAGGAAGTTCAATCCATCATTTCATCACACGTTCAAGATGTGGACCCTACTTTGATTGCCGTCACGAAATCGGTCGGTGTCGATGTGGCCAATGCTCTCTACGAAGAAGGGATTCGTGACTTTGGAGAAAACCGTCCGGATTCTTTACTCGAGAAAGTTGAAGGGATGCCGAAGGATGCGAGATTTCATTTTATCGGTACGTTACAGACGCGAAAAGTGAGACAAATCATTGATCACGTCGCAGCAATCCATTCGCTCGACCGTTTGTCTCTCGCAGCAGAGATTGACAAGCGTGCGGACCGAATGATTGATTGTTTCGTTCAAGTGAACACATCAGGAGAAGATTCAAAACATGGTCTGGAAATAGAGGAAGTCGCGCCCTTCATCGAGAACTGTAAACAGTATCCTCATATTCGAATCATCGGACTAATGACGATGGCACCATTCACTGAAGATGAGTCCATCCTTCGTGAAACGTTCCGCCGTCTCCGTCATTTACGTGATGAAGTGAAGGCAAAGGCGTATGAACACGCACCTTGCACGGAACTGTCGATGGGGATGTCAAACGATTATCCAATCGCGATTGAAGAAGGCGCATCGTTTGTTCGTATTGGTACCGTACTTGTGCAATAATATATCTTAAGGAGGAATCCGTTATGTCAATCAAAAACAAAATGAAAGATTTCTTTGGACTCGAGGAAGATCCGAACAGCACATATGAGGAAGAAGAGTACGCAGTTGCAAATGCAGCCGCTCCTTCTACGACTGAAACATCGGTCGTCAGACAGGATGATCGCCCAAAATCAGCAAATAATCTCGTAGCGCTCAATACAAAAAAGAAAGACCGTTCGAAAGTCGTATTGGCTGAGCCACGTGTGTTCGCTGAAGCGCAAGACATCAGCGATCATCTGAAAGAAAACCGTGCTGTCATCGTCAACCTTCAGCGCATGTCAAAAGAGCAATCGCGTCAAGTCGTCAACTTCCTCTCAGGTGTCGTATATGCCCTTGAGGGATCGATGACTTCGATTGGACATAACACGATTCTGTGTACTCCGAACAACGTCGAATTGACGGGTTCAATTTCAAACTTGATTTCGGAGGATGAACTTCACAGTAAAGGGTGGTAACTGAATGGAAAACGTAATCCCTGCCTTAGGCAACACGTTGAGCGACTTACTTGGTATCTATAGTTGGGTCCTCATCGGTTATATTTTATTATCATGGTTCCCGAACGCACGTGAATCTAAATTTGGTCAAATCTTATCGTTTTTGTGTGAACCGTTTTTGGCGCCGTTTCGTCGAATCATCCCACCGATTGGTGGCATGCTTGATATTTCCCCAATCGTGGCGTTGTTCGTGTTACGTATGGCCCAATCTGGGATCGCTGCGATTTTTGGGTGACGTATGAGCGTCTATGACCATTATCGACCAAGTGAACGCGCGTTCGTGGAGCAAGTGCTCGACTGGGTACAGCAAGTGGAGAATAGCTATGTGCTGAAGTTGACGGATTTCTTAGATCCGCGTGAACAGCAAATCGTCAAACAGCTCGTCGGGAAACAACTTGTCATTCATGATGATGGTGGATTTAAAGGGGCGGAACGACGTCGACTGATTTTGGCCCCGGATTATTATGAACTGAATGCCGATGATTTCGAAATTGAGGTCCGCCGAATCGAGTATCCGACAAAATTCGTGGACTTGACGCATCGACAAGTGACAGGGACATTGCTGAACGCTGGACTGAAGCGCAAAAAGTTCGGTGACGTCGTTCTTGACGAGGAGATCGTACAATTTGCGACGACGCGAGAAGCGGTCGGGTTCATCGAAATGAACCTCGAGCGTGTCGGAAAAGCAAAAGTCCGTATTTCCTCTGTGGCGAAAGAAGATATTCTCATCGTTCCAAAAACGGAGTGGGTAGAAGGCTTTGGCATCGTGTCCTCGTTACGATTTGATACGGTCGCAAGCGAGGTGCTTAATATTTCTCGGCAAAAAGCCCAGGCACTCGTCAAACATGGCGACTGTAAAGTGAACCATAAAGTCATTGAAGACGCGAGCTTCATCCTTGAGCCGGATGATCTTTTATCCGTCCGTGGATATGGTCGTATCAAATTGATGGAGATTCTCGGATCGACCAAACGTGAAAAAATTAAAATCCAGTATGGCACCATACGTTGAATTTAGGAGGAAAGTCGAATGGCGTTGACACCGATTGATATTCATAATAAAGAATTCTCTTCCCGTTTTCGTGGGTACGACATCGATGAGGTCAATGAATTTTTAGATCAAATCATTAAAGAGTTTGAACTATTGATTCGTGAGAATCGACGGTATGAAGAACTTGTCAACGATATGCAAGCCCGCATTGACTACTTCTCCTCGATGGAAGATACGTTGAACAAGTCGATTATCGTGGCGCAGGAAGCAGCGGAAGAAGTGAAGAACAATGCTCAAAAAGAAGCGAGTCTCATTTTGAAGCAAGCGGAACGTGAAGCGTTCGCTCGTGAAGAAGAAGCGGCGCGCAAAGAGCAACTTGCTGAACGTGAAGTCGTCCAAATGCTCAAGAAAGTCGAGTTGTATCGAACACGATTCCGTGTCCTCGTCGACGCCCAAATGGAGCTCTTAAACAGCACAGAGTGGGAGACGATTGTCGGGGAGCCGCCTGTGCAGACGGTTCTTGACGATAGATCAGAACTTGCGTATAATGACCACGAAGTCACACAGAATGAAGAACAACATGGATAAATGATCAACACGTTGAGTAGGACGCGTCGATCGAGTCATACCTACGAAGCGACTTAGGGACGGTGAGAGCCTAAGAGAAAGACTCGAATCGGTATCCCCTATGAGTCGTCGCGCTGAACTATAGTAAGCGTGACCGCCTGACCTCGTTATCGGTTACCGAGAGCGGTCTCATGAGAGTGAGACTAGTAGGGTGGTACCGCGAGTCAACCAACTCGTCCCTATCAGGGATGGGTTGGTTTTTTTGTTTTCTAAAAAATGTTGATGGAGGAGTTTCGATGAACTACAAAGACACGCTATTAATGCCAAACACAGAATTCGCAATGCGTGGGAATTTACCAAAACGCGAACCGGCGATGCAAACAGAATGGGAAGACATGGACCTTTACAACAAGGTACAAGAAAAAAATGCGGGGAAACCGCAATATATCTTACATGATGGACCTCCATATGCGAACGGCGACATCCACATGGGACACGCGATGAACAAAGTATTAAAAGACATCATCGTGCGTTTCAAAGGGATGAATGGCTATCAGTCTCCAATGATTCCAGGTTGGGATACACATGGTCTTCCAATCGAGAACGCCCTTCAAAAAGCTGGCGTCAACCGTAAGGAAATGACGGTCGCTGAATTCCGTGAAAAGTGTGCAGAATATGCGATGGAACAAGTGAACTCGCAACGCGAACAATTTAAACGTCTCGGTCTTCTCGCAGACTTTGAGAACCCATACATCACGCTCCTTCCTGAATACGAGGCGGCGCAAATCCGCTTGTTCGGGTCGATGGCTGAGAAAGGATACATCTACAAAGGGAAGAAACCGGTCTACTGGTCACCATCCTCGGAGTCAGCACTCGCGGAAGCTGAAATTGAATATTACGATAAAAAATCACCGGCTATTTACGTGGCATTCCGTGTCGTGGACGGTAAAGATACATTGACGTCAAATGATCACTTCGTCATCTGGACGACAACGCCATGGACAATCCCGGCCAACCTTGGAATCGCGGTGAGTGATGAGTTAACGTACACGCGTATCGAGCATGAAGGGAAAGGCTATATCGTCGCAGAAACGCTCGTTGAAGAAGTGACGGCAGCGCTTGGATGGTCTGACTATACAGTGAGCGGTTCATGGAAGGGTCGCGATTTTGAATATATGACGGCACAGCATCCTTTGTATGACCGGACGTCACTCGTCATCCTTGGTGATCATGTCACTGCGGATGCGACGGGACTCGTGCATACGGCCCCTGGACACGGGGAAGACGACTATCGTGTCGGACAGGCTTACGGATTAGACGTCCTTTGCCCGGTAGATGATCGTGGCTACATGACAGACGAAGCCCCTGGTTTCGAGGGTCTCTTCTACGAAGATGCGAATAAACAAATCGGGATGAAGCTTGAAGAGAACGGCTACTTGCTCAACTTGAAGTTCATCAAGCACTCGTACCCGCATGACTGGCGTACGAAAAAGCCGGTCATCTTCCGTGCGACGCCACAATGGTTCGCATCGATCAAAGATTTCCGTGAAGATATGCTTCGTGAAATCGAAGAAGTGAACTGGGTTCCTGAATGGGGGATGACACGTCTTTACAACATGGTCCGTGACCGTGGAGACTGGGTCATCAGCCGTCAACGTGCTTGGGGTGTTCCAATCCCAATCTTCTACGCTGAAGATGGTACTGAAATCATCACGAACGAAACGATTGACCACATTGCGAACTTGTTCCGCGAGCACGGGTCAAATGTATGGTATGAGCGTGAAGCGAAAGACCTTCTCCCTGAAGGCTTCACACATCCGAACAGCCCGAATGGCGAGTTCCGTAAAGAACTCGACATCATGGACGTCTGGTTCGATTCAGGTTCTTCACACGCTGGTGTATTGGAGGAACGCGAAAACCTGCGTCGTCCGGCAGACCTCTACCTTGAAGGTTCTGACCAATATCGAGGCTGGTTTAACTCGTCACTCTCAACAGCTGTCGCGACGACTGGGAAAGCACCATACCGAAACGTCTTAAGCCACGGTTTTGTCCTTGATGGCGATGGACGTAAGATGTCGAAATCGCTCGGTAACACAATCGCGCCGAACGATCTCGTAAAACAATACGGTGCCGAAATCGTACGCCTTTGGGTCGCATCGGTTGACTACCAATCAGACGTTCGTGCGTCACATGACAACTTCAAACAAGTATCAGAAGTTTACCGGAAGATGCGTAACACGATCCGGTTCTTGCTCGGGAACTTGAACGGGTTCGAACCATCGATGCGTGTCGCATTCGACGACATGCCGGAAGCAGACCGTTTCATGGCAACGAAACTCAAACAATTACAGACAAAAGTTGTCAAAGCATACGATGAATTTGACTTTATGGCCGTGTATCATCTCGTTCATAACTTCTGTGTCAACGAGTTATCATCGTTCTACCTCGACTTCACAAAAGATATTCTGTATATCGAACGTGAAGACGATCTCCGTCGTCGTGCTGTTCAGACAGTCATGTACGATGCGGTCGTTCTCTTGACGAAACTATTGGCACCAATCCTTCCACATACAGCCGATGAGGCGTGGAAAGAGGTTCCTGGGAAGTCAGAAGCAAGTATCTTCTTGACGGATTTAGAAGAAGTGAGCGCGCTCACAACAGACGAAACGGCTTTACTTGAGAAGTGGTCGAAATTCCTCGTCTTCCGTGACGATGTCTTGAAAGCGATTGAGATTGCACGTGGAGAAAAATTGATCGGAAAACCGCTTGAGGCGAAGTTGATCCTCGCACCGAAAGCAGAGACTGCCGAGTTGCTCAAGACGATCGACAACGTCAGTCAACTGCTTCAAGTATCGCAAGTGGAATGGTCTGAGACGGCAGACGTCGATTATGCGACGACGAAAATCACAGTCATGAAAGCCGACGGAGCCGCTTGTGCACGTTGTTGGACATACTCGACAGAGCTTGGACAAAACGAAGAGCATCCTGAGCTTTGCCCACGCTGTGCATCAGTAATCGGTTAAGACGAACCGGAGTGGCGTCCCCACTCCGGTTTCTTAACGGCTTGAAAGGAGACGCGTATGAAACGCTATTATGGATTGGCCATACTCTTGATTTTTCTCGACCAATTGACGAAATGGATGGTCGTACAGACGATGACCATCGGGCAATCGATTGAAGTCATCCCGAATTTGTTATATTGGACGTCTTATCGCAATAAAGGGGCAGCGTGGGGAATGTTAGAGGGACAAATGGTGTTCTTCTTCGTCATCACAATGCTTGTCGTGGCAGGACTGATCTACTTCATGCACAAAGAAGTAAAAGGTTATCACCTTCTCGGATACAGTGTCGGACTACTATTGGCCGGTGCCATCGGGAACTTTATCGATCGCCTGTTTCGTGGCGAAGTCGTCGATTTTGTCGATACGTATCCGTTCGGGTACAACTTCCCAATTTTTAACGTGGCCGATATGGCACTCACGTTTGGGGTCATCTTGATGGTCGTTGGGATTTTATTTGAAGAAAAATTACACAAAGAAAGGGGACAATCGTAATGGAAACGTATACTTTTGTCGCCGATGAAAAGGCAAGGATTGATAAGTGGGTCAGTGACCGTGGTGAATGGTCACGCTCACAAGTACAGGAATGGATCAAGACGGGAGCCCTCCTCGTCAATGGTAGTGCCGTGAAGGCGAACTACAAGCTTCAAGTGGGGGATGAAGTGGAAGTGAACGTGCCGGAAGCGGTCGAGCTCGAAGTGTTGCCTGAAGACATCCCGCTCGAAATCGTCTTTGAGGATGAGGACGTCATCGTCGTCAATAAGGCTCGTGGGATGGTTGTTCACCCTGCAGCCGGTCATACATCAGGAACGCTCGTCAATGCGCTACTTTTCCATTGCGATGACCTATCGGGCATCAATGGGGTCAAACGTCCAGGAATCGTCCATCGGATTGATAAGGACACGACAGGTCTTCTCATGGTCGCTAAAAATGATTTGGCACACGAGTCGCTTGCGAGCCAATTGAAAGACAAGACAATCAAACGGGAATATATCGCGCTCGTCCACGGCGAACTTGTCCATGAACTTGGAACAATCGAGGCACCAATCGGGCGTGATACAAATGATCGTCAGCGCATGACCGTGACGGACCGGAACGCCAAAGAAGCCGTCACACATTTTCGTTTACTCGAACGTTACAAAGACTTTACGCTTGTCGAGTGTAAACTCGAGACAGGTCGTACACACCAAATCCGTGTGCATATGCGTTATATCGGTCATCCGCTCGCCGGTGACCCGAAATACGGTCCACGCCGAACGATTGATTTAGGCGGTCAAGCGCTCCATGCGGCAACACTCGGATTCCATCATCCACGTACGAAAGAATGGATGGAGTTCGAGGCGCCACTCCCAGAAGACTTCAAAGCGGAACTCGCAAAATTAGATAAAATCGAGAAAACACGTTGACTTCTGTCACGTTCCGATTTATAGTCTAGGAAGCATAACACCTTTAAACCCAGTCCAGAGAGGCTGTGAAAGGATTGTGACCGCGGTCACATTTACGTCAATTCAACCCCGGCATTCGTATGCCGTTTTTGATGAAGACTCCCTTTCCAGCCGGATCAGGGAGTCTTCTTTTTTTATGAAGTTTGGAAGGAGGAATCACGTGAAACAATCAGTCATTTTAGATGAGTCAGCCATCCGTCGAGCCTTGACGCGAATCGCTCATGAAATCATTGAACGAAACAAAGGAATCGATGATGTCGTACTCGTCGGGATCAAAACGAGAGGCGAAACGCTCGCTGACCGACTCGCACGCCGAATCGAAGAGATTGAAGGCAAGCCGGTCGCACTCGGTAATCTCGATATCACGCTTTACCGAGATGACTTATCGAAGAAGTCGCTTGACCCAGAAGTGAAAGCGACGGAATTACCGCATGACATCAACGGAAAGACGGTCGTCCTCGTCGACGACGTTCTGTATACCGGTCGCACGGTTCGTGCCGCAATGGACGCGCTTGTCGACCATGGTCGTCCGGACTATATCCAACTCGCTGTCTTGATAGACCGAGGCCATCGGGAACTCCCGATTCGACCAGATTTTATCGGAAAGAACGTGCCGACGTCCAAGTCCGAGCAAGTCGTCGTCCGACTCAGTGAAGTCGATACGGCGGATGAAGTCAGTATCCATCAGCACTAAACCCATACCTTTAAGGTGGTCCCGAGAGGCCAGGAAGGAGAATTCAATATGAAACAACCTGTTCTACACATCCACGAGCGTCCAGCTCACTTTCCACAATGGCTGTTATTCAGTCTTCAACACGTCTTCGCCATGTTCGGAGCGACGATTTTAGTCCCGATTTTGACTGGATTAAATACATCGGTCGCCCTCGTCGCTTCCGGAGTGGCCACGCTCTCATTCTTAGCGATTACTCGCTTCAAAGTCCCGACATACTTAGGTTCTAGTTTTGCCTACATCGCCCCAATCATTGCGGTCAGCCAGCAATGGGGTGTCGAAGCCGCACTCTTCGGCGGAATCGTTGCCGGTTCGGTATACGGTGTCGTCTCCTTGATCATCTATAAGACGGGCGTCAACTGGTTGCTCCGATTGCTTCCACCAGTCGTCGTTGGACCGGTCATCATGGTCATCGGCCTCTCGCTCGCACCGGTCGCCATCGACATGTCGATGAATCAAGATGGTGCGTACAACGGAACATTCATGATCATCGCTCTATTGACGCTTGGAATCACGATGCTCGCCATGACAAAGCTAAAAGGTGTCTGGGGAGCGGTTCCGATCCTTTTTGGAATCGTCGGGGGCTACGGGATTGCCGCAGCATTTGGAATCATCGATTACTCACCGATTCAACAAGCGAGCTTGTTCCAACTCCCTGACTTCACGATGGTGTTCGTCGACTACATGCCGATGTGGCAAGTCGGTGCACTCCTTGCGATCGTACCGGTCGCCCTCGTCACAATGACGGAGCACATCGGTGATCAGATGGTCACGTCGAAAATCATCGGACGAGAGACGATGAAAGATCCGGGTCTCCATCGCACGCTACTCGGTGACGGGGTAGGAAAAGCGGTCGCCTCCGCACTCGGTGGACCACCGTGTACGACTTACGGTGAGAACAACGGCGTCATGGCCATCACGCGAGTTTATAGTGTCTACGTCATCGCTGGAGCGGCGCTCATGGCCATCAGCTTCGGATTCCTCGGTCATATCGAAGCATTCATCTCGACCATCCCGAACCCGGTCAAAGGTGGAATCTCAATCCTCTTGTTCGGTGTCATCGCGTCAAACGGGTTACGGACGATGGTAGAGAGCAAAGTCGACTTGGCAGAGAAACGCAACTTGATCATCTCGTCGGTCATCCTCGTCATCGGGCTCGGTGGTGCGATGGTTCAAATCGGTAGCTTCCCGGTACAAGGGATGGCGCTCGCGACAGTCGTCGGTATTTTATTGAACGCGATCTTGCCGAAAGAAGAAGAGGAAACAGCGGTCGACATCAACACAACTGAAGAAACGAAACAAGCAAGTAACTTTTAATTCGATCCCGTGAGGTCGGCAAAGTGAAGGCTCGTTTATTTGGGTGTACCCTGCCCAGATAAAGGCGTCCCTTCACATCGGTGAAGAGACGCCTTTTCTCTTTGCCTCTAACTAAAGGAGGAGACGAACATGAATACGATGCAGACAAACGTAAAACCGGTCAAACACTTCGTCAGTTTGGACACACTTTCCCTTGAGGAGATCATGGGCATGATTGAAGAGTCGTTGCGTTACAAACAAGGAGATCTGCCTCCATTATTTGACGGGAAGACGGTAGCGAACCTGTTCTTTGAAAATTCGACGCGCACGAAAAACTCGTTTCAAATGGCCGAGCGCCATTTGAACATGCAAGAGATTCCATTCGATGTGACGACGTCATCGGTCACAAAAGGCGAAACGCTCTACGATACGTGCAAAACGCTCGAAGCCATCGGTGTGGACGCGCTCGTCATTCGACATCCGGAAGCAGGCTATTATCACGAACTCGTCGAGAAACTAAATATCCCGGTGTTGAACGGAGGGGACGGGAGCGGGGAACATCCATCCCAATCGTTGCTCGATCTCGTTACGATCTATGAAGAGTTCGGAACGTTCCAAGGGTTGAACGTCGCCATCTGTGGCGACCTCGTCCATAGTCGGGTCGCCCGCTCGAATGCGAGTGTCTTGAAGCGCCTTGGGGCAAACGTGGTCGGTTGTAGCCCCATCTCTTGGTGGGACGATTCGATGGGACTAGAGCGAAAAAAACTCGATGACATTTTAGGTGAATGTGACGTTATCATGTTACTTCGTGTACAGCATGAGCGTCATATCATGGGAGACGTCTTCTCGAAAGAGGAGTATCACACACAGTTCGGTTTGACGGTCGAACGCGTCGAGCGAATGAAAGAAGGCGCCATTATCATGCACCCGGCTCCGGTCAATCGGGATGTAGAGATTGCCGGAAGTCTAATCGAACATGAGCGGTCACGCATCTTCCCGCAAATGAAGAACGGCGTCTATGCACGCATGAGCATTTTAAATCGAGCATTAGGAGGACAACAATGATACTTCAAAACGCGACATGGTATGACGAGGGAACGAAACGCACGACATCTATTCTAGTGAAGGACGGAAAAATCGAGTCACTCGACTATAAAGGGGAGAGCGCGGGGCAAGAAATCATCGATGCATCAAGCTATCTGCTCACACCAGGACTCGTCGATGTCCATGTCCACTTGCGTGAACCGGGAGGCGAGGCGAAAGAGACGATTCAGACGGGAACGATGGCTGCTGCGGCAGGCGGATTCACGACCATCTGCTCGATGCCAAACACGAGACCGGTACCGGACAATCGCGAGACGATGGACGTCCTCCTCCAAAAAATCGATCAAGATGCAGTCGTCCGAGTCCTTCCTTACGCGGCCATCACGAAACGACAGCTCGGTGAGGAACAGGTCGACATGGAATCGCTCGCAGATGCCTTCGCCTTCACAGATGACGGGGTCGGTGTCCAATCGGCGGCGATGATGCGACAAGCGATGCGCGAAGCGAAACGATTGAACAAAGCGGTCGTCGCCCACTGTGAAGACAATACGTTGAAGGCGGGATCGGTCCACGAAGGCAAATTCAGTGAAGCCTATGGGATTCAAGGAATTCCGAGCCTTGCGGAGAGCATTCATATCGCTCGCGACGTGTTGATTGCCGAAGAAACGGGCTGTCATTATCACGTCTGTCACGTCTCAACCCGCCAATCGGTTCGTGTCATTCGGGATGCGAAGCGTGCCGGCATCCGTGTGACTGCTGAAGTGACGCCACATCACCTCGTCTTGAGTGAAGATGATATCCCAGGACTCGATGCAAACTTCAAGATGAACCCGCCGCTCCGAAGCGAGGACGATCGACAGGCGCTTCTCGAAGGATTGTTCGATGGAACGATCGACATGATTGCAACGGACCATGCTCCTCATACAGCAGAAGAAAAGGCACAAGGGATAGAGCGGGCTCCGTTTGGGATTACCGGTTTCGAGACGGCCCTTCCACTTCTCTACACGACGTTCGTGAAGGCAGGCATCATGGAAGAGCGTCAATTGCTCGACTGGATGACGAAACGCCCGAGCGACGTGTTCGGATTATCAAGAGGGGAACTGAAAGTTGGGGCGGATGCCGATTTGGTACTGATTGATACAGAAACGACGCGGGTGGTGGAACCGTCGACGTTCTATTCGAAAGGGAAGAACACACCTTTTACGGGGAAACAACTTGTCGGATGGCCGGTCATGACGATGGTCGGTGGCGAAATTGTATATAAGGGGCGATTTGATGAAACGAACGTTATGGCTTGAGGATGGAATGAAATTTGTCGGGAAAGGGTTCGGGGCACCCGCTGATACGATGGGCGAAGTCGTCTTTCAGACAGGGATGACAGGATATCAAGAAATCTTATCGGATCCGTCGTACTGCGACCAAATGATTGTCCTGACGAACCCGTTGATCGGAAACTATGGTGTCAATCGCGAGGATTTTGAAACGACAGTTCCGGTGGCGAAAGCGTTGATCGTAAAAGAAGTATGCGATACGCCATCGAACTTCCGTTCAACGACGACACTCGATGCAACACTCACTCGCTTCGGCATTCCAGGACTCTCGGATATCGATACACGAATGTTGACACGTCATTTACGGGCGCAAGGTGTCATGCGAGGTGTCCTCGTCGATGGTGAATTGACATGGGACGAGGTACAGTCTCGCTTTAACGAACTGTCTCCGAACGACCAAGTCGCACGCGTATCGACGAAACGGACGTATGTGAGTACGGGAACGGGACCACGTATCGCCTTGATCGACTTTGGCGCGAAACTCGGAATCATGCGCGAGTTGATGAAACGCGACTGTGAAGTCATCGTCTTCCCGCACGATGTGACGGCAGAAGAAGTATTACGGTACGAGCCGGACGGCATCATGTTGTCAAATGGACCGGGAGACCCTAAAGACGTTCCGACTGCATTGCCGCTCATCGAGCAACTCATGCCGACGACACCGATGTTCGGGATTTGTCTCGGTCATCAGCTGATTGCCCTCGCAAACGGTGCGAACACATTCAAGCTTCCGTTCGGACATCGTGGCGCGAATCATCCGGTGCTCGAGCTTGAGACAGGTGCCGTGACCATCACTTCTCAAAACCATGGATATGCGGTAGAGGAAACGTCACTGCTCGATACACCGCTCATCGTGACACATCGTGCGGTCAATGACGGAACGATTGAAGGGGTAAGGCATCTCCATCATCCGACTTTCTCGGTACAGTATCATCCCGAGGCAGCACCGGGACCGTTCGATGCCAACGATTTATTTGACCGATTCATGCAACTCGTACAAGAAAACAAACAGAAAGTAGGAATTTGACATGCCAAAACGACCAGATATTCAGAAAATCCTCGTAATCGGATCAGGACCGATTGTAATCGGACAAGCAGCGGAGTTTGATTATGCTGGTACACAGGCATGTCTTGCCTTGAAAGAAGAAGGCTACGAAGTCATCCTCGTCAACTCGAATCCGGCCACCATCATGACGGATCCGACGACGGCAGACCGTGTCTATATCGAACCGCTCGAACCAGAATTCGTCGAACGAATCATTCGTCAGGAACGTCCTGATGCCCTCCTTGCCACGCTTGGCGGTCAGACGGGATTGAATTTGGCTTTTGAACTCGACAAACGGGGCGTCTTGCGAGATTGCGGCGTGGAACTACTCGGGACGAAACTGTCTGCGATCGTTCAGGCGGAGGACCGGGAACAGTTCCGTAACTTGATGTTCGAACTTGGTCACGGCGTACCTGAAAGTGAGATTGTCCATACACTCGAGTCTGCTTGGGGATTTGCGGAACGGATTGGGTATCCGATCATCATCCGGCCTGCGTACACGCTCGGGGGAACCGGTGGAGGGATTGCCCATGACCGGGAATCGTTCGAGCAAATCGTTGAATCCGGATTGAAGGCAAGTCCTGTGACGCAAGTCTTGCTCGAGAAATCGATTGCCGGGATGAAAGAAGTCGAGTTCGAGGTCATGCGTGACTCGAGTGACCAAGCCATCATCGTCTGTGCGATGGAAAACTTTGACCCGGTCGGAGTTCACACTGGTGACTCGATCGTATTCGCACCGACGCAGACGTTGTCGGATCGGGATTATCAAATGTTACGGAGCGTCTCGCTCGATATCATTCGGGCACTTGGGATTGAAGGAGGATGTAACATCCAATTCGCACTCGACCCGGACAGTTTCACATATTACGTCATCGAAGTGAATCCACGTGTGTCACGAAGTTCGGCGCTCGCATCAAAAGCGACTGGCTATCCGATTGCCAAGCTTGCTGCGAAAGTCGCTGTCGGCTACAAGTTGTCAGAACTAAAAAACCCGGTCACCGAGACGAGCTACGCCTCGTTCGAACCGGCGCTCGATTACGTCGTCGCCAAAATCCCACGCTTCGCCTTCGATAAGTTTGAGTCCGCGGATCGCCGCTTAGGCACACAAATGAAGGCAACGGGTGAGGTCATGGCCATTGGTCGGAATTTAGAAGAGGCCCTGTTAAAAGCCGTTCGTTCGCTCGAACTGGGTATGGAAGAACTTTATGCCCCACAACTTCAAGCGCTGGACACAGAACAGCTCGAACATGGACTCATTCATCCGACAGACGAGCGTATGTTCATCATCTATGAGGCACTACGTCGCGGGTACACGGTAGAAACGCTACATCAACTGACAAAAATCGATCGATTCTACTTACAGAAATTAAACCGGATCTGGAAAGCCGAGCAACAACTAGCATCGGAGCCATTGACGTCAGAACGTTTGCTCGACGTGAAGCGACTTGGATTCAGTGACGTCGCCATCGCCCGAATCCTAGAGACAGACGTTGAGACAATTCGTTCGCAACGTCACGGATGGAACATTCGACCTGTATATAAAATGGTCGATACGTGTGCGGCGGAATTCGCATCGGAGACACCGTATTTCTACGGGACGTATGAAGTGGAGAACGAAGCGGTGAAGACAGACCGTGAATCCATCCTCGTCCTCGGGTCGGGTCCGATTCGAATCGGACAAGGTGTCGAATTTGATTATGCGACCGTGCACTCGATTCAAACCATTCGAGATGCGGGATATGAAGCCATCATCATCAACAATAACCCAGAGACGGTCTCGACGGACTTCTCCATCTCCGATCGCTTATACTTCGAGCCGTTGACGACGGAAGATGTGTTAGAAGTCATCGATAACGAGAACCCGCTCGGCGTCATCGTCCAATTCGGTGGACAGACCGCCATCAACTTAGCGGCATCGCTCGAAGCGAACGGCGTAAAAATTCTCGGAACGTCATTAGAAGATATCGACCGTGCCGAAGACCGGAAGGCGTTCGAGGCCACCTTGTCCGCTGAACGATTGGCGCAACCACCAGGAAAGACGGCAACGAACGTGGAAGAGGCCGTCGAATGTGCGAACGAACTCGGCTATCCGGTACTCGTCCGACCATCGTACGTGCTCGGTGGACGGGCGATGGAAATTGTGTATGAACAGTCGGAGCTCGAGCGTTACATGCGAAACGCCGTCATCGCTTCGAAAGATCGCCCGGTCCTCATCGATCGCTATTTAACGGGGATTGAGATTGAAGTCGATGCCATCTGTGACGGGACGGACGTCTATATCCCAGGCATCATGGAGCATATCGAACGGGCAGGTGTACACTCGGGCGATTCGATTGCTGTCTATCCGCCTCAACGACTCAGTGATGAATTGAAGCAAAAAGTCGTCGATTATACGATCAAGTTGGCGAAGGCGTTCCGCATTAAAGGGCTTCTCAATATCCAGTTCGTCTATGCAGATGATTTGTACGTCATCGAGGTGAACCCGCGTGCGAGCCGGACGGTTCCATTCATCTCGAAAGTGACAGGGTTACCGGTCGCGCGGATTGCGACACAAACGATTCTCGGAACAAGCTTGAAAGAACTCGGTCTTGGAACGGGCATCCATCCTGAGTCGGACAGCATTTCGGTTAAAGTCCCGGTCTTCTCGTTCGCGAAATTGAAAGAAGTCGATCCATCGCTCGGACCTGAGATGAAGTCGACAGGGGAAGTCATGGCAACAGATCGGACACTTGAAAAAGCGCTCTATAAAGGTCTTGTCGCAGCAGGGATGAACATCGCCTTAAAAGGAAACGTGCTCATGACGATTGCAGATCACGACAAGGATGAGGCGATTGCCTTAGCCAAACGATTCGACCGCCTCGGTTTCCGACTCATGGCAACGAGTGGGACGGCTGAACGTCTCGAAGCGGAACAGATGCGCGTCCGTCGAGTCGGGAAGATTCAAGAAGACGGTGAGACGATGCTCAGCGTGATCGAGCGAGGAGACGTCGACTTGATCATCAATACGACGAGTCGCGACGCACTCGTCACGAAAGATGGCTTCTTGATTCGCCGTACAGCCGCCGAACAAGGTACGCTCTGCCTCACATCGCTCGATACGGTCGAAGCGCTACTACAAGTCATTGAAAGCTTATCGTTCCAAACGGTCAGCATCCCGGCATTCACAACGTTCGGGGTGATGGTATGAGACATGACGTGACGATTGTCAGTAACCGGCAAATCGCAAAAGCGACGATGGAGATGAAAGTACGTTGCCCTGGGGTGGAGATCGCCCCTGGGACGTTCTTTCACATCAAGACGTCCGGTCTGTTACGTCGACCGTTATCGGTGGCGAACGTCGAGGGGAACGAAGTTACCTTCTTATACAAAGTGATTGGGGAAGGGACAACTGAGCTGGCGGGGAAACGTATTGGGGACACGCTAGACGTCCTTGGTCCGCTCGGGAACGGTTTCCCACTTGCCCAACAAGGAAAGCGGGTCGTTCTGGTCGGAGGAGGAATTGGGGTCCCACCTCTATACTATGTCAGACGCAGACTTCATGAGATGGGGATTGAAACGATTGCGATTCTTGGGTTTGATTCAAAAGAAAGTGTCTTTTATGAAGAAGCCTTTCGTGAACTTGGTGAGACCATCATCACGACAGTAGACGGCAGTCACGGGGAGTCTGGCTTCGTCACGGGTCCACTCGCACGCATCGAGGCGGACGTCTTATTCAGCTGCGGGCCGGAAGCGATGTTGAAGGCGGTCGCTGCTTCACCGATTCCGGAGCGTTACATCTCAATTGAAAATCGGATGGGTTGTGGCATTGGCGCTTGTTTTGCCTGTGTCTGTCAAGCGCCGGAGGGCTATGTGAAAGTATGTAGCGATGGGCCGGTATTCAATGCGGAAGAGGTGCTGTTATGAGATTGAATGTCGAGTTACCAGGTCTTCATTTAAAAAATCCGATTATTCCGGCTTCCGGATGTTTCGGATTCGGAGAGGAATTTGCGAAACTATATGACCTCTCCATTTTAGGAGGTATCATGATCAAGGCAGCGACGGAGGAGTCGAGATTCGGTAATCCGACCCCACGTGTCGCCGAAACGGCACAGGGCATGCTGAACGCAATCGGGCTTCAAAATCCAGGCGTCGATGCAATCATCGAAGAAAAATTACCATTCCTCTCGACGTTCGACACGGAAATCATTGCTAACGTTGCCGGTTCGACGCCAGATGAATACGTGGAAGTCGCCCGTCGAATCAGCGCCGACCCGACGATTAAAGCCATCGAATTGAACATCTCATGTCCGAACGTGAAATGTGGGGGCATGCAGTTCGGGACGGATCCGGTGATGGCGGCAGAACTGACGAGACTCGTCAAAGCGGCTTCGAGTAAGCCGGTCTATGTCAAACTTTCTCCGAACGTCACGTCGATCACCGACATGGCGCGAGCCGTCGAAGCGGCCGGCGCGGACGGATTGACGATGATCAACACACTCGTCGGGATGCGGATTGATATTCAGACCGGGCAACCAATCTTGGCGAACCGAATCGGTGGGTTATCCGGTCCGGCCATCAAACCGGTGGCCATTCGAATGGTGTATGAAGTCGCGCAAGCGGTCGATATCCCAATTATCGCCATGGGCGGGGTGCGAACGGTCGACGATGTGCTTGAGTTTATTTATGCGGGAGCGTCTGCCGTTGCCGTTGGGACGGCAAACTTTGAAAATCCATACGTCTGTCAGGAAATCATCGAAGCATTGCCGGCACGACTCGATTCACTCGGAATCGAACATATTTTGGATGTGAGGGGGAAGGCATATGCGCAACTTGTATCTCGCCCTTGACGTGGAAACGCGGGACGAAGCGTTTCAATTGTTAAAACGATTTTCAAATCGACCGGCTGTTAAAGTCGGGATGGAGCTCTTTTACCGAGAAGGTGAGCGCTTTGTCGAAGAATTGGTCGACGAGGGTTACCCGGTCTTTCTCGATGTAAAAGTACACGATATCCCGGAGACGGCTCGTCGAACGATGCGACAAATCGGAAAGCTCGGGGTGGCTGTGACGAATGTCCACACGTTAGGTGGAGAAAAGATGATGCGCTATGCGTTAGACGGGTTACGCCAAGCGACTGATACGACTCGATTGATTGGGGTCACACAGTTGACGTCGACAGATGAACGAATGATGCAGACAGAGCTCGGAATTGCCGGACGACTCGATCAAGCTGTTCTCAGACAAGCGACACTTGCGAAGCAGGCGGGACTTGACGGAGTGGTCGCATCCGTTCAAGAAGCGAAAGCGATTCATCAGAAACTCGGGGATACGTTCATGACGGTCACGCCGGGTATCCGACTCGGTGAAACCGATGATGATCAAGTACGCATCGCGACGCCGCGGGACGCGAAACTGGCGGGCGTTCACTCGATCGTCGTCGGCCGACCGATTACACGTGCAGCTGATCCGATGGCTATGTACGACCAATTTATGAAGGAATGGGGACAACTATATGAAACAAATCGCTGAGGCACTTTTACAGATTGAGGCCGTCACACTTTCACCGACTGAGCCGTATACATGGTCGAGCGGCTTGAAGAGTCCCATCTACTGCGATAATCGGCTCACACTCAGTTATCCGGAAGTGCGTCAAGTCATCGTCGATGGATTGGTGAAGTCAGTCAATCCGACTGAAGTCGATGTGATTGCAGGGACAGCCACGGCAGGGATTCCTCACGGGGCATTGCTCGCCGACCGACTCGGTCTCCCGTTCATTTATGTCCGTTCGAGTGCGAAAGGGCATGGGAAAGGAAATCAAATCGAAGGGAAACTCGACAGCGGGGCACGTGTGCTCGTGATTGAAGATTTGTTATCGACGGGTATGTCGAGTATCGATGCAGCCCAAGCGATTCGTGCGGCAGGTGGTGAAGTCACTGGTATTCAAGCCATCTTCTCGTACGGATTGCCGGTTCTCCAGAAGAATCTAACCGATGCAAATCTTTCGGCGACATCGTTGACGACGTTCTCGGAATTAATTGAAGTGGCAGAAACGACAGGCGTTCTCACACGTTCAGAACTGGAGTCACTCCATGAGTGGCAACAAGACCCTCGCGCTTGGAGCAATCTCGTCACCTCTTAAGAATCCACCCTCGGGCGGATTCTTTTTCAATTCGGCTTATGTCATACTTCGTGGTAAAATAATGAAAGTGATTTAAAAAGGAGAGGCATATGGCGTATTCAAGAAGCAAAGAAAAAACATGGGGGGCACGATTCCGTTCCATTCCCAAACATCGTAAAATCGCCTTCGGTCTCGTTTTGACCATCATCCCAGCGCTCTTTTTCGTGAATTTATTTGTATTCAGTCATTTGTTAGCGCTAGGAGACCAGTATGAAGACCGATATCAAATGAAAAAGTTACGACTCGAAACCCATCATGGGAACGTTGAATTTGTACGAAGTCCAAATGAAAAAGTTCAAATTGAAGTGATGCAGACGAACTCGAAAGAACGTCGAATCAAAGTCAAATCGGTCGGAGATACCATCTATATCGTCGAGCGTTATGGATGGTTCAGCTATTTCGGTAGCCGAGCAAGCGACGAACCATCGCGATACAAAATCCGTGTCTCGTTGCCTAGCTCGATGACATCGATTCATCTCGATGCAGAACAAGTGACCGGGCAAGGATTAAACGCGAAGACCATTGTCATGAACGTCAATGCCGTCAACTTGAAGCAAATCGATAGTGACCGCCTACGAATCGAGTCAAAAAGTGACACGACGATTGAATCGGCGAGACTCGTGACCGGGGATATTCGTTCTTATCGTCATGCGACGGTGAGTGATGTCGTCGTCAATCAAGCGATGACGATTCAAACAGAAGCCGGAACGCTTAGCTACACGCCGAAACATGCGACCGGTCAAGTGAATGTGACCACCGCAGGTAAAGTTTCGAGTAGTGATCGCTACGAAGAAGTTGAACCAGGGGTGTATCAGTTGTCGACATCGAATCGACCGATTGTTGAACTGATTTCTGAAACAGGAAAGGTCGAACTGAAATGAATGAAAAACGATACATCCCGAAAGTCGGGTTACGTACGTTAAAAACAGGGATTGCCGTCACGATTACCGTCGCGATTTCATGGTACATTTTTGGGATTTACTCGGGAATGGGCGCTATTGCAGCTGTCGTGGCGATGCAACCGACTGTTAAGCGTTCTTCAAAAATCGTCTTCAGTCGTATATTCGGAACGGTCGTCGGTCTCATGTGTGGACTTTTCATCGTCTATTTGTTCGGTGTCAATCCGCTCTCGATTGGGTTGGCCGTCATCGTCTCGCTTACACTTAACACGACGTTCGATAAGACCCACATGTCGACGTATGCGGCGTTTGCTATCGTCATGATGCTCGAAAGTCCCACTTCGGATTTCTTCCATTATGCGTGGACCCGTTCGTTATTGACGGCGGTCGGTGTGTTCGTCTCACTCGGTGTCAATTACGCGTTCATGCCTCCTCGTTATGAGGACCGGTTGTTGAACGAGGTACGAAAGACTTCTTCTTATCTGTTTCATCATTGGCGAGAACTCGTCGGTTCTCCGGCAGAACTGTTAGATACGCGAGCTCGCATTCTCGGCCATCAAGAGCTTCATATGATGCTCCAAGAGGATATGAAAGTGACGAACGTCAAATTGAAGTATATGACAATCAAGCAGTATCGCTTATTGATTCATTTAGAAGACAAGCTTGTCCTATTGTTAGAGAGTTTGGCTGAACATAAAGAAGCGTTCCTATTGATGAGCGAGGAAGAGCGTCAAGCGTTCGAATCTGAGTTTCTGTATTTATTAGCGCACCATCACGATATTCTGTATACATGTGACAAACCCTATTCACTTTTCAAACTACCTCACGAAGATTTATCCGTTTCAGAAATTTTACACGGGCATTTGCTCGATTATCATGAACAGCTCGAAGCGTTTAAACATGATCCCACATCGTAAACATGAAAACCCGCCATGAACCATGAGGGCACTGAAAAACCTTCGCTCTATCTGAGTGTAAACAGAAAAAAGGACGATTGGACCGACTTGTGTCGGTTCAATCGTCCTTTTTTTCTAGCCCTTATCCTGCTTTTTCTTTCCTGAGGGTGATGATTCGCCTCAAGTTGACAGCGACGATGCTCATTGCGCTCTGTAAAGTCATGCCTTTCAGATCTGACGTCTTGTTTCGCGACAGACCATGCTTGTTTTTCAGCTGGCTGTTCTTCGCCTCGATGGCGAATCGTTTCCGGCGGTGGTCCTTGAAGTCATCGGTCTGCTCGTAGTCGATTTGATCGGTATGTTCCCGCGACTTTATAGACACGCTGTAGGATCTTGATTTGGCACCGTCCTTGTAACACCCTTCGCGCAACGGGCATTGTTTACATAGCTCGATGTCGAAGAAGTAAGTCTCCACCTGACTCTTTCCGAAGTCCTTCCGAGCCGTCATGTGCACGGCTGGGCAGACAGATCGCTCTGCGGCATGTTCGGAAGGTCGGGCATCATCGAAATCGCCTCCAAGATGTTTAGTTTCTGTCAGTATGATATGGATTGGTTCGGACGCACAGCGTCGACCAAAAAGGCACGCCGACTCCTAGGGGATTAGCGGGCAAAGGGAGACCCAGCAGCCGAAGGCGATGCGGCTCCCTGACCGCCCCCAGGAAAGCGGCGTACCTGAGAGGGCGACAAAGCAAGGACAGAGGAGCATCATCCCTGGTCAGGAAGACGCTCCTCTGTTCAAGGTCACTTTGAGTTTTTAAATGCCAATTTAGAACATGGCGGGTTTCGTTTATCACTGTTTCAATGACTTCATCAATTGTTCATCTGGGGTCACATAGACGGTCTGTTGATCCGTGTAGATGACGAACCCGGGTTTCGCACCGCTCGGTTTTTTCACGAAGCGGGCGCGTGTGTAATCGACGGGGACGCCGCTCGACGCACGTGCCTTCGAGAAGTAGGCGGCGACTGATGCGGCTTCAAGTAATGTCGTTTCATCCGGTTCGGTCGAACGAATAATGACGTGAGACCCTGGGATGTCTTTGACGTGTAACCAAATCTCGTCACGGCGTGCGAATTTGAACGTCAGATGGTCGTTTTGTGTATTATTCTTCCCGACAAAGAATTCTGTGCCCGTTGAAGAGGTGTATGCTTCGAGTGAAATCTTCGGGTTTGCTTTTTTCTTTTGACGCTTTTGACGGATGTATCCTTCTTCTGCGAGTTCTTCCCGAATCTCGAGCAGATCCGATGGTGATGCGACGTCGAGTTGCGCGATGAGTGTTTCTAAGTACGCAATCTCCGCATCGTTCAGTTCAAGCTGTTTCTTTACTTCGACTTTCGCGACTTTCAGTTTGTTGTATTTCTTATAGTATTGCTGCGCATTCTCATTCGGTGTTTTGAGTGGGTCGAGTGGAATGGAGATGGTCGCACCGTTCTCGTCATAATAATCCACGACTTCGGCGATTCGCATCCCTTTTTCGAGTTGGAACAAATATGTCGTCAACAACTCTCCGTATTTTTGTAACTCATCCGCTCGTTCCGTCGCTTTCAAGTCATCTAAAAGACGGCGTCGCTTCAGCAGATTTTTTTCAAGCTCTGATTTTAATAGTCGTTCGACATCGTGTGCTTGTTGTCTGACACGGTCTCGGTTCGCTTTTTCATAGTAGAAACGGTCGAGGACTTCTTGACTCGACTCATACATTTCTTCAGTTTCGATGTCCCCGGCTGTCAACACAATCGGAGCGAACCGTTCTTTACCATTCGCAAGCTGTTGGAATACATAAGGACCTTCGAGTTGACGAAGGACGTTCTCGAACGCCTGTTGAACGGAATCGCGGTTAGGCATCTTTGCAAGATGTACGACTTCCTGTGCGATTTGTGGACTGACGCCGGCGAACGTGGCGACGATCTGTTTATCGAGCTTGCCGGCATTCCAGTCGATGCGTTTTAACCCTTCCGTCAAATCAGATAACGGATCGAATTTATGTTGTTCCGGCGGAAGGAGGTAGTCACTCCCCGGCATGATGGTTCGATACGTGTTTTGTGAAGGTGGGAGATGCTTGATTGCATCTAAAATCTTGCCTTCCTCTGTCGTCAAGACGACGTTCGAGTGGCGTCCCATCAATTCGATGTATACTTTCTTCGACTCTTCATCGCCGAGCTCGTTCCGAGAACGAACGGAAATGACGATGACACGGTCCCGGCCAACTTGTTCGATTGCCGTGATGAAGCCACCTTCCACATGTTTACGGAGCATCATGCAAAACATCGGTGGTTCTTGCGGGTTTTTAATCGGTGTATCCGTCAACTGAAGACGGGCATACATCGCGTTTGCTGATATCAAGAGTTGCGCGTTTTGACGATTCGAACGAACTTGAAGCATCAAATCGAGTGAATACGGTTGATGTACCTTGTTGATTCGCCCTCCGACGAGCGATTGTAATTCTTGTACGACACGATATGTCATTAATCCATCATAAGCCAATGATCTCATCACCTTTGTTCATTTTCTGTCTCTACGTTATCAGAAAAACAGAAAATATGGTACGATGGAGTAGGAAATCCGAACTTCTTCTTGCCGGGACAATTGATTGACTGCTATTATAATTAAATGTGATGTTAGAAGATGGAGGGCTTGCAGTGAATTTTAAAGAACGAGGATTATTAATCGTTTTGTCTGGACCGAGCGGTGTCGGAAAAGGAACCGTTTGCCGTGCTCTTCGCGAAGAAGAGGACAATAACCTTCAATATTCGGTGTCGGCGACGACGCGAAAGCCACGTGAAGGGGAAGTTGAAGGAGTGCATTACTTCTTCAAATCAAGAGAAGAGTTTGAACGGATGATCGAACAAAGAGAACTGCTTGAACATGCCGAGTTTGTCGGTAACTATTACGGGACGCCTGTAGAGTGGGTGCGTGAAACGCTCGAAAGCGGTCAAGATGTCATTCTTGAAATCGAGGTGCAAGGAGCGTTCCAAGTAAAAGAACTTCTTCCAGAAGCCGTCTTTTTATTCTTGGCACCACCAAGCCTTCAAGAACTTCGCAATCGTCTGATCGGACGAGGCACGGAGTCAGAAGAAGTTATTAAACAACGCCTTCTCGTCGCGCGTGAAGAAATCGAATTGATGGACGCTTACGACTATGTCGTCACGAACGACGAGGTCGACAAAGCCATCGATCGGATTAAAGCGATCGTGACAGCTGAGCATTGTAAACGTGAACGTGTTGCGTCACTCTATAAAAAAGCCATGATGGAGGTCATTTAATGTTATACCCTTCGATTGATGCCTTACAACGTACTATCCCGTCAAAATACACGATCGTAACGGTCGCTGCGAAACGGGCGCGTCAGATTCAAGATGGAAAAGCACCGAAAGTCGCCGAGCCAAAATCATATAAGCCGGTCGGTCAAGCGTTAGAAGAACTATTTTCGGGTGATACTACAATCATCGTGAACGAAAAAAACAACGGATGAAGTGTGACCCAAGTCGTTTGCGACTTGGGTCTCATTGTCTATAAGGGGGAGTTTGGGAATGGTGAAGGATCGTACTATTTTGTTATGCGTGAGTGGTGGAATTGCCGCCTACAAGGCGTGTGCCCTCACATCGAAATTGGTTCAAGCCGGAGCGAATGTTCGCGTCGCGATGACGAAGTCGGCAGAACAATTCGTGGGTCAGGCGACCTTCCAGGCGCTCAGTCGAAACCCGGTCTACACGGACGTGTTCGAAGAGCATGACCCGACAAAAATCGCACATATTGATGTCGTCGACTCGAGTGACTTGATTGTCGTCGCTCCTGCAACTGCGAACACGATCGCAAAATTAGCGAATGGGATTGCAGACGACTTCATTACGACGGCCATACTTGCTGCAAAGTGCCCAGTCATCGTCTCACCGGCCATGAACGTGAACATGCTCGAACATCCTGCCACGCAGCGAAATATTGAGACATTAAAGTCATACGGTTATCAGTTGATTGAACCGGGTGTCGGCAACTTGGCTTGTGGATGGATTGGTGGGGGACGTCTACCAGAACCGGAAGACTTAGTACGCATCATCGAAAGCCAGTTCGTCCCGAAACTGTATCTTGGAAAAGACGTGTTGATTACGGCTGGACCGACGGTGGAACGTATTGACCCCGTCCGTTACTTATCAAATGACTCTTCTGGAAAAATGGGCGTCGCACTAGCAGAAGTGGCACGTGACATGGGTGCCCGTGTCACGCTCGTCCATGGCCCGCTCCAAGTTCCGGTCCCAGATGGCGTGACAGCGGTTCCTGTCAAGTCAAGTGAAGAGATGCTGCGCGAAGTGACGAGCCGCTTTGAGGCTTCAGACCTCGTCGTGAAGTCGGCGGCAGTCGCGGATTATCGTCCGAAAACAGTTCATGCAGAGAAGCATAAGAAAGTGCATGGTCCACTCACAATCGAACTTGAAGAAACGACAGACATTTTAAAATCACTCGGTGAGAAGAAGACCCATCAAGTGTTGGTCGGTTTTGCAGCTGAAACGGAGAGACTCGAGGAGCATGCAGCTGCGAAGTTGAAACGAAAGAACGTCGATTTTCTCGTCGCGAACGATGTGTCATCAAGTGACGTCGGATTTGGAGCAGACGACAATGAGGTCGTCTTGTTCCGTGCGGACGGGACGACACTTAGTCTACCAAAGCAATCGAAGAAGGCGTTGGCGTTCGAACTGCTCACACATTTTAAGGAAGCGGTCCGATGATTGCACATGTACACGTTGATGCACCGGTAATTACGATTGATCGTCCATTTGATTACGAAGTGCCGGAACAGTTCGAGGCGTTGATTGAACCCGGAATGCGCGTCTCGGTCCCGTTCGGTTCACGACGTCTGCTCGGAATCGTCGTCGGCACGTCGGACGGGACGAGGGATGGATTGAAGCCGCTCGAAGCTTTACTAGATGAAGAATCTTCTCTTACGGATGAGTTACTTGACTTGTCCATTCATGTGAAAGAGACGACGTTATGCTTTCGTTCATCCGCCCTGCTTGCGATGCTACCAGCAGCGCTCAAGGTCAGTTACGATAAAGAAATTAAAGAGGGGCATGTCCCTGACGGGGTTCGTTTAGGGACGCATTTATCGGAATATCCGAAAGACGTCCAATCGGTCATTCTTGAACTCGCTAAAAAAGGGGAACTGACCCTCGCACCTGTCCTGAAAGAAAAGAAGACATTTAAAACAGATATCGTTGTTGAACTGCTTGATGCAACCGTCGTTTCGAAGCGTGCCAAAAAACAACTCGAAGCGATTCAACAGCTAGAAGAGACGCCACGCATGTATTGGTCGGCACTCCGTCAAATTGGTCTCACTCGCCCTCAACTTCAAAAGCTTGAAGACATCGGAGCGGTGCGACTGACCGAAGTGGAATTGAATCGTGACCCGTACGCGACAATCGAACAGGTCGAGGAATCCGTTCAATTGAACGACAGTCAGGCAAGTGCAGTCTTGGCCATTCACGAGGCAGATGCCGGTGAGACGTTGCTCGTTCATGGCGTGACGGGGAGCGGGAAGACCGAAGTCTATTTAGAATCAATCGGACAAGTCATCGATGAAGGGAAACAAGCCATCTTACTTGTCCCTGAGATCAGTTTGACACCGATGATGGTCAAGCGCTTCAAGCGTCGTTTCGGCAATCGGGTCGCCGTGTTGCATAGCGCCTTGTCTAAAGGTGAAAAGTACGATGAGTGGCGTAAGATTAAACGGAATGAAGTCGACGTTGTCGTCGGTGCCCGTTCTGCTATCTTTGCCCCGCTCGACCGACTCGGTCTGATTATCTTAGATGAAGAGCACGAGACGACGTATAAGCAAGAGGAGAACCCGCGCTATCATGCGCGCGATGTCGCTATTTGGCGGGCTCGCTATCATGGATGTCCTGTTGTATTGGGCAGTGCCACTCCGTCGCTCGAATCGTATGCCCGGGCACAGAAAGGCGTCTATCGCTATCTGCATTTGAAAGAACGATACGGTGGCGAGATGCCACCCGTTCACATCATTGATATGCGCCGTGAATTGGCCAAAGGCAATACGACGATGTTCTCAGAGAAATTGTTCCAAGGCATTCTCGACCGGATCGAGAAAAAAGAGCAATGCGTCATTTTATTGAACCGTCGTGGGTTCACGACGTTCGTCATGTGCCGGGACTGCGGTGAAGGGATGACATGTCCGCATTGTGCCGTCAATTTGACATATCATCAGTATGGAGATCGGTTGAAGTGCCACTATTGTGGTTACGAGGTCAGTATGCCGTCGACGTGTCCATCCTGTAATAGCAAGAAAATCAAACAGTTCGGATCAGGTACCCAGAAAATCGAAACGGAACTATTGAACCGAATTCCGGAGGCTCGCATCATTCGAATGGACCAGGACACGACGTCACGGAAAGGGTCGCATGAACAGTTGTTGCGCCGTTTTGAAGAAGGGGAGGCAGACATCTTACTTGGTACGCAGATGATCGCCAAAGGACTCGATTTCCCGAACGTCACTCTCGTCGGGGTGCTCGCAGCCGATGCGACGCTCGGCATGCCTGATTTTCGGGCGACCGAACGGACCTTCCAACTCGTCACCCAAGTAGCAGGAAGAGCCGGGCGCGGAAAACTTCCGGGTGAGGCGTTCGTTCAAACGTATAACCCGGACCATTATGTGATTGAGACAGCGAGTGAACATGATTATGAGACGTTCTTTGCCAAAGAGATGGGACTCAGACAAGTCGGAAACCATCCACCGTATTGGTTTTTGACGCTCGTCACGTTCTCTGCGGAAAACCCGCTCGTCGCCAAGGCTGAGGCAGAACTGTTCGCATCTGACTTTTTACACGCACAAGTGGAAAATAGCCGTTTGAACGGACCGATGCCGGCACCGTTATCAAAATTAAAGAACGCTTATCGTTATCAAGTGTTCATTAAAACGAAACAACCTGAATCGCTTTATGCAGAGCTAGCACGATTACAACAAGCGAGAGCGAAAGCAATCAGTAAGAAAGAATATCAAATGAGTATCGATGTGAACCCATACGTATTCATGTGAGGTGGAGAGACATGTATAAAGTAGTAGAAGTACCAAATGACATTTTACGCGTAACATGCGAACCGGTGACGAAATTTGATAAAAAATTACGTCAAACGGTCGACCGTTTGTTTGATACGATGTATGAGTATGATGGAGTCGGTGTCGCGGCACCGCAAGTCAATTTGAATCAACGACTCGCAGTCGTCCATACCGACGACGAGACGGGACCACTCGTCATGATTAACCCGGAAATCATTGAAGCATCAGGTCGAGAAGTTGGACTAGAGGGATGCTTAAGCATTCCAGGTGAATTTGGATTTGTCGAACGTCATGAGTCAATCGTTGTGAAAAACCAAGACTTGAAAGGACGCACCCATACGATTCAAGCGAGCGGTTTTTTCGCCCGTGCGATTCAACATGAAATGGATCATTTGGATGGCGTCTTGTTCACAGACAAGCTCGCTGTTCCAAACCCTGGAAAAGACAAGCGGATTGTTTTCATGGGAACACCGACATTTGCCGTATCGGTACTTGAGCGACTGCTTGAAGAAGGATACAATGTCGTAGGTGTCGTATCACAACCGGATAAACCGGTCGGACGTAAACGTGAACTCAAGCCGACACCGGTGAAAGAGTGTGCGCTTCGTCACGGTATTCCCGTGTTGCAGCCTGAAAAAGTTCGAACAGACTATGCAGACATTTTAGAGTTGAAGCCTGATCTGATTGTGACAGCAGCGTACGGTCAAATCGTACCGACTGCTTTACTTGAGGCACCGCCTCACGGAGCCATCAATGTCCATGCTTCCCTTCTTCCGAAATATCGTGGAGGTGCCCCGATCCATCAAGCCATCCTTGATGGAGAATCGGAGACAGGTGTAACCATCATGTATATGGTCGACAAATTAGATGCAGGTGACATGATTGCCAATACGATCGTTCCGATTGAAGAAACGGATACGGTCGGGTCATTGTTTGATAAGCTGGCTGTAGCTGGAAGCGATTTGCTCATTCGGACGCTTCCCGCGTTTTTAGAAGGTTGGATTGAGGCAGTGCCTCAAGACGAGCATGATGTGACGTTTGCTCCGAACATCAGTCGTGAGCGTGAACAGATTGATTGGACAATGGATGGCGAGTCTATCTACAACCATATTCGAGGAATGAATCCGTTCCCGACGGCCTATTCAACGCTTGAGGGCGAACGTGTGAAATTGTTTATGGGTGAGAAAACGACAGGTACGGGACAGCCGGGAGAAGTCATTCGCCTTGAAGATGACGGATTTGTCGTGGCGACCGGAAACGATGTTGCCATCAAGGTGACCGATTTACAGCCCGCAGGCAAAAAACGGATGGATGGTGCAACCTTTATGCGGGGCGCTGGACAAAAGCTACGGAGTGGCGACCGATTAGGAGGAACTCATGAACGTACGTGAAGCAGCGCTTGATACGCTGATGAAAATTGAACAAGGCGGCGCGTATTCGACGATTGCCGTCAATGACACATTGAAACAAAAAAAAGTTGCCCCAAAAGATGTCGGTCTCTATACCGAACTCGTATATGGGACGCTTAGCCGAAAAGGAACGCTCGATTATATATTGAAAGACCGAATCCGTTCTCCGAAGAAGCTCGACAAGTTTGTCCTTCCACTTCTTCGGATGAGCGTTTACCAACTCTTCTATTTAGATAAAGTACCTGACCGGGCCGTCTTACATGAAGCCGTCGAAATCGCGAAGAAACGAGGGCATCACCTCGGGACGAGCAAATTCGTAAACGGCGTGTTACGCAATGTGCTTCGGGAAGGGTTTCCGGACTTTAGTAGCTTGACCGATGCGGAACGAATCGCCATTGAGCATAGTCATCCGGAATGGCTCGTATCAGATTGGATTGAGTTATATGGCGTTGAAACGGCAGAAGCGATTTGTCAATTGAACAATGAGCCTGCTCCTGTCACGATTCGAGTCAACCGGAAGCGCATTTCAGTGGATGAGATGATGAACCGATTGGCTGATGCTGGTGTGTTGACGTCACGTTCGGAACTGTCGGCAGATGGACTCGTCGTGGAATCAGGGAACGTCCATTCGACCCCGTTCATCGAGGAAGGTCTCCTATCCATTCAGGATGAGAGTTCCATGATCGTCGCGGATGCGCTTGGCGTGTCAAAAGACGATGTTATTTTGGATGCATGTGCTGCGCCAGGTGGCAAGGCGATGCATACGGCTGAACGGATGGAAGGTGGATCGCTCACCGCTCTTGACTTACATCCGCACAAAGCAAAATTAATCGACCAACAAGCCAAACGTCTACACATCAATGGAGTGACCGCACTTGCCCTTGATGCTCGTTTAGCAGGTGAACGGTTTGAAAAAGAAAGCTTTGACCGAATCCTTTTAGATGTCCCTTGTTCTGGCCTTGGCGTCATTCGCCGAAAACCAGATATTAAGTGGACGAAGGATAAAACCCAGCTGGAAAACCTACCAAACATCCAAAGACAAATCATCGATGCCGTATTGCCACTGCTCAAGCCAGGTGGTACGCTAGTTTACTCGACATGTACAATCGACCCGTCTGAAAATGAGACCCAGGCTGATTACATTTTGTCGAAAGGACTGGTCTGGGACGACACGCTCACGGGGCGTCTCCCACAATCTGTTCGTCCGAACATGACACCGGACCGTGCTGAATTAAAACTATTACCGACGACATTTGGAACCGACGGCTTCTATATCGCCGCATTTAAGAAAGAGGTATAAAACATGAATCCAAAAGCAGTAGAAAAAAATCCGCTCTTAGGCGCAAAACCGTCACTTTATTCGTTGACGTTCCCAGAACTCGAAGCATGGGTGATGGAAGCAGGAGAAAAGGCATTCCGTGCGAAACAATTATATGATTGGATGTACGTCAAACGGGTTACATCATTTGACGACATGACGAACGTTCCAAAAGCTCTCCGTGACAAATTAGAAGCATCGTTCCAATTGACGACGCTAAAAGAATTGGTCAAGCAAGAGTCACAAGACGGTACCATCAAATTCTTGTTCGAACTTCAGGACGGTTATTCAATTGAGACGGTTCTCATGCGTCATGAATACGGGAACTCGATTTGTGTCACAACACAGGTTGGGTGTCGGATCGGATGTACGTTCTGCGCCTCAACACTCGGTGGCTTGAAACGGAACTTAGAGGCTGGAGAAATCACGGCTCAAGTTCTTGACGTACAGCGCGCATTAGATGCCACAGGCGAACGTGTCGACTCAATTGTCGTCATGGGGATCGGTGAGCCGTTCGACAACTATGATGAGTTGATGCGTTTCTTGCGCACCGTCAACCATGACAATGGACTCAACATCGGAGCACGACATATCACGGTATCAACGAGTGGGATCGTTCCGAAGATTTACAAGTTTGCTGATGAAGGAATGCGAATCAACTTCGCCATTTCGCTTCACGCACCAACGACTGAATTGCGCACCAAGCTCATGCCGATCAACCGTGCCTTTGACTTGGACAAATTGATGGACGCAGTCCGTTATTACACGGAGAAGAGCGGTCGCCGGATTACGTTTGAATATGGACTCTTCGGTGGTGTCAACGATACGGAAGAATATGCCCATCTGTTGGCAGATCTTTTAAAAGGAATCAAATGTCACGTCAACTTGATTCCCGTCAACCATGTACTCGAACGTGACTATGTACGGACACCGCGTGCTCAAATCTTTGCCTTCGAAAAAGTGCTCAAAGACCGCAACGTGAACGTGACGATTCGTCGCGAACAAGGATCGGATATCGATGCCGCTTGTGGACAGCTTCGGGCGAAGGAGCGCGAACAAGAAACGAGGTAATCAGAAAGATGGAATTAGCATTTCGAACAGATCGTGGACAAGTACGCACACAAAATGAAGATGCAGTTTTAATCTTAGGCGATGCCTTATCAGGAATCGCACTCGTTGCAGACGGCATGGGTGGACATGCAGCGGGAGAGGTCGCGAGTCAAATCGTGATTGAAGAGTTTCGGCGGGCCTTCCCGTCTCTCCCGTCGACTCCTGTCGAGATTGAGCGATGGTTCCGCCATCACATTGATTTGGCGAACGATCAAGTGTTGCAATTTGCGAAACAGTCAAACCTTGTCATGATGGGAACGACTGTGGCCGCTATTTGTTGGCACGGTGAAACAGTCATCATCGTTCATATTGGAGATAGTCGCGTATATGCACTTCAATCCAATGAATTAAAGCGTCTTACAGAAGATCATTCTTATGTGAACGTGCTCAAACAGCTCGGTGAACTCACAGAAGAAGAGATGCGGATTCATCCAAAACGAAATGTCATCACCCGGGCAATCGGTTCAAGCGAACAAGTCGAACCGGACATACAAGTGCTCGCCGACCCAGAGTTTGATGTAATTTTAATTTGTACGGATGGATTGACGACGCATATGACCGATGGGGCAATTCAACATGTGTTACAACAAGCTGTATCTGCAGAACAAAAAGCGGAACAGCTCATTGCGGAAGCCAATCAATTGGGAGGGAGCGACAATATTACAGTCGCCCTCGTTCAATTCACAGATAGAAAGAGAGGATGAATCCGATGCGAAGCGGAGAACGAATCAACGATCGTTATCGGATCGAACAACAAATCGGCAGCGGAGGCATGGCCAATGTCTACCGGGCTCATGACGAGATCTTAAACCGAACCGTCGCCATCAAGGTGTTGCGATCTGAATTCTCACATAACGAACAATTTATACGCCGGTTCGAGCGTGAAGCCCATGCGGCTACAAGTCTGAACCATCCCAATATCGTCGCCATCTATGACGTCGGTGATGAAGAGGATTTGTACTACATCGTCATGGAGTATGTCGATGGTGTAACGTTAAAACAATATTTGCAAGAGGAATACATATCTGTCGACGAGGCATTACGCATTGTGGGACAGATTTGTGACGCAATTGATCATGCCCACGCAAACCGGATCATTCATCGTGATATCAAACCACAAAACATGATGATCGATCAACAAGGTAACGTGAAAGTGACCGATTTTGGAATCGCTGTGGCGATGTCGAATGCGACGTTGACGCATACGATGTCGGTGCTCGGTTCTGTACACTACTTCTCACCCGAGCAAGCACGTGGGAAATTCGCTGATGAAAAGTCAGATATCTACTCGCTCGGAGCCGTTTTATACGAATTGTTGACAGGTCGCGTTCCCTTTGTTGGGGAGACGCCTGTTGCGGTGGCACTCCAACATTTGCAGGACGACCCGATTCGACCAATTGATTTGAATCCGAATATTCCACAAGCGCTCGAAAACTGTGTCATGCAAGCGTTAGCGAAATCGCCTGGTGCCCGTCACGCATCTGTCGCTGCCTTTAAAAAAGATTGTATGACCTCACTTAGCCGTGAACGGGCAAATGAGCCGAAACGTCTTCCGACGAGCCAAGAAGAGTTTGATCATACACTCGTCATGGCACCGGTCATTCCTGATGAGAAAACGGAAGCACCTGTGCAAGCTTCTCAGACTCCTACTTCGAACGAGCAGGAAAAAGAAACACCACCGGTCAAGAAGAAACGAAAATGGTGGATTTGGATTTTACTCGTTATATTGCTAATCGGTGGGAGTATTACGGCTTACGTAGTCGCGGATGAGATGTCGCGTGCCGTTGTTCCCGATGTCGTCGGAATGAGTATCGGCGATGCCACATCAGAACTCGAAGACTCAGGATTTGTCGTCGAAGTGACAGAACGGGCGAGTGATGACGTAGAAGAAGGTGAAGTCATTTCACAAAATCCGCAAGAAGGGCGTAAACCGAAACGAGGCACGACGGTGACCATCGTTGTTTCGGCCGGGAAAGAAACCGTCGAAATGCCGAATGTGGAGGGACTGTCCCAATCAGCAGCTGAACGTATGCTAAAAGATTTGGCGTTCAGTGACCTTGAAATCAAAACAGAAGCTTCGGAAACGGTCGACAGCGGAGATGTGATTTCGCAATCGCTCGACCCGGGCGAGGAAGTCGTTCCTTCTGAAGTGACGGTCACGCTTGTCGTCTCGACAGGAAGCAACAAGGTAGAACTATCAAATCTGGCAGGGTATACGTTCGATGAAGCGTCCATCTATGCCGAGCAAAACAAATTGAAGATTGTGAGACGTGACGAATTTTCGACGAGTGTTCCTAAAGGTCAAATCATTCGTCAACTTCCGACTGCCGGTACAGCAGTCGACCCGGGTACTGAACTGACGGTCATCGTATCGGAAGGGGTCGAACCGACCGATGTCTCGATTGAACGAGAAGTGAGTGTCGAGGTCGAACAGCCGGAAAAAAACAAGAAGCCGAAAGCGGTCGAAGTTGTGATTCGTACGGTCGATGCACGAGGAGAAATCGAAGTGTTACGTGATAAAATCACGGAAACGACAACGTATTCTTACACGCTCGTCATTGCTCCAGACGAAGTCGGGACAGCAACGATTGAAGTGGATGGTGATGTTGTCCGAACGGATTCCGTCACATATGCGCAAGCCAAAGAGGCACAATAAAGAGGTGACGGTGCCGTCACCTCTTTTTTAAGGGAGGAACTCAGAGTGAAAGGAACAATCATTCGTTTACAAGGCGGATTTTATGATGTGATGACCGAGTCGGGTCAAGAGATTCGGTGTCGGGCAAGAGGAAACTTCCGTAAACGTAACATCTCACCTGTCGTCGGGGATGACGTGGTGATTCAAGATCAAGAGGATGGAACGGGCTATATTTTAGAAGTAGAAGCGCGTCAAAACCACCTTGTCCGTCCGCCGATTGCGAACATCGATCAGGCGTTTCTACTCTTTTCCGTAAAAGAACCGGCCTTCTCTTACCATTTGCTTGACCGGTTCCTCGTGTTAATCGAGTCGAAACAAATTCATCCGATCATCGTGTTAACGAAGATGGACTTATTGACGGATAGCGAAGCAGAAGAAATTCAAGAAGCGATTGCCCGTTATCGAACCATCGAGTATGACGTGATTGAGACCTCGACGGAGCAGGCGCATGGGGTCGAAGAAGTCAGGAAGCTCTTTAAAGGAAAAACAAGCGTTTTTGCCGGGCAGACAGGCGTCGGGAAAAGTTCGTTACTCAATGCGGTTGCTCCAGAGCTCGAGTTGGCGACAGGGGCCATCTCCAAGTCGCTCGGGCGAGGGAAACATACGACACGTCATGTGACGTTGATTCAATTAGCTGACGGGCTTGTTGCCGATACACCGGGATTTTCGAGTCTCGAGTTCCCGCAAGAACTCGAGTCAGATGAGCTCAGATGGTGTTTCCCGGAGTTTGTGGAACTACATGACGATTGTAAGTTCCGAGGATGTGTCCACATCAATGAACCGGGTTGTGCTATCAAGCAAGCCGTGGAAGATGGCGAAATTGCTTCAACACGCTATGAGAATTATGTTACCTTTATGGAAGAGTTAAACGATCGAAAACGGAGGTATTGACAGATGATTAAAATCGCACCATCTATTTTAGCGGCAGACTTTGCCAATTTAGAAGCGGAAGTGAAAGCTGTTCAAGAAGCAGGAGCGGACTACATTCATTTTGACGTGATGGACGGTCAATTCGTGCCGAACATCTCGATTGGGCTACCGGTCCTCGCAAGCTTACGTAAAAAATCAGACATGGTTCTCGATGTGCATTTGATGATTGATCAACCGGAGCGCTATGTCGAAGATTTCGTCAAGGCGGGTGCGGATATCGTCACGGTGCACGTGGAAGCGACGAACCATTTACATCGCGTTTTGCAACAAATTAAAGCCGCGGGAGCGAAGTGTGGCGTAGTCTTGAATCCGCATACTCCGCTGACTACGATTGAACATGTCCTCGAAGACGTCGATATGGTGTTGCTCATGACCGTCAATCCAGGGTTCGGGGGACAAGCGTTTATTGAATCCGTCGTGCCGAAAATTTCAGCGCTCAACCAGATTCGTCAAGACCGTCAGCTCGATTTTGAAATTGAAATCGATGGTGGGGTCAACGAAGAGACGGCGAAGCGTTGTATCGATGCGGGTGCTGACGTACTCGTTGCTGGATCTGCGATTTACAATCAACCGGATTATAAAGCAGCCATTGATAGCATTCGTGGCGCATCTCGTGTATAATCAACGATAGAACAACAAGATAGAGTCGCAAGGGGTGTCACATGATGTGGCTGAGAGGCATTACGCTAACCCTTTGAACCTGTTCCGTTCACACGGACGTAGGGATGTGGCGAAAATGCACGTTGCGAATCGAAGCAGCATGGCGTTTACGTCATGCTGCTTTTTGTCGTTCACTCAATAAAGGAGGAAGAAAGATGAAATCACGTTTCAAATTACAAGCACTTATCGAAATTTCATTGTTCGCGGCGCTTGGACTAATCTTTGATTTACTCATCCCATACCGTTTGCCACAAGGAGGGTCAATCAGTTTAGCGATGCTCCCGATCTTTGTGATGGCATTCCGTCACGGACTGAAAGGTGGACTTGCGACAGGAGCGCTCGTCGGGACGCTTCAACTCTTGTTTGGCGCCTATATTTTCACACCCGTACAGTTCCTACTTGATTATACGGTCGCGTATGGACTTGTCGGTGTGGCCGGCGTCTTTGCCGGACGTGTGAAACAGGCTGCTACTCAAGGGGCGACGAAGACGCTCGCAACCTATTTAGTGCTTGGCGCATTGATTGGGTCGGCATTGCGATATGCGGCTCATGTCATCTCAGGAATCGTCTTTTTCGCTGAGTATGCGGAAGGGCCGGTCGTGGCGTATTCACTCGGCTATAACGCGACGTATATGGTTCCGTCGTTTGTCATCTCAGCCATCGTATTAGTATTACTCTTCACGACAGCTCCACGCTTCACGCGTGTGGCGACACGGGACATTCGTCAATGAACGTCTTGATTGTCGCGGCGAGTCCGGAACCTATTCCGGACTTACCGCGTGATGCCGATTTAGTCATTGGAGTGGATGGTGGGTATCAAAAGCTGTTAGATGAAAAAATCGATGCGGACGTCGTAGTGGGCGATTTTGACTCGTACAAAGGACTACCGCCCGAGGAGGCGCTACGTTTTCCGTCGGAGAAAGATGTGACGGATCTTGAGATTGCGCTTCAGTTGGCGATCGATCGGGGGGCGACACGGATGGATGTGTACGGTGCGCTCGGGGGACGGATTGACATGACGTTCGCAAACGTTGGTCTACTCGAATCGTATCCAGGGATGATTCTCCATGGGAAGGGAAACATGATTTTTCTCGCTCGACCGGGTGATTCTGGGATTCCGAAACAAGAGGGACATTATCTGTCCTTCATGCCTTGGAAGACGGCCACGATTTCGATTAAAGGTGTCAAATATCCACTCGATCATCATGAGGTCAAGAGCGGAGAAGCATTGACCGTTTCGAATGAGTGGGTCGAAGCATCTGCCCGGTTGACGGTTCATGAGGGAATGGTACTTGTCATGATTGTCAAAAAATAAACAAAAAAAATCCCATCGGCGAATGCCGCTGGGATTTATTCGTTCGTGTATAAGTATTATACGCGTTCAACGAGACCTGATTTAAGTGCGCGAGCTGAAACCCAAACGCGTTTCGGTTTACCGTCAACGAGAATACGAACTTTTTGTACGTTTACACCCCAAGTACGTTTTGTCTTGTTGAGTGCGTGCGAACGGTTGTTACCTGATTTAGGTGATTTACCTGTTACGTAGCATTTACGTGCCATGCGTTTCCCCTCCTTTTTTATGTGGGTTCGTCCTAATAGACACTCGTTTATATTAGCACGGCTTTTTTCCCGATGCAACTAGAAAATCATACCATGACAAGAAAAAAACTTGACATTACTCTCAAGGATTTGAATAATGAATGAGGTTATCGCGTTAATTGACCGAGATTCTGGAGCAGGTTCTTTTAATAACTAGGTACTTATTGTAGAATGTACATTAGGAATCATTCCGAATAAAGGAGGCTACTCCATATGGCAATTGAAATGAAGACAACATATGGCAATATTGACATCACAAGTGACGTTATCGCGACACTCGCAGGTGGTGCGGCGATGGAATGCTTCGGTGTGGTCGGCATGGCTTCACAAGCACAACTGAAAGACGGCATTGCTGAATTGTTAAAACGTGAAAATTACGCACGAGGTGTCGTCGTACGTCAGGATGAAGAAGACGTACATATCGACATGCACATTATCGTAAGCTACGGGACGAAAGTATCTGAAGTCGCATACAACGTGCAAAGTCGAGTGAAGTATACGCTCGGAGAAACTTTAGGATTAAACGTTTCGTCGGTAAATATATTCGTTCAAGGCGTTCGTCTGACGAATGACTGACGAAAACGGAGGAGGATTTGGTGTGGGTTTAAAACGATTAGATGGATTGGCGCTCTCAAACATGATCGCGAACGGAGCGGCCAACTTGAGCCAAAACGCAGATTATGTGGATTCGCTTAACGTCTTCCCGGTTCCAGACGGAGATACGGGGACGAACATGAACTTGACGATGACGTCGGGTGCGAAAGAAGTAGCGGCCATGAACTCATCAGATATCGCGGAGGTATCATCAAAGTTTGCTCGTGGACTCCTGATGGGAGCACGTGGAAACTCGGGCGTTATTTTAAGCCAGTTGTTCCGCGGGTTCGGGAAAGCTGTTGAAGGAAAAGCAGAACTGACAACAGTTGATTTTGCAGAAGCGCTCAAGCGCGGTGTCGACACGGCATACAAGGCGGTTATGAAACCGGTTGAAGGAACGATTTTGACGGTTGCTCGTGAAGCGGCCGACGAAGCGCTTCTTGCGTCAGAGTCGACAAGTGATTTCACTGAATTTATGGAACGTGTCATCGTCGAAGCGAAAGCATCGTTAGACCGTACACCGGACTTATTGCCGGTATTAAAAGAAGTCGGCGTCGTCGACTCGGGTGGTCAAGGGCTTCTCGTCATTTATGAAGGATTCCTCGCAAGTCTTGAAGGAAAAGAACTCGAAAAACCACATACACCGGTCATGGACGCCTTGATCGAAGCAGAACACCACGCGCATGCGGCGCAAGGATTCATGTCAACAGAGGACATCGAATTCGGTTACTGTACAGAGATCATGGTCCGTTTCCAAGAGGACAAGTTGAAAGATGCACCGTTCAACGAAGACGCATTCCGCAATGAGTTATCTGAACTCGGGGATTCTCTCCTTGTCGTTGCGGATGAAGAACTCTTAAAAGTTCACGTTCACGTCGAGACACCTGGTGAAGTCATCACGAAAGGTCAACGTTTCGGTGAGCTCGTTGCAGTCAAGATCGAGAACATGCGTCAACAACATTCAACGATTCTCGAAGAAGAACAAGGTGCCAACCAACACGGTGTTCAACAAGCAGAGAAGCCAAAAGCACCATTTGCCATCGTGACGGTCGCAATGGGTGAAGGTGTCAGCGAATTGTTCCGTTCACTTGGGGCGGCACACGTCATCGAAGGTGGACAGACGATGAACCCATCGACAGAAGATATCGTCAAGGCGATTGAGTCGGCACATGCGGAACACGTCTTCATCTTCCCGAACAACTCCAACATCATCATGGCGGCTGAACAAGCGGCATCTGTCGCACCGTGCGGCGTTTCGGTCATTCCGACGAAGACGGTCCCACAAGGACTCGCGGCAGCTATCGCATTCAACCCTGAAGCGGATGTCGAGATGAACGAACAAGCGATGAATGCGGCTGCGTCAGCTGTGAAGTCTGGACAAGTCACATACGCTGTTCGTGATACGAGCATCGATGGTGTTGAAATCAAAAAAGATGAACATATGGCGATCGCAGAGAAGAAAATCGTTTCTTCCTCTCCGTCTAGTCTTGAAGCGGCTAAACGATTAGTTGATGCGCTCATCGACGCAGACGACGAGATCGTCACGATCCTAACAGGAGAAGGTTCTTCTGAATCAGACGTCGAGGCGTTGACGTCTTATATCGAATCAGTAAATGATGAGATTGAAATTGAAGTTCACGACGGCAAACAACCGCTTTACTCTTATATTTTTAGTGTGGAATAAGCTGTTTCGAATCCCTACCTTCTGTATAATGAAGGTAGGGATTTTTGAAAGGGGGAAAATTTGATGAAATATCGGAGTGTGTTTGACATCATTGGTCCGGTCATGGTCGGACCGTCGAGTTCGCATACAGCAGGTGCTGCTCGCATCGGCTTGATGGCTGGGAAGTTATTCGGAAGAACGCCGCGTACGGCGCACATCACATTTTACGGGTCGTTTGCTGACACGTATCGGGGTCACGGGACGGATGTGGCCATCGTCGGTGGAATCATGGGATTCGATACGTTCGATTTGAGAATCCCGCAGGCGTTAGACATCGCCCGTGAAAAAGGGATCGAGGTCATCTTTGAGACGAGTGACCTGTTGACGGATCATCCGAATACGGCCCGCGTGTTACTAAAAGATGAATTGGGCACATTTGAAATTGTCGGAATCTCGATCGGTGGGGGAACGATTGAAATCACGGAATTGAACGGATTCCCGTTGAAACTGACAGGTGGGGGACCTGCGCTCGTCGTCTTACACCATGACCGATTCGGGGCGATCGCGGCAGTAACGGGTGTGTTGGCGAATCACCAATTAAACATTGGTCATATGGAAGTGAGTCGTCACGAAAAAGGGATGCAGGCGTTGATGGCGATTGAGATTGATGAAACCATTCCTGCGGAAGTGCTCGCTGAGTTGGAACGATTGCCGCAAATCGAACGGATTGCTATTTTTGGGGAATAAGGAGAATGTGAGATGTTTAAATCAGTAGAAGAGTTAGTGACGATTGCAACAGAACGAAACATCCCGATTTCTGAAGTCATGATTGAGCAAGAGATGCATGTCAGACGTTCGAGTCGAGAGGACATCATCGGGATGATGGACCGTAACCTCGAGGTCATGGAAGAGGCGGTCGAACGGGCACTTCAAGGGGTGACATCGGTGACGGGATTGACGGGGAACGATGCCGTACTCATGCAAGATTACATTCGTTCGGGCAAGTCGCTCGCAGGGGATCTCATTTTAGATGCCGTGTCGAAAGCGATCGGGACGAACGAAGTGAACGCGGCGATGGGACGAATTTGTGCGACACCGACTGCGGGGAGCGCCGGGGTCGTACCAGGAACGTTGTTTGCGGTGAAAGATCGTCTGGAAATGGACCGCGACGCGATGATTCGTTATTTGTTCACGTCAGGAGCATTCGGATTCGTCGTAGCGAACAACGCCTCGATTTCAGGAGCGGCCGGCGGATGCCAAGCCGAGGTCGGTTCGGCGACTGGAATGGCAGCCGCGGCCATCGTTGAAGCGGCCGGTGGGACACCGGACCAATCGGCGACAGCCTTTGCGATTGCCCTTAAAAATATGCTTGGTCTCGTCTGCGATCCTGTGGCGGGGCTCGTCGAAGTGCCGTGCGTTAAGCGGAACGCCATGGGTGGTGCCAATGCCATTGTCGCAGCTGACATGGCGCTCGCGGGGATTACCTCACGTATTCCTTGTGACGAGGTCATCTCAGCGATGCACGAAGTCGGTCAGATGATGCCGACCGCGTTGAAAGAGACGGCCAAAGGTGGTCTTGCGAATACGCCGACGGCTCGTCGCCTCGAACGAAATATATTTGGAGCGAAAGAAGATGCAAAACAATGACCGATTGACGACGCTGAAAGGGGTCGGGCCAGAGATGGCCAAAAAATTAGAAGTGATGGGACTTGTTCGAATCGAGGACGTGCTGGAGCACGTCCCGTTTCGTTATGAGAATTATAATAGTGGGACGGTAACGACAGCCGTTCATGGTGACCTAGTTAAATGGAGTGGGACGGTTCAAGCTGAACCACTCGTTCGTTATTACAGTAAAGGGAAAAATCGACTGCAGTTCCGTTTATTATTAGAAGAACGGTATGCCGTACAAGTGACGATGTTCAATCGGGCGTTCTATAAAGAAAAGTTAGTTATCGGTGAGACAGTGACGGTCAAAGGGAAGTGGGACATGAACCGGATGACGATTAGCGCAACCGACCTCGAATTCGGTGCCCCCTCTGGTGGTCTCCAACCAATCTACTCTCTACGAGCAGGACTGACACAAAAGAACTTTAGTCGAATCGTAAAACTAGCGTTTGAACAAGTGAATGATCTCCCTGAACAGGTGCCACAGGCCATTCGCGACCGCTATCGGTTAGTTGACCGAATGGCGATGCTTCGTGGGATGCATTTACCGGATACGGTAGAGACGTATAAGCAGGCAAGACGAAGTTACGTCTATGAAGAATGTTTACTGTATCAATTGAAACTACAAGCGTTTCGAAAAATGGAGCGGTCAGGAAACGGTCGGGCCCTTCAACTCGATAAACAACAGTTGAATGAATTTGTGAAACGACTCGCATTTCCGTTGACTGGAGCGCAGACACGGGTCATCCGTGAAATCGTGTCGGATCTTGAAAAACCGGAGCGGATGAACCGATTGTTACAAGGGGATGTCGGGAGCGGGAAGACCGTCGTTGCCGCGATTGCCTTGTATGCGACCGTCATGGCCGGGTATCAGGGTGCACTGATGGTTCCGACAGAGATTCTTGCAGAACAACATGCCACCTCATTACAAGAATTATTTGAACCATTTGGCATCAAGATCGCCCTTTTGACGAGCTCGGTGAAAGGAAAGGTGCGGGAGGCGTTACTCTCAGCGATTCAATCAGGTGACGTCGACATCATCGTCGGGACGCACGCGCTCATCCAAGGACCGGTCGAGTTTTCCAATCTCCATTTAGCGATTACAGACGAACAGCACCGTTTTGGTGTTGAACAGCGGAAGAAGCTACGAGACAAGGCGGAGTTTGCCGACGTCCTATATATGACGGCGACCCCGATTCCGAGAACGCTCGCCATCAGTGCCTTCGGTGAGATGGATGTTTCGACCATCGATGAGATGCCAAAAGGTCGAAAACCGATTGAGACGTATTGGGCTAAGCATGACCAAATCGACCGTGTCCATTCGATGGTCGATCGCGAACTAACGCTTGGTCGACAAGCGTATGTCATCGCACCGCTCATCGAGGAATCGGATACGCTTGAAGTGGAGAGTGCGACGGCGCTGTATGAACTGTTGAAAGAACGCTTCTCGAATTATAGCGTTGGTCTGATGCACGGGAAGTTGTCGAGCGCAGAAAAGGACGACGTGATGAAGTCATTTGCGGATAACACGACGCAAATCCTTGTTTCGACGACAGTCGTCGAAGTCGGGGTGAACGTCCCGAACGCTTCGCTCATCATCATTCATGATGCCGAACGCTTCGGACTTGCTCAATTACACCAGTTGCGCGGGCGGGTCGGTCGTGGTGCCCATCAATCATTTTGTATCCTTGTCGGAGACCCGAAATCGGATGTCGGGAAAGTCCGTTTGAAGACGATGACGGAAACGAACGATGGCTTTGTTTTAGCCGAGAAAGATTTAGAGTTACGTGGTGCTGGAGATTTCTTCGGTACCGCGCAAAGTGGTTTGCCGAGTTTTCGGGTCGCTGATCCGGTTCTCGATTTAAAAGTGATGGAAGTGGCGAGACAAGATGCTGTAGCGCTTCTCGGGAGTGAGGCTTTTTGGCATGATGCCCAGTATGACGTTTTACGAAACTATTTGAAACAACTCGACCTTCTCGTCGGGGAAAGGTTAGAATAATACTTGAAAATGACGACTAAAGAATATATACTGCTATTAGTACCAGGTATTAAGTTCTTTAGTAACTTAGTTTAGGAGGGAACTGAATGCGGGTACCTAAGAAAGAGCGGCAACGCTTGTTACAGGAAACGATTGAACACAACCCGTTCATCAAAGACGAAGAACTGTCAAAACAGTTTTCCGTCAGCATCCAAACGATTCGACTTGACCGAATGGAATTAAAAATTCCAGAAGTGCGGGAACGAATCAAACATGTGGCTTCCGAACATCTCGATGAAGTCAAATCGCTTTCAATGAGCGAGGTCATCGGTGATATGATTGACTTGAAACTAGATGACTCTGCCATCTCTGTACTCGACATAGAAAAAGAACACGTCTTTAGCCGCAATGAGATCGCCCGTGGACATGTATTGTTCGCGCAAGCCAACTCGTTAGCGGTGGCGCTCATCAACGATGAATTGGCGTTGACCACTAAAGCGGATATTCGCTTCAGTCGCCAGGTCCATCTTGGAGAGCGAGTCGTTGCCAAGGCTCGTGTGCTGAAACTACGTGGGGACGGGAGAACAGACGTCACAGTCGAAAGTTACGTCGGCGAGGAGTGCGTCTTTGACGGCGACTTCACGATTTACCGACGTAGTGAGGAGGAACAAGCATGAAGTTAGCAATTGATGCAATGGGTGGCGACCACGCACCGAAGGCGATTGTAGAAGGGGTCAAGCGATTCATCGAGCAATTTCCGAATGAATCGATGGAACTCTTTTTAGTCGGTGACGAGGTGAAGATTGCCTCGTATGGTCTTGACGATCCTCGTGTGACGGTCATTCCAGCCAGTGAAATCATCACGGGTGAGGATGAACCGGTTCGTGCGGTACGCCGTAAGAAAGACAGTTCACTCGTCAAAGCAGCCCAACTCGTTAAAGAAGGAAAAGCGGATGCCCTCGTGTCTGCTGGGAATACCGGCGCACTGATGGCGGCATCACTTTTCATCATCGGACGAATCCCGGGAATTGAGCGTCCGGCACTATCTCCGACGTTCCCTACATATACAGGGAGTGGAGTCGTCGTACTGGATGTCGGAGCGAATCCGGATGCGAAAGCCGAACATCTTGTGGATTATGCCATCATGGGCTCACTATATGCCGAACACGTCCGAGGCATCAAAACACCTCGAGTCGCCCTTCTCAATATCGGAACGGAAGCCGGAAAAGGAAATGCACTCACGAAAGAGGCATTCCCCCTCCTTGAAGCGGCTCCTGTCCACTTTGTCGGGAATGTCGAAGCGCGTGAAGCGATGTCAGGAGACGTAGACGTCATCGTGACCGAAGGGTTTGCCGGAAATATCCTGTTAAAAGGTGTAGAGGGCTCCTCGGCGATGCTCATGAAGATGATGAAAGAACAGTTCACGAGTAATCTTGTATCAAAACTCGCCGCTCTCATCTTAAAACCGAAGTTAAGACGACTGAAAGAAACGCTTGATTATCGTGAACATGGGGGAGCCGGATTATTTGGGATCAATGCGCCAGTCATTAAAGCGCATGGGTCAAGCGACGCACTTGCCATCGCGAGTGCGTTGAAGCAGGCAAAAATCATGGTAGACCACGATGTCGTGGAGAAAATCAAGCGTGCCAAAGCGATAGATTAAGCGAAAGCAGGTGAGGACATGGGGAAAGTAGCATGGGTGTTTCCAGGACAAGGTTCCCAAGCCGTCGGAATGGGACAAACCTTCTTAAATCATCCTGAAATGCTTCAAGCAATCGGACGTCGACTCGGATTTGACCTTCTTGAAGTCATGTCATCCGGGTCGAAGGAAGATTTACAAGAAACAGAAGTCGCGCAACCGGCGATCGTGGCGCACGCCTCGTTGCTCGCGCAAGCTTATGCGAAGAACGGTGCGACACCAGACGTCGTCATTGGGCATAGCGTGGGTGAATATGCCGCGCTCGTCAGTGCGGGTGTCATCGATCTAGAAGAGGCGACCGTACTCGTCCGCGAACGCGGTCAGTTGATGTCTCAAGTAAAGGACGGAACGATGGCCGCGGTCGTTGGAATGACCGATCTTCAAGAGGCACACCACATTACGGAAAAAATTAGTGCGAGTGGAGATTTAGTTCAAATCGCCAATTTAAATTGTCCAGGTCAATTCGTGATTTCAGGACATGTCGACGCAGTCGAACAAGCGAGTGTAGAATTGAAGGCAGCTGGGGCGAAACGGGTGTTACCGTTACAAGTCTCTGGAGCGTTCCATAGTTCATACATGATGCCGGCAGCGACTCGTTTCCAGGATGTCCTCGCCTCATCGCCGTTTACAGAAGCTTCAGTCGACGTGATTTCAAACGTAGACGCGGCTGTGCATCGTGACCCTGAACACTTAAAAGCGTTATTGACGAAACAACTCTATTCGTCTGTTCGCTTTGAAGAATGTGTTCGTAAAGCGATTGAAGACGGTGTCGATACGTTTATCGAATTTGGTCCATCATCACCACTCTCTGGATTGATCAAACGAATCGATTCAAACGTTACGATTCAAAAGGCGACCACGTTAGAAGAAGTCGCCTCGTTAGGAGGAGAAGTTCGTGCGTGATCAAGTAGCGATCGTGACAGGTGCGTCCCGAGGAATCGGTGCGGCCATCGCGAAACGTTTAGGGGAAGACGGCTTCAAAGTCGTCGTGAACTACTCGGGTAGTGAACAAAAGGCAAATGAGGTCGTCGCGACCATCGTGGAGGCAGGTGGTGAAGCCCTTGCCGTCAAGGCCGACGTTTCAAATGCTGACGACGTCAAAGCGCTCGTCAAGACAACGGTCGATACGTACGGTCGGGTCGATTGCCTCGTCAACAACGCAGGAATTACACGTGACGGGTTACTCATGCGGATGAAAGAGGCGGATTTTGAAGACGTGTTATCGACGAATTTAAAAGGGGCCTTCTTGACATCTCAAGCCGTCACGAGACCGTTACTCAAATCAAACTCAGGTCGAATCATCAATATCGCCTCTGTTGTCGGGATTACCGGTAATGCCGGGCAGGCAAACTATGCGGCTGCGAAAGCAGGATTGATTGGGTTGACGAAGTCGGTGGCTCGTGAGCTCGCCGGACGTCATGTGACGGTCAATGCCGTCTGTCCAGGGTTCATTCAAACTGACATGACGGATGCCTTGACAGATGCACAGCGAGAGGCTACACTCGGACAGATTCCGTTCAATCGTTTCGGTCAGGTGGAAGATGTGGCAAACCTCGTCTCTTTCCTGGCATCGGAACAGGCCGCTTATGTGACTGGACAGACGATTGCCGTCGATGGCGGCATGACAATGGCGTAAAAGAGAACTTTACCAACAGACAGACATTTAATATACTTACCTTTGGAGGGATTTTATCATGACAAAAGAACAAATCTTAGTAGACGTAAAAGAAGCAGTAGCAGAGAAGCTCGGGAAAGATGTATCTGAGATCACTGCAGACAAATCGTTCAAGGACGACCTTGGCGCGGATTCACTTGAAGTGATGGAAATGGTGATGGACCTCGAAGACAAGTTCGACATCACGATCGAAGACGAAGATGCTGAAAAGCTCGCGACTGTTGGAGACGTAGTAGCTTACATCGAAACAAAAGTGTAATCAAGCTATCCCACCGCTCGGTTCCGGGCGGTGGGCTTGTGCTTATTCATGGAGGGAACTATGACAAAAGACAAACGACGGTTTGACCGTCAAGGGTCGGCGCAGCGTCGTCGACGTCAGGAAATGGAACGGGCACGCATCTTAGAATTATTTAAATCGTTACAAGAACGCATGGACGTTCAGTTTTCAAACCACGACTTGCTGATGCAGGCGTTCACGCACTCTTCATATGTGAATGAACAGCGTGGATTGCGAAAAGATAATGAACGTTTAGAATTTTTAGGGGATGCTGTCCTTGAATTGACTGTATCTCGCTTTTTGTATGAGACTTATCCGGAGCGTTCCGAGGGGGAATTAACAAAATTACGGGCGGCAATCGTTTGTGAACCGTCACTCGTAAATTTTGCGGAAGCCTATGCTTTCTCTGATTTCATCTTGCTTGGGAAAGGTGAAGAGTTGACCGGTGGGAGAAAACGTCCGGCTTTACTTGCCGATGTATTCGAATCTTATATCGGGGCTCTTTATTTAGACCAGGGAATCGAATCAGTCGAACGGTTCCTCGCCGAAGCGGTTTTTCCGAAAGTCTTAGCGGGCGTATTTGAAGAACAAACTGATTTTAAGAGCCAGTTGCAGGAAAGTGTTCAGCGAGAAGGGCTCGGACCGGTATCATATGAGATTATCGAAGAACGAGGTCCTGCGCATAGTCGTGAATTCGTCGCGCACGCTCGTCTCAGTGATGATATCGTCGGCGAAGGGGTCGGGCGTTCGAAAAAAGAAGCTGAGCAATTGGCGGCGAAAGAAGCACTCATCGCCTTCAATCGTCGTTACGCAGACTTATAATCAAAAGGAGTGGACCATTCACGATGGTTCCACTCCTTTTTCATGTCAATTGACCGAGCTCTTCGACGATTCCGTCAACTTCTGAAATGGAGAGGGAAGAGCGTGTCATCACGTATTCATAAATTTCTTTTACCGCTGATGGGTCAGCTGCATTATATTCTTCCGCTTTGATCGCTCCGCGGTTAATAATGTTCATCTTATCCAAAATGGCTTCGATCATCTGTTCATTCGTCATCTGTATTCCCCTTTCTACAGTTCTTTTTAGAATAGCATGATTCTGGCATTTTGACGAACTGTTAACTGTGGTAAAATATACAGATGAATGCTTACTGCGGATAGGATGGTCACGATGCACTTAAAACGAATCGAACTCGCTGGCTTTAAATCATTTGCCAAGCGAATTGAATTAGATTTCCGTCCCGGCGTCACGGCTGTTGTAGGGCCGAACGGGAGCGGGAAATCCAATATATCGGACGCTGTTCGCTGGGTACTTGGAGAACAGTCGGCCAAATCACTTCGCGGTGCCAAGATGGAAGATGTCATCTTCGCCGGAAGTGAAGGAGAGAATCACCGAAATGTCGCCGAGGTCACGCTCGTCCTCGATAATCGCGACGAACAGTTGCGTCTCCCTTATGAAGAAGTGAGTGTGACCCGTCGCGTGACCCGAAGTGGGGACAGCGACTATTTTATGAATAAAAAACCATGTCGTTTAAAAGACGTCATTGACTTGTTTTTAGACACGGGTCTTTCCCGCGATGCGTTCGCCATTATCGGGCAAGGGCGGGTCGAACAGGTCATATCCGGTAAACCGGAAGAACGTCGTGCCGTCATTGAAGAGGCAGCCGGCGTATTAAAGTATCGTCAACGAAAAAAACAGGCTGAACGGAAATTGCAAGACACCGAATTGAACTTGTCTCGCGTCGATGACATTTTATTTGAGTTAGCGGATCGCGTTGAACCGCTCCGTGAACAGGCAGCGCTCGCTCGGGAGTATAAAGTGGCGAAAGCACGACACGATGAACTCGAAACGGGAATCATGGGTGCTGAGATTCGATTGCTTCAACAAGAGATTGAACTAGTGTCGGCACGTCACGTGGAATCTGTTCAACAGTTATCTGACTGTGACCGTTCGGTACGTGACCTCACCGATGAACGTAGCGACCTCGAAGCGACGCTTGCTCAGTTGCGTGAAGAATTGACAGAGCTCAATCAAAACGAACGGGAGCACTCGACGTACGTCGAGCGCTTGACGGGTGATATCAAGCTCGCAAAAGCACAAGAAGAACATGGTGCCGAGATGAAAGACCGTCTCGTTCGTCAACGTGAAGAAGTACGTGTGGAAATGACCGAACTTGAAGCGCGCTTGAAGGTCGTTCGTGAAGAGCTTGACCAAAAAGTAAGCACGTTGCGACAAACGACCGAGGCAAGAGAAGCGCTACAGCAACAGTTGACATCCGCCTCTCGTGATTTCAACGCTGAAATCGAAGCGTTACAAAGCGAGGCGTTCGAACTCGCGACAACGAAAGCGACAATCGGTAACCAACAAAAACGAGAACAACGGGATATCGATATTGCCGTCGAGTCGAAAGAACGTCTTCTTCGTGAGAACAAACATCGCCTCGATGATCGTTCCTCTCAAGAAGCGACTCTCTTGGCGGCCCAAGAACAGTATGAAACAGTGCGGAGTCGTTTCGAACGACTGAGTAAAAAAGAATCGGAACTTCGCGACCAAGAGACGGCAATCCGCGAGAAACGGTCTCGAGCCGAATCATCTTATTATGACCTTGAACGTCGCCGTCAGAAGACGGAAGACCGAATCGAGATGCTCGAACGGATGAAGCAATCGTATGAAGGCTATTTCCATGCGGTCAAGTTCGTCTTAAAAGACCGTTCGCCAGGTGTCCTTGGTGCCGTCGCTGAATTGATCCGTGTCCGCCCTTCTTATGAGGCGGCGATTGAAACGGCACTTGGTCAGACACAGCAACATGTGGTCGTACAAGATGAGTCAGTGGGGCGTCGTGAGATTGACAAATTACGAAAAGCCAACGCAGGTCGGGCGACGTTCTTGCCGATGACGACGATCAAACCGAGATTCGTGCCGAGTGATGTGTTGGATCGACTTGAAGCGATGAACGGGTTTGTCGGAGTGGCATCGGAACTTGTCGAAACGGATGAATCGTACGAGACGTTGAAAAAATCGTTGCTCGGTTCAGTGCTCGTTGCTGAGACTCTTGAAGTCGCGAACCGCATCGCCCAATCGACGGGATATCGTTTCCGTGTCGTCACGCTAGAAGGGGATATCGTCAACGTCGGTGGTTCGATGACGGGTGGTAGCCGCAAGCAAGGCGTGGCCTTGTTCACGCAATCACGTGAATTGGATGACTTGAAAGAAGGTCTTACCCAAGGTCTCGCGATGCTACATGAGCAAAAACAGCGTCTTCAAGAATATACGGAAGCGTTGAATGCAATCACTCAAGAATTATCAGCGCTTCGTGATGAGAAACGTACCGTGGAAGAATCGCTTCGAGAAGTCGAGGCTACTTATCGTACGGCCGAACGTGCCTCACTTGATGCCAAGTCACAACTAGAGCTGTTCGACCATGAAATGATGCGCTACGAGCGGACAATTGAGACATCGACTGCCGAATTGGAGCGATTGACGGTTGAATTGGCTGAAACGGACGGCGCACAAGCAGACATTCGCTCTCGCCTCGAATCACTTCGGGCAGAGCAGGCGAAAAGCGCTGAGAGTACGGGACAATTGGAAGCACGCCTTCGTCAAAACGAGCTCGATCTTCAGCGTCACACGCTCGAAGAAGAGCGGGTCCGAAACGAATTGGAGCGCATGACGACGGAACAAAATCGTCTGCAGGAACGTACCGATCAGATGGAGCGTGAACTCACGCGCCTCGATAGTGGAGAAGTCGTGTCATCTGCCGAGCTCGAAGCGACGCTCGCTACTGCCAAACTAGAATTCACAGAAATTCAAGAACGGCTTCAAAAAGTGACGGCAACGCTCAAGGCGAATGAAGAAGCGTACCGAATCATGCGTCAGCGAGTCGACCAAGCGACGGAAGCACGGCGTCAGGCGGAAACCGTCGTCAGAAAACTGGAGACGGCGAAACAAGAGTTCGAACTGAAACGGCAATGGAAGCTCGATGCGTTAGAAGAGAACGGACTCGTCGCAGAGCTACTTCCGGCACTTGAAATTCCATTAGAAGAGGCAAAAGAAGAGTTCAAGTTGCTCGTTCGCCAAATTGAAGAGATCGGACCGGTCAACATGAATGCGATTGAAGAGTTTGATAGTGTCCACGAACGCTTTACGTTCCTGTCCGAGCAACGGGATGACCTCGTCAGCGCAAAAGAAGATTTATATGAGATCATCTCGGAGATGGACCGTGAAGTGACGCGTCTCTTCAAAGAGACGTATACGAGTGTACGGGCGCACTTCAAGCAGACGTTCACCGAACTCTTCGGTGGCGGAGAGGCGGATTTGAAATTAGTTGATGAATCCGATTTATTGAATACAGGAATCGAAATCGTCGCCAAACCACCGGGTAAAAAGTTACAGACGCTCAGCCTCTTGTCTGGTGGGGAGCGTGCGCTGACGGCCATCGCATTATTGTTTGCGATTTTGAAGACACGTCCGGTACCGTTCTGTGTCCTCGATGAGGTCGAGGCGGCCCTTGATGAGGCGAACGTGCATCGTTTCGGAGAATACATTCGAACGTTGTCGATCGATACGCAGTTCGTCATCATCACGCACCGGAAAGGGACGATGGAAGCGGCGGACACATTATATGGCGTCACGATGCAACAGAACGGGGTATCCGAAGTATTATCGGTTGAACTGTCTGAAGCAAAACGTGTCGTTGAAATGGATGAAGAGATGGAGGAATCACGTTGAGTTTTTTCAAGAAATTAAAAGAGAAGTTGACGACATCTACCCAAGAGGTGTCACAGAAGTTTACCGAGGGGTTGACGAAGACGCGTGACGGCTTTGCAAGTGCCGTCAACGACCTCGTCTATCGTTTCCGCGAGGTGGATGAAGACTTCTTCGATGAACTCGAAGATTTACTCATTCAAGCGGACGTCGGGGTCACGACAACGATGGACCTCGTCGAAGATTTGAAGGAAGAAGTGAAGCGCCGCAATCTGAAAGACCCGGTCGCGGTTCGTGACGCCCTCGTTGAAGTCGTAGCAAAACGCCTTCAAGAGGATGAATCAGACCGTGAACTCAATATGCAGGACGGACTCACCGTCATCTTGTTTGTCGGTGTCAACGGTGTCGGGAAGACGACGACGATCGGCAAACTGGCGCATCAATTGAAGTCAGAAGGACGTTCCGTCATGCTTGCGGCAGGCGATACGTTCCGTGCTGGCGCCATCGAGCAACTCCAAGTATGGGGAGAACGTGTCGGTGTGCCCGTCATTCGTCAAACGGAAGGGTCTGACCCGGCTGCCGTTGTCTTTGACGCCGTTCAAGCTGCGAAGTCACGCAATATGGACGTCTTGATTTGTGATACGGCGGGACGTCTTCAAAATAAGGTTAATTTAATGAAAGAACTTGAAAAAGTAAAACGAGTCATTGAGCGCGAAGTGCCGAACGGACCGCACGAAGTCTTGCTCGCATTAGACGCGACGACCGGTCAAAACGCCATGGTTCAAGCGAAGGCGTTCAAAGAAGCAACGAACGTGAGCGGGATCGTCTTGACGAAACTCGATGGGACGGCCAAAGGCGGAATCGTCTTAGCGATTCGAAACGAGCTCGATATCCCTGTCAAATATGTCGGTCTTGGAGAGAAGATTGACGATTTGCAGGAGTTTGATCCAGAACAGTTCGTTCTTGGATTGTTCGGGGATGTTTTCGAGGACAAGAACGAGGAAGCTTTGACAGAAAAAGAGGACACAAACGAGGACCTCGCCTAAGTTTTACTGTTAAGAAAAAAACTTGACAAGTAATAGGCACGGCTGTACTATAGGTAGTTGTAAAGGGATTTCACTTAACATGTGGAGGTGAAAGGTTTGACGCTCGAAAAAACGAATCGCATGAACTATCTCATCGATTTTTATCAAGCGCTCCTCACACCGAAACAGCGCAACTATATGTCTCTTTATTACCTAGATGACTACTCACTCGGAGAGATTGCGGAAGAGTTTGAAGTCAGCCGTCAAGCGGTCTACGATAACATAAAGCGTACAGAAACGATGCTTGAACAGTACGAGGAAAAGCTTGCCCTATTCGAAAAGTTCGAACAGCGCCAGCAACTTCTTCAGACCCTCAAACGTCAAGTTGAGCTCACGGATGACGTGAGTGCCACGATTTCTGCGCTTGAGAATTTAGAGTAGGGGGCTGAAGCATGGCATTTGAAGGATTATCAGAACGATTGCAATCGACACTTTCAAAAATGCGCGGTAAAGGGAAAATCTCGGAGGCAGATGTCAAAGAGATGATGCGTGAGGTTCGCCTCGCCCTCCTCGAAGCCGACGTCAACTTTAAAGTCGTCAAGCAATTCGTCAATGACGTGAAGGAACGCGCCGTTGGTCAGGATGTCATGAAATCATTGACGCCAGGTCAACAAGTCGTCAAAATCGTTCACGAAGAGTTGTCAAACTTGATGGGAAGCGATGTCGTCCTGATCTCATTCAGTCAGAAACCACCGACAGTCGTCATGATGGTCGGTCTGCAAGGGGCAGGGAAAACGACGACGACCGGGAAGCTAGCGAACTTGATTCGTAAAAAGCATAACCGCAGTCCACTTCTCGTCGCAGCGGACATTTACCGTCCGGCGGCAATCAAGCAGCTCGAGACACTCGGGAAACAACTCGATTTACCGGTCTTCTCGCTTGGCGATCAAGTGAAACCGGAAGAGATTGTGACGAAAGCACTCGAGTACGCAAAAACAAATCATCACGATTTCGTGTTGATCGATACGGCCGGTCGCCTTCATATCGATGAGACGCTTATGGGCGAGCTCGAAAATGTGAAGACGATTGCCAAACCAAATGAAATCTTCCTCGTCGTCGATTCGATGACAGGTCAAGATGCGGTCAATGTGGCCGACAGTTTCAATGAGAAACTCGGAATCACCGGGGTCGTGCTGACAAAGCTCGACGGAGATACACGAGGCGGGGCAGCCCTTTCGATTAAGGCAGTCACGGGAGCGCCGATTAAATTCGTCGGTCTCGGAGAAAAGTTGGATGCCCTCGAACCATTCCACCCGGAACGCATGGCGTCACGGATCCTTGGGATGGGGGACGTGCTCTCGCTCATTGAAAAAGCCGAGACACAGATGGACCAAGACGCAGCGAAGGAGCTTGAAAGCAAAATTCGTGACGCGTCATTCACGTTCGATGATTTCATTGAACAGTTGGCCCAAGTGAAAAACATGGGACCAATTGATGAATTACTTTCGATGTTACCTGGTGCAGGTAAGATGAAAGGGTTGAAGAACGTCCAAATCGACGAGAAGCAACTCGATCACGTCGAGGCGATCATTCGCTCGATGACGAAACATGAGCGCGCCAATCCGGAAGTGCTCAATGCGAGTCGTCGGAAGCGGATCGCAAAGGGGAGCGGTCGCTCGATTCAAGAAGTGAACCGTCTCATCAAACAGTTCGATGACATGAAGAAGATGATGAAACAAATGTCAGGACAAATGAAAGGGAAGAAAAAGGGCCTCGGTCTTCCATTCTTCTAACAAAAACTTTTGTCAGTCGAACGAAAAAGCTGTATACTATAAAAGTTGTCAATTCTTAAACACATGATGGAGGTATATTACCATGGCAGTTAAAATTCGTCTTAAGCGCATGGGCGCAAAAAAATCACCTTTCTACCGTATCGTTGTAGCAGACTCACGTTCACCACGTGATGGTCGCTTCATCGAGCAAGTTGGTCACTACAACCCGGTTGCAAAACCAGAAGCAGAAGTTCGCATCAACGAAGAACTCGCTCTTAAATGGTTGGCAGACGGCGCGAAGCCATCTGACACAGTACGTAACTTGTTCTCTAAAGCAGGGATCATGGAGAAATTCCACAACGCGAAAAACGCGAAGTAATGATGTGGCCGACCTTTTCTGAGGTCGGCCTATTTTGTTGAGGAGGGAAAAAAGATGGATTGGTTATACGTTGGGAAAATCGCCAATACGCACGGTCTTAAAGGGGAAGTGAAGATCTTGGCGGCGACAGACTTTCCAGAAGAACGATTTAAAAAAGGAAACACGTTATTCCTTGATGTCGACGGAACGAAACAGGAAATGACGATCAAGACGTATCGTCCGCATAAGCAGTTTCACCTCGTCACGTTCAAGGGATTTGACAATATCAATCTCATTGAAAAATATAAAGGGCTAAAACTGTATGTCCACGCCGAACACGTCCACGATTTGGACGAACACGAGTTTTATTATCATGAAATCATCGGCTGTGAGGCTGTCGTGGACGGGGAAGTCATCGGTGTCGTCGACGACATCTTTGAAACGAACGGAGCGAACGACGTCTGGGTCATCAAACGACCAGGCAAGTCGGATGCGCTCATCCCTTATATCGAATCGGTCGTCCAAGAGATCGATGTCGATGCGAAACGTGTCGTCATCACGCCAATCCCTGGAATGATTGACGATGAAGATTGATGTATTGACGTTGTTCCCCGAGATGTTTCATGCGCTCGATCACTCCATCGTCGGTCGAGCGAAGACGCTCGGGCAAGTGGAGATGTCGTTCCTCAACTTCCGGGACTTTTCAACGAACAAGCATCATAAAGTCGACGATTATCCGTACGGCGGGGGCGCGGGCATGCTACTCACCCCTCAGCCGATTTTCGATGCGTTCGATTCCCTTGAGGCGAAGAGCCCGCGCGTCATCCTGACGACCCCGACCGGAAAACCGTTCAATCAACGAATGGCCGAAGAATGGGCGAAGGAGGACCATCTGGTCTTTCTTTGTGGACATTATGAAGGGTTTGACCAGCGCATCCATGATGAACTGGCGACGGATGAGGTGTCGATCGGGGACTTCGTCTTGACGGGTGGAGAACTAGCGACGATGGTCATGATCGATGCGACCGTTAGACTTATTCCGGACGTCCTCGGCGATCAGGCGAGCCATGAGGATGACTCGTTCTCGACCGGACTTTTAGAATACCCGCACTATACGCGACCGGCAGATTTTCGTGGACTGACCGTACCAAACGTCCTCTTGTCGGGAAATCATGCCCGAATCGAGACGTGGCGGCGCGAACAATCGCTCGAGCGCACGTATCGACGACGTCCCGATTTACTTGAACATACCGAGTTGACGGATGCTGACAAAAAGTTTCTACAATCATTGCGCGATTGAGAAATATATGCTATGTTTGAGCATGTGGGTTAAACCCATCGATTACCGATGTTCCGCTGTTGGATGCTTGGGCATATGAAGATATGAACATTGAAGAAAAAGGAGATATGATTCATGAACACACAAAAACTGTTCCGTGAAATCACAGAAGAACAATTCAAATCGGACGTACCTGCTTTCCGTCCTGGTGACACAGTACGTGTCCACGTTAAAGTTGTAGAGGGAACGCGTGAGCGTATCCAGATCTTCGAAGGCGTAGTAATCAAGCGTAAAGGTGGCGGTATCAGCGAAACATTCACAGTCCGTAAGATTTCTTACGGCGTAGGTGTTGAGCGTGCATTCCCGCTTCACTCACCACGCGTTGCGCAAATCGAAGTCGTACGCTACGGTAAAGTTCGCCGTGCGAAACTTTACTACCTCCGTAACCTTCGCGGTAAAGCAGCACGTATTAAAGAAATCCGTCGTTAAGATGGGAATTAAGCTTGTCGCTTGCGACAAGCTTCTTTTTTTCTAGTACAATAAGTTCAAATGGATAGAGGAGTGAGTGAAGTTGAAAGAAGTGTTTAGTTGGCTCAAAGCCATCGTTGTCGCGCTTGTCATCGCGTTCGTCATCCGGACGTTCATCTTCGTTCCCGTCATCGTAGAAGGAGAGTCGATGATGCCGACACTCCACAATGCGGATCGAATGATCGTCAGTAAAATTTCGAACTATGTTGGAGAGCTAGACCGAGGCGATATCGTCGTGTTCCATGCGACAGAATCAAAAGACTATATTAAACGTGTCATCGCTATTCCTGGAGACACGCTCGAATATCGAGATGATATGCTTTATATTAACGGCGAAGCGGTGGAAGAACCGTATTTGGATGAGTTCCGTGCCCAGATGAACGGGTTCCCATTGACGGAGAACTTTACACTCGAACAAGTGACGGGTGAGTCGGTCGTTCCAGAAGATTCGTATTTCGTCATGGGGGACAATCGTCAAAACTCGAAAGACAGCCGTGAAATCGGATTTGTGTCGAAAGAGGAGATTGTCGGTAAGACAAACTTCATCTTCTGGCCGCTCGATGATGTAGGCACGGTAGAAGATTAAGGTGGTGCTTTTTTGGCAATTCAATGGTTTCCTGGCCACATGGCCAAAGCAAGAAGACAAGTTACAGAAAAATTAAAATTGATTGACGTCGTCATTGAGCTCGTGGATGCACGCGTGCCACAATCGAGCCGTAACCCGATGGTTGATGAGATTACGGCGGGAAAACCCCGCCTCATCGTCTTAAACAAAGCGGATATGGCCGACCCCGTTGTGACGGACGCGTGGTTACGCGCGTTGAAGCAAGAAGAGGTCGAGGTCGTCGCAGTCGATGCGAAGCATAGCAAAGGCTTGAAACAGCTCATCACGGGTGCTCAGAAGTTGATGAAAGAAAAGCATGACCGGATGCGTGAGAAAGGTCGCAATCCAGGACCGATCCGTGCGCTCATCATCGGAATCCCGAACGTTGGGAAATCGACGCTCATCAACCGTCTTGCGGGGCGGAACATCGCCATCACAGGCGACCGTCCTGGTGTGACGAAACGTCAGCAGTGGATCAAGATGAAAGGCGGCGAGATGGAACTCTTGGATACCCCAGGGATTCTTTGGCCGAAGTTCGAAGACCAGCAAGTCGGATATCGTTTAGCTGCAACCGGCGCCATCAAAGATGAGATTCTTAACTTGGATGACATTGCCTTGTTTACGGTTCGTGAGCTCCAGGCGAGATATCCTGAGCAACTGAAGGAACGGTTCAAACTCGAAACGTTACCGGAAGATGCGGTAGAACTCCTTGAGATGATTGGTAAAAAACGTGGGTTGATCAGTGGCGGATACGTCGATTTTGAAAAGGCGAGCGAACTACTTTTGAATGAACTACGTCATGAAAAGATTGGACGGATCTCCCTTGAGACACCGGCTGACCATGAAATGGCGTGAAGCTCTGTGAAAACAGGGCTTTTTTGAATAGGAGGAAAATCGTGACGATTCAACAGATTAAACAACAACTTCAACAAATCCGATATGAAGAGTGGAACCAATTGAAATCGACGTTGTCACAAGACCCACGTGCGGGCGTTCAGACATTGATTCGACAAAAAGAGCGTCAATTTGAACGGGAACAAGCGTTACGTGAGGATTTCGAACGACGGATGATCTATGAGCGTGAGTGGAAGCATAAAGGGTATACGCGGGTCGTCGGCGTGGACGAGGTCGGACGAGGTCCGCTCGCCGGTCCCGTCGTTGCGGCGGCGGTCCTGCTACCCGAAGATTTTTATATCGCGGGATTGAATGATTCAAAAAAGATGACAAAGTCAGCGAGGTACGAGGCATACGATCAGATTATCGAAGTCGCCGTGGTCGGTGTCGGCATCGTCGAACCGGCAACGATTGATGACATCAATATATATGAGTCAACGAAGCTTGCGATGATGGAGGCCATCCGTCAAGTTGGGGAAGTGGACGCTTTATTGATTGACGCCATGAACCTCGAGCTCGACACCCCTCAGCAGTCGCTCATTAAAGGGGACACGCTCAGTGTGTCGATTGCCGCTGCGAGTGTCGTCGCGAAAGTCGTCCGTGACCGGATGATGGAGGCGTATGACCTGACGTATCCTGGATACGGATTTGCGAAAAATGCCGGATATGGGACAGAGGCTCATTTAGATGGGTTGAGACGCCTCGGGGTGACCCCGATCCATCGACGTTCATTTGCCCCCATCAAGTATATGTGAAAGGAGTGATTGCGTTGCGTATCGATCATCAAGGGGTGATGCCATTCAAAGTGACAGAACAAACATCACGCCCGTTATTATTAGGGAACACGGTCGTCGGCAAAGTGTTGCAACTCTTACCCGGTAACGAAGCGGTCATGCAATTGCCACAGGGAATCTTCCGGGTCGGTGTCAACGCGAACGTGAAAGAGAACGTCACGTACAAGTTAGTCGTCACAGACGTCGAGCCGAAACTCGTGCTAAAAGTGGTCACACAAGCGACGGAATCACTCATGACGGCCAAATCGCCACTACAAGCACTCGGAGAGCAACTCGCGCGATTTATGCGTGAACCGATCCCTACACCGGAATCCGTGAAAACGGCAGGAAAGACGATGTTAGAGAGCGGAGCAGGGCAAGACATGAAGACGCTCGTCGGAGAGTTGTTCAAGGCAAAAGGAGAACCGAAGTTTGAACAGTTTGTGCGCGCGCAAGAAGCGTTCAATGCGGCGCAGAGTCCACCTTTTGCGGTTCAATCATTTCACATACCGCAATTAGGTCCGTTTGAACAAGTTCAACTTCGATTAGAAGCGCCAAAGCGAGAAATGATGGACTCCGATCACGCACGACTCGTGCTATTTCTCGAAACCCCACGATTTGGGGAGACTGGAATCGACGTGTTGATTCAAAAACGATATGTGTCTGTAAGGGTGTTTAATGAACAGCACGACTTGAGTCCATATGTCCGTACATATGAACCGATGTTGAAAGAGGGGTTGAAACAGGTGGCGTTCGAATTATCTTCTTTCTCATATGAAGTCAAACGTGAGCACATTCCTGAGACATTTGCGCCGCTAGGAAAGGTGGATCTTCAAATATGAAAGATCAAAAGAAAGCGATCGCCCTCTCGTATGAGCAGTCGATGGATGCGCCACATGTCGTGGCGAAAGGGTCTGGGATTGTCGCTGAGCGTATGCTTGAAGTGGCGCTCGCGAATGGAGTGCCGGTTCATGAAGACCCAGCGCTCCTCTCGTTACTGTCGGCGTTGAACATTGAAGAGCAGATTCCAGAGGACGTATATCAAGTGATTGCTGAACTTTTTGTGTTTCTTTATCAGATGGAACAGGGTAAAATTTGATTTGTCTAGGGATATATGTGAAAAAAAGATGAAAACTTAAAGCAAGAACGATAGACAGCGCTTTCAGTTTTTCGTTACAATAGACGTGCCGATATTAAAGGGGACTAAGGGGGAAAACATATGAATATCCATGAGTATCAGGCGAAAGAATTGTTAAGAGAGTTTGGGGTAGCCGTTCCGACGGGTTATCCGGCCTTTACTGTTGAAGAAGCTGTGGCAGCTGCTGCGAAGCTTGACGGTGAAGTGAAAGTTGTTAAAGCTCAAATCCACGCAGGTGGCCGCGGTAAAGCCGGTGGCGTTAAACTTGCGAAGACAGACGAAGAAGTGAAGCAATACGCTTCTGAAATTCTCGGGAAAACGCTCGTGACACACCAAACAGGTCCGGAAGGAAAAGTTGTCCAGCGTCTCTATATCGAAGAAGGTTCTGCGATTGACCAAGAATTTTACTTAGGACTTGTGCTTGACCGTTCGATCGGCCGAATTGTCATCATGGGTTCATCTGAGGGTGGTATGGACATCGAGGAAGTCGCTGAACATTCACCAGAGAAAATTCATAAAGAAATCGTCGACCCGGTTGTGGGCTTACGTCCATTCCAGGCTCGTCGTCTCGCATTCAAGATGGAAGTTCCGACGAAACTCGTCAACAAGTTCAGTGACATGGTCATGAAGTTGTACAAAGTGTACGTTGAAACAGACTGCACAATTGCGGAAATCAACCCGCTCGTTACGACGAAGGACGGAAACGTGATTGCACTTGATGCGAAGTTGAACTTTGATAGCAATGCGCTTTATCGTCACTCTGATATCCTTGCGCTTCGTGACACGACGGAAGAGGACCCACGTGAAGTGGAAGCGTCGAAACATGACCTTAGCTACATCGCGCTTGACGGAAACATCGGTTGTCTCGTCAACGGTGCTGGTCTTGCGATGGCAACGATGGATATCATTAAACATTATGGCGCAGAACCCGCTAATTTCCTCGACGTAGGTGGCGGTGCGACAAAAGAAAAAGTAACAGAAGCATTCAAATTGATCTTGTCAGACGACCAGGTCAAAGGAATCTTCGTTAATATCTTCGGTGGAATCATGAAGTGTGACATCATCGCAGAGGGGATTGTCGCAGCGACGAAAGAAATCGGACTCGACTTGCCACTCGTCGTTCGCTTAGAAGGAACGAACGTTGATGCTGGGAAGCGCATTCTCGATGAATCTGGACTTGCGATTACAACTGCTAGCTCAATGGCTGACGGTGCAGAAAAAATCGCAGCACTTGTTCGATAAGGGGGAAACGACATGAGTATTTGGGCGAATAAAGATACGAAAGTCATCATTCAAGGGATTACAGGGAAGCAAGGTTTGTTCCACGGTGAACAAATGCTCGCATATAACACGAAATTAGTCGGAGGTGTCACACCTGGTAAAGGTGGAACGACCGTCCTCGACAACGTGCCAGTCTTCAACACCGTTTCTGAAGCGGTTGAAGCGACAGGTGCGAACGCATCGATCATTTACGTACCACCAGCATTCGCAGCGGACTCAATCATGGAAGCGGCGGATAGCGGAATCGAACTCATCATCTGTATCACTGAAGGAATTCCGGTTGTGGACATGATTCAAGTCAAACGCTATCTCGAAGACAAACCGGCTCGTTTGATCGGACCAAACTGCCCTGGTATCATTACGCCAGGAGAAGCAAAACTTGGAATCATGCCAGGTTACATTCATACGAAAGGGCATGTCGGAATCGTATCACGTTCAGGGACGCTCACGTATGAGGCGGTTCATCAGTTAACGACTGCGGGAATCGGTCAGTCGACAGCTGTAGGAATCGGGGGAGACCCGGTCAACGGAACGAACTTCATCGATACGCTTAAAGCATTTAACGAGGATGAGGACACGAAAGCGGTCATCATGATCGGTGAAATCGGTGGCACGGCTGAAGAAGAAGCGGCTGAATGGGTGAAAGCGAACATGACGAAACCGGTCATCGGCTTCATCGGTGGTCAGACGGCTCCTGAAGGCAAACGTATGGGACATGCTGGCGCCATCATCTCAGGTGGTAAAGGTACGGCTGCTGAGAAAATCAAGACATTGAACGCTAATGGAATCGAAGTCGCTGAAACACCAGCGGTCATCGGGGAAACATTGATTCGTGTCTTGAAAAATGAAGGGTTATACGAAGCGTGTGTCACGGGTCAACCGACGACATAAGAATCTTGAGGGATGCTTGCATCCCTCATTTTTTTAAAGGAGAGTTTGTGATGAATCAAACAATAGCTCGGTTTGCCGCTGAAAGAATTCCAGTTGAGTTTGTGCATCATTATTTAAACGGGACACTTGAAACGCATCGCACACAATTTACTCCACACGTTTGGAAACGGGCTGAAACGGCTCTTCATGCATCAGAAACGTACAGACAGTTCGTCACATGGGAGGATGAGTTATTCCCGAAACGACTGTTAGAAATTCCGAATCCACCGTACTGCTTGTTTTACGAGGGGGATTTAGAGGTACTACAAGAAAGAACGACTGCGATGGTCGGAAGTCGTGAGTTGAATCGAATCAGTCAATTGTTGGTGAATCACTATCACTCTTTAATAGAAGAAACTGTATCTGTTTCAGGTGGGGCCCTCGGGATTGATGGGCTCGTTCATGATTGTGCACTAAGCAAAAAACGTCCGACAGTGGCCGTACTTGGTGCAGGACTGAACAACCTTTATCCGAAAGCGAATCAACAGATGCTTTTACGGATTCCGGAGCAAGGAATTCTTTTGAGTGAGTATGCGCCAAACACACCCATTCAAAAATTTCAATTTTTGGAAAGGAATCGATTAGTGAGTGGTCTTGGTGATACGCTCGTCGTCATCCAGGCGAGGCGAAAAAGCGGAACGATGAATACGGTCGGACACGCTCTAGAGCAAGGAAAGACAGTGTTTGCCGTACCAGGTTCGCCACTCGATCCACTTGCTGAAGGACCGAACCGATTGATTGAAGAAGGTGCGATTCCATTGACGAATTCCGATCAATTTATTCGAGATCTCAAGATTGTACGTTGACAAACCGGTGAGAACATGAATATTATGGTAGGGATTTAAATGACCTCTAAAAGGGGAGCAGATGTATGGCAAAATATTTGGTGATCGTCGAGTCACCTGCGAAAGCAAAAACAATAAAACGTTATTTAGGTCCAAATTATATGGTTAAAGCATCGATGGGACACGTGATTGACTTGCCGAAAAGTCAACTTGGTGTCGACGTCGAACATGACTTTGAACCAAAATATATTACCATCCGTGGTAAGGGACCGGTATTGAAAGAATTGAAAACAGCGGCGAAAAAAGCCACAAAAATCTTTCTCGCGGCCGACCCCGACAGAGAAGGGGAAGCGATTGCCTGGCATTTGGCACGCGCGCTCGGTGTCGATGAAACGACAGAATGTCGCGTCGTCTTTAACGAAATCACGAAAGATGCGATTAAAGAATCGTTTAAACACCCACGTAAAATCAATCACGACCTCGTCGATGCACAACAAGCTCGTCGAATCCTAGACCGTCTCGTCGGGTACGGGATGAGCCCTTTATTATGGAAGAAAGTCAAAAAAGGGTTGTCCGCAGGGCGAGTTCAATCGGTTGCTGTGAAAATGATCATCGACCGTGAACGTGAAATCAATGCGTTCGACCCGGAAGAGTATTGGACAATCAAGCTCGACTTGAATCATGATGGGGAAACATTCGAGACCTCATTTTACGGAAAAGATGGGAAGAAGATGGAATTGAAGTCTGAAGAAGACGCGCAATCCGTCCTCGATGCCATCGATGATACGTTCAAAGTCATTGATGTGACGAAGAAAGAACGAAAGCGGAACGCTTCGTTACCGTTCACAACAAGTTCCTTACAACAGGATGCGGCACGTAAATTGAATTTCCGTGCGAAGAAGACGATGATGCTCGCCCAACAATTATATGAAGGAATCGACCTCGGTAAGAAAGAAGGAACGGTCGGTCTGATCACGTATATGCGTACGGACTCGACACGGATTTCAGATTTGGCGAAGACAGAGGCGAAAGAATACATCGAATCAACGTTCGGTGAAGAGTATGTCGCTTTGCAAAAACAAAAGGAAAAGAAAGCGGCCAATGCACAAGATGCGCACGAAGCGATTCGTCCGACATCAGCGCTCCGTGACCCGGCTTCTTTAAAACCTTACCTGTCTCGCGACCAGTTGCGACTTTATAAATTGATTTGGGAGCGGTTGATTGCGAGCCAAATGGCGCCAGCCGTGCTCGACACCGTCAAAATCGATGTTGAATCGAACGGGATGATCTTCCGTGCGAACGGGTCGACGGTCAAATTCCCTGGTTTCATGAAAGTATATATCGAGTCGAAAGATGATGACATCGAAGATACGAATCAAGAGAAGGAGGGGCTCTTGCCACCTCTAGAAGAAGATGACACAGTGAGCTTTGAAGCAATCGAACCGAAACAGCATTTCACTCAACCACCACCACGTTATACGGAAGCGCGACTCGTTCGAGCGATGGAAGAACTCGGGATTGGTCGTCCGTCGACGTACGCTCCGACCCTCGACACGATTCAGCGTCGTGGTTATGTCGTCTTGGAGGAGAAGAAGTTCTTGCCGACTGAACTCGGGGAACTTGTCATTGAGATGATTGATGAGTATTTCAACGACTTTATCACAGTCCAGTTTACAGCCGACATGGAGACTTTACTTGACTCAATTGAGCATAAAGAAGTGGAGTGGACAGAAGTCGTTGCCCCGATTTATCGTTCTTTCGAGAAACGATTGAAGCGAGCCGAAGAAGAAATCGAGAAAATCGAAGTGAAAGATGAACCTGCCGGAATCGACTGTGAAGTTTGTGGTTCACCGATGGTCATCAAAATGGGACGATACGGCAAGTTCATGGCATGTTCGAACTTCCCGAACTGTACGAATACGAAACCGGTCCAAGTGGAAATCGGTGTCCCGTGTCCGAACTGTAAAGACGGACAAATCGTTGAACGCCGTAGTAAAAAAGGTCGTCTCTTCTATGGATGCTCGAACTATCCTGAATGTGAGTTCGTGTCATGGGACAAGCCGGTTGCGAAACCGTGTCCAGTGTGCGACAGTTTAATGGTCGAGAAGAAAATTAAAGACGGCGTGAAATATCAATGTACGAACTGTACCCATACCGAGGTACATCAGCAAGAGGAGGATTAATGTTGCAACAACGTGTAACTGTAATCGGGGCCGGATTGGCCGGCTCCGAAGCGGCTTGGCAACTCGCTAAGCGCGGCATTCAAGTCGATTTGTATGAAATGAGACCAGTCCGTCAAACACCTGCGCACCACACGGACCAATTCGCCGAGCTTGTTTGTTCAAACTCGCTCCGTGCAAACGGTCTTCAAAATGCTGTAGGTGTCTTGAAAGAAGAGATGCGTACGCTTGACTCACTCATCTTGAAAGCGGCGGATACGGCAAGTGTCCCTGCTGGTGGCGCTCTTGCAGTTGACCGTCATGAGTTTGCAGGTTTCATCACTGAGAAACTAAAAAACCATGAGAACGTTACGGTCCATACTGAAGAATTAAAAGAAATTCCTGAAGGGATCGTCATCGTGGCGACTGGACCACTGACATCTCCTGACCTATCAGCCTCACTCAAAGCGTTCACCGGAGAAGATTACCTCTACTTCTATGACGCTGCGGCACCGATCTTAGATGGCGATACGATTGATCGTGACAAAGTGTATTTAAAATCGCGTTACGACAAAGGTGAAGCCGCTTACTTGAACTGTCCGATGACAGAGGAGGAATTTGACGTCTTTTATGAAGAGTTGATCAAAGCAGAGGTCGTTCCGCTTAAAGAGTTTGAAAAAGAGATTTACTTCGAAGGGTGCATGCCGTTTGAAGTCATGGCCGAACGTGGGAAGAAGACGCTTCTATTCGGACCGATGAAGCCGGTCGGTTTAGAAGATCCGAAGACAGGAAAACGTCCATACGCTGTCGTACAACTCCGTCAGGACAACTCAGCAGGGACGCTTTATAACCTCGTCGGATTCCAAACACATTTGAAGTGGGGAGAACAAAAGCGAATCATCCGTCTCATTCCGGGACTTGAGAATGCGGATATCGTTCGTTACGGTGTCATGCACCGTAACACGTTCATCAACTCACCGAGCTTGCTCAAACCGACGTATCAGGCACGTACACGCGACACACTCTTCTTTGCGGGTCAAATGACAGGTGTCGAAGGGTATGTAGAGTCTGCGGCATCTGGCTTATTGGCCGGAATCAATGCGGCGAAGATGATTGCAGGTGAAGAACTTGTCGTCTTACCGCGTGAGACGATGCTCGGTTCGATGGCGCACTACATTACAACGGCAGACGGGAAGCACTTCCAGCCAATGAATGCGAACTTCGGATTAGTTCCATCGCTTGAGGATGCTCCGAAAAAGATGAAAAAGCAAGAACGGTATGAGCGTTACGCAAACCGTGCGCTAGAGACGATTCAACAATATAAAGATCTTTGAACAGGAGAGCCAATTTTTGGCTCTTTTGTTTTGAAGTAAAATTTCAATTGTGTAATTTGTTTCATACTTTGAAAATTTTCAGATTATTGAACGACTATCTATTGTCACCATACATTCTGTATGCTATGCTAATTTCGATTTGACGAGAACATGCGTTTTTACGTGTCATCGAGGAGGCGATAAAATGGGATTCTTAGAGGATCGACAATCATTTTTACGCTACTGCCAAATTGAACGTCGACTGTCTCCTCATACGAAACGCTCCTACGAGCAAACGCTCGACCAGTACGCCGCATATTGCCAATCGACGCATCAAGATCCCTACGATGCACAGACGGCGCGGCGTTATTTATATGTCCTTTATGAGAAACAGTTGGCGACCTCGACCGTGTCCCAAAAAGTATCTTGCTTCAAGCAATTCGGGAAGTATATGGCAAGAGAACACGGGGGAGAACCACTGTTTCATGATTTGACCTCACCGAAGAAGAGACAGTCTTTACCGACCTTTGCTGTCCCGTCAGAAGTTGAGCAACTGTTAGAGGTCGCATCGAGACAAGATGATGCCTTCTTACGGGCGAGAGATGTCGCAATTATTGAAGTGTTGTACGGGACTGGCATTCGAGTCGCAGAACTATGTGGAATGAACCTTTCCTCGTATGATGAGGTCCTGTCTTTTGTTCACGTAATGGGAAAAGGAAAGAAAGAACGGTACGTACCGATCGGACAATATGCCGTGAATGCCTTACGACAATACATTGACATTCGTAAAGACATCGGACTCCCGACAGAAAACGCATTATTTTTGAGTCAAAAAGGGAATCGAATGACAACAGACCAAATTCGATATGTCATGAAACGGTTAAGAAAAGACAGTGGGGTACATAAGCCGCTTACCCCGCACTCGTTGAGACATAGCTTCGCGACGGACTTGTTGGAGCGAGGGGCGGATTTACGTGCTGTCCAAGAGTTGCTCGGGCATGAGTCCTTGTCTACGACCGGTCGGTACACTCACGTATCAACGGAACGACTCCGTTCAATCTACCAAGCGACACATCCAAGAAAGTAGGAGGTTACGATATGTTTCATGCAACAACGATTTTTGCAGTTCAACACAATGGTCAAAGTGCGATGAGTGGAGATGGCCAAGTCACATTCGGGAATGCCGTCATCATGAAAAATAAAGCGAAGAAAGTAAGACGTCTATACGGCGGAAAAGTCGTTGCCGGCTTTGCAGGAAGCGTAGCCGATGCGTTCACATTGTTTGAGAAGTTTGAATCGAAACTTGAAATGTATAACGGTAACTTACCGCGTGCAGCGGTCGAGCTCGCCAAAGAGTGGCGTGGCGATAAGATGTTGCGACAACTCGAAGCCTTGTTAATTGTCATGGATGCAGAACACCTTTTACTCGTCTCTGGGAACGGAGAAGTCATTGAGCCGGATGATGGCATCCTTGCAATCGGTTCAGGCGGGAACTATGCCCTTGCAGCAGGTCGTGCGCTCGTTCGTCATTCAGCTGAAAAATCTGCTGAAGAAATCGCGCGAGCCGCTCTTGAGATTGCAGGAGAACTTTGCGTGTATACAAATGATCAAGTCATTGTCGAAACGATCGGAGGCGCTGCTGAATGAATCGAGAATTGACACCTAGACAAATTGTATCGGAATTAGATCGGTTCGTAATCGGTCAAAAAGATGCCAAACGGGCTGTGTCGATTGCGTTACGAAATCGATATCGTCGTCAAAAATTGGATGCGGATCTTCGTGATGAAGTGACACCGAAAAATATTTTAATGATTGGTCCAACGGGAGTCGGGAAAACAGAAATCGCTCGTCGTTTGGCCAAACTTGTCGGGGCACCGTTCGTTAAAGTGGAGGCCACAAAGTTCACGGAAGTCGGTTATGTCGGTCGTGATGTTGAATCGATGGTACGCGACCTCGTTGAAGCCTCGGTACGTCTCGTCAAAGAAGAGAAAAAAGAAGATGTGAAAGAACCTGCCGAGCGCGCGGCGACAGAGCGATTGTTAGACGCCCTCCAAGGAAAGGCGAAAGCGACACCGAGTGCATCGAATCCGTTTGAGGCGCTGTTCGGTGGACAGACGCAACAACAGGAATCTACAACAGATACGTCAAAAAATGACCGAGCGCAGCTAGGTCGTTTGCTCGAACTCGGCGAATTAGAAGACCGAATCATTGAAGTAGAGTTGGAAGAGAAGCAAACGATGGATTTATTCCAGGGTCAAGGCATGGAAGGGCTATCGAATCTTCAAGACATGCTCGGCCAAATCGTCCCGAAGAAACGCAAACAGCGTAAACTAACTGTACGTGAAGCGAGACCACTTCTGATTGCGGAAGAAGCAGAAAATCTGTTGGACTTGAATGAAGTCCACGATGAAGCGGTGAAGCGAAGTGAGCAGATGGGCATCATCTTCGTCGATGAAATCGACAAAATTGCGACAAAGTCCCAAGACCACGCCGGCGTTTCCCGTGAAGGGGTGCAACGCGACATTTTACCAATTGTAGAAGGGTCAACGGTCGTGACGAAGTACGGGCCCGTTAAAACGGATCACGTGCTCTTTATCGCAGCGGGTGCGTTTCATATGGCCAAGCCGTCTGATTTGATTCCGGAGTTACAAGGGCGCTTCCCGATTCGTGTCGAATTGAACAGTTTGACCGAAGAAGACTTCGTCAAGATTTTGACGGAACCGTCTCAGGCACTTATCAAGCAGTATACAGCACTCTTGGAGTCTGAAGAGATCACGGTACGCTTTACGCATGAGGCGATTGAAGAAATCGCGAAGATTGCGACACATGTGAATCGGGAAACCGATGACATCGGTGCCCGTCGTCTCTATACGATTATGGAGCGGGTATTAGAAGATCTGTCGTTTGAAGCGGCGGATATGCCACAAACCACTGTGGAAATCACACCAGCTTATGTTCAGGAAAAAGTCGGATCGATTGCAGATGATCGCGACTTGAGTCAATACATTTTATAAGAATCTGTATGCACATACAGGGAGGAACAAGACATTATGAATTTACTAGACAAAACACGTCAATTGAACACGATGCTTCAACAAGAGGCGAGTGCGCATGTTGACTTTAAAGAAATGGCGGACAAAATGCGCGAAGTGCTGGAGTCCAATACGTTTATCGTGAGTCGTCGCGGTAGACTTCTCGGCTTTGCGATTAAACAACAGATTGAGAATGACCGAATGAAGGCATTCTTAGTAGACCGACAGTTCCCAGAGCCATATGCATCGAACTTGTTCAATGTGAAAGAAACGACAGCGAACATCGACATCGATAGTGAATATACGGCATTCCCTGTCGAGAACCATGACCTATTCCTTAATTCGAAGACGACGATCGTTCCAATCATCGGTGGAGGAGAGCGTCTAGGAACACTCGTCCTCGGTCGTTTGGCGAATGAATTCACGGAAGACGACCTCGTGCTTGCTGAATATAGCGCGACTGTCGTTGGTATGGAAATTCTTCGTGAGAAGGCCGCAGAGGCAGAGACGTCAGCACGTAAGAAGGCTGTCGTCCAGATGGCAATCAACTCGCTATCGTACTCTGAACTTGAAGCGATTGAGCATATCTTCGAGGAACTCGGAGGAAACGAAGGTCTTCTAGTTGCTTCCAAAATTGCCGATAGAGTGGGAATCACTCGGTCAGTAATCGTCAACGCACTTCGTAAATTAGAAAGTGCGGGCGTTATTGAGTCACGTTCTTTAGGAATGAAAGGAACGTATATCAAGATATTAAATGACAACTTCTTGTTTGAATTACAAAAACTGAAATCAAACTGAAATACAACTTTCGATGTGTGATTTCCATTGAAAACACTTTAAATAGGGACTTTATCCCTAAAAAACCGCTTTCCTAATCAGGGAGGCGGTTTTTTTTAGTACAAAAGTAATTATTTTCTGTTTTTAACGTTAATTCGACAAAAAGATGTTAACCCATTTACCTATGTTTTAAAAAATATCTTTCAAGACTGTTACAGATTTGTTTCAATGAAATAGTGGAATTTCCAAATCAGGTATATTCAGTAGTCATTATATGAAAGCGAGTGAACGCCATGAATTGGATTGGTAGTGACTATCAATTACTCAAGCAAGCCGTCAATCATGCAGTCCTCAATCAGAAAGTCATTAGTCATAATCTTTCGAACATTGATACGCCTAACTTTAAAGCGAAACAGGCAGTGTTTGAACAAACGCTCCAAAGTGAGATGCGCCTGAAGCTTCAAGGTGGACGTCCGAGCGATTCGACAGAATCTAAAGTCGTTGATCGTGCAGGTGGGGCGATGAGAAGTGACGGCAACAATGTCGACTTGGATTATGAGATGAGTGAACTGGCGCGAAACCAACTCCAGTATGAAGCGATGATGGAACAATTGAATCGCAGGCTCGGAGGATTAAAATCAGTGATTCGAGGAGGTCGTTAATCGATGGGTATGTTTGATAGTTTTCATATCTCAGCATCGGCATTAACCTCTCAACGTTTACGGATGGATACCGTATCCGCAAACATTGCGAACGCTCAGACGACACGAGGGAAGCTCGTGGATGGGGAGTGGCAACCGTATACGAGAAAGATGACCGTGTTACAGGAAGCGCCTTTCCGAAAGCAAATGAACGCCATCAATGGCGGGGTACAAGTATCACAAATCATTGAAGATGATGCCCCTTATAAGTTGGCCTATAACCCGAGTCATCCTGATGCGGACGAGCGGGGTTATGTTCAGATGCCAAACGTCGACCTCTTAAAAGAAATGGTCGACCTGATGGGTGCGACACGCTCTTACGAAGCAAACATCGCAGCGATGAACGCGTCAAAGGCGATGCTCGTCAAAGCGATGGAAATTGGTAAAGGATAAGGAGTGATGAAGGATGCAAATTAACCCGATTCAATTGATGAGCCCAGAAGTCACGCCATCAATCAACAAATCAACCCCATCTCAATTCGGGTCATATTTGAATGAAGCGATGAACGCTCTGAATGAAACACAACAAGCGACAAGTCAGGCCCGTAAAGATTTGGCCGTCGGGAAGGCTGACCTTCATCAAGTGATGATTCAAAGCGAAGAGTCGTCGATTGCGATGCAACTTGCCATCGAGGTGAGGAACAAGGCTGTTGAGGCCTATCAAGAAATGATGCGAATGCAAGTTTAATTGTAGAGGATGACAAGTTGCGATGAATGAACAATTAAAAGAACGATTCAAAACCATGACTGACTCCATAAAGGCGATGCCTGCAAAGCGAAAACTCGTATGGGGCATCTCGATTGCGGTCATACTAATCGCGGCCATTGTGCTCACGTTCTTGCTTTCAAGACCGAACATGGCACCTCTCTACACAAACTTGTCTGCTCAAGAAGCAGGTGAAGTGACGGAGAAGCTAACAGCGGACGGAGTGCAGTCGGAAATAAAGGCGACTTCGAACGGAGTAAGCGTGTATGTTCCGAATGAAATGGTCGATCAGTTGAAAGTGAGTCTGGCCGCAGCGGGAATTCCGAAATCTGGGTCGATTGACTACAGTTTCTTCAGTGAAAATGCTGGTTTCGGTACAACAGACCGTGAGATGGCAGTTATCGAACGAAGTGCGATGCAAACGGAGCTCGAGCGTCTTATCACACAAATCGAAGGAATCAATCAAGCGAAAGTCATCATCTCACTTCCTGAGAAATCTGTCTTCTTGGCAGAAGACCAAGGTGAGCCGACCGCATCTATCGTCTTGAACATCGGAGCGGGAACGAATTTAGATCCAAATACAGTAAAAGGTCTCTATCATTTGATTAGTAAAAGTGTCCCGAACTTGAAACCGGAAAACATTTCAATCATGGACCAATACTTTACGTATTATGATCTCGACCAAACCGTTGTTGCTGGAGGTTCTTCATCAGATCCGTTGGCACTCAAGAAACAAGTCGAAAAAGACGTCCGTCAACAAATCCAGCAGATGCTCGCAGTGTTGCTTGGTGAACGGAACGTACTCGTCTCCGTCACGGCTGATATTGATACGACCCAGACGGCGGAAGAGCAAAATCTTGTCACGCCAGTTGATGAAGAGAATATGGAAGGGATCGTGACATCGGCCGAGCGAATCGCTGAAGCTTATACGGGTGGAACCGGAACAGCGACAGAAGCGACGGGAACTGGCGAGAATGACACAATCAACTTCCCTGCAGCGACCGGCGATAGTACGGAAGAAAGTGAAAAGAATCATGAAATCATCAATTATGAAGTCAACCGCATCACCAAACAAATTCAAAACGCACCGTATACGATTCGTGACCTTGGCGTTCAACTCATCGTTGAACCACCAGATGGCGCGACAACGATCGATCCACAGCTAGAAGGTGACTTGGAGACGATGATGTACTCAATCATCCGAACATCGCTAGCGAAGACGGATGAAGCCATCACGGATGCTGAACTTGAACAGAAAGTCGTCGTTGTATCGAGACCGTTCGCTGAAGTGGAAGAGGTTGCGGCATCAGAGCAACCGACACCATGGTGGATGTATGCGGCAGCAGCCGGAGCAGTTGTTCTTCTCGCCCTCGTCTTCTTCGCGATGCGTCGTCGCAAACAGGAAGTGGTGGAAGAAACGAACGAATGGGAAGTTCCGTATGAAGATGAAGTACCTGACCTAGACCTCGAAGAACGAGGCGAAGGGGCAGTGAAGAAGAAACAGCTCGAAAAATTAGCTGAAAGTAATCCAGAAGAGTTTGCTAAACTGCTTCGTACTTGGATGTCTGAGGAGTGAGTAACGTGAACTATGCAAAACAATCGAATCGCGAAAAAGCAGCGATGCTCATGATTTCCCTGGGACCGGAAGTGGCAGCGAACGTCTACAAACATCTTTCAGAAGAAGAGATGGAACAATTGACGCTTCAAATCTCAGCGCTCAAAAAGGTGTCCCCGGAAGAAAAAGATAGCATTCTCGGTGAGTTTCATGAACTCGCCATGGCGCAAAGTTATATCACTCAGGGTGGAATCGGGTTTGCGAAGACCGTTCTTGAAAAAGCGGTTGGAGAAGATAAGGCGATGGCATTGATTCATCGTCTCACCTCTACGCTTCAAGTAAGACCGTTCGAGTTTGCTCGTAAAGCAGACCCGAAACAATTATTGAACTTTATCCAAAATGAACACCCTCAAACGATTGCATTAATCTTAGCGCATTTAGAACCGGTCAAGTCGGGACAAATCTTATCGGAACTTCCACCCGAAATTCAATCGGAAGTCGCGAAACGGATTGCCACGATGGATCGACTCAATCCGGATGTGATTCACGAAGTGGAACAAATCCTTGAAAAGAACCTGTCGCAGACGGATATGCAAGATTATGCGCAGTCTGGTGGAATCGAGGCGGTAGTCGAAGTGTTGAACGGTGTCGACCGGACGACGGAACGCACCATCCTCGATGCACTCGAAATCGAAGATCCAGAACTCGCAGAAGAAATCAAAAAACGGATGTTCGTCTTCGAGGATATCGTCACACTCGATTCTCGTGCGATTCAACGAATCATTCGCGAAGTCGCGAACGACGACTTATTGCTCGCACTCAAAGTGTCATCAGAAGAAGTCAAACAAATCATCTTCAAAAATATGTCCCAACGGATGGTCGAAACGTTCAAAGAGGATATGGAATTCATGGGACCTGTGCGGTTGCGTGACGTCGAAGAAGCACAGAGTCGAATCGTCGGAATCATTCGTCGCCTAGAAGATGTCGGTGAGATTGTAATCAGTCGAGGTGGAGGAGATGACATCGTTGTCTAATGTGATTAAACGTCAACGTGCAACGTCAAATGTACCCCAACGAATTGAATCTATGCGGCTAGAAGCCCCTGTTCTCGAAACGCCTGAAGGAATTGATCATCACGCTGTCATTCAATCGCAATACGAAAAGCTGAAACAAGAAGAAGAAGCGTTTCAGCAATTCCAGTTGACAGAACTTGAACAATTAGAGCGTTTCAAACAAGAAGCATACGAAACAGCCCGCGCTGAAGGCTATCAAGAAGGTCTTCTTCAAGGGAGACAGGACGGATTGAACGAGTTTGATGATCTCTTGACCCGTTTGAACTCAGTGTCCACCGAATTAGAACTTCTGTTTGAAGAAAAGTGGAGGCGAGCGGAGCAACAACTCATTGAGTTGGCAGTCTCAGTCAGCGCCTATGTGACGACGGAGCTTGTTCGAAAAGACGAAGAATTATTTGCGACAATGATTCGAGAGCAAATGACTCAGCTGATTGATGCCGAAGCACTCACAATCTTTGTTCATCCAACTCGACTCGCATCGATCCAACAATTTGAATCGATGTGGAAGACGGATGAAACGCCACCTCTGAAATATCGTGGAGATGGTTCCTTAGATGAAACAGCAGTGCGAATCGAATCACCACATCGTGGCAATGAAGTCGATTTATCGTATAGCTTCGAACGAATCCAAGCCAAAATCGAGGAGGTTTTAGCGGATGGCGCTTATTGAGAAGGTCATGGAATCGATCAATCAGTTCTCAGATGGCGAATTTACTCGTAAAATCGGTCGAGTCTGCCGAGTCGTCGGCTTAATGATTGAATCCAATGGACCGAGCGCGTTCGTCGGAGAGCGATGTTTGATTGTCCTTCCTTCGAATGAAACGGTTGAAGCAGAAGTAGTGGGCTTCAATGAAGAACGCGTACTGCTGATGCCATACGGTGAAACCACACAGATTGCGCCGGGATGTCTCGTGAAAGGAACTGGCAAGATGCTTCAAGTTCCTGTAGGCGAAGAACTGATTGGTCAAGTGCTCGATGGGTTAGGGCGACCATTGTCTGGCGAACGGCTTGTGACCGGAAAACGTTACGATGTACAACGAAAACCACCAAACCCATTGAATCGACCGAGGATTTTGGATGCGCTCTCGACAGGCGTCCGGATGATTGATGGTCTACTGACTGTAGGGAAAGGTCAACGGGTCGGATTGTTCGCCGGATCCGGGGTCGGGAAGTCGACCTTACTTGGAATGATCGCCAAACGTTCTTCGGCTGATATAAACGTCATCGCATTGATTGGAGAACGTGGTCGCGAAGTAAAAGAGTTCATCGAAAAAGAGCTCGGACCAGAAGGCATGGCTCGTTCAGTCGTGATTGTTGCGACGAGCGACCAACCTCCACTCGTTCGCTTAAAGGGAGCCTATACGGCAACCGCGATTGCCGAATATTTCCGAGATCAAGGGAAAGAAGTGGTCCTGATGATGGATTCGGTCACGCGATTTGCGATGGCACAGCGTGAAATTGGCCTCGCAACTGGCGAACCGCCGACATCAAAAGGATACACGCCATCCGTATTCGCCATGTTACCTCAACTATTAGAGCGAAGCGGAACGGCAGCTACCGGTTCAATTACTGCATTTTATACGGTACTCGTCGATGGAGATGATATGAACGAACCGATTGCCGATGCCGTGCGTGGGATTTTAGACGGACACTTCGTCATGGACCGGGCGCTCGCAAACCGCGGGCAGTTTCCCGCCATCCATGTGCTGAAATCGATCAGTCGGGTCATGAACCAGATTGCATCGCCGTCACATAGGGAAGCGGCTCAAACGTTTCGTAGTTGGCTCGCGACGTATATCGATGCAGAAGATTTGATTAATATCGGAGCGTATAAAAAGGGCACCAACCCTTCAATTGATACCGCCGTTGAGAAATATCCGTACTTGCTGACGTTTTTAAAGCAATCGATTGAAGAAGACGCCGCATTCGAACAGACGATGACACACTTGTCACACATCGCGCGAGGTGAATCATGAACAGACTTATATTAGAACGAATCATGCCGATTGCAGAACATGAGAAAGAGGATGCTGCCATTGAAGTGAGAAGTTTTAAGGCAAAACTTGAAACGGAAATGGAGAAACTATATGAACTGCTCCTCATGTATGAGGCGTTGATCAAACATCAGGACGAACAGTCCGGAAACATCGACCTTCTCATGTCGCAGTATCGAGAAAAGACGCGAGAGCAAGTGAAACGTCAAATCGAAACACAACAGCTCGTCGTTCAGCAAGCACGCAATCGCTACCATGCATCGCAGGAACGTTTGCTTGGCAAAGTAGTAGAAGAAAAGAAATACGTCACGCTACACGAAAAAGTCAGTCTGCATGAGACGACAGTAGCAAAACTTACGGAGCAACAGATGATGGATGAACTTGCAGTGATTCATCATGGGAAAGGGAAGTAGCATGGCAAAAGAGAACAATAAACGAGGCAAGCAAATGATTGTGGCGTTAGTCCTCATTCCGGCAATCTTCATCTTAGTCGGTGGAATTGTCGTCATGAACTATGCGATGGATCGCCCCCTCTTGTCTGTTCCATTTTTAGAAACGAGCGATGACCAATCGGAAGTGACAAAAACGACTGAAACGAAAGTCAACGTAACGGGAATCGATTCGGACACAGCGAACCGATTGAAGGCCGCGAATAGCGAGATTGAAAAGCTTCGTAATGAAAATGTTGAACTGACGAATGAAGTAAAAGCGAGACAGAGCGAGATTACGGATTTGATTCGTGAACGAGACCGACTCGTCGCTGAACTTGAAGCTGCGACTAAAGAGGAAGCGACGTCATCTGATGTGGCGAGTGTATACGAAGAAATGTCGGCCAAGCAGGCGGCAGCCATCATGGGAGAACTCGAAAGTCCACAAGTGGCTGAACTGTTGAAGGAGCTATCGGCTAAACAACAAGCGGACATATTAGGTCGAATGAATGCACAACAGGCTGCGGTTGTGACGCAGCTTCTCCAATGAATAGGAAAAAGGAGGGCCAACATTGAACATCGCTTTATTGACACAAGCCATTCAAGGGTCGATGGCTCGCACCGGAGTGGCAGAAGGCGAATCACAGGGGGCGGGCGGTTTTTTAAGCCTCTTATCTGCGATGCTCGCGCCGATGCAAAGTTCAGGGGAGCAGGCAGGGCTTCCTCAGCTTGAAGAAGGTGTGCTTCCTGAAGAACCAGTCGACTTAGAAAAATTGGCACAAGAACTCGAAACGTGGTTTCAAAAACCTGATACGTTGAAGTGGCTCAAATCACTTCCGCAAGATGCGTATCGGACATTTATAGACGCATATGTAGGGTTACTCGGGCAACTGTCTAATCCGTCGCCTGAAACAGAAATCTCGTCTTCGGTTTTACCGATGATCACTCAGACTGCGACTACGCCGAAAGTCCATATTACGAAGCAAACAGAGGGGAATGCTCAGACGACCAACATTTCACTTACTCAGCCCGTTCCAAACCAAGAACTTGCCAAACATGTTCAAACGATGCAACGGATTATCACACAGTATAAAGGACCGGTCGAAGGCACATTGAAAGATGTTCCCGTCTTGCCGAATGTTGAAACGGTGGAAGTCGCAAAACCTGCACGACAACCGAACAATGTGGAATGGATGCCGAAAGGAATGAGCTGGTCGAAACCTCAAATCGATGTCGATACCGTCATGTATGCCTCTAAAGGTTCTCTTCCTGAAAACTTGCAGGCTCGGATTGAGGCGGCGCTTCAAAAGGCACCATTCAAAAGTGGGGCAGACGGTTCTAAAGTATTCACCGTCAGACTCTATCCGGAACAACTCGGGGAACTCGTCGTCAAGCTAGAGCGAAAGAATGGAGAACTGGTAGTCAAGATGTTCGCTAGCAATCAAGAGGCGAAGCAATTGATTCAGTCACAAGTCCAACAGTTGCAACAAACGTTGACACCGCACTCGCAAAACGTTCGGGTCGAGGTTAACTTGACACAGCAAGCGCTCGAGACAAAGTCAGCGATGTCAGACGGTTCTGAGCAACCGGAACAAGAGCAACCACAAGAACAGCCTAAAGGAGGGTCTGAAGATGACGAGCATCCAACCGAAGACGAATGATTACACATTGCCAGACCAGTCGCTCCCAAAAGCGACGAATCAATACGATAAAGACATGTTCATGAAGTTACTGCTCGCTCAAATCGCGAACCAGGATCCGATGTCGCCGATGGAAGACCGCGAGTTCATCGCACAGATGGCGCAGTTCTCGTCTCTCGAACAAATGCAAACCATCTCGAAACAACTCGATTCTGTTCTCGTCGACCGTCACATGTCGTCGATTTCTGAATACAGTAGCATGATTGGGAAAACGATCGACTTCACATCTGAAACGAGTGAAGAGACGACGAAAGGCTCAGGTCGGGTCGTATCCATTTCACGAAACGACTTAACAGGGTATATGGCCGATCTTGAAGACGGCACATCTGTCAGCGTGTACGATATCACATCCATCAAATAATCATAGGAGGAATGCATTATGTTAAGAGCAATGTACTCAGGAATCAGTGGATTGAAGAACTTCCAATCGAAGCTAGACGTCGTCGGGAACAACATCGCCAACGTCAACACGTTCGGTTATAAAAAAGGTCGCGTCACGTTCAAAGACCTCGTCAGTCAACAAGTTGGTAGTGCGTCGGGTGGTAACGGAACGACTGCAGGCGGAATCAACCCGAAAGAAATTGGACTAGGTGGTACGATGGCAACTGTCGATAACGTCTATAACCAGGGTGCTATGCAAAACACCGGCCGTGCTCTTGATGTCGGAATTTCAGGCGAGGGCTTTTATGTTACTCGTACAGAAAACGGCTTCCAATATACTCGTGCTGGTAACTTCTACACAGATAATGATGGAAACCTTGTCACAGGAGACGGAACGTTCTTACTTGCATCACGTACAGCGACGACACCTCCATTGACACCACCAGCAACGACTCCACCACTCAATGCTGTTGAAACTCCGATCACACCGTACGATCCAACTGTAACTCCAGGTCCTACACCTGCATATGGTCGTATTCAGATTCCAGCAACTGCTAAGGCTATTTCTGTCGCAAAAGACGGGAAAGTTAGCTTTGTAGATGACGCAGGTAAGCTACAAATGGCAGGTTATATTGTCACAGCGAATTTTGCCAACAACGCAGGTCTTTCAAAAACTGGTGCAAACAATTTTTCTGAATCACAGAACTCAGGTATTCCACAGATTGGGATTCCAGGAGCTGATGGTAGAGGGTCGCTCGTCTCAGGCGCACTTGAAATGTCAAACGTTGACCTTTCGGAAGAGTTCACAGAAATGATCGTGGCACAGCGTGGATTCCAGGCGAACACACGAATTATCACAACATCGGACGAGATTCTTCAAGAACTCGTTAACCTGAAGCGCTGATGATTCGCGTCACGGCATTTCGCGGTGAGGAGTTCGTGCTCAATGCTTTGCTCATCGAAACGGTGAAGGCAGAGCCCGACACGATCATCCAATTGTTTAATGGCAAAACGTATCTTGTAAAAGAATCAAAAGATCAAATCATTGAACGAACTGAAGCCTTTTATCGCTCAATCGGTTTAGTTGGAACGATGTTCACAAGAGGTGAAGAAGATGAGTGAAGAAGAAAAGAAAAAAGGTGGCGGCCTGAAGGTCGTGATCATCCTGCTTGTCGTCCTTCTCGTCATGGGCGGTGCCGGATTCATGACTTACAAATATGTCTTTGGGGATAACGTCACTGCTAAAACGAAACCGGTCACGGCCGAAGAGTTGGCAGAACGCAGTTTTATGACTGATGACATGACGACGAACATTCAAGACGAGCGTTTCATCAACGTGCAATTTACGATTGTCACGGATTCTGCAGACACGAGAGAAAATTTAGAACTTCGTAAGTTTCAAGTGCACAACGTCATTCTCGGTGACCTGTCCGGGATGACGAAAGCGCAGTTGGCAACAAAAGAAGATATGCAAAAATTCGAACAAACATTACGAGAACAACTTAACGGACTGCTTGAAGAAGGTGAAGTCCAACGCGTCTATATGACGAAGAAAATTATTCAGTGAGGTGGCATCATGGGAGAAGTACTGTCTCAACAAGAAATTGATGCCTTACTATCTGCATTAAGCAGTGGGGATGTCGAAGCGGACTCCTTTCTCGCACAAGAGGAAGAGAAGAAAGTTCGGCAATACGACTTCAAACGAGCCGTTCGATTTTCAAAAGATCAAATTCGCAGTTTAACTCGGATTCACGAGCATTTTACGCGGATGCTCACGACATTTTTCTCGGCTCAACTTCGCACGTATGTTCAGTTTTCGGTCAACTCGGTCGAACAATTACCGTACGATGAATTCATTCATTCCATCCCGAGTATGACGATGATCAACTTGATTGAGGCGCCACCGTTAAACGGGCGATTCATCATCGAGGTCAATCCGAACATCTCGTATGCGATGTTAGACCGATTACTTGGTGGTCCCGGTGTCGAGATGGACAAAATCGAATCGTTCACCGAAATCGAGATGCGGATCTTGACGCAATTGTATAAGCGAGCCTTCTCTTCTTATGGAGATGCTTGGGAATCGATCGCGGAGATTAAAGCAGAAATGTCGGCTGTTGAAGTAAATCCGCAGTTCCTGCAACTCGTTTCACCAAACGAGACGGTCGTTCTGATTTCAATCGGTGTGACGATTGGCGAAGTGAGTGGGACAATCAATGTTTGTCTTCCATTCGTAACAATCGAACCGGTATTATCCAAACTATCGAGTCACTACTGGATGCAGGAAGCGAATCGCCGGAATGCGAGCCAGTCGAGTAAGGAACCGCTTAAAGCACAGTTGATGAATTCGACGGTCGAGGTCGTGTCCTTGTTAGGTGAAACGACCATCACGTTTGGAGACTTGTTGCATCTCGAAGTCGGAGATTGTTTGGCACTCGATCAATTGGCAAAAGAACCTCTGTCCGTCATGGTAGGGGAAAATAAAGTATTTAAAGGGCAAGTCGGTGTGAGCGGGAAGCGAATGGCGGTTCAAGTGCTTCACCGTGTGAAGGAGGAAGAGCAATGAGTGAGATGCTGTCACAAGATGAAATTGATGCGTTATTACGCGGGACAAGCGACAATACGCCGACGCCAGAAGTCGAAGACAAAGAAGAACATTTAGATTCGATGGAGAGCGATGCACTCGGGGAAATTGGAAACATTTCATTCGGGAACTCGGCAACGGCGTTGTCGACATTACTACAACAGAAAGTTGAAATCACGACTCCAGTTGTCAGTGAAGTGAGAATCGAATCGTTACGCGAACGTTATCCGACGCCTCACGTGGCGTTACGAGTCGGCTATACAGAAGGAATTAAAGGAGAAAACGTTCTCGTCTTGACTCGTGAAGATGCGGCCATCATCTCTGACCTGATGTTAGGTGGAACCGGAGAGAATGTCGATCCGGAGAGCCTGGATGAGATTCGTTTATCAGCCGTCCAAGAGGCGATGAACCAGATGATGGGGGCAGCCGCAACGTCTCTATCGACGGTATTTTCCAAAAAGATTGACATCTCTCCGCCGCTTGTCGAAGTGTTCGATGCGACGAAGAATCAAACCATCATCGATCGCCTCGAACTATGGGAGACGATGGTACTTATCGAATTCAATCTCAAGGTAGGTACGTTGATCGATTCAACAATCGTACAGATTGCTCCGATTCAATTTGGGAAGCAGTTAGTCGATGAGTTGATGAAGGCGACTGGGGAAGCCCAAGCGGCACCGGAACCGGTGAAACCGCAACAAAAGGCAGAAACGCCAAAACCGCAACAACAAGCCCAACCGGCTCCGCAACCGGACAAGCAAAAGTCGATGCCGGAAGTGGCAGTGAGCCAGGCAGAATTCATGCCGCTCCAGTCACCGGCATCACAAGAGGTAGCCCCAGCGAATCTAGGTTTGTTGTATGATGTCCCGTTGAACGTGACAGTAGAGTTAGGCAGAACGAAAAAATCCGTTCGGGAAGTACTTGAGTTATCACAAGGCTCCATCATCGAACTCGACAAACTAGCGGGCGAGCCGGTAGACATTTATGTCAATCAACAACGAATCGCTAGAGGAGAAGTCGTTGTCATTGAAGAAAACTTTGGGGTACGTGTAACAGAAATTATTCAACCGCATGAGCGGATCGGAATCGTTTAAGGAGGAATTTAGAATGAGTGCAAAAGTATTAGTAGTAGATGACGCAGCGTTCATGCGCATGATGATCAAGGATATTTTGACAAAGAACGGATATGACGTGGTAGGAGAGGCAGAAAACGGAGCAGACGCAGTCGCAAAATACCGTGAACTCACGCCGGATCTCGTTACACTTGATATCACGATGCCTGAAATGGATGGACTCGCAGCACTGAAAGAAATTCGTAGCTTCGACTCAAATGCGAAAATCATTATGTGTTCAGCGATGGGACAACAAGCGATGGTTATCGATGCCATTCAAGCTGGTGCAAAAGATTTCATCGTTAAGCCGTTCAATGCAGAGCGTGTCATTGAAGCAGTTTCTAAAACGGTCGCACAATGAAGAAATGGTGGTTGATTATTCTCCTCGTGGTCGGACTTTATGTTCCGACCACGGTTGAGGCCGCCACCGTAGACCAACAATTCGAGCAACAACAGACAGATGAACAGGAAAGTAACGTTCCAACGACAGCGTCAACGATTGGCAATGGCGTGAAAGTTGTGTTAAGTCTCGTCGTCGTGGTCGGCGGTTTTATTGTCTTGATGCGGTGGCTCGGTTCCAAAACACAAGGCGTGAAAGCGACTCAACATATGAAACACCTCGGGGGCGTTCCGCTCGGTAAAGATCGATCCGTTCAACTCGTGAAACTAGGAGACCAAGTCTATGTTCTAGGCGTAGGGGATTCCATTCAACTGATTGACCGACTCGATGCGGAAACGGTGGATGAAGAACAAACAGAATCTTTGTCACTCCGCACAACAAATTCGAACGCATTTTTAGATACCTTTAAGAAACAACTCGCTCAGCTAGAAGAAGTGAGGAAGAAGTCATGACAACGTTTGAGCAATTAATTAATTTAGAGACGCCAGACAGTACGTCGACATCGATCAAACTCTTGATTTTGTTGACTTTGCTGACGCTCGCACCGTCTTTTTTAATCTTGATGACTTGCTTTACCCGGGTCGTGGTCGTCCTGTCCTTCATTCGACCGGCGCTCGGTACACAGCAAACGCCACCGAACCAGTTGATTGTCGGATTGGCACTATTTATCACATTATTCGTCATGTCACCTGTTCTCTCTGATTTAAATCAGAATGCACTGAAACCGTATCTTGATGATAAAATCTCACAAGATGAGGCGTTCGATGAGGCGAGTGGAACGATGAAGGAATTCATGTCGAAATATACAAGACAAGAAGATTTACAGCTGTTTTTAAAATATGGGAATTACGAACAACCTGAAACACTTGATGACGTGCCACTTCTCGCTTTAGTCCCGGCATATGCAATCAGCGAGTTGAAGACCGCTTTTCAAATCGGGTTCATGATTTTCTTACCGTTTTTGATCATCGATATGGTCGTCGCGAGTGTCCTTATGTCAATGGGGATGATGATGCTACCACCAGTCATGATTGCTCTTCCATTCAAGTTGTTGCTGTTTGTATTGGTTGATGGTTGGCATTTAATTGTGGAATCACTGCTTAGAAGTATGTAGGGGGAACGGACATGACACAAGAAATGGTCATTTATTTGGCAACAGAGAGTGTGTGGACCTTATTAAAAATTTCAATGCCACTTTTACTCATCTCACTGATTGTCGGTCTCGTGATCTCGATTTTGCAGGCCACGACTCAAATTCAAGAACAAACACTATCCTTTGTTCCGAAAATCATTTCGGTGTTTATCGGCCTTGTCATCTTTGGACCATGGATGCTTCAACAAATCGAGGGATTCACGCGTTTGATCTTTGAGCTGATGGTTGAGGTTGCCTCGAAATGAATGCGGTCGATTTCATCAGTATGTACGGATTGACCTTTGCGCGACTCTCAGGTTTTTTTGTCAGCGTTCCGTTGTTCTCGACAAAACAATTGCCAGTGATGCATCGCGTAGGATTCAGTGCATTTTTAGCATACTATGCCATGTTCACGATTACAGAGCCGATTCAGATGACGAATGGATTTGTACTTCAAGTCGTGTATGAGGTCATGATCGGATTGCTACTCGGTCTATTGATCAATATTTTATTCTTTGCTCCTCAAATTGCCGGGGGGGTGATCGACTTGCAGCTCGGATTAGCAATGGCATCCGCATATGATCCAATGTTCGGGGGCCAGTCTCCTTTAATTGGTCGATTCTATTATATTTTTACGTTATTCATTTTATTGACGAGTAATTTACATCTCTTGCTGATTGACGGGATTTATTATAGCTTTCAAATCTATCCACCCGGTCAACCGATGATTAATTTTACGGAAGCCTCTCTCATGATGGCCGTAAAAGTCGTCACGATGACAATGATGGTCGCATTGCAATTGGCATTACCAATGATGGCGTCTTTACTGCTTGTCGATTTAGCACTTGGTTTTCTAGCGAAATCAGCACCGCAGTTCAATATTTTTGCCATCGGATTTTCATTTAAACTCGTTGCCGGATTCGCTGTCATGGTCTTGTTGATGGGATTGACATTGACCGGAATCAGTCAGTTTATTCCGTTGTTACAGGAAGTGATGCATGACTTTATGCTCATACTAGGAGACGCCTCATGAAGAAGCCTCTATATCCTTTATCGGTCAATCTACAGTTTTTTGCAGGTGAAAAAACAGAAAAAGCCACGCCACGTAAACGAGAAGATTCACGAAAAAAGGGACAGGTCGCCAAATCTGCTGACTTGACTGGGGCGTTCGCACTTTTTGCGATGTTTCTCATGTTATCTTTTTTCGGTCCTGTGATTGGGCAGCAATTGTTGTCATTAATCGGTGATTTACTCAGTCCAGAGTATTTGTTGTTTAACGTGACGGGCGGCATGTCGGATATGGTCGTTGATTTGATGTTGCGTGTGGGCTTGATTTTAGCACCATTCTTTATTGTTGCCGTTGTATTTGGGATTCTTATCAATTATTTACAAGTCGGCACGTTATTTTCATTAGAAGCTATTCAGCCGAAGCTCGAGCGGATTGACCCGATCAAAGGGGTCAAGCGTATCGTCAGCATGAAAGCGGTCGTCGAATTTTTAAAGTCCTTATTCAAATTGTTAATCATCCTGACAACCGCAGTCGCTGTCCTTTGGCAAAATCAAAAAGAGTTGTCACGCATGGCCGTCGAACAGATTCGCGAATCGATTGTCGCGCTTGCCAGTATTACGATTCAACTTGGATTGTGGGTAAGCGTCGCCTTGCTCGCACTCGCGCTGCTTGACTTTTTCTATCAACGATTTGACTTCGAAAAGTCGATTCGGATGTCAAAGCAAGATATTAAAGATGAGTATAAAAATACAGAAGGTGACCCACTCATCAAATCTAAAATTAAACAACAACAGCGAGAAATGGCGATGCGGCGTATGATGCAAGAGATTCCAAATGCCGATGTCGTCATCACCAACCCGACCCATTACGCGGTCGTCATTCGATATGATGACACGAAAGATTTTGCACCACTCGTCGTTGCCAAAGGGGTCGACCGGGTCGCTTTTCATATTCGAGACGTCGCGAAAGAACATGATGTGGCAATCGTTGAAAATAAACCACTCGCGCGAGCGCTCTATGCGCAAATCGATATCGGTGAAGTGGTAGACGAATCGTTTTATCAAGCAATCGCAGAAGTTCTTGCATTCGTCTATCAAATGAAACAACCGTCTTGAGGAGGAGTATGTGTTGGCAGTAAAAGCGAAAGACTTTGCAATCCTGATCGGTGTATTGATGATTGTCATCATGCTCATCATCCCGTTACCAGGGTTTTTACTAGATTTTTTAATCATCGTAAATATATTAATCGCCATCATGATTTTACTTGTGGCGATGAATGCACGTGAAGCGCTCGACTTCTCCGTATTCCCCTCTCTCTTATTGATTGTGACGTTGTTTCGTCTCGGACTGAACGTATCGACGACCCGTTCGATTCTTTCAAATGGGTACGGTGGGGAAGTCATTGCGACGTTCGGTGATTTCGTCATCGGAGGGAACGTCCTCGTCGGATTCGTCGTCTTCCTGATTCTCGTCATCATTCAATTTGTCGTCATCACGAAAGGGGCGGAACGTGTATCTGAAGTATCTGCACGTTTTACGCTTGATGCGATGCCAGGGAAACAGATGGCCATCGATGCCGATTTGAATTCAGGTTTGATTGACGACAAAGAAGCTCAGATGCGTCGCCGTAAAATTCAAAGTGAAGCAGATTTCTACGGATCGATGGATGGGGCGTCGAAATTCGTAAAAGGGGATGCCATCGCCGGCATCATCATCGTGACGATCAACTTGATCTTCGGGATTATCATTGGGGTCGTTCAAATGGGATTACCGGTCGGTCAAGCGTTCCAAACGTTTTCACTCATGACCATCGGGGATGGACTGGTGAGTCAAATTCCAGCCCTCTTGATTTCGACTGCGACCGGGATCATTGTGACACGTGCCGTTTCAGACGGAAACTTAGGAGAAGACGTGATTGACCAACTCGGACAAAATCCGTCACTCCTTTATATTGCAGGATCCATTGTCTTCATGCTCGGTTTTGTATCACCACCCCTTCTTCCTGTGACAATGATCATCGCAGGTACGGCATTCTTTGGTGCCTACACGATGAGACGGAACATTCGAAAAGTGACAGAGGAACCAGTGATCGACGAAGATCCGTCCCCGATGGCACCGACCGAGTCCGTCGTCTCACTCTTACAAATCGACTCGATTGAATTCGAGTTCGGCTACGGTTTAATTCCGCTTGCGGATGAATCACAAGGTGGCGACCTGTTAGACCGCGTCGTCATGATTCGTCGACAGCTCGCCCTTGAACTTGGTTTTATCTTACCGACGGTCCGGATTCGTGACCATTTGCAACTGTCACCGAACGCGTACCGAATCAAGGTAAAAGGAAACGTCGTTGCCGAAGGCGAGTTATTGCTTGACCATTATTTAGCCATGAGCCCAGGGATTGAAGACCCTGAAGTGTTTGGAATTGAAACGACTGAACCGGCATTCGGTCTCCCGGCTCTCTGGATTGATGAAGAGACACGAACCCGAGCCGAAATGAGCGGATATACCGTCGTCGATCCGCCATCCGTTGTCGCGACACACTTGACGGAGACGTTGAAGAAACATGCTGCGGATTTACTCGGCCGGGAAGAAACAAAGCAACTCGTTGAACATTTGAAGGAAACACATCCCGTGCTCGTGGAAGACGTCACGCCATCGGTCCTCTCGATTGGGGAAATTCAAAAAGTGTTACGACATCTCTTACAAGAGAATGTTTCGATTCGAAACTTACCGCTATTGTTTGAAACGATGGCAGACTACGGGAAAGTGACGAAAGATGCAGAAATTTTGGGAGAGTATTGTCGTCAAGGGTTATCTCGCCAACTGACCGATCAAGTCAAACCACCGGAAGGTCCACTATATGTCGTGACACTCGGTGGACAGACGGAACAGACCGTTCAAGATGCGGTCCAAAAAACGGAATTTGGAAACTATTTGGCCCTCGACCCGGAGCAAGCTCGAGACATAATCGAGCGCACTGGCGAACAACTGTCGATGTTTGAACGATACGGGGCATCGGCTGTGATTTTATGCTCACCAACGATTCGCCTATTCGTTCGTCAATTGCTCGAACGGTATTATCCGGATGTGCCGGTACTGGCTTATAACGAACTGCTCAGTTCCGTCGAAGTGAAAAGTATTGGGGTGATTTAATATGCAAATTAAAAAGTTTACGGCGAAGACCATGAGTGACGCGATGGCGAAAGTGAAACAAGAACTTGGAGACGAAGCGGTCATCCTTAATTCGCGACAAGTGAAGTCAGGATGGTTCGGTCTCTTCGCGTCCAAACAAGTGGAAGTCATCGCAGCGCTTGAGAAGGAACAGATTGTCACAAAGCCAAGGCAACCTGTTCAAGCTCAGACAGAACCGACGCGACCTGTCGTCACACCGCCACCACGTGTGGTAGGAACGGCGCCGAAGCTACATGCCTCGTTACAGCACGTAGAATCATTGCTCTCGGCCGAGTCTTTTGCGGATGAGTCGTGGGAAGAAACGCTGAACGAACTGTACTATACGACAAAATCTGTAGAAGAAGCGGAACGATATGTGTACGAACAAGTCAAATCGTCGTTCATTGAACCGCCTGAAGCGAAGCGTTACGTCATGGTCGTTGGACCGACAGGAGTAGGGAAGACGACCACGCTCGCTAAACTTGCAGCGCACTTTAAGTTAAAAGAAGGCAAGACGGTCGGACTGATCACGACCGACACCTATCGAATCGCTGCCATCGAACAGTTAAAGACGTACGCCGAAATCATGAGTATCCCGGTAGAGGTCGCATATGATTTTCACGACTTCAAACGGGCCAAGCAATTGTTTGCCCGAAAAGATATCGTGTTGATCGATACGGCTGGTCGAAATTTTCGTGACCCGGCTTACGTCGAACAGTTTCATGAACATCATGACTTCACGGAGACAAGCCTTTCGCTCGTGTTGAGTTTGACCTCCAAAATGAAGGACATGGACATGATTTATTCGCAATTCGAATCATTGCCCCTCAGCTCGCTCATCTTTACGAAAGCGGACGAGACGAGTGACATCCATGCGATGTACCGTATGGTGAAAAGGAGCGGGCTTCCCGTCGCTTGGATGACAGACGGCCAGGAAGTGCCGGACGACTTGATTCCAGGTCAAGCGGATCTATTGACGAAACGACTGTTTGAGAAAGAAGGGTGGGCAAGATGGACCAAGCAAGGCGTTTAAGAGCAATCAATGATGCCCACCCGACCACCATCGCCTTTGCGAGTGGGAAAGGCGGGGTCGGAAAGACGAACGTCTGCGTGAACACGGCCATCGCCCTAGCAGAACTTGGGAAACGGGTGTTGATCGTCGACTTTGATATCGGTATGGCCAATGTGCATATCTTAATGAATGCTATGAAGTCCAGAACGATGATCGAGACCGTAAAAGCTCGTATTCCATTGGCCGCAGCTGTTCAGAAAAATGTGTATGGTGTCGATATATTACATGGAGGGAGTGGGCAAGACCAGCTCGTCCATCTCTCAGAGGATGACATGCAATTTCTCATGCGAGAACTCGAAGTATTGACCGAATATGATTATGTCCTGTTCGATATGGGCGCTGGAGCGACGGACACCTCACTTCAATTCATCGCGGGGTGTGATGAGATGTTCTTAATTTTGACGCCAGAACCTACCTCGCTCATGGACGGTTACGCATATACGAAACTAGTGCACCATCAATACCCTGACTTGCCGCTTGGCGTCATCGTCAACCGAGCCCAGTCCGGGGAGGAAGCCCTTCAATGTTTCGAACGGATGGAAGTCGCATGCAAACAGTTTTTAAATAAGACGATTCGATTCCTTGGCTTTTTACCGGATGATGCCTCAGTCAGAAAGGCAGTCATCGCACAAGTCCCGTTTTATCAATACAACCGAAAAAGTGATATCAGCTGGCGCCTCGAACGAATTTTGACAACGCTTACGGGAACGCCTCCAAAACCACGTCACTTGATGGACCGTTTGATGGGGAACTTACGGAAACAGTGGAACCGAGTATAATGACAGGGAGGCAATTGAGATGGACGTGAATGAATACTTAGGGTTGTTTTTAGATGAATCCCAAGAACATATCCAATCGATCAACACGCAGTTACTTAAATTAGAACAATCAGGTGGAGCGGATGTTGTACAGGAAATCTTCCGGTCCGCACACACACTCAAAGGGATGTCTTCAACGATGGGGTATGAACGGGTCGCCAACTTGACCCATGAGATGGAAAGCGCACTCGACCTCGTCCGTGGGGGCAAGAAAGAAAGCAACCAACTTCTATTAGACACAATGTTCATCGCCATGGAACAAATGGAAGATATGATCGCGGACATCGAGAGTGGCGGACAAGGCGCAAACGTGGATGTGTCAGAAACAGTCGCCGCCTTCCAATCCTTCATCGGTGGAAAAGAAGTCACGGTTGAAAAAACATCAGAGACGAATACGTTTGAAGTTGATTTGTATACAAACTCGGTTATCGACCAGGCGAAACAAACAGGCTTTGAGGCGTTTCAAATCACGGTCAAATTATCTGACGCTGTCGTATTGAAAGCGGCACGTGCGTACATGGTGTTCGATCGTCTTCAAGAACTTGGTGAGGTCGTACGGACGAACCCTGAAACGGAAGAGATTGAGCAAGAACAATTCGATTTGACGTTCGACGTCTTATTCTTGTCACAAGAGACGGCAGAAGTGATCGAACATGCGATTGCTCAAGTATCCGAAGTGGAACGTGTCGAAGTCCATGCGTTTGTACAATCAGCTGACAGCGAACCAGAAGTCGCAGTGACGGCAGAAACGATTGCACCAGAACCGGTTGTTCAAGCAGCCCCAGTTCAAGAAGAAGTGAAAGATACGAAGGATACGAAGGAACAAGTGGCGGCGCAAGCTCAAGCGAAAACGATTCGTGTCAATTTAGAACGTATCGATCGTCTCATGAACTTGTTCGAAGAGTTCATTATCGATCGCGGACGTCTTGAGCGCTTGGCAGATGAAGTCGCTCAGCCGGAATTGAATGAAACAGTCGAAAAAATCAAACGAGGCACGAACGAGTTACAGTCACTCGTCCTGACGCTCCGGATGATGCCGATTGAGCAAGTGTTCAATCGTTTCCCACGAATGGTGCGTTCAGTCGCAAAAGAAATTCATAAAAAGGTCCAGTTGGACATTTCCGGTGCGGAAACAGAACTCGATCGTACGGTCATCGATGAAATCGGCGATCCGCTCGTCCACTTGATTCGTAACGCCATCGATCACGGTATCGAACGTCCAGAAGTACGTCTTCAAGCCGGAAAACCGGAACAAGGGATGCTTGCACTCCGTGCGTATCACGGAGGAAACCGCGTCTTCATCGAAATCGAGGACGACGGTGCCGGTATCAACGTCGATAAGGTTCGCTCAAAAGCACTAGAACGTGGAGTAATCTCGGATGAAGAAGCAACGATGATGTCTGAGAACGAATTGGCGATGTTGATTTTTGCTCCAGGCTTCTCGACGGCAGACGTGGTCACTGACTTGTCAGGACGCGGTGTCGGACTCGATGTCGTTAAAAATAAAATCGAATCACTCGGTGGTGTCGTTTCACTAGAGACAGTTGCGGGGCAAGGCACAAAGTTCCAAGTCAGCTTACCGCTCACTCTCTCCATCATCTCGGCGATGCTCGTTCAAGTGGGAGAGGAATCGTATGCGATTCCATTAACATCAATCCTTGAGACGACTTTGCTCGATGAAGCGGACATTTTGACGGCACACCGTGAGCGCGTCTTCGACTTCCGTGGTCAATTGGTCCCACTCGTCTATTTAAAAGAAATGTTTGGCATCGACTCGGAAACGAAATCGCAATTCCCGGTCGTTGTGGTCCGCAAAGGAAATAAACTTGTCGGTGTTGTCGTCAACGATTTGATTGGGCAACAAGAAATTGTCATGAAACCGCTCGGTACGTATCTTGAAGGGATTCCGGCTATCTCTGGTGCGACTATTCTCGGTGACGGTCGCGTCGCTCTTATCGTAGATAGTAACGATCTCTTTTAAGGAGGAATATAGATGGAACAGAAATGGGTAGTCTTTTCACTTGAAGAAAATACGTACGGAATCGACGTACAGTCGGTCCGTTCAATCGAGCGACTTCAGCCGATCACGCGGGTGCCGAACGCCCCGTCACATGTGAAAGGGGTCATCAACCTTCGCGGTGTCGTCACGCCGGTCATTGACCTTCGCTTACGTCTCGGCTATGAAGAAATCGAGCCAACGGATGAGACACGCATCCTGATCGCCTCATTGAATCAAGGAGATGCTGGCTTTATCGTTGATCGCGCGAACGAAGTCGTAGAAAGTGATGAAGTTCGCATCGAACCGATTCCGGAATCGAGCCGCGATATGCTTTCGGCTCATTTGACAGCCATCGCCAAAGGAGAAGACAAACTCTTCTCATTACTCGATGCGAACGCGTTGTTCGAGGAACAGTATGCTGAGTGAGTTTGAACAAGACCTGTTAAAGGAACTGGGAAATATAGGGTCTGGTCATGCGGCGACTGCCTTGTCCGCCATGCTCTCAAAACCGGTGAACATTACCGTGTCTTCTGCTGAGATGGAGCCGATCACGTATTTGCCCGATCGAGTCGGGGGTCCGGAACGACATGTTGCCTCGGTCTTATTGGAATTAGATGGTGACATTCGTGGAATGATTCTCATTTTGTTCGCCGTCGAAGATGCCGAGCAAATGGTCTCGACACTAATCGGGATGCCATACTCATTCGATTCAGTCGATGAACTTGGTCAGTCAGCTTGGGAAGAGGTCGGGAATATCATGAGCGGTGCTTATGCCCGAGCGCTCGGCGACTGGTTACAGACACCGATTATGATTCAAGTGCCGGCAACGGCCATCGATATGGCAGGTTCGATTGTTGAATTTGTCGTCACTTCGGTTCAACCAGAGGAAGATTCGTCCCTTTATATTGATACGACATTTATGATTGATCAAAAAGTAAGTGCAGGACATGTGTTGTTCCTACCGACACATGGGTCGCTCAAACGGATTCAAGAACGGTTGCTTGGCCATGGCTGAAGTATTAAAAATCGGGATTGCTGAATGGAAGCAGACAACTGCACCGAATCGGTTACGTACAGCCGGACTTGGATCGTGTGTGGGTGTCATTTTATATGACACCCGCCTCCAATTGGCGGCCATGGCGCACGTCATGTTACCGGATTCGACGATTGCTCGGAAGAATCAAACGATTGAAGTAGGAAAATATGCGGATACGGCCATCGATACGCTCGTCCATTCGTTAAAACGAGAAGGGGCGACGCGGCTACAAGCGAAGATGGCTGGCGGCGCTCAAATGTTTCAATTTAAATATGAGAATGAGGCGATGCGAATCGGTGAGCGAAACGCCGAGGCCATTCGTCAGGCATTAAAAGGACATCGGATCCCGCTCGTTGCAGAAGATTGCGGCGGACATAACGGGCGGACAATCGAGTTTGACGTCGCGACATCCGTCTTATCGATTCGGACGGTGAGCGTGGGTACGAAAGAACTATAAGGGGGGATCGACATGACGACTCATCTTACACAGTTGTGGGATCGCTGGAATACGGACCGTGATATGGATACAGCAAACGAACTACTAGCACATTACGAGTTTCTCATCCACTACCACGTACAACGGATGATCGTGACGCTTCCAAAGAGCGTCGAACGCGACGAATTGAAAAGTTTGGGTTACATGGGATTGTACGATGCCCTTATGAAATATGATCCAGAGCACAACAACAAATTCGATACGTATGCTGCGTTTCGGATTCGAGGAGCCATCATCGATGGATTACGAAAAGTAGACTGGTTGCCTCGGTCGGTCCGAGAAAAAGTGAAAAAAATCGATCACGTGGCAGAACAGCTAGAGCAGTCGTTGCATCGTGCACCGACAAAAAGCGAGTTAGCCTCGGCATGCGACTTGCCGATCTCTGAAATCGAACGAACAATGGCGGAAGGGTATTTTGCCAATATGTTGTCGATTGATGAGGCCGTGACACTGCAAGAAGAAGGAAAAGTCATGTCAGTCACGTATTTCGACCCGGATTCGGAAAAACCGGAAGATACGTTATTGCAACGTGAATTGATTGACGTTCTAGCTGCAGAGGTCGATCATTTATCTGAAAAAGAACGGCTCGTCGTTTCCTTATTTTATTTTGACGAATTGACGCTGACAGAAATCGGAGAAGTGCTCGAACTATCGACCTCCCGGATTTCACAGATTCATTCTAAGGCGTTGAAGACGTTGAAGCTCGCGCTCGGTCGGTCTTATTTAGAAGAAAAGACATCGTAAGGAGATTAACAAGTGTATATTGTATATGTGATCTTGACTTGTTTGGTTGCTTACGGTTTTTTGTTCGGCTACCGTCAAGTCCAAGCGCTTCAGGAACGAGTCGAACGGCTCGAACGGGAGAAGCAAGAGACCGAAACGTTGCTTCTCTCATTCATGGAGTCGATGAATGACCTCGTCGTTCAGGAACCCGCTGAACGTTCGAGCGTGGTTCAACAAGAGGAGACAACACCCGTCAACGAGTCCGTTCAAACGATCGAAGAAGAGACAGAAGAAATAAAACCGTCCGCGTCAATCGACGTGGACGATGTCTTGTTGCGACATTCCGTTCGGGACGCTGCCCGAATCCTTGGAAAAGGAGAGGGCGAACTCGCGCTCTATGCGAAACTTCGTAAAAAGTGAGAGTTGCCGGATTTCGTGACATGTGCTATAGTAGTTCTCGGTGTTAAACACATCACACACGTCTCGGGATGGTGTTCCTCGGTGCCGAAAGGTCGGAATACAACGATGAACGAGGCGGAGGAATTTTTTAAACCACAAGGAGGAAATTTATCATGGCAGTAATTTCAATGAAGCAATTGCTTGAAGCTGGTGTACACTTCGGTCACCAAACACGCCGTTGGAACCCAAAAATGGCGAAATACATCTTCACAGAGCGTAACGGGATCTACATCATCGACCTTCAAAAAACGGTCAAAAAAGTAGACGAAGCTTACAACTTTGTTCGTGAACTCGCGGCAGAAGGCGGAAACGTCCTCTTCGTTGGTACGAAAAAACAAGCTCAAGATACAATCAAAGAAGAAGCAATCCGTTCTGGAATGTTCTTCATTAACGAGCGTTGGTTGGGTGGAACACTCACTAACTTCTCAACAATCAAAAAGCGTATTAACCGCTTGAAGCAACTCGAAAAAATGGAAGAAGACGGCACGTTCGAAGTACTTCCTAAGAAAGAAGTCATCATCTTGAAAAAAGAAATGACTCGTCTTGAGAAGTTCCTCGGCGGAATCAAGGATATGCCTGGTGTGCCTGACGCCCTCTTCATCGTTGACCCACGTAAAGAGCGTATCGCAATCGCGGAAGCTCACAAATTGAACATCCCAATCGTTGCGATTGTCGACACAAACTGTGACCCAGACGAAATCGACTACGTCATCCCAGCGAACGACGACGCAATTCGTGCAGTTAAATTGCTCACTTCGAAGATGGCTGATGCAATCATCGAAGCGAAGCAAGGTGAAGAAGAAGTTGCTGAAGAAGCTGTAGCGACAGAAGCTGAAGCTACAGAAGCTGAGTAATCAGTGAGACAATAGGTGATAAAGGGAAAGCCTTTTATCACCTTTTTTTAGGACAAGTAATCAAAAAGCCCTGTGCTTTTTCTTAAAAAATTGTTAGTTTTACAAGGAGGAATTTCCGATGGCAGTTACAGCAGCAATGGTAAAAGAACTTCGTGAAAAAACAGGAGCAGGAATGCTCGATTGCAAAAAAGCACTCGTTGAAACAGACGGTGACATGCAAGCAGCAATCGATTTCCTTCGTGAAAAAGGAATCGCTAAAGCAGCAGCAAAAGGTGATCGTATCGCCGCTGAAGGTTTGACAGCAGTAGCAGTTGAAGGCAACAAAGCTGTGCTCGTCGAAATCAACTCAGAAACAGACTTCGTTGCGAAAAACGAGAAGTTCCAAACGCTCGTAAACAACGTAGCAAAAGCAGTACTCGCATCAGGCGCAACAACTGCTGAAGCTGCACTTGCAGCTGAGTACGAAGCAGGTAAAACACTTGAAACGTACATCCAAGAAGAAGCTTCTACAATCGGAGAGAAAATCTCACTCCGTCGTGTAGCTGTTCTTGAAAAAGCTGACGATGCTGTATTCGGTACGTACCTCCACATGGGTGGTCGCATCGGTTCAGTCGTTGTCATCGACGGCACATCTGACGAGACAGTTGCAAAAGACGTTGCTATGCACGTTGCTGCAGCACGTCCACTTTACGCGACACGCGATGAAGTATCAGCTGAAGAAATCGACCGCGAGAAGAAAGTCTTGACTGAGCAAGCACTTAACGAAGGCAAACCTGCTAACATCGTTGAGAAGATGATTGCTGGTCGTATGAACAAGTACTTCGAGGAAATCTGCCTCGTTGACCAAACGTTCGTAAAAGACAGCGACTTCAAAGTTGGTAAGTACGTAGAATCAAAAGGCGGAAAAATCAACTCGTTCGTACGCTTCGAAGTAGGAGAAGGTATGGAGAAACGTGAAGAGAACTTTGCTGAAGAAGTTATGAACCAACTTAAAAAATAATCTGCATCATCATTTGTGATGCAACTAAAATTGGGAACACGTCTGTATCACCTTGAGTTAGTTCGTTAAGGGAGCGTGTTCCCTTTTTTCAAGCAAGAGGAGGCAAAGTTATGGAACCGAAATATAAACGAATTGTGTTAAAATTGAGTGGAGAAGCGCTCGCTGGAGATCAAGGTTATGGGATTGACCCTAACATTGTAAACTCCATTTCAAATCAAATTAAAGAATTGATTGAGATGGGTGTAGAAGTCGCCGTTGTTGTAGGTGCCGGAAACATTTGGCGTGGAAAGACGGGCAGTGAACTCGGAATGGACCGGGCCAATGCGGATTACATGGGTATGCTCGCGACTGTATTGAATTCACTTGCTCTTCAAGATAGCCTTGAAACGTACGGTGTCCAAACGCGTGTCCAAACATCAATTGAAATGCGACAAGTTGCTGAACCATACATTCGTCGTCGCGCAATGCGTCATCTTGAAAAAGGACGCGTCGTCATCTTTGCGGCCGGTACAGGAAACCCATATTTCTCAACGGACACGACAGCTGCCCTTCGTGCAGCTGAAATCGAAGCTGATGTCATTTTAATGGGTAAAAACAATGTGGACGGCGTCTATTCAGCCGATCCGAAATTGGATGCAACGGCAGTGAAGTACGATACGTTGTCTTATCTTGACGTCTTAAAAGACGGACTCCAAGTTATGGACTCGACGGCAACGTCACTTTGTATGGACAACCACATTCCATTGATTGTATTCTCATTGCTTGAAGAAGGTAATATTAAACGTGTCGTTCTCGGGGAGCATATCGGAACGGTAGTAGGAGGAGTCAATTCATGAGTGTCAAAGAAGTATTGAAAACAGCTGAAGAAAAAATGGAAAAAGCGCATTCTTCACTTAAACGTGATTTTGGAACGCTTCGCACTGGCCGTGCCAGCGCATCGATTTTGGATCCTGTCCAAGTTGATTACTACGGTGTCCCAACACCTCTCAATCAAGTGGCCAACATCAATACACCGGAAGCGCGTCTTCTTTTGATTCAACCATGGGATAAATCATTGGTTTCTGAAGTGGAAAAAGCGATTCAAAAGGCAGACCTCGGCTTGTCTCCATCATCTGACGGTACAGTCATCCGTTTGGCGATTCCTGCATTGACGGAAGAACGTCGTAAAGAGTTAGTTAAAGTCACGAAAAAATATGCGGAAGAAGCGAAAGTCGCTGTCCGTAACGTTCGTCGTGACGCAAACGAAAACTTGAAGAAACTCGAGAAAGATGGCGAGTTAACTGAAGACGACCTCCGCGGATATGCAGATGACGTTCAAACGTTGACGGATTCGTATATTAAGAAGATTGATGAATCTGCAGCAGTTAAAGAAAAAGAAATCATGGAAGTGTAATCACGGAAGTGGTATACCAAAAAGCTGTGTGGGGACCCTTTTTCTGAGAGGGTCCTTCTTTCATACAATCAGGAGGATAACAGAATGTTTAAATGGGTGAATCCTAAAACCAAAATCGAGGCGGAGTTGAGTGTTCCTGAGCACGTAGCCATCATCATGGATGGAAATGGACGCTGGGCCAAAAAACGTGGTCTTCCTCGCATCATGGGTCACCGGGAAGGGATGAAATCCATCCGGGAAGCGGTTCGAACTGCTCAAGAACTTGGAATTCAATCTCTCACGTTGTATGCGTTCTCCACAGAGAACTGGACTCGTCCGGAAGAAGAAGTCTCATTCTTGATGAAATTACCGAAACAGTTTTTGGAGACTGATTTAAGAGAACTCCATGAACAGAATGTACGGGTGCTCGTTGCAGGAGATACGTCGAAACTTCCTCGAGAGACGCGAGAGGCTGTTGATGAGGCAAGAGAACGTACCATTGCCAACACGGGGTTACAACTCGTTTTTGCTCTGAATTATGGCGGACGCGATGAACTTGTACAGGCTATGCGTCGTATCGCTGAAGACGTACAGTCTGGGTTGATTCAACCTGATGCCATCGACGATCACATGATTGGTGAACGATTGATGACCCACGTTCAAGATGTGGACCTCATCATTCGGACGAGTGGTGAACAACGACTCTCGAACTTTTTATTATGGCAAAGCGCATATGCAGAACTCCATTTCACAGAAGTATTGTGGCCGGAATTTAAGCGTGAGCATTTTGTAGAAGCGATTGAATCATACAACGCGCGCACGCGGCGTTTTGGTGGGGTGTAACATGAAGACACGAATTATAACAGGACTATGGGCAGGTGCCATTTTTATCACGGTCATCGCGCTCGGGGGAAACGCCTTTGTCTCACTGATGGGAATTCTTGCGCTGATTGGACTGAGCGAGTTCACGTTAATGCGAAAACATAAATTATTGGCATTCCCGTTTTTAGTGACGGCACTACTTGTGGCGTTTCCGTTCATCTTATTGTTATTAGAATCACATATCGTAACGGACGACCTCCCGTTCTCGGTCGAACAGTGGCTCGTATTGGGCCTCGTTCTACTATTGTTCTGGACGGTCGTCACAAAAAATCGATTCACGTATGAAGATGCTAGCTTCTATTTCGTTTCAGCTGTCTATTTAGTTGTCGGTTTCATCAGCTTTGCACTCGTCCGACTGTCTGACGATGGTCTATCCAAAGTGTTGCTCATCTTGTTCATGATTTGGGCGACGGATTCAGGTGCATACTTTACCGGCAAGGCGTTCGGAAAAGCCAAATTGTGGCCGTCTATCAGTCCGAACAAAACGATTGAAGGGGCAATCGGAGGCATTGTTTCTGCGATTGTACTCGGTGTCATCTTCGTTTTGGTCGATCCGATCTTGCCCGTTGTAGAAGTGCTCATCTTGGCCATTGTTGTGGCTGTCGTCGGTCAACTCGGCGATTTAGTACAATCTGCATATAAACGTCAATTTGGTGTGAAGGACTCAGGTCATCTCTTACCAGGGCATGGAGGAATTTTAGATCGATTTGATAGTATGATTGCGGTCTTTACCGTCATTTGGGTGTTTAATCTGCTATAAAAAGGAGTGTCGAGATGAAGCGAATTAGCTTAATTGGGGGAACTGGTTCGATTGGCGTACAAACATGTGACGTCATCGAACAGCATCCCGACCTGTTTGAACTTGAGGCGTATGCGTTTGGAACGAACGTCGATGTCGCTACAGAATGGATCAATCGACTTAGACCAAAATATGTATCAGCGACAAGCATCGAGATACTTGAACAATTAAAGCCTCGCCTTACATACGAACCGTTGTATTTCATTGGTTCGGAGGGCTTGAAAGAATGTGCGACGGCTGAACGGGCTGATATCGTCGTCACTGCAGTCGTTGGAGCAGTTGGGCTCGAACCAACACTCGCAGCGATTCAAGCAGGTAAAGATATTGCGCTCGCTAATAAAGAAACACTCGTCACCGCCGGGCATCTCGTCAAGGCGGCGGTGAAAGAACATGGAGTCAAGTTGTTGCCAGTCGACAGCGAACATTCTGCTATTTTCCAATGCTTGAACGGCGAGCGGAGAGAAGACGTTTCAAAAATCATATTAACGGCTTCGGGTGGTAGTTTCCGCGATCGCTCTCGGGAAGAGTTGTCTGATGTAACAGTCGAAGATGCATTGAACCATCCAAACTGGTCGATGGGGGCGAAAATCACCATTGATTCGGCAACGATGTTTAATAAAGGACTTGAGGTCATCGAGGCACACTGGCTATTCGATATCGATTATAATGATATTGAAGTCATCTTGCATCGTGAATCGATCATTCATAGCATGGTAGAATTCAAAGATGCCGCCGTGATGGCCCAGCTTGGAAACCCGGATATGCGCGGCCCCATCCTATATGCATTATCAAGACCGAAGCGGCTTGAAATTGAGGGGAATAAGCGGTTAAACTTGAAGGAAATCGGAAAGCTACATTTTGAAGAAGCTGATTTTGAGCGCTATCCGGCACTTCGATTAGCGTTCGAAGCAGGTAGGGCCGGTGGTACGATGCCGACTGTCCTGAACGCAGCCAATGAAGTGGCAGTGGACCTATTCTTAAACGGTCACATTACGTTTTTAGAAATTGAACGAATCGTTGAAGAGGCAATGACTCGACATGAAGTGATTGCGCATCCGACGCTCGAACAAATTTTAGAAGTGGACCGAGTAGTACGTCAACAGATTCAGCAAGGAATTGAAGGTGGGGAATAAATCATGACGACTTTTATCGCCATCGTTTTGATGTTTGGCGTTCTCATTTCAGTACATGAGTGGGGACACCTCGTCATGGCGAAGCGGGCAGGCATTCTCTGTCACGAGTTTGCGATTGGCTTTGGACCAAAAATTGTTTCATTCCGTAAGAATGAAACGCTCTATACCATTCGACTTTTGCCGATTGGCGGCTATGTCAAAATGGCCGGGGAAGATTTCGAACCGATTGAAGTCCGTGCGGGTCAGCATGTCGGACTCCGTCTAACCGAAACAGGAACAGTGGACCGTGTCTATTTCCAACCGGATACGGCTACTGATGTCCAAGTCGTAGGAACCGTCGATAAGTTTGATTCGACGCACGAGTTGAAAGTGCAACTTCTCATCGACGAAGAAGTACGTGTTTACTCGTTAGAACGAGATACACTTCTTGTCGACCAGGGCATGGAAATTCAAATCGCACCGCATGATCGAACATTTGGAGCCCAGTCGGTTTGGAAGCGTGTCTTGGCGATTGCAGCCGGTCCGGCGATGAACTTCGTATTAGCGTTCATCTTGCTTGTTATTGTCGGTCTCGTTCAAGGTACTCCAACGAACGATGGCCAAATCGGTACCGTTCAACCGGATTCAGCCGCAGATGAGGCAGGATTAATGAGCGGTGATGAGATTGTATCGATTGAAGGGAAGCAAATTACGGATTGGCTCGATTTACGTTCGGTTTTAGCTGATCGAGCAGATACCCCTACGGAAGTCACATACATCCGCGATGGCGAAGAAGAAACAATCACGCTAACTCCACAAGCTGTCGAGCAAAACGGAGAGACGGTCGGGATACTCGGTGTCACGAACGCGCTCGAACGATCACCGGTCAAAGCTGTGACGACGGGGGCGGAAACGACATGGACCATGTCGACGCTCATCTTCTCTGCTGTCGGTGATTTGGTGACAGGACAAGTCGGTGTCGATCAATTGGCAGGTCCTGTTGGGATTGTCCGGATGACAGATGAAGTGGCGGCGAGCGGATTGATCATGCTGTTGAACTGGACAGCGCTTCTTTCCGTCAACCTTGCCATCTTCAACTTGCTCCCATTGCCAGCGTTAGACGGAGGACGCTTGATTTTCCTCTTGTTCGAAGCGGTACGGGGACGTCCAATCGATCCGAAAAAAGAAGGATTCGTCCACTTTATCGGATTCGCACTCTTGATGATTTTAATGTTGATTGTCACTTGGAACGACATTCAATCATTCTTTAAATAAGCTGTTTGTAGAGAAGGGAAACGTTGAACTGTATGAAACAATCTAGATTGCTCATGCCTACATTGAGAGAAGTACCGGCTGATGCGGAAGCGGTCAGCCATCAACTCCTCGTCCGTGGAGGATTCATTCGCCAAAATGCGGCAGGAATCTATTCATATCTTCCACTCGGACATCGTGTGTTACACAACATCCAAACGATCATCCGAGAAGAGATGAATCGTGCCGGTGCACAAGAGTTATTGATGCCTGCCATTCAACCGGCAGAACTTTGGGAAGAGACAGGACGATGGGGCATTTACGGCCCTGAATTGATGCGGTTGACGGACCGTCATGATCGTCGCTTCGCACTTGGCGCGACACATGAAGAATTGATCACATCGATCGTCCGAGATGAACTCAACTCGTATAAAAAACTTCCGATGAACTTGTACCAAATTCAAACGAAGTATCGCGACGAGCGTCGTCCACGCTTCGGGTTGCTCCGCGGACGTGAGTTCTTGATGAAAGACGCCTACTCATTCCACGCGACACAAGAGGACTTAGATGAAGAATATACAAATATGTATAACGCGTACTCACGCATCTTCGACCGTACAGGACTGAAGTATCGTCCAGTCGTGGCAGACTCTGGTGCAATCGGCGGGAAAGACACACACGAATTCCAAGCACTTGCGGATATCGGGGAAGACACGATTGTCTATACCGATACATCAAACTATGCGGCAAACATTGAGATGGCCGAAACACTTGATCGTTATGAGATGCAACAAGCTGACGTTCGTCCGCTCGAAAAAGTGGACACGGAAGAAAATCGTACGATTGAAGATGTGGCGGCATTCTTAAATGTAGATCCGAAGACGACAATCAAATCTGTCTTGTTTAACGTGGATGGCGAAACCGTCATGGCAATCGTTCGTGGCGACCATGAAGCGAATGAAGTCAAAGTGAAGAACGCACTCGGTGGACTCGACATTCAACTTGAAGAAGAAGCGAAAATCGTTGAGTTGTTCAATTGTGCGCCAGGTACACTCGGACCGATTAACGCTCCGGTCAAAGTCGTTGCCGACTATGCGGTCAAGTACTTAGTGGATGCTGTCTGTGGTGCAAACGAGGCGAACACACATTACACGGGTGTAAACGCTGCGCGCGACCTTGCCGAAATGACATACCACGATTTACGTTTCGTTGTCGAAGGTGATTTGGCACCGGATGAGTCTGGTCCAGTTCGTTTCGCTCGTGGGATTGAAGTGGGGCAAGTATTCAAACTCGGAACACGATATTCAGAAGCGATGGGAGCGACATTCTTAAACGAAGAGGGTCGTGCCGAACCACTCATCATGGGCTGCTACGGCATCGGAGTGTCACGTACACTTTCAGCCATCGTCGAACAACATCACGACGACCGTGGAATCGTTTGGCCACGTAACGTGGCGCCGTTCGATCTCCATTTGATTGCAATCAACGCAAAAGATGATACACAAGTCGAGTTGGCGAACCGTCTTTATGAAGAGCTCGGTCAAACATACGATGTCTTGTTCGACGACCGAAAAGAACGTGCGGGCGTCAAGTTTGCGGATGCGGATTTGATCGGACTTCCGATTCGCGTGAACGTCGGGAAAAAAGCCGGTGAAGGCATCGTTGAAGTGAAAGTACGTGCAACAGGTGAAGTGATTGAAACATCAATCGATGAATTGAAACAAGTCATCGCTTCAAAATTTAGCGAAGTTCATTAATGGATGAAGGTGACAGCGGAAGCGGTCACCTTCATTTGTCGAATTGGCATAAAGGGGGAAAGACGGACCCGTGGAAGCAAATCAAAAGATGCAATTATTATTAAGTGACCTTGGGATCACGACCGAGACGGACCTGTTTGATCAGGCCGAACTCTCACGGCTTGTCGTCAATAAAAAGCGGCGAACGTGGACATTTTATTTTTCATTTCCAAAAGTATTGCCATACGACGTTCATCAATTGTTCATGAGTCGATTAGAGAGCAGATATGCGACGTTTGCGGATGAGGTGTACGCTCGGTTCTCGACAGCAACTGGTGGAAGCGAGCAAGACTATATCGACTATTGGCCGCGAATCGTCAGCGAATTGAGCCAAGTATCTGGCGCGATGCGTAGTTATTTCGGTTCCGTTTCGCCACGATTCGAACAGAACAAACTCATGATTCCGGTGCGTTCGGCACCTGAGGCGAGCTATGTAGACAAAGAACTCTGTCAAGAAGTACAGGCGCTCTATAGCGCCTATGGGTTCACGAAAAAACCGTGTCAGGCACATTACTCAGAAGACGCCGAGGCGAGTCAGGCTTTACGTGAACAAGTCGTTCAAGAAGATATTGAACAAGCGAAAATGGCACTTGCTGCCCAATTCGCTAAGGCGACAGAAACAAACGACGAACCGATCACAGAAATCCGGATGGGCGCACTCATTAAAGATGAGATTGTTCCAATCAAGACGATTATCGAAGAAGAGCGACGTGTTGCGATTCGTGGACTCGTCTTCTCGGCAGAGCGGAAAGAGTTGAAGAGTGGGAAGAAACTGTTCACCTTCAAAATGACAGATTATACAGATTCACTCATCGTGAAAGTATTTGCTCGCGATGACGATGACGACCGTATGCTCAGTGCCGTCAAAAAAGGAATGTGGATTCAAACGGCCGGTCGGGTCGAAGATGATTCGTTCATGCGCGAACTATGTATGATGGCATCTCAACTTCAAGAAGTGAAGGTTGAACCGCCACGTGATGAATGGGAAGGCGAGAAACGCGTCGAACTTCACGCACATACACAGATGAGCCAAATGGATGCCGTCACAAACGTCTCATCTCTCGTCGCCCGTGCTGCGAAATGGGGACATCGTGCCATTGCCATCACCGACCATGCCGGAGTTCAGGCATTCCCGGAAGCGTATTACGCTGGGAAGAAGAATGACATCAAAGTGTTATACGGAGTCGAAGCGAACGTCGTCAACGATGGTGTCCCTGTCGCTTATCATGCGACCGATGTCGCATTGGATGATGCGACGTATGTCGTTTTTGACGTCGAAACGACGGGACTTTCTGCCGTTTACAATAAAATCATCGAACTCGCTGGAGTCAAAATCAAGGACGGGGAGATCATCGACCGGTTTGAGGCGTTTGCTGATCCGAAACACGCCTTGTCGGCGACCACCATCGAATTGACGGGAATCACCGATGACATGGTCCAAGGTCAACCGGACCCGGAAGTCATCACGAAACAATTCGTCGAATGGTGTGGTGACAGTATCCTCGTCGCTCATAACGCATCATTCGACATGGGATTCCTCGAAGCGACACTCCGTAGCGGAGGGCATGAGCCTGACGATTACCCGGTCATCGATACGCTCGAACTTGCCCGTACGTTGATGCCAACGTTGAAGAATCACCGACTCAACACACTCGCGAAGCGATTTGATATCGAACTGACACAACATCACCGCGCCATTTACGATGCGGAAGCAACGGCGTATTTGCTCATGAAGTTGCTCGATCTCGCTAAGCAGATGTTCGAGATGACGACACATCGCTCGTTGAACGCGAAAGTTGGGAGTGACGTATCGAAGATTCGTCCGTTCCATGCAACGATCTATGCGAAAAACAAAAAGCCAGGACTTCGTCATTTATATGAGCTCATTTCCTTATCTCACATCGATTACTTGTATCGGATGGCACGCATGCCACGTTCTGAGCTCGTGAAGCGGCGGGAAGGATTATTGATTGGATCGGCTTGTGACAACGGGGAGATTTTTGACGCCGCCTTAAACAAGTCGGATGATGAACTCGAGAAGATGATGTCGTTTTACGACTTCATCGAGATCCACCCGCCGGCACTCTATCATCATTTGATTGATAAAGAGATTGTGGCGAACGAGTTAGAACTCCGTGAAATCATTAAACGTATCATTCGTGTCGCCGAGAAGGCCGAGTTACCGGTGTGTGCGACAGGTAATGTTCATTATCTAGATCGGTCGGACCGCTCATATCGTGAGATTTTGATTCGTACCCAAGGAGGGGCGAACTTTATCAACACGCGTAAAGAATTACCACATGCGCACTTCCGGACGACGAAAGAAATGATGGAGGAGTTCAAGTTTTTAGGTGACGATTTAGCGCGTGAAATCGTCATCACAAATCCGAATGCGATCGCCGATCAAATTGAGTCGATTCAAATCATCCCGGATGACTTATACACGCCGAAAATTGAAGGCGCGGATGACGAGGTTCGGAATATGAGCTACGATATGGCTCGCTCCATTTACGGGGACGAGTTACCTGAGATCGTGGAAGCGCGACTCGAGAAAGAGCTCAAGTCGATTATCGGACACGGATTCGCCGTCATTTATTTGATTTCACATAAACTCGTGAAGAAATCGCTCGATGATGGTTACTTGGTCGGTTCGCGTGGGTCGGTCGGGTCGAGTCTCGTCGCAACGATGACGGAAATCACGGAAGTCAATCCGTTACCGCCGCACTATGTTTGTCCGAAATGCCAACACTCGCACTTCTTCAACGACGGGTCGGTCGGTTCGGGATATGACTTGCCGGACAAGGAGTGTCCGGAGTGTGGCACGTGGTACAAAAAAGACGGTCATGACATTCCGTTCGAGACGTTCCTCGGTTTCAAAGGGGACAAAGTACCGGATATCGACTTGAACTTCTCAGGTGAATATCAACCGCATGCCCACGCCTATACAAAAGTGCTATTCGGAGAAGAGTACGTCTATCGTGCCGGGACAATCGGAACGATTGCCGACAAGACGGCATATGGGTATGTGAAAGGATATGCGACAGAGAATGACAAGATATATCGAAACGCCGAGGTCGACCGTCTCGTGTCCGGGGTCACCGGGGTGAAACGGACGACGGGTCAACACCCAGGTGGAATCATCGTCGTACCGGACTATATGGACATCGCGGACATTTCCCCGATCCAATATCCGGCGGACGACAATTCATCTGAATGGAAGACGACTCACTTTGACTTCCACTCCATCCATGACAACTTATTGAAGCTCGATATTCTCGGGCACGATGACCCGACCGTCATCCGGATGTTACAGGACTTGTCTGGTATCGATCCGAAGACGATTCCAACAGATGACCCAACCGTCATGAAGATTTTCTCATCACCAGAAGTGCTCGGGGTGACACCGGAACAGATTGAGTCGAAGACCGGCACACTTGGAATTCCGGAGTTTGGGACGAAGTTCGTCCGTCAGATGCTTGAAGAGACGAAACCGTCGACGTTCTCGGAACTTGTTCAAATTTCCGGTTTATCCCACGGGACAGATGTATGGCTCGGAAACGCGAATGAATTGATTTATAACGGGACGTGCGAACTGAAGGACGTCATCGGTTGTCGAGATGACATCATGGTCTATCTGATTTATGCAGGTCTCGAACCATCCTTCGCCTTTAAAATCATGGAGTCCGTCCGGAAAGGGAAAGGGCTCACGGAAGAGATGGAGTCTGAGATGCGGGAGAATAACGTGCCGGAATGGTATATCTCATCTTGTAAGAAGATCAAGTATATGTTCCCGAAAGCACACGCGACCGCCTACGTCTTAATGGCGGTCCGGATTGCCTATTTCAAAGTGCATCATCCGATTCTGTACTATGCGACGTACTTTACCGTCCGCGCCGGGGACTTTGACTTGTCTGCGATGATTAAAGGGCCTCAAGCCGTTCGTAAGGCGATGTCGGACATCCGAGAAAAAGGATTCGATGCGACGGCGAAGGATAAAGGACTACACACGGTGCTTGAACTAGCGCTTGAGATGCTCGAGCGGGGAATGAAGTTCCAAAACATCGACTTGTATCGGTCAAGCGCTACAGAGTTCTTGATCGAAGACAATACGCTCATTCCACCGTTCAACGCGGTCGACGGACTCGGAACAAACGCGGCAAAAGCAATCGTCGAAGCAAGGGAAGAAGGGCAATTCCTGTCGAAAGAAGATTTACGGAAACGAGCGAAACTTTCGAAAACGGTCATCGAGACACTCGATACGATGAAATGTCTTGAAGGTCTGCCTGATGAGAACCAACTCTCATTCTTTGATTTTGGGGTGTAAGTTGCGATTTATCGGGAAAATATGATATATTGGTATCGAACAAAGTTGGATACTACGACGGAAAGGAGTAGGGAACCCTACTCCTTTCTTGTATGTAAAAGCCAGAAGGAGGGATGAGAGTGTCCAAAATAACAGAAGTCGTTGAATCGATTGCATTGCCAATCGTCGAACGAGAAAACATGGAATTGGTCGATGTGGAATTCGTGAAGGAAGGTCCTGACTGGTTCTTGCGCGTCTATATCGATAAGCCGGGGGGCGTCGATTTGGACGATTGCGTCAATATCAATGAACAACTCTCGGAAAAACTGAACGAAACCGATCCGATTGAACAGGCTTATTATCTTGATGTCTCGAGTCCTGGTGCGGAGCGTCCGCTGAAAAAGCCGAGCGATTTCGAACGTGCAGTAGGCAAAAACGTCTACATGAAAACGTTCGCTCCGATCGATGGTGCCAAAGAGTTTGAAGGAATTTTGACGGCATATGATGGGGAAACGGTCGTGATCGAGACACGCATCAAGACAAGAAAAAAAGCGGTATCGCTACCGGTAGACAAAATTGCACAAGCCCGCTTAGCGGTCACGTTTAGTTAAGGAGAGGGAAGAAGATGGGTCCACAATTACTCACTACAATCGATCAGATTGCCAAAGAAAAAGGAATCGACAAAAATATCATTATCGATGCACTCGAACAAGCGCTCATTTCTGCGTATCGCCGCAACGTGGCGAACCCGAACGAGCACGTGAAAGTCGAGTTTGACCAGGTGACGGGAGATATCCGTGTCTATGCACTTTTAGAAGTGGTAGAACGCCTCACGCAACCGGACCAACAGCTTTCACTTGAAGAAGCACATGAAATCGATCCGAACTATGAGCTCGGTGATTTCCATAAAGAAGAAGTCACTCCGAGTGATTTCGGACGCGTCGCGGCGATGACGGCAAAACAAGTCGTCACACAGAAGATGCGTGAAGCGGAGCGCGAGCGCATCTACAACCACTTCGCTGACAAAGAAGACGAAATCATGACAGGGATCGTGGAGCGTTTTGACCCACGTAACCTCTATATCGGTCTCGAAAATAACATTGAGGCCGTCTTGACACCGAATGAACAGATGCCGAACGAGTCGTATCAAATTCATGACCGTATCAAAGTATACGTGACAAAAGTTGATTCAACGACAAAAGGTTCAGGTGCTGCGATTCAAGTGTCACGTACGCATCCGGGACTATTGCGCCGTTTGTTCGAACTCGAAGTGCCTGAGATTTCAAACGGGACAGTCGATGTGATGTCGGTATCACGTGAAGCGGGAGACCGTTCGAAAATTGCGGTTCACTCGGATATCGTCGACCCGGTCGGTGCATGTGTCGGACCGAAAGGACAACGTGTCCAAACAATCGTCGACGAGTTGAACGGTGAAAAAATCGATATCGTTCGTTGGTCTGAAGACCCGAAAGAGTTCGTTCGAAACGCACTCAGCCCGGCGCAAGTCGTTGCCGTCTATGTCAACGAGCCTGCGAAGTCTACAACAGTCGTCGTACCGGACTATCAATTGTCACTTGCGATCGGAAAACGTGGTCAAAACGCCCGTCTCGCTGCGAAATTGACAGGCTGGAAAATCGACATCAAGAGCGAGACAGATGCGGAAGCACTCGATTTGTTCGATACGTTCGCTGAAAAAGTTGAATCAGAGCCAGAAATTGTTCAAAATGAAGTTGAACAAGACTTATCAGATGCTTCAGTTGAAACAGCTGTGGTGAAAGAAGAGGAATGACCATGAAGCAAAAGAAACTTCCTTTGCGTAAGTGTGTGGTCACACAAGAAATGCTCCCGAAGAAAGAATTGATTCGTGTCGTTCGAACGCCTGAAGGTGACGTGGTCATCGATCAGTCGGGTAAAGTGAACGGTCGCGGTGCATACTTATCAAAAGATATCGATGTCGTTCGTCAAGCAGAGAAAAAACGGACGCTCGATCATCATTTGAAAGTAAAGACGAGCGACGACTTGTATGAACAGCTAATCGCTGTCGCAGGTGGCGAATCATGAACCAATGGGAATCATTGTTAGGCCTTGCTGCTCGAGCGAGGAAAGTAACGATGGGAGAAGAGTTTGTATTAAAGGATGTACGAGCGGGTCGTGCCAAGCTCGTCATTCTAGCCGGAGATGCAGGTGCCTCGACAAAAAAACGAGTCACTGACAAATGTACGTCTTATCAAGTGCCATTGATTGAAGTGAGCGATCGCTATACAATCGGTGCCGCACTCGGTAAAGATATGCGAGTCGTCGTATCGGTGACAGAATCCGGATTTGCGAACAAGCTTAAGCAACTTCTCTCTTAACTATTAACGGAGGTGGATGCTTTGGGAAAACGCGTCTATGAATTTGCAAAAGAACAGAATGTAACGAGTAAGCAAGTCATTACTCAATTAGAAAAATTGAACAAACCGGTGAAAAACCACATGGCCGTCCTCGATGATGAGACAGTCAAACAGTTGGACCGTGTGTTCAATCCAGAAAAATATCGTGCTGAGAAGCAAACTGAAGCGAAAGCAACTTCAACTTCTAACGAGCCGAAACAAGAGAAAAAAGAACAGTCACGTCCGCAAGCGGCGCAACAAAACCGTGGCGGTCAAAATAATCGCGGTGGTCAAAATCGTAACGACAACCGTAACAACGACCCACGCAATAAAAAACGTGGAAAAGGGAAAGGGAAAGGCAAACCAGTCAAAGCAGCTGTGCCACAAGAAGCCGATCCAAATTCGAAGACAAGTCAGCGTAAAGCGGCTCGTCTCGCGCAAGAGGCAGAAATGGGCAATGTCATCAAGTATGATGATGTACTCAGCGTATCTGACCTTGCTTCTAAAATGAACAAGAAGCCAAACGAAATCATCATGAAGTTGATGGGTCTCGGTGTCATGGCAACAATCAACCAGACGCTTGATGATGAGACGGTTGAATTACTCGCTGCAGAATTCGGCTATGAAGTAGAAAAAGAAGTTGTCGTCGATGAGACAGACTTTGAAACAGTCGAAATCGATTTCTCACAATACGACCTCGAAGAGCGTCCAGCGGTCGTCACGATCATGGGTCACGTCGACCACGGGAAAACGACACTTCTTGACTCGATTCGTAACACGAAAGTCGTCGCAGGAGAAGCGGGTGGAATTACGCAGCATATCGGTGCGTACCAAGTTGAAGTAAACGATAAGAAAATCACGTTCCTCGATACGCCAGGTCACGCGGCATTCACAACGATGCGTGCCCGTGGTGCGGAAGTGACAGATATCGCCATCATCGTCGTTGCGGCTGACGATGGCGTCATGCCACAAACAGAGGAAGCGATCTCGCACGCTAAGGCAGCGAACGTGCCAATTATCGTGGCAGTCAACAAAATGGACAAAGAAGGGGCAAACCCTGACCGTGTCAAACAAGAATTGACAGAGTTCGGTCTCATCCCGGAAGAGTGGGGCGGCGAAACAATCTTCGTTCCGATTTCGGCCATTAAAGGTGAAGGTATCGATGAGTTGCTCGAGATGATTCTTCTCGTATCTGAAGTCGAAGAATACAAATCGACGCCAGACATGCCAGCTCGTGGATCAGTCATCGAAGCAAAACTTGACAAAGGTCGTGGACCGGTCGCAACACTTCTCGTTCAACACGGTACGCTTCGAATCGGAGATCCGATCGTTGTCGGTAGCACGTTCGGTCGTGTCCGTGCGATGGTCAACGATATCGGTCGTCGTGTGAAACAAGTCGGACCATCAACACCGATTGAAATCACTGGTTTGAACGACGTCCCACAAGCGGGTGACCAGTTCATCGTCTTCGAAGATGAGAAGAAAGCACGTGCAATCGGTGAAAAACGTTACCAACGTTACCTTGAGTCACAGCGTCGTGAGTCGGCGAAAGTAAGTCTTGATGACTTGTTCAGCCGTATTCAAGAAGGTGAAGTGAAAGACTTGAACGTCATCATCAAAGCAGACGTTCAAGGATCAGCCGAAGCATTGGCTGGCTCACTCCGTAAAATTGACGTCGAAGGCGTCAAAGTCAACATCGTTCACCAAGGTGTCGGTGCGATCACAGAAGGTGACGTCATCCTCGCGTCAGCTGCGAATGCCGTTATCATCGGATTCAACGTCCGTCCTGACGGAAACGCCCGTTCAATGGCTGAACAAGAGAATGTTGAAATGCGTCTCCACCGCATCATCTACAACGCGATTGAAGAAATCGAGAGCGCGATGAAAGGGATGCTTGATCCTGAGTTCGTTGAAGAAATCACAGGTCAAGTCGAAGTCCGTGACGTCTTCAAAGTATCGAAAGTCGGTGCGATCGCAGGTTGTTATGTGACGGAAGGTAAAATCACTCGTGACGCCGGTGTCCGTGTCATCCGTAACGGAATCGTGATCTATGAGGGCAAACTCGATACACTCCGCCGTTTCAAAGATGACGTGAAAGAAGTTGCGACTGGATACGAGTGTGGGATTAAAGTAGAGAAATTTGATGACATTAAAGTAGACGATGTCATTGAAGCGTTCGTCATGAAAGAAGTCGAACGTAAATAATGTGAGGAGGGATCACGTATGAAAATTCGTGCCCAACGTGTTGCCGAGCAAATGCGTAAAGAGATTACAGACGTCTTGTTACGAGAAGTGAGTGACCCACGCACAAAGAACGCTACCATTACGAGCGTTGACGTGACAGGGGACTTACAACAAGCAACGGTCTATTATACGGTGCTCGGTGATGAGGAAGATGTGAAGGCAGAAACGCAAGCAGGTCTCGACAAAGCGAAAGGATTTATCCGTCGCGAAATCGGGAATCGCATCCGTCTTCGTAAAACACCAGAAATCTCGTTTGAATACGATTCATCGGTTGCATATGGTAGCCATATCGACTCATTGATTCGTGATTTAAACAAAGATCAATAATTTGAAAGGGGAGACGTCGTTCTCCCTTTTTTGTATGGAGGGATGAAGTTGGAACCAAACGGAGTGCTTGTACTCGATAAGGACAGAGGCATGACAAGTCATGACTGCGTGTTCAAGTTACGAAAACTGTTTCAAACGAAAAAAGTTGGACATACGGGTACGCTTGACCCAGAAGTGACAGGTGTATTGCCCATCTGTTTAGGACGTGCGACGAAGTTGTCTCGTTTTATCACGGATGAAGGGAAACGTTACGTGGCCGAGGTGACAATCGGTAAGGCGACGATGACCGAGGACGCGCATGGTGAGGTCGTGGATCAAAAGGTGGTCACATCGAACGAATTGAACGAATTACAGATTGACGAAGCGATGCGCCAATTGACGGGAACGATTGAACAGATTCCACCGTATTATTCAGCGGTCAAAGTTAATGGGAAGAAGCTGTACGAGTACGCTCGGAAAGGCCAGACCGTTGAACGCCCTCGCCGGATGGTTGAGATTCACCGTTTGGAACGGACGAGTGAATTGACGTTTGAAGAAGACGTATGTCGCTTCCGAATGGAAATCGACTGCGGGAAAGGGACATACATTCGTACGCTCGCTGTACAAATCGGGGAGAAGCTCGGTTATCCTGCCCATATGAGTGAACTGAGACGCACGAGCTCAGGAACGTTTGAGGAAGCGAACGCTGTATCGCTCGAAACGTTACAGTCTCTTGAAACGGTCGAGGAGCGAATGGCATATGTGATTCCACTCGAGGATGTCATCAAACGCTGGCCAGCGATCACGATTCCAAAGAATCGGGAGCATTATATTCGGAATGGCGGAAAGCTGAACGGCGTTTCGCTCGAATTTGAGTTATTTACTGTCTATAATGAAGAAGGAATCCCTCTTGCTTTATATCGAAGACAAGAAGGAACGACAGACGCTACAGTCGAGGTCATGCTGGCCATCGACTAAGGGGGAAATTGACAGTATGGAAACAAGACATCTCACCTATCCAGAAACACCTGACTTTTACCCATCGGTCATGGTGCTCGGTTTTTTTGACGGTGTTCATAAAGGGCATCAAGCTGTAATCAATCACGCCAAACGGGTAGCAGCGGAGCATAACCTTCCGGTGACGGTCGTCACGTTCGACCCACATCCGAAGCAAGTACTTTCAAATAAGCCAGACGCAGTGCGTTATATCACGCCGCTGTCTCGAAAGCTGAAACGCATTGAAGCACTCGGAGTTGAGCGTTGTCTCGTCTTAACGTTCACAAAGGAACTAGCGGGACTTTCTCCGCAACAGTTTGTGGATGACTATTTAATCGGCGGTGGTGCTGTACATGTGACGGCAGGATTTGATTACTCGTATGGCAAGTTTGGTGAAGGAACGATGGAGACGCTTCCATATCATGCGCGTGACAAGTTCACGACGTCTATCGTGACGGAACAGACGATGGCTGGAGAAAAGGTGTCATCGACTCGAATCCGTAAGCTGCTGGCTGATGGAAGTGTCGACGAGGCGCATGAGTTACTCGGTTCTCCGTATGTCATTTGTGGAGAAGTCATTCATGGAGACGCGCGAGGGCGCACGATCGGTTTCCCGACAGCGAACGTATTGATGGACGCTTCGTATGTTATGCCACGACTAGGCGTATATGCGACACGGGTCACGCTTCCGGATGGACGCACGTTTGATGCGATGACGAATGTTGGACGGCGTCCAACGTTTTATGAAACGGGCTCAGTCTCTGTTGAGAGCCATCTCTTTGACTTTTCAGAAGATCTATATGGACAAGTCATTGAAATCGAATGGATCCAATATATTCGGAACGAGCGCGCGTTTGACGGACTGGATGCATTGGTCGCCCAATTGAAAGAAGATGAGGTGTCGGCACGCTCAATCCTATCTTGACTTTCAAGAGCGGGTACGCTATCCTTGTCAAGTACGCAAAGTACACCGCTTCGCTTGGCTGGTCGATTCACCAACGCCGGCTCGGCAACGCGGCAATTTTTCACTAAATGGAGGTGGAGAGGCAATGGCACTCTCAAAAGAACGTAAAAACGAAATTATCGCGGAATACGCGACAAAACAAGGTGACACAGGTTCACCAGAAGTACAAGTGGCTGTGTTGACTGAACAAATCAACACATTGAACGACCACCTTCGTACACACAAGAAAGACCACCACTCACGTCGCGGTCTCTTGAAAATGGTTGGACGTCGTCGTAACTTGCTTACGTACCTTCGTAACAAGGACGTTACGCGTTACCGTGAATTGATTCAACGCCTCGGTCTCCGTCGTTAATCGATCGAGACTGTTTAACGGGCTGGGACAACGTCCTAGTCCGTTTCTTCTTTTTTAAGGAAAATGATTAGACATTCGTTGGAATGAGTTACATAATAAACTAGATAAGGTTTGAGAGGAGAATGTACATGTTAGGTACGAAACAAGTATTCTCTACAGAGTGGGGCGGACGCCCATTGTCTGTAGAGGTCGGCCAACTTGCGAAACAAGCAAACGGCTCGGCACTCGTGCGTTATGGAGATACAGTTGTCCTTGCGACAGTGACGGCTTCAAAAGCACCAAAAGATTTAGACTTCTTCCCGTTGACGGTCAACTATGAGGAGAAACTATATTCGGTCGGTAAAATTCCAGGAGGATTCCTTCGTCGTGAAGGTCGCCCGGGTGAAAATGCAATTTTGACATCACGTCTCATCGACCGCCCGATTCGTCCGCTCTTCCCAGACGGATTCCGTCATGATATTCAAGTCATGATTTACGTCATGTCAAACGACCCAGATTGCTCGGCTGAAATGGCAGGTATGCTCGGAACGTCGATCGCGCTCTCGATTTCTGACGTACCGTTTGACGGTCCAATCGCTGGCGTGACAGTCGGACGTGTGGACGGCGAGTTCGTCATCAACCCGACGACGGCACAAATGGAGAAGACGGACCTTGAGCTTCAAGTCGCAGGAACATCGACAGCCATCAACATGGTTGAAGCAGGCGCGAACGAAGTGCCTGAAGATGTCATGCTTGAGTCCATCTTGTTTGGACACGAAGAAATCAAACGCTTGATTGCGTTCCAACAAGAGATTGCTGATGCAGTCGGCAAGCCGAAGTTTGAGTACACGGTCTCAAAATACGATGAGTCACTCACAGCAGAGCTTGAAGCAGCTCGTCCTGAAATCGTGGAAGCGGTGCAAGTGGAAGAGAAACATGCTCGTGACGAAGCCATCAATGAAGTGATTGCGAAATATGTAGCGATGTATGAAGAACGCCTTGCCGATGAGCCTTCAAAACTCGGAGAAGTCTCAGGGATTTTGAACAAATTCGTCAAAGATGAAGTACGTCGCTTGATCACAGTCGACAAAGTTCGCCCAGACGGACGTCGCCCAGACGTGATTCGTCCGCTCGCATCGGAAGTTGGATTGCTTCCACGCGCACATGGTGTCGGTCTTTTCACACGCGGTCAGACACAAGTCATGTCGGTCGCAACACTCGGTGTCATCGGAGACGCACAGATTATCGACGGGATCGGTCTTGAAGAGAACAAACGCTTCATGCACCACTACAACTTCCCGCCGTTCTCGGTCGGTGAAGCTCGTCCGGTCCGTGCGCCAGGTCGTCGTGAGATCGGTCACGGTGCACTCGGTGAGCGTGCACTCTTGCCAATCATTCCAAAAGAAGCAGACTTCCCATACACGATTCGTCTCGTCTCGGAAGTGCTCGAATCAAACGGTTCAAGCTCACAGGCTTCCATCTGTGGCTCGACACTCGCCTTGATGGATGCAGGTGTGCCAATCAAAGCGCCTGTCGCCGGGATTGCCATGGGTCTTATCATGGAAGGGGAGCATTACACGGTCTTGACAGACATTCAAGGACTTGAAGATCACCTCGGTGACATGGACTTCAAAGTAGCCGGAACGAAAGACGGGATTACTGCCCTTCAAATGGATATCAAGATTGCCGGAATCACGCGTGAAATCTTAGAAGAAGCGCTTGAACAGGCACGTGTCGGTCGCCTACACATCCTTGACCATATGCTCGAGACATTGGATGCTCCACGTACTCAATTGTCGAAATATGCACCGAAGATTGTGACGATGACAATCAATCCAGATAAGATCCGTGATGTGATTGGACCGGGTGGTAAGATGATCAACAGCATCATCGACCAAACAGGCGTCAAGATTGACATCGAACAAGATGGTACGGTCTTCATCGCTTCAACAGATCAAGAAGGAATCGATCTTGCCATGTCGATGATCGGTGATATCGTTCGTGAAGTTGTCGTCGGTGAAGTCTACGATGCAACGGTACGTCGCATTGAGAAGTTCGGCGCGTTCGTCGAACTCTTCAAAGGGAAAGATGCACTCGTACACGTATCCGAATTCAGCCTCGAGCGTGTCGCGAACGTTGAGGATGTCGTGAAACTCGGCGATTCGATTCAAGTCAAAGTCACTGAAATCGACGATAAAGGTCGCGTCAACGCATCACGTAAAGCGCTCATCTTAGAAGAATTGTCTCCTGAAGAGCGTGAGGCATATGAAGCGAAACGGAAGGCTGCTCGTGAGAGCCGTCCGCCTCGCGAAGGCCGTCCGCCACGTCGTGACGGGGACCGTCGTCCACCGCGCTCGACAAATTAATTATTCTGGCCATCGTCTTGGTGCGATGGCCTTTTTCATAGGAGTGAGAATATGGAATGGATGACATTAGAGAACGGTGTCCGGATCATCGTCGAACCAATCGAAGGTTCGCTTAGTACTTCGACCGGGGTATTCATTAAAGCAGGGACACGTACAGAAACGTTTGAGAACATCGGCATCAGTCATTTGATTGAACATATGTTATTTAAGGGAACTGCAACGAAAAGCGCAAAAGAGATTGCTTCCTTTTTTGATGAGCTCGGTGGAAGTGTCAACGCCTTTACCTCGAAGGACCATACGTGCTTTTACGTGAAGACGCTCGATGAACATGCGGTCATGGCGCTCGACGTACTGACAGATATGTTGTTTGAGTCGGTACTCGATGAGACAGAACTAGAAAAAGAGAAACGTGTCGTCGTGGAAGAAATCAAAATGTATGAGGATACGCCAGAAGACCTCGTACATGAACTATTGGCCGTTGCGGCGTATCGTGACGATATCCTCGCTCAACCGATTCTAGGGACGGAGGAGAGTGTCAACCGATTGACACGTGACCAGCTCGTCGACTATTTAAAAGAACGATATGTGGCTGAAGAAATCGTTGTCTCCATCGCAGGACACGTCTCTGAAGAATTGGTGGAGGCAGTCAAACAAAGGTTTGCTCACATCCCTTCTAGGGAATCGTCGAAAGAACTCAATCAACCAGAACTGTTTCATGATACGTTGAAAAAGCATAAGGAAACGGAGCAAGCGCATCTCTGCTGGAATTACGAAGCGATTTCAGCAATCGATGAACGATTACCCCACCTAGCACTCATGAATAATGCCATCGGTGCGACGATGTCCTCACGTCTGTTTCAGTCCATTCGTGAAGAAGAGGGCTTGGCTTATTCCATCTACTCTTACTACACGACGTTTTCCGATCACGGTACGTTTACCATTTATGTCGGTACGTCACCGGATACGTTAGAACAAGTCGAAGTCATTCTTGAGAGAGAGATCAAGCGACTTGTCGCCGACGGTTTGACTGCTGAGGAAGTAGATAAAGGCAAGCGACAATTGAAAGGATCGATCGCTCTCGGGAATGAAAGTTCGAGTGCTCGTATGAACCGGAACGGACGGAACTTATTATTGCTCGACGAAGTCGAGCCGATTGAACAAGTGATTCAAAAAGTAGAACGAATCGAACGCGATGAGGTGAATGCATTGATTCGTGAAGTGTTGGGACGCCAAGCAGCGAAGTCATACGTCCTCCCGACCGAAGCGTGACTTGAAACCGAATTGTAAGTTCTCTACACTGATTAAGAGGTATTCTTTAATTTGGATAGGATACAGGTGAAAGAAGGGAAAGACTTGAACTTAACGGATTTAGTGAAGACGATACAACTAATTAATCAACCGATTCTAGAAGACATCGTGGTGACACATGTGACGACTGATTCAAGGGAAGTTGTCCCTGGTACGTTGTTTGTCGCCATCAAAGGATACACGGTCGATGGCCATGAATATGCGGCGCAAGCGGTAGAGCGAGGCGCGGTGGCAGTCGTTAGCGAACGACCGCTCGACCTGTCAGTGCCAAACCTGATTGTGCGAGATAGCTCGCGTTCAATTGGGTTATTGGCTTCGGCCTTTTATGCATATCCTTCGGAACAGATGCGACTATTCGGAATTACGGGGACGAATGGAAAAACGACGACGACGACGATTTTACGTGACGTCCTCGATGTTCTCGGTCATTCGACAGGATTGATTGGGACCGTCGAGGTACGGATCAACGACAAAATCGTCCCGAGTAAAAATACGACGCCTCAAAGTTCGGAACTCCAACAGTTGTTGGCGCAAATGCGCGACGAAGGCGTGACGGATGTGATGATGGAAGTGTCGTCACACGGTCTCGAGCTCGGACGTGTCATCGGAACGGATTTCGACATCGTTGGATTCACGAACTTGACGCACGATCATCTAGATTTTCATGGGACGTTTGAAAACTATGCACGCGCAAAAGGGTTATTGTTTGCTCAACTTGGTCAAATGGCCTCGCGTGGGAAGGTAGCTGTTTTGAACGCGGATGATGCACAAACACCTCTTTATGAGATGATGACAGGTGCGAAAGTATTAACTTATGGGATTGATACGCAAGCAGACTTGATGGCAACGGACATTGAACAGACGTTGTCTCAGACTAGCTTTACGTTAAATTACCAAGGTACGAAACTCCCGGTGACGGTTCAGTTCATCGGTCGTTTCAACGTGTACAATTTGTTGCTAGCGACCGGGTGTCTTCTCGCTGCAGGGTATTCATTAGATCGCATCGCTAAAGCACTCGAAGTGATTCATCCTGCTAAGGGACGGATGCAACGCTTGGATGTTCCAGGTTATAACGTATATGCCGATTATGCCCATACACCCGATGGCATCGAACAATGTTTAAAATCACTCGTCGGTGTACCGAAAGAGAAGATCGTCTTTTTAATCGGTACCGGCGGAAACCGTGACGTGACGAAACGTCCGGCGATGGGAGAGATGGCGTCGACCTACGCTGGTACGGTCATCGTCACAACGGACGACCCGCGCTTTGAAGCGTATGAGTCCATCACAAAAGGGATTGCGTCCGGAATGACCCATGACAACTTTGTTGAGATTGGAGATCGTGAAGAAGCGGTTCGATACGCAGCGACCTTGGCCAAACCGGATAATATTATCGTGTTGGCTGGAAAAGGGCACGAGAAGTATCAAATTATCGGAAATGAAAAAATGCCGCTCGACGAAGAGGCGATTGTTCGAGCGACCATTTTAAATACGGAGGAAGCTTGATTTATGGCAGTACAACCAATTACGTTGACAAGAACAGAACATGATGAATTCGTCAAGACACATGATCGTGGCGACCTCTTACAACTGTCTAGTTGGGGAGATGTGAAGCGACAGAATGGATGGACATCAGAACGTGTCGCAGTAGGACGCGAGGGGGTGACGACTGGTGCGGCATTGCTGTTATTCAAGCGCGTCCCGAAACTCCCATACACATTGTGCTATGCGCCACGAGGGTTTGTCGTTGATTATGACGACTTGGCATCTTTACAGGCACTTGTGAATGAAGCGAAGCGTGTTGCGACAGCACAGAAAGCCATCGTGATTAAAATTGATCCGAACATCGACCGTGATGAGTTGCCAGGCCTATTGACTGAAATGGATGCCCTAGGGTTCACACATAAAGGGTACGGTGGTGGCTTTGACTACGCTCAACCTCGGTTCACCATGGAAACGGATTTACGACCAAGTGAAAAAGAAATTTTTGCGAAGTTTCATCATAAGTTCCGTTACAATGTTCGCTTAGCGGAGAAAAAAGGGATTGTTTGTTCAGAAGTTGGTCGTGACGGGCTCAAAACATTTGCCGATTTGATGAAAGTGACAGGCGAGCGTGATGGCTTTGCCATTCGAGGGCTTGATTATTTTGAAAATCTATATGACTGTCTCCAACCGGGGGATGCTCGTCTATTTTTGACAAAACTTGAACCTAAACTTGCGCTTGAGCAACAGCAAGCAACGCTTGAGAAAGCAAAAAAAGAGTTGGAGAAAATTGAACGTGGGCTAGAAAAGGAGACGGTTGAAAAGAAACGAACGAGTCTTTTAAATCGTAAAGAGCAGACAGAGGCCCAAATTCAAAAAGCAGAACAGGCCTTGCCTGAACTCATCGAACTCGATCAGACCTATCCGAACGGTTTAGTGTTGTCTGGCGGACTGCTGACGCTCGCCGGACGACGCTCGTACTACTTATACGGAGCCTCATCGAATGAGTTCCGCGAATTTATGCCGAACCATTTGATGCAGTGGACGATGATGAAAGCTGCAAAAGAGAGCGGAGCCGAACGTTATGATTTCGGAGGAGTTTCTGGAAGCACGGAACCGGATGATGAATATGCGGGTCTGTACGCGTTCAAGTCCGGATGGGGCAGTGACATGATTGAAAAAGTTGGAGAATTTGACCTCGTTTTAAACCGTCCTTTGTACATGGCGCTTGAAAAAGGATTGCCAATCCTTAAAGGTTTGCGTAAACGGTTTAGAAGATGAGATGGACAGGCGTGTTATCACTTGCGATGGTCGCCTTTCTAATCGGTATTACACTCGCTTACTTTTATATGCGGCCCGGACCCGTACCATGGGTGGATGAACCGACGTTTGAAGCGGATATGTGTGTTCGTGATGTTGAAGCGGAAAACGCGATCTTGGCAAAGACGAAGATTGAATTCGATCAGTTGCATCCAGAGGTTGTCAATCGGGGTGTTTCATTTGTACGATTGGCCCATTCATGCTTGGACTTAGAAGTGCGACTCACATCAGGATATCGTTCGGCCAAAGAGCAAAATGCCCTGTACGCCCAAGGAAGGTCTAAACCTGGACAAGTCGTGACGAATGCGAAAGCGGGACAAAGCTATCACAACTACGGGCTAGCCGTCGATTTCGTCATCATCCATAACAACAAAGCGGATTATGATTTAAACGCTGACCGTAATCGCAATGATGTACCAGACTGGCAAGAGCTCGGTGAGTTGGGGAAAGCCCTTGGTTTTGAATGGGGAGGCGATTGGAACTCATTTCCTGATTATCCTCACCTTCAAATGGACTTCGGTTTATCACTTCGACAGCTGAATGCAGGGAAACGTCCTGACCAAGCTGCGACCATGCCGCTTGCCGATACACTAAAACCTCTACTAGATTGAACGGAAATGTTGGCAATGAAGCCGTTTTCCGCTACAATATTCAGTAGCGATAAGGGACGAAACAGAATATGAAACAATTAGGAGGTTTTTGTTAGTGTCAAAAAAGAAGACAGAGAATATTAGCGTCTTTGCGCTTGGAGGCGTAGGCGAAATCGGGAAGAACATGTACGTCGTGGAGCTAGACGACGACATCTTCGTCATCGATGCCGGTCTCATGTTTCCAGGCGATGAGATGCTTGGGATTGATATCGTTATCCCAGACATCACGTATTTAAAAGAAAATAAAGATCGCGTACGAGCGATTTTCATCACGCATGGTCACGAAGACCATATCGGTGGACTCAGCTACGTCTTACGTGACTTGAAACATGTTCCTGTGTACGGAACGAAATTAACGCTCGGGTTAATTGAACTGAAATTAAAAGAGGCCGGTTTGTTGAAAGAAGTCGACCTTCGTATGATTGATGCCAAAACGAAATTGACTATCGCTGATCATCTCATCACGTTTTTCCGCGTCAATCACTCGATTCCCGACTGTGTCGGCGTCTGTATTCAAACGTCTCAAGGTGCGATCGTCCATACCGGAGATTTCAAGTTTGATTACACGCCTGTCGATGGTAAACAATCCGACTTCAATAAGTTAGCGGCAATCGGACAACGTGGTGTTCTTGCACTCCTTTCGGATTCGACAAATGCTGAGCGACCGGGTCAAACCGGCTCTGAGTCGATTGTTGGAGCAGAACTGAACGATGTGATCTATCAAGCCGAAGGTCGTGTCATCGTGGCATCGTTCGCATCGAACGTGCATCGCCTCCAGCAAGTATTTGCGGCGGCGGAAGCGAATGATCGTAAAGTCGCGGTCGTGGGTCGTAGTATGGTCAACATCGTCGAAGTCGCGCAGAAGTTGAACTACTTACGCTTCAAGGCGAAGACACTCGTTGAATTGTCGCAAGTGAACCGTCTTCCGGACAACAAAGTCGTCATTTTAACGACTGGCTCACAAGGGGAACCGATGGCGGCATTGACACGTATGGCTCGTAACGCCCATAAACAAGTCAACATTCGTTTGAACGACACGGTCGTCATCGCAGCGACACCGATTCCAGGAAATGAGAAGTCGGTTTCAAAAACGATTGACCTTCTGTTCCGTTCTGGGGCGAACGTCATTTACAATCAACGTAAAGTTCACGTATCTGGACATGGTTCGGCTGAAGAATTGAAACTGATGCTCAACCTCGTCAAACCGAAATACTTCTTACCGATTCACGGTGAATATCGAATGCAAATGGCGCACTCGAAACTTGCAGAGCAAGTAGGTGTTAAGCCGAACAACATCTTTATCGTGGAAAAAGGGGATGTCGTTGAATTTACCGGTCGTAAGGCACGCATGAGCCGGAAAGTTCCTGCCGGTAACGTGTTGATTGACGGAATCGGTGTTGGTGACGTTGGAAACATCGTTCTTCGCGACCGTCGCTTGTTGTCACAAGATGGGGTCGTCCTTTGCGTCGTCACGTTGAACCGGAAACAGAAGAAATTGATTTCAGGACCTGAACTCATTTCACGCGGGTTCGTGTATATGCGTGAATCCGAAGAGATGATTTCAGAGGCTAACCGTATTGTCACGAAACAGATTGAGAAGAGTCTGCAAGCTGGCAGTGATTGGACCGAGTTGAAATCAAATATCCGCGAGCGACTAAGCGTCTTCTTGTTTGAACAGACGAAGCGTCGTCCGATGATCTTGCCGATCATCATGGAGATTTAATGATATGTGAGTGAGGCAAAAGTCATCTGACTTTTGCCTTCTTTTTTTAGGAGGAACTGAAGTGGCTCAAAAAACAAGAAAAACTCCCGTGAAGCGAAAGCGACCGGCAACGCGAAATACGAGAAAACGGAAATCACAACCGATTGCGCCACGTACATATGGATGGGGGTTATTTATTCTCGCCATCGTCGCATTCGTATTTGCCTCATTTGACTTAGGCTGGATCGGTCAACAGTTATCGATACTTTCTGATTACATATTTGGAGGATGGGGTGCGCTGACCTATTTGATGACAGCCATCCTATTATGGATTTTCCTCAATCCGATGAGGCCGATGCAACGAGCAGGACTACTCGCGATGTTCATCTCATTTTTATTGTTTGGGGACTTACTTTGGGGAGAGGAGCGCGGTGGCATCAATGGTGCCATCTATGAGTTGAATCAGTACTTGTTCTCAGACTTCGGAATCGTTTTTGTCGGTGTCGTTTGTTTAATTGTCGGTGTCTCCCTTTATATACCGACGATATGGGGAACGCTTTATAAACGTATGCAAGAATCCGTCATCGCTATAAAAAATGAGTGGCAATCAAGACCAAAATCCGAGAAAAAGGTTACGACGACTCAATCGAAAAAGACGGCCAAAACCCCTAAATCGACCGAATCAAAAGTAGAACCCGTATCAGAAGCGGAATCAGACATGGATGCGGTAACGATGCATGACATTCCGATCGTCGGCTTTAGCGAAAAGGTGGTTGCGGAGAAGCGTGCTATAGAAACAGAAACAATCGAGTCCGTTGATTCGGAAGGAGATGCTTCGATTTCGACTGAAGAGATGATGATGACGGCAGCTCAAAATGTTTCAGACACATATGAACTACCACCGTTCTCGAATTTGAAAGAACCAGTCATTACGGATTTATCTGGCGAAAATGCACGTCTAAAAGAAAATGCATCAAAGCTGGTAAAAACCCTTAAATCATTCGGTGTCGGCGTGAAAGTGTTAAAAATTCACCTCGGACCCACCGTCACAAAATATGAATTACAACCGGATATCGGTGTGAAGGTCAGTCGCATCACTTCGCTAAGTGACGATTTGGCACTTGCACTCGCTGCAAAAGATATTCGGATTGAAGCCCCGATTCCCGGGAAAGCAGCAATCGGAATCGAGGTACCAAACCAAGAAGTAGCGCCTGTATGTCTACGCGAAGTACTTGAAGCCGATCCGGTCAAACAAGATGATTCCAAACTGCTCGTCGCCCTCGGTCGCAGTATCAGTGGAGAAACGGTCGGGATTTCGCTCAATAAAATGCCTCACTTGCTTGTGGCGGGATCGACAGGGTCAGGAAAATCCGTCTGTATTAACGGCATGATCGTCTCCCTTTTGATGCGATCTCGACCAGATGAGGTCCGACTCATGATGATTGACCCGAAAATGGTCGAGTTAAATGTGTATAACGGGGTGCCGCATTTATTGACCCCTGTCGTCACAGATCCTAAAAAAGCGGCGCAGGCACTGAAACAAGTCGTTGCCGAGATGGAGAGACGGTATGAGTTGTTCAGTCGATACGGCGTTCGAAACATTGAAGGATACAATGAACTCGTCGATCAATCCGACGACGAGGATGCAAAACGATTACCGTTTATCGTCGTCATCGTGGATGAGTTGGCAGATTTGATGATGGTCGCATCAAATGACGTAGAGGATGCAATCATGCGTCTCGCACAAATGGCACGAGCTGCAGGTATTCACATGGTTCTTGCTACACAACGTCCGTCTGTCGACGTCATCACCGGTGTCATCAAGGCGAATATTCCGTCACGGATCGCATTCGCCGTCTCCTCGCAAACGGATTCACGAACGATTCTCGACGGTGGAGGGGCGGAGAAACTGCTCGGTCGAGGAGATATGCTGATGCTTGCGAACGGAATGAACAAACCGATCCGGGTCCAAGGAGCGTTTGTATCTGACCAGGAAGTCGAAACAGTCGTCAACCATGTCATTGCCCAACAACGTGCGCAATACGTGGATGCGATGATGCCAAAAGAAGAAGAAGTAACAACAATCGACTCTGATGATTCATTGTTCGGAGAAGTCGTACAATTCATCATGACACAAGAAACGGCATCGACATCGATGATTCAACGGAGATTCCGAATCGGTTATAATCGGGCCGCCCGTTTGATTGACTCCCTTGAGGAAGCGGGATACGTTGGTCCGTCAGAAGGCTCGAAACCGAGGAAAGTGCTCATTCAAGATCAAGAAGGATAAGTTAAAAAAGCGAACGATTATATATCGGTATATATAATCGTTCGCTTTTTATTTACTTTTAAAGATTGTGGTAATATTCGCTCTAATCTGAGAGGTTCGCTATAATATAAATGTAATATAGCACATATGACCTATATATCAAATTGGTACATACAATTAAAAATCACTGAAACGCTTACATTTTTTAATAACGTTTACATTTTACAAAAGTTTTTCAATTAAGGGTAGAAAGGGTAAAATGGACTCAGAGGTACGGTTCAAGCGAAAAACAAAAAATATTTCCTTGATTCCGAACAAAAACTATTGCGTTCTAATTCTTGAATCCCTATACTTAATATTGGCAAGGACATTCATACGTCAGATGTCTGAGCACTGGTAAGTAAATTAAAGGTGGTGAGGCCAATGTCGATTAAGCTCGATCATCGATTGCTCTACCTCCGAGTAATTGAGAAAATTAAGCAAGATATCGACGCTGGTGTCTATCGTGAAGGTGAGAAATTGCCTTCAGAATTCGAACTGTCGAAGCAACTCGGAGTTAGTCGAGCGACGCTTCGCGAAGCACTCCGAATTCTAGAAGACGAGAAATTTGTCGTGCGAAAACATGGTGTGGGAACATTCATTAGTTCTAAACCGCCATTCACTTCAGGGATTGAAGAGTTGTTCAGTGTCACTGATATGATCACACGAGCGAAAATGACACCGGGAACGAAAGTATTGGTGGCCGAGAAAGTGTTGGCAACAGAGAGAGAAGCCGAGCGTCTCAAGATTGAGCCGAACTCACCGATTTATCGAATTGTACGAATTCGATATGCGGATGACACACCGGTCGTCTATTGTGTCGACAAAGTGCCGGCCCATCTTGTCTCGAACCCTGAGGCGTTGACTGAAGGGAAGTCTCTATTTGATTCTCTTGAACAAGAGGTAGGACGTCGAGTCGCATATGCGATCACGCACATCGAACCGAGTGTCAGCTCTGAAATTTCGTCACAACTTCAAACGGATCAACCGTTACTTGCTTTAAAACAATTGCATTATGATGAGAGTGATTTACCATTACTCGATTCGGCCAACTTTTTCCGCGCTGATCGATTCGACTTCCACGTCGTACGTAAACGAGTTTAAACGAGCGGTTTTTGAACGGAAGAGTTATTTTTGGGGAATAGCGTGAAAGCGCTTTCTTATACCGGTGTAAAGACTACTGATAACATGACAACAAATTTTGTTATGAACCGAAAGGGGAAACACGACGATGATGAACAAAAAGAAAACGATTCTCTCAGCTTTAGCAGCAGGACTCACACTCTCTACAGTACTCGCAGCATGCGGTGGCGATGACAACGAAAGCTCATCTTCAAACGGTGATGGCGGCGAAGGCGGCGACTTCAAAGTTGCAATGGTTACGGACACAGGCGGTGTTGATGATAAGTCATTCAACCAATCTGCTTGGGAAGGTCTCAAAAAGTTTGGTGAAGACAACAGCTTGACTGAAAACGAAGGATTCAAATACCTTCAATCAGCAAAACAAGCAGACTATCAGCCAAACTTGCAACAATTGGCTCGTGACAACTTCGACTTGATCTACGGAATCGGCTTCTTGATGGCTGAAGACGTTCAAAAAGTTGCAGAACAATTCCCAGATAGCAACTTCGCAATCGTAGATATGGTTGTTGATGCACCTAACGTTGCTTCAATCACGTTCAAAGAGCAAGAAGGTTCATTCCTCGTTGGTGTCATTGCCGGTCTCTCGACAAAAACAGATAAAGTTGGTTTCGTAGGTGGAGTTGAATCTGACTTGATCAAAAAATTCGAGAACGGATTTAAAGCAGGTGTCATGGCTGTAAACCCAGAAGCGACAATCGACGTGAAATACGCTGAAGACTTCAACTCAGCTGAAAAAGGAACTGCAATTGCGTCAGGTATGTATGGTTCTGGATCTGACATCATCTATCACGCAGCTGGTGGTACGGGTGTAGGGGTATTCACAGAAGCGAAAAACCGTAAGAAGAACGGTGAAGAAGTATGGGTAATCGGGGTTGACCGTGACCAATACGAAGAAGGTCTCCCAGAAGATGTAGCCCTTACTTCAATGGTTAAACGTGTTGATACGGCTACTTACGATGTTTCGAAACAAGCAATGGACGGCAAGTTCCCTGCTGGTGAAATCATCGAGTTCGGTTTGAAAGATGACGGTGTCGGAATCGCTGAAACATCTGACAAACACGTTTCGAAAGAAATCCTCGACAAAGTTGAAGAATACCGTCAGCAGTTGGTTGATGGTGAGCTCACTGCACCAGCAACAGATGCTGAGTTCGAAGAGTTCATGAAAAACGTAAAATAATTCATTGAGTTAGGGGGAGACCCATGTGGTCTCCCTTTACTTAAAGTTAGGGGTGAACTTTCTTGGAATATGTAATTGAAATGCTAAATATTCGCAAAGAGTTCGGTACGTTCGTTGCGAACGACAATATCACACTCCAATTGCGCAAAGGTGAAATCCATGCGCTGTTAGGAGAAAACGGAGCTGGGAAATCGACGCTCATGAACGTGTTATTCGGTCTTTACCAGCCTGAGGGCGGAGAGATTCGCGTACACGGGAAGAAAGTAGATATTGAAAATCCGAATATCGCCAACGATCTCGGAATCGGGATGGTCCACCAACACTTTATGTTGGTTGAAAAATTCACAGTCACGGAGAACATCATCCTTGGTCTTGAACCGAAAAGTGGGATGACGATCGATCGTGATACAGCTCGTAAAAAGGTCATGGAAATTTCAGAACAATACGGGTTGAAAATCGATCCTGATGCAAAAATCGAAGACATTTCAGTCGGTATGCAACAGCGTGTAGAAATCTTGAAGACGCTCTATCGTGGAGCGGATATTTTGATTTTTGATGAACCAACGGCAGTGTTGACACCACAAGAGATTCAAGAACTTATCCAAATTATGAAACGTCTGATTGCTGAAGGTAAGTCAATCATCTTGATTACACACAAGCTGAAGGAAATCATGCAAGTTGCCGATCGTTGTACGGTCATTCGCCGCGGTCGTTATATCGGCACGGTCGAAGTGGACGAGACGGTCAACGAAGACAGCTTAGCTGAAATGATGGTTGGTCGTGAAGTAAACTTTGACGCGGAGTATTCGAAAGCGGATCCGCAACAAGTCGTTCTTGACGTTCAAAACCTCGTCGTTAAAGACAGCCGTGGATTAAGCGTGGTCGAAGGGTTAGATCTACAGATTCGTGCAGGAGAAGTATTGGGGATTGCCGGAATCGATGGAAATGGTCAAACCGAGTTGATTGAGGCGATTACCGGACTTAAAAAACCGGAATCAGGTAAAGTAATGTTGAATGGTCAAGATGTTACGGGCCATACGCCGCGTAAGATGACAGAGGCTGGTATTGGACACATTCCGCAAGACCGTCATAAGCACGGGCTTGTACTCGACTATTCAATCCGCGACAACATGGTTCTTCAAACGTATTACAAAGAACCGTTCTCAAAACGGGGCTTGATGAATTATAAAGCGGTTGCAGAGAAGGCGAAGGCATTGATTGAGAAGTTTGACGTCCGAACTCCATCGATCGATGTTCCAGCACGCGCCCTATCAGGTGGTAACCAACAAAAAGCCATTATCGCCCGTGAAGTCGATCGTTCACCAGACTTACTCATCGCCGCACAACCGACGCGTGGTCTCGATGTTGGTGCGATTGAATTTATTCACGAGCAACTCATTAAAGAGCGTGAAAAGGGACGTGCTGTCCTCCTCATTTCATTCGAACTTGATGAGATTTTACACGTATCCGACCGTATTGCTGTTCTCTATGAAGGAAAAATTGTAGGGATTCGTGATCCGAAAGAGACGACGGAACAAGAACTTGGCTTCTTGATGGCCGGCGGTCAGAGAGGGGACGAAACAGAATGAAAAAACTAAGTTTAAACCAACTTCTCATTCCACTCCTATCCATTATTTTAGGACTTCTCGTCGGAGCGATCGTCATGTTGATCGGTGGCTATGATCCGGTACAAGGATTCATCTCGTTGTTCGAGGGGATGTTTGGTAGTCCGTATGCGGTAGGGGAAACGTTACGAGCAGCGGCACCACTGATCTTCTCCGGTCTTGCGGTCGCATTTGCGTTCCGTACGGGACTCTTTAACATCGGGGTAGAAGGACAAGTATTGATTGGCTGGGTCGCGGCAGTTTATGTCGGAATTAACTTTGACTTGCCGATGTTCCTCCATTTACCGCTTGCACTCCTTGCGGCGATGGTGGCAGCTGCAATCTGGGCGTTCGTTCCTGGTTTCTTAAAAGCGAAATTCTACGTTCATGAAGTCATCACGTCAATCATGATGAACTATATCGCGCTTTACACGACGAATGCCATTTTGCGTAATGTCATTGGTGTAACGAATGAGCGTACCGATTCAGTTAAAGAATCAGCATCTTTAGCATCACCATGGTTACAAGAATTGACAACGTATTCACGCTTGCACTGGGGTGTGTTAATCGCCGTCCTTGCTGCAATTGTGTATTACTATATTCTTCAACGGACGACGCTTGGATATGAGCTTCGTGCGGTTGGATTTAACAAACATGCGTCTCAATATGCAGGGATGAGTGTCAATCGAAACATCGTCTTGTCATTTGTCATCTCGGGAATGTTCGCTGGTCTTGCCGGTGCAATGGAAGGCCTTGGTACATTCGGTAGTATGACGCTCTCTGCATCGTTCACAGGTGTCGGATTCGACGGGATTGCCGTTGCCCTTCTCGGTGCGAACACTGCAATCGGTGTCGTGCTTGCCGCCATTCTCTTTGCAGGATTGAACATTGGTGGTTTGGCGATGCAATTAGGTGCGAACGTACCTTCTGAGCTCGTTAAAGTCATCATCGCAGCCATTGTTATCTTTGTGGCATCTGGTTATGCGATCAACTATGTTGTTGAGAAACTTAAAGGAAATCGTAAGAAAGGAGTGGAGAAAAAATGAGCTTCTTAGAAGTCCTCTACATTGTCGTACCGGTTGCACTTGCCTATGCGACTCCACTCATTATCGCAGCGCTCGGTGGAATTTTCAGTGAACGGTCTGGTGTTGTCAACATCGCCCTTGAAGGAATCATGGTCATCGGTGCCGCGACAGGAATCATCACGACGCTCACTTTGACTGATTTAGGAGCGGGTGCGTTGAGTCCGTGGATCGCGTTACTCGTCGCGATGGTGGTCGGCGCGTTGTTCTCACTCTTCTTGGCCGTTCCAGCCATCCTTTGGCGTGCGGACCAGACGGTACTCGGTGTCGCGATTAACATGCTTGCGATCGGTCTTGCTATCTTCGTCGTACGAGTTCTCTACAATAAGGGACAAACCGACTTTATCGAATATCGTATCGCGAAAGAGAACGTCCCGTTCTTATCGGACATTCCTATACTCAAAATGTTCTTCATAAATGTTCAGTACACGTCGTTCGTCGCAATCGCTTTGGCGTTCGTCGTTTGGTTCGTCATCTTTAAGACGCCGTTTGGCCTTCGTCTCCGCTCGGTCGGTGAACATCCGATGGCAGCTGATACGATGGGGATCAACGTCACAAAAATGCGCTTCATGGGTGTCATGCTCTCTGGTGCCTTTGGTGGTCTTGCCGGAGCGGTCTATGCTGTAACGGTTACTACGAACTTCAGTGGGACGACGATCGTCGGTCAAGGATTCTTAGCCATCGCCGCAATGATTTTCGGTAAATGGAACCCGCTTGGAGCGCTCGGTGCCGGATTGTTCTTCGGATTCGCACAAGCCTTATCGATTATCGGAAGTAACTTGCCGGTCATCAATAACGTGCCGCAGCTTCTCCTCTTGATCGCGCCATATGCGCTCACAATCCTTGCACTCGCTGGACTCGTCGGTCGTGCGGATGCACCGAAATCTGTCGGTATCCCATATATTAAAGGGAAACGGTAATTAGAAATAGGACATATGTCCATTGTGTTCAGGTTGTTTGGCGCTTAAGCCAAACAACCTTTTTTGTTATACTTGGTGAGGGATGTCATAATCTATTTAAAAGGGACACTTCGACATGAAAAAAGACATATCAGTCAGTTGACCGATATGTCTTTCATTGATTATTCAAATTTTAATGCATCGCCTTCGAATGATTCATCTGCCACTTTGATTGAATCTGTTGGGCAGCCTTCGAATGCATCCATCATGTCTTCATATAACTCATCAGGGATTTCAACAGTACCTGTGTTGTCGTCCATCAAGTTGAATGCAAGACCTTCATCATCGTAATCGTAAATATCTGGTGCAGCTGCGCCACAAGCTCCGCATGCGATGCATGTATCTTTATCAACGATTGTAAATTTTGCCATGATAATAACCCTCCAAACGGTTCGTTTCTCTTAAGAAGTCATTCTACTCACTATGAGTTATTGTAGTCTACATACCCAATTATTTCAATGAGGAAACGAATGTCTTTTTGGTAGGATAATGATTTATTTAAGGAAGTGACGATTTGGTTCATTTAGCGGATGGAGTACTATTGCTGGCCATCAAGCGTTTAAACGGAGAACGAAGTGAACGTAGCCTGTTTCATGTCTTGAACGGGAAACGATCAGCGACAACGTTACAGGACGCGTTCTTTTATGATTTAGAACCTGTTTTTGGACAGTTTCCGCAAACGACGTATATGTACGAGACAACATTGAAGACACTTGAAAAACGAGGATGGCTGGATCGGAAACGATTTCAACTGACGGAAGCAGGAGAGTTGATCTCATCACCTGAAGCAGTAGAAGATTTGTTCAACCGTCTCGGTGGACAACGACGAGATTACAATGCGACGACGTGGAAACGATTAAGTTTATTCGTCCAAACGTTCATGTCGAGAGAGCACGCTCGAACGTTTTATCCTGTACAAGCCGATCGGCCGGCAGAGCAATGGGTCAAACAATTATTAAGACTTGATCGGGAATGGAAGCCGTTGATGCAGACGTTTCATCAAGAAATCGAACAGGCGCTCGAACGGATTGGCGATCCTTATGCGACGGCAGTCGTCTATCGATTTACTGGAGCGTTTGAAACTGGATTAACTTATGAACAAATTGCCGGATTGCTAGATGTCGATGCAGAAACGGCTCGGCTTTACTTCTTAGCAGGTTGGAATGAACTCTTGATCCAGTTGCCCGAAGATGCCAAACTTAGAGGGTTTACGTACGGTCTATCTTCGGATCAGATGACTTTTTCTGCGCATGAATCCTACGAATTATTTCTAAAAGGTTACTCGTTTCAACAAGTCCAAGCGACACGACGACTACGAACGAGTACGATTGAAGATCATGTAGTGGAATTAGCAATGTATTTAGATGTCTTCCCACTCGAGCAATTCGTCGCGATGGAAGACGTCGTGACGATTGAAAAGCTGAGACAGCCGACGAGTTGGGCACTGAAACCAATCTTTGAGGAGATGGGGAGTGTCAGTTACTTTCAAATACGCCTTGTTTTCGCAAGGCTGAAACGAGGTGAGACCTTTGTATGAATCAACACTGAAGCGAGTGTTTGGGTATGATTCATTCCGTCCGGGGCAACACGACATCATTCACGCTGCGGTAGAAGGGCAAGATGTGTTGGCAGTCATGCCGACAGGTGCGGGGAAATCGTTGACGTTTCAACTTCCTTCTTACATTAAGAACGCAGGACTGACGGTGATTGTCTCACCGCTACTGTCTTTGATTGAAGATCAGATGTTGCATATCCGAGAGCGTGGAGAACGAGGGGTCGCCCGTTTGACATCGATGGAGTCATCTGAAGAAAAGAATGAGATTATCAGTCATTTAAAGAAATATCGTTTTTTATACTTATCTCCAGAGCAATTGGCAGTCCCATATGTAACACGTGCCCTTGCGAATGTGAACATTCAAATGCTCGTCATTGATGAAGCGCACTGTATCTCACAATGGGGCCATGAGTTTCGGCCAGAGTATGCACGGTTAGGTGAATTGCGCAAACAGATCGGCAGTCCTCAATGCATGGCCGTCACGGCGACAGCCCCGGAAAGTGTGAAACAAGATATCATTGAAAAATTAGCGTTGTTTTCACCCGAGCAATTCGTTCATTCTGCCAATCGACCTGAAATTCGCTTAATCGTCGAACGATTAGAAAAAGAGAAGAAGCTTGAACGACTAAAAGAGTTGATGAAGGAAATTCCAAAACCGGCTGTCGTCTATACTGCGACACGCCGTGAAGCCGAAGCGCTAGCGTTCGAACTCGAGGATGCACTATTTTATCATGGTGGCATGTCGACAGAAGATCGCCGACTCGTTCAGTCGCAATTTTTACGAAATGAAGTTACAGTCATGGTGTGTACCAGTGCCTTTGGTATGGGAGTGAACAAAAATAATGTACGCTCGGTCGTTCACTATCAATTACCTGCCACGGTTGAAGCGTACATGCAAGAGATCGGACGAGCGGGACGTGACGGGCAACCCGCATTCGCGGTCCTTCTGTATGCGGATGGAGACGAGCGCATCCAGCAATTTTTAATCGACGGACAGTACCCGAAAGACGAGGACATTCGATTGGCTTATTTTGAGCGCGAGAACGGAACCTCCTTACAACAGGTACAGCGTATGTTACGGATGAATGAGGAAGATCCGAAGTTCTTATTGTTGAAGCAGTTATTATCTGAACGGTCGCTTCAAGAGACGCTTGACTGGGTAAAAGAAAGGAAACGAGATCGTTATCGACAGCTCGGACAGATGATGGATTATGCCCTCATCCGTACATGTCGACGTGATTATTTGCTTCGTTATTTTTCAGAGCCGACAATCGACCAAAAAGAATGTTGTGATGTGTGCGGTCCCGTTCATTTCCCAAATACTCCGACAATCGTTCGAAAAAATGTGACAGAATGGAAAATTCGGTTGACGCAAATCTTTTCCTTTGAATAATATCATAGTAAAATGATAAAAAAGGTAAAGGAGGGCATCCGTTGCGACATCGGAATCAGGCAGATTCTCTTCGTGATCAATTGGCGGACACGTTGCCATCTCGAGCTGAGAGGCAAGAGCACGAACGAAAGAGAAAATTGAATGATAACTGGATGAAGCGCCCATTGGCGATGACTTTAACGTTCGCCATGTTAGCGATTATTCTCATTTTCATATATATTGGGCGACACGCCATATTTTAAAGGAAGGTGCGGACAACGTTCGCGCCTTTTTTATATTCAAAAAGTACTCGATTGCACAATAAAAGGGGTAAACTCGTTTGAATGCGGATATACTTATATTATTAGAACGAGTAAGAGAGGAGGGCGGAGATGCCGAAATACTCCATCAAGACAGTCGCGACGTTGACCGGTGTCAATCCAACGACCATTCGGGCATGGGAACGCCGTTATCAATTTATCGTGCCGAGCCGAACCGAGTCTGGTCACCGCCTGTATTCAGATCAGGATGTCGAAAAAATCAAGTGGGTGGTCGATAAGCAGAAAGAGGGTTTGAGTGTCTCTCAGGCGATTCAGCAATTGCATCAGGCTCCGGAGCCTGAACCTACTTCCGCTAAACTGTATGATGAGGAATTAAAAGATGGGTTGCTCCAGGCGCTTCTCTCTTTTGATGAACGTACCGCTCATGACTTAATCAACCGTGCCTTTAATACGTTCAGCTTTGAAAAAGTGACGAAGGACATCATCGGACCGCTTTTGATGGATATCGGTACACGTTGGGAAGATGGGTCAATCACAATCGCGCATGAACATTTCGCCACGGCTTTTTTGCGGGCGCGTCTTTCCACGCTGTCGCTTCAGATGCCGATGAACCCTTTCTTGCCACGTGTCACATGTGTCTGTGCCCCGGGTGAAATGCATGAGATCGGACTGTTGTTTGTCACCCTCTATTTACGTCAACACGGTTATGATGTCATTTTCCTCGGTGCGGGGTTTCCGAAAGAAGATCTGAGCAAAGCCCTTTATGATATCGATGCATCTTGTCTTATTTTCGCTTGTACATTGACCGATCACATTCCCGACCTAGAAGAGGCTATGGCATATATTCAAACTGAGCACCCTGACTTAAAAATTGGGGCTGGTGGATATGCGGTCAGTTTAGAAAGGAATCGATTTAAGGATGCATTTCTTGGCGACACACCGGAAGAATGGACAAAATGGTTATCAACTATTTGACACGGGATGAAAACGGGAGTAGCTTATTATTAGGATTGACTATTCACTGGAGGTTTTCGATTGAGATTTGAAAAACAAACAAAAGAACATCTTCGTGTATATGTGACTGCGAATGAACTCTCGTTACGTGGAATCGCCATTGATACAATTGTGGGGGAAAATGGTCAACAGCTGTGGAAAGAATTGCTTGAAACAGCAGAAAGTGAATACGGATTCTCTCCGCAAGGAGCAGTTGATTTGAATGTGACGATGTTTCCTCGTGACGGACTTGTCATCGATGTTCAGAGAGGCGAAGCGATTGCCGAACTCGATATCGAACAGGTTGAGATTCGATTGACAATCGATGTGATTCATCACTTGATTTATCAGTTCGAGGACATTGAAGATGTCATCAATGCTTCGATTCGTTTATTCCCACATATACATGAAACTGAACAAGGTGGGACGCTTTATCATTACAAAGGTCGGTACTATCTTCACTTTGTCGAGGTACTTCCTTCACAAGTGGAAGAACGACTTGCGGCAATCTTGTCCGAGTACGGGAAGACGACTACGGTCAGCCCGTATGTCATGATGGAATACGGTAAGACGATTCAAACTGAACAAGCCGTTAAAGAGCTGTACGATGCATTCGCATGAGTACGGCTTTTTTTACTGTTCTGTTCCTATTGTTTTTAGCATGTCCGTGTTATGATTAGACTTGAATTTTCAGTAGTTAGTTGAAGGAGAGATTGGAATGAAAGTCGCTGTATTATATGGTGGAGTGTCAGGAGAACGAGAAGTATCCCTCACGAGCGGACAAGGAATGATTGAAGCGTTAACAGAGCGTGGCCATGAGGTCACGGCAATCGACTTTCATCCGGAGCGGGCGAGTGATTTGTTGACATTAGATGTCGACGTCGTCATCAGCGCGTTACATGGAAAGTATGGAGAGGACGGTCGCGTACAATCACTGCTTGAAATGGCGGGGATCCCCTATACCGGATCAGGAGTCTTGGCATCTGCCCTTGCAATGGACAAGGCGAGAGCGAAAATCATTTTTGCGGCATCTGGCATCCGTGTCGCACGCGATGTGTTGATCGAATCGACTGATTTAATTGATGCAAAAGTGAGTGAATGGGGCGATGAGTTCCCGTGTGTCGTTAAACCGGCACAAGAAGGGTCATCAAACGGACTGACGATTGCCATGGACGAAGCGATGTTACGTGAAGGGATCGACAAGGCGTTTGCCTGCGATTCAGCCGTACTGGTCGAGCAGTACATCAAAGGAAAAGAATTGACAGTGCCTGTCATCGGGAACTTTGGGAAAGAAGAGGCGCTCCCAGTTATTGAAATCATTCCAAAAAATGAGTTTTACGACTATGAGTCGAAGTATACAGAAGGTGGTTCGATTCATGTCTGTCCGGCAGAGATTTCACCTGACTTGACGGAAGAGGTTCAGCAGGCGGCAGTCATGGCACACCGCGCACTCGGTTGTTCTGGATATTCGCGTTCTGATTTCCTCGTTTCAGAATCAGGAAAAGCTTACATTCTAGAAACAAACACGTTACCAGGGATGACACCACTCAGCTTATTCCCAGATAGTGCAAAAACAGTGGGAATTTCTTATGGTGAGCTATTAGAGCGCTTCATTGAGCTCGCGCTTGAACGTGAGTCGAAATAAGACAGGTATAGGAATACACACTAAAAGAAAACGCTTTCATTATTTTTGTAAAACCCTTTCAAATTGAACGCGTATCGGCTATACTTTTAAACGAATACGAGGTTAATTCTTGGGGGAGAATTGACAATTTAGGGGAGGAAACCTTCATGATTACGGATCAAGAAAAAGGTCATCAAAAACGAAAAAACATCTTGGAATCGACACAAGAGGTGATTCACGAAGCTTTAGATAAACTCGGCTATCCAGATGAGATGTACGAGTTGTTAAAAGAACCGCTTCGCATGCTGACCGTTCGAATCCCTGTTCGCATGGACGATGGCTCAACAAAGATTTTCACAGGCTATCGCGCTCAACATAATGATGCGGTCGGACCGACAAAAGGGGGAATTCGGTTCCACCCAAGCGTAACGGAGGTAGAAGTAAAAGCATTATCCGTTTGGATGAGCTTAAAAGCAGGGATCGTCGACTTACCTTACGGTGGAGGGAAAGGTGGAATCGTCTGTGACCCACGCGAAATGAGTTTCCGTGAGATTGAGCGGTTGAGCCGTGGTTACGTTCGCGCCATCAGTCAGATTGTTGGACCGACGAAAGATATTCCAGCACCAGACGTGTTCACGAACTCGCAAATCATGGCATGGATGATGGATGAGTACAGTCGAATCGATGAATTCAACTCACCTGGATTCATTACTGGTAAGCCACTTGTCCTCGGGGGTTCTCATGGTCGTGAGACAGCAACGGCAAAAGGTGTGGCCATCATGATTCGAGAAGCGGCACTTCGTCGTGGTATTGAACTCAAAGGGGCACGCGTCGTTGTTCAAGGTTTCGGGAACGCGGGTAGCTTCCTTTCGAAATTCATGCACGATGCCGGAGCGAAAGTAATTGCTGTCAGTGATGCATACGGTGCCATCCATGATGAGAACGGTCTTGATATCCCTTACTTGTTAGATCGTCGTGATTCATTCGGTACGATTTCGACATTGTTTAAAAATACAATCTCAAATAAAGAGATGTTAGAACTCGACTGTGACATTCTCGTACCTGCTGCAATCGAGAACCAAATCACAGAAGACAACGCGGACGCGATTAAAGCATCGATTGTGGTCGAAGCGGCAAACGGTCCAACGACGAACGAAGCGACGAAAATCTTAACTGAACGTGGAATTCTCCTCGTACCTGACGTGTTGGCGTCAAGTGGTGGGGTTACGGTTTCATACTTCGAATGGGTACAAAACAACCAAGGTTACTATTGGACGGAAGAAGAAGTCGAGGAAAAACTCGAGAAAGTACTCGTCCATTCCTTCAATACCGTATACAATACGTCATCAGCACGAAAAGTCGATATGCGACTCGCCGCCTATATGGTCGGCGTGCGTAAGATGGCGGAAGCATCTCGTTTCCGTGGATGGGTCTAATCAAAAAGTTCGGTCAACATCTGTTGACCGAACTTTTTTTATACGTTAATTCGATTTGCGATCGTATCAGCAATTGCCTTCCCATGGAAGCGTCCGTTTTCGATGAAAATCTTATTGGCATCGTTTCCTGCTGCCACCACGCCTGCGATGAACAGATGTTCCACGTTCGTTTCGAACGTTTCTTCATCATATGAAGGGATTCCGCTCTCTTCATCAACGAGAATGCCCGCGTCCTCGAATAAATGATGGTCAGGTTGATAACCGGTCATCGCGAACACGTGGTCAGCGTAGACATGTTTTTCTTCACCATGTTGACGATAGTAGACACCGTCTTCCGTGATTCGTTCAATCGTCGCCTCGAATTCCATGCGAACTTTTTCATGTCGAACGAGCGAATCGAAGTTTGGGAGAACCCATGGCTTGACGGAAGGGCTATACGAATCGCCGCGATAAAGCACCGTCACATAAGCGCCCGCTTTCTCTAGTTCGATTGCCGCGTCGACTGCCGAGTTCTTTCCACCGATAATGGTGACATGTTGTTTGAAATAAGGGTGCGCCTCATTGAAATAGTGATGCACGTGAGGCAGGGATTCGCCTGGTACATCGAGTAGTCGAGGGCGTCCATAGTATCCTGTGGCTAAAATCACGTAGTCAGCTTCACGAGTCGTCACCCCACGTCGTTCGTGTCTAGATGTCACAGTAAATCGTCCATTAATTTTTTCCACTGATTCGACAGTCTCGAATGGATGGACGTTCAAACCGGTCCGTGATACGACTTCTCGATAATAGACAAGGGCATCTTGGCGCCGGGGTTTTAAGTCTTTACAGATGAACGGAATGTCTCCGATTTCTAAAAGCGTGGCAGATGAAAAGAACGTTTGGTGTGTCGGATATCGATAGATGGCATCGACAATGTTTCCCCGTTCGATCACGGTACAAGATACACCAATCTTCTCTAGTTCGATGGCGGCCGATAGACCACATGGGCCAGCCCCCACGATAATCGCTTGTTTATTCACTATTAAATCACCTCTTTGCTCATTTTAGGAAAGGGAGCGCGTGAGCGCAAGGTTATTGCTGGAAGCTAAAACTATGTTCTAACACCGATTGGCTCGAACCTGACTCGAGTTCGACTAAAAGACGCAGACGGGCTTTTTGCGAATTTAAACCGTTCGAGAAAATGATGCCCATCTCTTTCAACTGTTTACCGCCACCGTCATATCCATAAACATCCTGAACGATTCCATTGAAGCAACGACTGACGATGACGACAGGGATTTCATCGACTAGGTGCTTGAGCGCCGACAAAAGGGTAGGAGGAACATTTCCTTGACCCAGCACTTCAAGTACGAGTCCGTCGTATCCGAGCGCAATCACCGACTCGAGCAAATCAGGTTCCATTCCCGCTACAACTTTTAGAACGGCAACGCGTTTTGAGATGGATGGAATCATTTTTGGTTGTCTGTTTGTCGGTTGACTATAGATGAGCACGTGGTCCTTTGTGACCATACCCACATTTCCGAAATGAACCGACTTGAACGTATCGACCGACGAGGTATGTGTTTTTGTGACGTTAAACGCCGAGTGGATTTCACCGTTAAATACGACGAGCACACCTTTGCCACGAGCTGCCTCGCTTTTTGCGACACGTAGGGCAGTGATTAAATTGAATTCTCCGTCTGAACCTACCTCGTTCGAGGAGCGCATTGCGCCTGTCAGAACGATTGGTACCGGCGCCCCAAGTGTGATTTGTAAAAAATAAGCGGTCTCTTCAAGCGTATCGGTCCCATGTGTGATCACGACCCCGTCATACGTGTCTTGAGTCAGTTCTCGTTGGATGAAATGCGCCAATTCAAGCATCTTCTCAGGAGTCATATGGGGCGAGGGGATGTTCGAAAAATGCTTCGTTGTAATGTGGGCGATATCCGTCGCCTTCGGTAGTGTCGCATCAATCGGGTTGACGTCACTCGGTTCGACGTGACCTGTTCCGGACTGTGACATGGCGATTGTACCGCCCGTGTGGATTAATAATAAATGGTTCATATATGTCCTCCTCATTATTTTTGTGAAAATTACCATTTTCTAGGGGTTCTACACTTTTTCTTTCGAGCAATTCAGTGTATGCTAGTGGAAGAAAGGAGAGATGCATGATGATCGCAATCGCCTTGTCTGCGGTTGCCCCGGGGCTTGCCCTTCTTTCCTACTTCTATCTTCGACATGAGTTGGAGGCGGAACCGCTCGGATATGTGATTCGTTCTTTCGTGGCCGGCGCAGTTCTCGTGTTCCCCATCATGTTTATCCAATATGCCTTCGTTGAAGAAGGTGTTCTTACCGGACCGTTTTGGGAGGCATATGTCGCCACTGCTTTACTCGAAGAGTTTTTTAAATGGTTTATGATTTATTATACAATATATATACATAAAGTCTTTGATGATTACTATGACGGGATTCTCTATGCGGTCGCCTGCTCATTAGGCTTTGCGACATTAGAGAATTTTTTATACTTATGGGTGTACGATTCATTAGAAATTGCGATTTGGCGGGCAATCTTACCTGTGAGCGGACACGCCTTGTTCGCGGTCGTGATGGGGTATTGTTTAGGGCGGGCAAAGCATTCGGCACGTGAGCGAGTATGGCTGTTCATGGCCATTCTCTCTGCGACAATCATTCACGGTACGTTCGATTTGATTTTGATTCTCGAGCCTGAGAACAAGCTACCTGCCGTTCTGTATATCGTCATTTTATGGATGGTGGCCCTGCTACTCGTGCGAGCGGCCAACCTGTCCAATCGTCGTCAATTTAAATAAAGGGGAAGAGAACGTATGTTAAAAGAAGGTCAAGAGTTAAGAATCGAAGTAGAAGGCCGCGCAGAGGGGAAGACGAAAATCGCAGCAATCGTTGATCAAGTCGTGTGGATTGAATCACCAAGTGATATGACAACGCTTAAGACATTCTTTTTACACGAAGAGGAAGAAATACGTGTTTACTTCTTCCAAGGAGACAATCATTTGTTTGCTTTCGACACGAAAGTTGCGAAACGGATCAGTGATGCCCAAATGACGATTCGGTATGCGTTCAGGATGCCGGACGAGAAAAAAATTAAACGTATTCAGCGCCGTGAATATTTACGAGTTCCTGAAATGATTGACGTGACCGTGCTCGCGGTCGACGGTGAAGGATTCGAGTCATTTGAAACGACGTCGTTAGACGTTTCTGCAGGTGGAATGAAAATTATTGCGAACCGTGCACCGGTCGAAGTGGATGAGTCACTCATCGTTGTTTTCCGAATCGAGGATGAACAAGGGACGCCGCAACTCTTTCGCGTAAAGAGTCGCCTCGTACGCATCCACAAGCAGGAAGTGAAGCAGGAACTCTCGCTAGCCTTTGAAGATTTGACGCCGCGCGATCAAGAGACGATTTTACGATACTGTTTCCGCGTCCAGCTCGAAGCTCGAAAGCGGACAGGGTCTATATTTTCTTCAAGATAAAAAACTGTTATGATGTTCTCGGGATTATTGACCGAGAGGAGGAGGGTATCGGGAACACTCGATACCCGTTTTGTATGAAAAAATCATTACAAATTGCATTAGATGGACCGGCTGGTGCCGGAAAAAGTACGATTGCCAAGTCGCTTGCGAAACAATTAGGGTATGTCTATATCGATACGGGTGCGATATATCGTGCGGTGACCTATCGCGCCTTGCGTGAAGGGATTGCGCTCGAAGACGGGCCGGCTCTAGCGGACATGATTGCAAAGATGTCACTACGACTCGTGCCATCTGAAGCAGGACAACGCGTATTTGATGGTGATGAAGAAGTGACAGATGTCATTCGTTCAAGTGAAGTGACGAACAACGTCAGTTTTGTCGCACGACAACCGGAAGTGCGGGATGCCTTGATGGACCTACAACGTGATTTGGCGAAAGAGGGCGGGGTCGTCATGGACGGACGCGATATCGGTACGCATGTCTTGCCGAATGCGGACTTGAAGGTATTTATGACTGCTTCTGTTGAAGAACGTGCTCGTCGTCGCCATGAGGAAAATGTTTCAAAAGGGATACCGAGTGATTATGACCGATTGAAAGAAGAAATCGCTCTCCGTGACAAGCGTGATTCAGAGCGGGAGGTCGCACCCCTTCGCCAAGCTGAGGATGCGCACTTCCTGGATACGACGACACTATCGATTGATGGGGTTGTTCGGGCGATTGAACAATTCATTAAAGAGGTGAAAGCATGAGCGAAACATTAAATAACGGACCGTTTGGCATGTACCGGATGGCGAGAGCCGTCGTAAATGGTATTCAGCGGGCATCGTTTCAAGTCGAGTTCATCGGACGAGAAAACGTTCCGATGGATGGGTCTATTCTTGTTTGTTCGAATCATCAGTCAAACTGGGACCCAGTTTTATTGGCTTGCGCGATCCCGAAACAACGTCCGCTTCGATTTTTTGCTAAACAAGAACTGTTTAACGTTCCAGTATTAAAACATATATTAAAGCGCGCGGGACAAATTCCCGTCTCACGGGGAGAAGGAGACCGGCAGGCACTTCGTGTCGTTCTTCAAAAGCTGAAAGAAGACGAGGTCATCTCCATTTTTCCTGAAGGAACGCGTTCAAAGGATGGCACGCTCGGGAAGGCGCAGGCAGGAGTTGGATTTTTCGCAATGCGTTCGAATGCGCATATCCTACCGATTGCCATCATCGGGAAATATAAGTTTCGCGCAAAACTACGTGTCGTCATCGGCAAGCCGATCGACTTGTCAGAACTGAAAGAACGTAAGGCGAGCGCGCAAGAAGCGGCCGACTTAATTATGAATACGATCGCCGACCTTTACTTAAACCATTCATTCACGAAGTGAAAAACGGATTGTGAAATTGAGGTTTAAACTTCTTTCAATAGAGGTACAATCTTCATAACGCCTTGACAAAATCTCGGAATTATAAGAGATTTATACTAGGTGTAAGCGCCTTTGGCGCTCCTTTTTGTACTCATCGTGAGGGGGTAGTGTTGGAATGGTCGAAGAAATGAAAGATATGCCTGATTTTGAAATTAATCGTGGTCAAATTGTGACCGGAACAGTCGTCAAAATCGAGGATAAGCAAGCGCTGATCGATATCGGTTATAAAACTGAAGCGATTTTGCCAATTAGCGAAGTATCAAGCATGCATCTAGACGATTTAAACGAATCACTCCAAGTGAACGACGAGATTCGTGTCAAAGTGAAAAAGGTCACGGACGAAGAAGTGGTCGTTTCGAAAAAAGATGTCGATGCCGAAGCAGCATGGGATCGCATCGTTGAAAAATTCGAATCGGGTGAAGTGTTTGAAGTGATGGTGAAAGATAAGGTCAAAGGTGGTCTTGTCGTCGATATCGGAATTCGCGGATTCATCCCTGCGTCCCTTGTCGAAAGTCACTTCGTCGAGGACTTCTCGTCATATTTGAATAATCCAATTACCGTAAAAGTCGTCGAGATCGACCGTGAAAAAAATCGTGTCATCTTGTCACATAAAGCAGTTGTCGAAGCCGAAATGAGCGCCAAGAAATCAGAAACGCTCGAATCGCTCGAAGTCGGTCAAGTCATCGAAGGTACGGTTCAACGTTTGACAGATTTCGGTGCATTCGTCGATATCGGCGGAGTGGACGGTCTCGTTCACATTTCAGAGATGGCTCATAGTCGTGTCGAGAAGCCGAGTGATGTTGTCACTGAAGGCGACCGTGTCAAAGTGAAAGTACTTGGTCTTGACTTAGATAATGAAAAAGTAAAACTCTCGATTAAAGAGACGCAACCTGGTCCTTGGGAAACCATTGAAGGCAAGATTCAACCGGGGGATGTCATCGAAGGCACGGTCAAACGTCTCGTGACGTTTGGTGCGTTCGTTGAGGTTGCACCACAAGTGGAAGGTCTTCTTCATATCTCGCAAATCGCGAACCGTCATATTGCGACACCTTCTGAAGTCTTGACTGAAGGTCAAGAAGTGCAAGTGAAAGTGCTAGACGTTCATCTCGATGATAAGAAAATCTCATTGTCGATGCGTGCTCTCGAATCATCTGAACCGACTCGTCAAGATGATGACCAGGAGTTACTCGATGAATATAGCGACCAAGGAGGATTCTCTGTCTCTGAACTGACAGGCGATGACTCTTCGGATGACTCAAAATAAGATGATTGTTTAAGCGGGAGTCATGCTCCCGCTTCTTTTTGTATGGTCACTTAATTTTGCCTGTGATATGATAGGTGAGTTGCGTTTCGAAATGATGAAATGATGAAATTTTGATAGAAAGTTAGTGAGGTGTTGTTATGGGAATTCCAGCAGTGGCCATCGTTGGCCGTCCGAATATCGGAAAATCCACAATTTTTAACCGCATCATCGGAGATCGTGTGTCGATTGTCGATGATAAACCAGGTGTCACACGTGACCGTATTTACGGCACAGGAGAGTGGCTCAACCGTAAGTTCCATTTAATCGATACAGGTGGGATCGAAGTCGGGGACGAGCCGTTGCTCGTTCAAATGCGTCATCAGGCTGAACTCGCCATCGATGAAGCGGATGTCATCATCTTCATGGTGAATGGACGCGAAGGTATCACGGCAGCGGATGAAGAAGTAGCGAACTTATTGTTCCGTTCGAACAAACCGATCGTTCTTGCCGTCAACAAGGTCGATAACTTTGAAATGCGAGATCTCATGTACGAGTTTTATTCTCTCGGATTTGGTGACCCGTTCCCGATTTCAGGTACACACGGGTTAGGACTCGGTGACTTGCTCGACCAAGTATTTGAACTTGCTCCAGAAAAGGACGAGTACGAGTACAACGAAGATGTCATTCAGTTCTCGTTGATTGGACGCCCGAACGTCGGGAAGTCAAGTTTGACGAACTCGATCCTTGGTGAAGACCGTGTCATCGTTTCCAATATCGCCGGAACGACTCGCGATGCGATTGATACACCATTCACACGTGACGGACAAGAGTACGTCATCATCGATACGGCCGGTATGCGTAAACGCGGGAAAGTATACGAATCGACAGAACGTTATAGTGTCATGCGTGCCCAAAAGGCGATTGAACGATCAAACGTCGTCCTCGTCGTCCTTGACGGAGAAGAAGGGATCATCGAGCAGGACAAACGTGTCGCCGGTCTCGCACACGAAGCCGGGAAGGCGATTGTCATCGTGGTCAACAAATGGGATGCCGTCGAAAAAGATGATAAAACGATGAAGAAGATGGAAGAGAAGATTCGTCAAGAATTCTTATTCCTCGACTATGCACCGATTGTCTTCTTGTCAGCGCTCACGTCGAAACGCTTACAGACATTGTTGCCTGTCATCAAGCAAGTGGCAGAAACACATCGTCGTCGTATCTCGACGAGCGTATTGAACGATGTCATCGTCGACGCGGTCGCAATGAACCCGACACCGACGGATAAAGGACAACGATTGAAGATCAACTACGCGACTCAAGTTGCCATCGAGCCGCCGACATTCGTCTTATTCGTCAACGACCCTGAGTTGTTGCACTTCTCTTATAAACGTTATTTAGAAAATCAAATCCGTAAAGCATTTGACTTCACCGGGACACCGATTCACATCGTGGCTCGTCAGAAAAACTAATTACGGGGGTGCCACTTATGGCAAACGTAGCAGTCATCGGAGCGGGAAGTTGGGGAACGGCCATCTCGCTCGTGTTAGCGGACAATGGTCATGATGTCCTGCTCTATGGACGTGAACAAGAACATGTGGATGAAATCAACTCGTCGCATACGAACTCGTTTTATTTGAAAGATGCACCGTTACCTGAATCGATTCGAGCGACGACGGACTTGAAAGAGGCGTTAGACGGTCGAAGCATCGTGTTTCTCGTCGTCCCGAGTTCGGCAATCCGTCCGGTCTCAAAAGAATTGAATACGTTGTTGACGAAACCCGTCACGATTGTTCATGCCGCAAAAGGAATCGAACCGAAAACGCATAAGCGTCTTTCGGAAATTATCGCCGAAGAGATTGAACCTGCGAAACGTCGAGCGATCGGTGTATTGACAGGACCAACTCATGCGGAGGAAGTCGCGGTACGAAAACCGACGACCATTACAATCGCGTGTGAGGATCTCGATGTGGCGGATGAAGTGCAGGAACTGCTCACAAACGACCAGTTTCGCGTGTACTTGAATTCTGACGTTGTTGGGGCAGAGTACGGTGGAGCACTAAAAAACATCATCGCCTTAGCGGCAGGGATGACGGATGGTCTCGGTTATGGGGATAATGCGAAAGCTGCCCTCATGACACGTGGGATTGTCGAGATTGCTCGACTTGGCGTGAAGCTCGGCGCGAATCCAGCATCGTTCTCAGGGTTGACAGGAATCGGAGACCTCATTGTGACGGCGACGTCACAACATAGTCGTAACTGGCGAGCCGGAAATGCCATTGGGCGAGGCGAAAAGCTAGAAGACGTTCTTGGGAACATGGGAATGGTCGTCGAAGGCGTACGTGCCTGTGAAGCGGCGCACTCACTCGCGAAAGAGGCGGGTGTGGAGATGCCGATCACAGAAGCGCTTTATAACGTGCTATTTGAGGGCAAGAGTCCTCATGATGAAGTGAAGAAATTAATGAGACGCCCACAAAAGCATGAGATGGAACAAGTGTTTCATTTCGAAGAATAAGATGGGTCGAGAGAGGAACTGACGTTTTCGTTCAGTTCCTCGCTTTTTTTTGCTACACTTGAAGTCTGGAGAACATAGAGAAAGTAGGGGGATAGACGTGACACCGTCACTCATCAAAATGTGGATTTCATTCGCGGGGATTGGAGCTTTTGCCCTCGCTGCATTAATGGTCGCACTTAGTCATACGAAACTGAGCGGGTGGTTTGCAACACTCGTCAGACTGATTGCATTCATCATATTCTTGTTCGGGACTGTTGTTATGATTTTTGTCGTCGTCTCAGGGCCGACAGGAGGATAAACGTGATGAGAAAAATGATTGTTGCCATTAGTTTGACCATAACGACGCTTTTAGCCGGATGTATGTTCCCTGATTCAGAGCGTGCGAACAACATCCCATATGAGGATCAATTGAATACGGTACAAAGTGCGGTCAATGCCTATCGTGAACAATCTGGCGTCTTGCCGATTAAAACGAAGCCAGCGGAAACGCCTTTGATGGAACGCTACCCGATTGAATTTGCACGGCTTGTCCCAGGCTATTTGGCTGATCCACCTGGGAATAGTTTCGAAGGTGGCGGGTTATTCCAATATATTCTCGTTGACGTGGAGACAGATCCGACCGTGAAATTAATCGATTTGCGTGTATCTGAACGATTGCAACAACTACAAACGAATATCAATGCGTTTCGAGCGAAAGAAGGAAAGTTCCCATTCGACGGTTCGATTGGGAAAAACCAGTTCACGCTCGACTATGATAAAATTTTCGTCTCGGAAGAGCCGGTCATACCTAGCCCTTACTCTGACAGAGAACTTCCGATTTATGTAGACGGCACAGGACAACTATTTGTGGACTATCGGGAGGACGTGAAGGAAGCGCTTCAAAAGACGGACGAGACACCGGAAATCGGTGAAGACATTCGTTATTTACTGTATGAAGATGCCCCATTTGCCCCGGCTTACTCGCAAGGGTATACGATAGATGAACAAGGAGAAGTCGTTTTTTTAAACAACTGAACTCGTTTTAATAGTGAAAGTCGTGAAATCATGCAAAAAATGTTGTCATATCAACGTTTGTACGATATGATTAATCCCGTAAACTCCCTGTGAGAGGAGGTGAATCGTGATGAACAAAACTGAATTGATCCAAGCTGTTACTGAGAAAGCCGATGTTTCTAAAAAAGAAGCAACGAAAATCGTAGAAGCTACGTTTGAATCAATCACTGAAGCACTCCAAAACGGTGAGAAAATTCAATTGATCGGTTTTGGTACTTTTGAAGTTCGTGAGCGTGCTGCCCGTAAAGGTCGTAACCCACGTACAAAAGAAGATATCGAAATCCCAGCGAGCAAAGTTCCTGCATTCAAAGCAGGTAAAGCGCTCAAAGATGCGGTCAAGTAATCTGCAATACATAAGTCGCCGAGAGGCGGCTTTTTTGTTGGGTTTACGAGTTCGAATGACGTGAATGTGACAAAAATGTGCTATACTATGTCAGAATGACAATGAAGTGGACGAGGGGGGATAGCATGGAACAGTTGACAAATGAATTCGTTGTCACAGACCTTGCTCGTCAAATCGAACAACGTATGAATCATCCTTATTTGACGAAACACGAAATTGTACCAGCGGTCGATTTTTTGTTGCTTCGTTGGATGGTTGAGATGATTGATTTGGAATCGATTGAGCATCGACAACTCGTGATGGCAACGTATTTCGCACATCAAGCGCTCGAATTACACGATCAAGTGAACAGTAGTCCGAAAGGTTCTTTAGCGCGACAATTAAAAGTGCTCGCTGGCGATTTTGCCTCGGCTCAGTTTTATAAAATTTTGACTGGATTTCCATCGTCATATAGTAATCGATTTGGACAGTCTGTACAACGGGTCAATGCGGCAAAATGCACGTTACTACTCGAGACGAACGTTCCGATGAACGTCTGGCTCGAAGCGAACATCGGATTGATTCAAACGCTTGCCGAATTGCTGGAACGGCCATATTTGACAACGAGCGGGAAACGACTGATTGAACAGAAAGCGACGGCGCTTAGACAAGATCAAAAAGAGCAACTCACGACATTGCTTGCGCATGCGGTCGCTTAGAACGGAAAGGATGTTACGCGTTGCAACCGATAGAAAAAGAGCAAAAAGTATATGAAGTATTTCAATCTATTTCTCCGAGCTACGATACGATGAACTCGATTATCAGCTTCCGACTTCACAAATGGTGGCGTCGGACGACGATGAAAAAAATGAACGTCTTTCCGGGGGCCAAATGTTTAGACGTTTGTTGTGGGACCGCGGACTGGACGATTCAATTGGCGGAAGCTGCAGGGAACACGGGTGTCGTGAAGGGGCTCGACTTTTCAGAGAATATGTTAAAAGTGGGAGAAGAAAAAGTTAAATCGCTACCGAACGTTGAATTACTACACGGAAACGCGATGGTCTTGCCGTTTGGTGACAATTCATTTGATTATGTCACGATTGGGTTTGGACTTCGAAACGTCCCGGACTACATGACGGTATTGCGCGAGATGCATCGCGTCTTGAAACCAGGGGGCACGGTCGTGTGTCTTGAAACGAGTCAACCGACGGCACCTGTCTTTAAAGAGTTGTATCGGTTCTATTTCGGGACGGTCATGCCGTTATTCGGAAAAGTGTTCGCAGGCTCATACGATCAGTACAAATGGCTTCAAGAATCGACTGATCAATTTCCAGACCGTTTGACTTTGAAGCGTATGTTTGAAGATGCCGGGTTTGAACAAGTCGAAGTGAAGACATTCTCCGCTGGTGCATGTGCTATGCATCTAGGAAAGAAGTGGTGAATCATGTCTTTGAAGCGACTTTATCGTCATATGAACCGAGAGATTGATCAAATTGATCAATTTTTATCTACTCGAGTCAGGACGGATCACCCTGTCATCGAGTCAGCATCGCGTCAACTACTCGATGCTGGTGGAAAACGTATCCGACCAGCCTTTGTCCTATTGAGTGCAGGATTCGGTGAGACGAAAGATATCCGTTTGACGAAAGTTGCCTCAAGTCTTGAACTGATTCATATGGCATCACTCGTCCATGACGATGTGATTGATGATGCGATTCTCCGCCGCGGCAAACCGACTGTGATGGAGCGATATGATGAAACGGTGGCGATGTATACGGGAAATACGTTGTTCGGTGAGGCGATTCGTCTCGTGTCTGAGATTGAGTCACCAGAAGTGATGCGCATCATGTCGGATACGATGGAGCGGATCTGTGTCGGTGAAATTAATCAAATCCAAGATCAATATGAGTGGGGACAGTCACCAAAGCGTTATTTGGACCGAATTGCCCGGAAAACCGCCCTGTTGATTGAGACGAGTTGTGCAGCAGGTGCCGTCATTTCAGGCGCATCTCCGTCTGTTGTAAAGCAATTAAGCTTATTCGGGTATGATATCGGCATGGCCTTTCAAATGACAGATGATTTACTCGACTTCACAGCAAAAAGTTTTCAACTTGGAAAGCCGGTCGGTGAAGATTTGAAGCACGGTCATAAGACGTTGCCTCTCTTATACTCCGCAGAGGACCCTCGCTTTTATGAACGTCTTCGCCAAGTCAATGTCTCGACAGACCCTGAATTGACGAAGTCTCTCGTACGAGAAGTACAGCGAAACGGGACACTTGAGCGTAGCCAACGAACGATTGATCGCTACGTGGAACGTGCCATCCGCCGATTAGACGGTTTGCCAGATCATCCCGATAAACGCTCGTTGATTGAAATTGCACAATATATCGGAAAGCGGAAATGGTAAATGCCTGATGTAACCCCTTTCAAAAATGTGTCGGACCGTGTACACTTAATACGTACATCGTACACATTTATTGACTTAGGGGGATTTGGGGAATGGAAAAGACATTTTTAATGGTTAAACCTGATGGGGTAAAACGTGGATTGATTGGGGAAATCATCTCACGTTTTGAAGACAAAGGATATACGTTGAACCGTCTCGAAATGGTGACACCGACAGTTGAGGTCGCAGAGGCACACTACGCAGAGCATAAAGAAAAGCCGTTCTTTGGTGAATTGGTCGAGTTTTTGACTTCTGGTCCGGTCGTCGCGATGGAATGGGAAGGTGAGGACATCGTGGCCGTCTCTCGTCTGATGATTGGGAAGACAAAGCCAGTCGATGCTCAACCAGGAACCATTCGCGGTGATTTTGCATCGACAATGTCACAAAACGTGATTCATGGTTCTGATAGTGTGGAAAGCGCAGAACGCGAACTTGGACTTTGGTTCGCAAAAGTGGCCTCACACGTTTCATGACTTTTCGAGGGACGGGGAAACCTGTCCCTTTTTCGTTCCCTTGGAAATGCCTTCGGTCACTTGAAAGATGAAATGAGAAAGAATTGAGGTTGAAATTGGTGATGAATGATTATGCCATCTTTGTAAAAAAGTTTTATATCAAGTCGGGCATTGACTTGAACTTATATAAAGAGGCGCAGATGAAGCGCCGTATGGTCGCCTTGCGTGAGAAAAAAGGGTACGCATCGTTTTTAGAGTATTTGAAAGCGATGGATACGAATCGTGAGTTGTATGAAGAGTTTTTGGATCGGATGACGATCAACGTCAGTGAGTTTTACCGAAACCCGATTCGATGGCAACAACTTGAAGAAGATATCCTTCCACATTTGATTCGATCGAGCCAAGGGAAACTACGCGTTTGGAGCGCAGCTTGTTCAACAGGGGAAGAGCCCTACTCGCTCGCCATGTTGCTGTCGAAACATTTAGCCCCGTCTCAATTCTCTATCATGGCGACAGACCTAGATGATGTTGTGATCGAAAAGGCGAAACAAGGAAAGTATCATGAACGGGCGCTGATCGATTTACCTGAAGAGTTTCAGAAGCGCTACTTCACGCGTCGTGGAGATGACTATTTCATTTCAGATGAAATCAAGCAATTGGTGACGTTTAAAAAACACAATCTGTTAGCGGACGTGTATGAGCGTAACTTTGACTTGATCGTGTGTCGCAATGTCTTGATCTACTTCACGGAAGAAGCAAAAGAAAAAGTATACACCTCTTTCCAACGGGCGCTGCGTCCAGGAGGAATGCTATTTGTAGGTGGGACAGAACAGATTTTCCAACCGAAGCGTTACGGCTATGCGATGAAGCAAAGTTTCTTTTATGAAAAAATAGATGGATGAGGTGAATGGATGCGTTATTTGACAGCTGGTGAATCACATGGTCCCGGTCTGACGGTCATCATTGAAGGTGCCCCTGCCGGCCTGACAGTAGATTTGAACCAAATCAACTTGGAGTTGAAGAAACGTCAGTCGGGATACGGGCGTGGACGACGCATGCAAATTGAATCGGACGAGGTCGCTGTTCGCTCGGGGATCCGACACGGGAAGACGACCGGTGCCCCGATTACATTTTGGATTGAAAATAAAGACCATACGCATTGGAAACATGTGATGCAAGCAGAACCTATTACGGATGATATGGAAGTGAAGCGCCGCATCTCACGCCCGAGACCGGGGCACGCTGACCTCGTCGGTGGACTGAAGTATGGACACCGTGACTTACGTGACGTGTTGGAGCGTTCGAGCGCAAGAGAAACGGCTGCACGAGTGGCCGTCGGTGCCTTTTGTAAACAACTCCTCCAACAACTGGGTATGTCTTTATTCAGTTACGTGAAAGTGATTGGCGGGGAGAAAGCAGAAATGAAGACGGTACAGTCAATCGAGGAAGCACGACAACTCGTCGATACGTCTCCTGTCCGTACCCTTGACTCCGATGCGGAACAGAGAATGATGCAAAAGATTGATGAAGCGAAAGCGAACGGCGACTCGATTGGTGGAATCGTCTGTACGGAAGTGCACGGTGTCATTCCAGGTCTCGGTTCTTACGTGCAGTACGATCGGAAGCTAGATGCGAAGATCGCGCAGGCCGTCATGAGTGTGAACGCGTTTAAAGGGGTTGAATTTGGAGACGGATTCGACATGGCCTACCGACCAGGTTCGCAAGTGATGGATCCGATCGCTTATGAAGAGAATGGTTACACACGACTCAGTAATCATCTTGGAGGGTTTGAAGGTGGTATGACGACGGGCATGCCAATCGTCTGTTCAGCGGTCATGAAACCGATTCCGACACTTTACAAACCGCTACAGTCGGTCGACATCGATACAAAAGAGGCTTTTCTCGCTCAAATCGAACGCAGTGACTCTTGTGCTGTACCGGCAGCGTCGCTCGTCGTGGAAGCGGTCATCGCCTTTGAGATGGCGAAAGAAGTGTGTGAAACGTTCGGGCAGGACACAATGGAACGAATCAAACACCGTGTGGAGGAATACCGAGAGGAGCTACGTGTATGGTGACCATTCCGATTGCAGCATCGACTCCATATGACGTCATCGTCGACAACCAAGATCGTTGGATAGAAACATTCGATTGGTCGGAATATCCGACGATTTGGGTCGTCACAGACGAACAGGTGGATGCTCTCTACGGTTCATCATTTCGAAATCAATTATGTGCCGTTCATCCGCACGTCATTTGGTCCGTCGTCGAGGCGGGAGATGCTTCTAAATCCATCACACGTCTTGAGCATCTTGTATCGGAAGGGCTGCGTCACGGTTGCGACCGTCAATCGCTCATCGTCGCTTTTGGTGGCGGGATGATTGGCGATTTAGCTGGGTTCTTAGCGAGTGTCTATATGCGCGGTGTCTCTTACATACAGGTTCCGACGACAATTTTAGCCCATGATTCTGCCGTTGGTGGAAAAGTGGCCGTCAATCATCCGCTCGCCAAAAATGCAATCGGTTCATTTTACCAACCGATTGGTGTGTACTACAATGTGTCTCGACTCGCTTCCTTACCGGTTCAAGAAGTCCGGAGTGGTCTCGGGGAACTGATCAAACATGCGTATTTGTCACGTCACGTCCTCGAATCCTCGTTCGAGGACGAATTGTTTTCAGCCTTGACCGAACGGGATGAGTTGGATTGGGTCTCATGGCTCGCCAAAGGGATCCGAGTGAAACAAGCCATCGTCGAAGCGGATGAACGAGAACAAGGGATCAGGGCATGGCTTAATTTTGGGCATACGTTCGGGCACGCCCTCGAATCAATCGAAGCGTATCGTATCCCGCATGGGGAGTGCGTCTTACATGGGATGGTCTTTGCTTTCTTACTATCCAATGATGAGACGCGTGCGAAACGGTTATTTGATTGGATGCGTTTGAATGAGGTCACCCCAATCGATTGGAAACCGTTCGATCATTATGTGGAAAAAATGATTCGGGATAAAAAGAATCGAAATGGGGTCATCCGTTTCGTGTTAATACGCGACTCCATTTCAGTGGAGGCGATTCAGCTTGCTGATCTGCAATATACGTTTGAACAGATGAAGGGATGGTGGACAAGTTGAGTTTGAACGGTTCGATCCGAGTGCCGAGTGATAAATCAATCACTCACCGGGCACTCTTGTTTGGAATGATGTCGTCCGGTACGACTTATGTAAAAAATCCGCTTCTTGGCGCCGATTGTCGTTCAACTCTTGAAGTGATCCGACGTTTAGGGGCAGAAGTAGTGGAACAAGATGATGAACTGATCATCAAAGGGATTGAGACGCCGCATTCAGCCACTCTAGACTGCGGAAACTCTGGGACGACGATGCGCCTACTCATCGGCATCTTATCCGGCTATACCGGTTCGTTTGAACTCATAGGCGATGCATCGCTGTCTAAGCGTCCGATGCGCCGTGTCACGTCCCCGCTTCGTGAGATGGGGGCGCACGTGAACGGAGAAGTGGCACCACTTGTGATTGAGGGGACATCGTTAAAGGCGATCGACTATACGTTACCGATTGCGAGTGCTCAAGTGAAGTCGGCCATTCTTCTCGCCGGATTACGTGCCTCGGGAACAACGATTGTTCGGGAACCTGTGTTGTCCCGTGACCATACCGAACGGATGTTACCGCTTTTTGGCGCAGAGCTATCGATCTCAGAAGAAGAAGGGCAACGCGTCATACGTGTCGAACCTTCGCGGTTGACTGGGACGACGGTCGATGTACCGGCAGACCCATCGTCAGCAGCATTCTTTTGGGCAGGAGCGGCCATCATACCCGATAGTTTGGTTACGACGACAGACGTTTGTTTAAATGAGACTCGAATCGGATTTTTACGTACGCTCGAGCGGATGGGAGCATTGATCACCATTTCAAATGAACGTTCCGTCGGTAAAGAGCGGATCGGGGATGTCACTGTGAGAACGAGTGAACTGTCCGGTACGGTCATCGAAGGAGAGATGATTCCTTCGCAAATTGACGAATTGCCACTGTTCGCACTCGTCGCATCACAAGCATTAACGCCATCTGTCGTGAAAGATGCGGCGGAACTACGTGTGAAAGAAACCGACCGTATCGATTCGGTCGTCACTGAACTGCAAAAACTAGGTGTCGATATCGTTGGAACGGCTGACGGGTTTATCGTAAAACCGAGTCGGTTGCATGGAGGAGATGTCACAACTTACGGAGATCACCGCCTGTCGATGATGCTTCAGATTGCTGAGCTGATGACTGATGATGTTGTCCATATTGAAGACATGGAAGCGTCCGAGGTGAGTTATCCTCGATTCCGTCTCGATTTACAACGAATCCAACGTAAGATAGAATAACGACAAACCGAAGGCCAGGAGGATGGAACATGCTAGATGAATCAGCACTAACACATATCATCGAGATGCTTGAGTCAGGAGAGACCGAGCATGCGCTCGTACACATAGAAGAACTCGAAAAAGAAGGATCGGACGATGATCGATTAGCCATCGCAGACCTTTATTTAGAGCTTGGACTTGCTGACCGGGCAACCGAGGTGCTTTCGAAATTGTACGTTGATTACGAGGGCGATCCGAATGTTGCGTTGTCGCTCGCGGAAGCATATTTAGACAGCGATCGCGAAGAAGAAGCGATTGCCGTACTTGAAAAAATCAAGTCAGATGATGCGGAGACACAAGTGAGAAGTCTTGTACTATTAGCGGATTTATATCAATCGCAGGGATTAGATGAAGTGGCCGTCAAAAAGCTGATGGAAGCACTTGAAAAAAATCCCGATGAACCGTTACTCATCTATGGATTGGCTGAATTATATGCGTCGACGGGTTCTTTCGAACAAGCCATTCCTCTCTACGCGCGACTTCCAAAAATGAATCTACCGTCCGAGATCGATTATCAGGCCGATTATGCGGAAGCCCTCACGATGGTCGGTTCATTCGAAGAAGCGCTTGAGGAGTATGAAAAAGCGAAGCATCGAGATTTAAATACCGTCTTCGGTCATGCGATGACGGCGCATCGAATCGGTCGAGAGGAAGTCGCTATCAAGCAGTTCAAAGAGCTTCAAGCGATGGACCCGGATTTTACATCTCTCTACCTTCCTTACACAGAATCGCTTGATGCGATCGGTCAAACGGATGAAGCACTTGAAATGATTGACCAAGGAATCACGCGAGATGATTACAATGATGAACTTCGTCATGTCAAAGCAAGACTGCTCCTTAAACTCGGTAATCGAGAAGGAGCCATTAAAGAATTGCGTGAAGCTCTCGTCTTGAACCCAGAATCGTTACAAGCAACTGAACTGTTGTTGTCGATTTTATTCGAAGCAGGAGAACTAGATGATGTTCTCGAAACCATTGATGCACTCGAAGATCATACGACCTCACCGCTTATGACCTGGTATAAGGCGAAAGCAAAATATGAACTCGAAGAATATGATGATGCGGTCAGTCTTTACGCCTCAATCGAGCCGATGATGAAAGAGGACGTGTCATTTGTGACAGAATGGGCTACACTGTTGATAGAGGAAGGTCGTCGACAAGATGCACGCCGAGTTGTAGAGCAATCGCTTGCACTAGTAATCGATCTAGAAGATCGCCAAGTGCTCGAAGATCAGCTCGAACAATTGTCTGATGACGTAGAATGATAATGGGAAGGGAATGAGGTCAGATGGTCGAGCGGAAACGGAATTTTTTAAAGCGATTCGTCGCTCATCATACACTTCGGAAACGTGAAGCGAAGTGGATTCTTGACTATTGGTTGAGACATCCTGAAAAACTTGGAAATGTGCACTTCGTGACGAACGCTTCCGTATCACCGAGAAGTCTCGTCATGACGGCATACGGGTTTGATGGTGAACCGTTCCGATACCGTCGGGGAGACCTTGTGACCATGAATCCTGAAAAGGCATATCATGACATCCGTCTACACGATGGCCCGATTTATGTGGAATTAAACTTCCAAGGAATGATGATTGACGAAAACTGGATCGATATCGTGGAGCAAAATCCATTCGAGCCTACAGCGGAAGTGAAAGATGAGGTTTCCTCTTCTGCGCAAACGGTCATTCAAGCTTCTGTTGCCCAGTTCGAAGAAGAGCGGTTATTGATTGAAATTGACAAAGCACTAGATCGTCGGGATGAAAATTTATTTCGTAACTTGACGAGCCAACTTCATCAAGTTCGTTCATCTAAATTATTTTAAAAAAAACAAGCGCTTCCGTTCCGGTAGGCGCTTGTTTTTTGGTATATTAATAACGTAGGAATACACAATTATTTCACAGTTCGTTCATAAGTTTGAAACGTGAACGAAGTCATGTACGCTACAATAGACATGATGAGATATGAAGGAGAGGAGGGAAAAGATGAGGTTCGATAGTCAAGGGGCACTCCGCTCGATTGCCGAAAGACAATACGTCGATACGCTCATCGTTCCGCTCGCAGAATTGGCGTTTGGTGAGGATATGGTTCGCAAAGCTGAAGGTTATGAAGTGATCCAAGCCGTCACGGCCGAAACAGAACGTCAATTATCTGGTCGAACGATGCTCAGCCCGACGATCAGTTACACCGATGTGGAAGCTGGTGTGGAATTGGCGCAGGATGTAGTGGCAAAAGCAGATTCATCTGGATTTTCTCACGTTTTATTTATTGCGTCAGACGTCCGTTTTAAATCGTTTGATTTGCCAATTTTGTTCGTACCGCCACTTGCGCTCGGATCGATGTCGAGCGATCAGGCGCATACGATGGTTCAAAATTTTGCGACACAAGTCATCACGGAACTTTCGAGCCGTTGGATGGCGACATGAAGCGGTTGACGTAGAGGTTTTATTGATATACTATTTTGTTGAGTGAGAAATTTTTGTGAAGAATGCATAAAGAATTATGGGGTTATGCACACGAATGAGGGGGGAACGAAATGGCTCAAAATGGGTCAAAAGTCACGCGCCGTCAGTTCTTAACGTACACACTGACTGGAGTAGGTGGCTTTATGGCGGCAACATTGATCAGTCCGATGGTCAACTTTGCGATCGATCCGGTTTTGAAAAAATCTGGAGCGGGCGACAAAGTAAAAGTAATGAGTCTTGATGACATCACGACTGAGCCGCAACGTGTCGACTTTAAGAAACAAACACAAGATGCATGGTACGAATTTGAAGAAACACTCTCTGCATGGGTGTACAAAACGGAAAGTGGCGAGATTGTTGCCTTGTCTCCAATCTGTACACACCTAGGATGCCAAGTATCATATGGAGCAGACCCGACTCGTCCGAACGAGTATTTCTGCCCATGCCACTTTGGTCGTTATGAAAAAGACGGAACAAACATTCCAGGTACGCCTCCTACGGCACCACTTGCACGTTACGAAAAAGAAGAAAAAGACGGCTTCCTTTACTTGGGTAGCCCGATTTCACAGAAGTGAGAGGGGGACTAGTCGATGTTACAAAAAATTTATGATTGGGTCGATGAGCGCGTAGACATCACACCGCTCTGGCGCGATATCGCTGACCATGAAGTACCTGAACACGTCAACCCTGCCCATCACTTCTCTGCATTCGTCTATTGTTTTGGAGGATTGACATTCTTTACAATCGTCATTCAAATCCTTTCTGGGATGTTCTTGACGATGTATTATGTACCGGATATCATCAATGCGCACGCATCGGTATACTATTTACAAAATGAAATCGCACACGGTCAAATCGTACGTGGGATGCACCACTGGGGAGCTTCTGTCGCGATCGTCATGTTGTTCTTACATACGCTCCGCGTATTCTTCACTGGATCGTATAAAAAACCACGTGAACTTAACTGGGTTGTCGGTGTTCTCTTGTTCTTCGTCGTCTTGGCGCTCGGACTTACAGGATACTTGCTTCCATGGGATATGAAAGCATTGTTCGCAACGAAAGTTACGCTTCAAATCGCTGAAAGTGTACCGGTTATCGGTGGTATTGCGAAGACACTCCTCGCTGGTGGTGAGATTGTCGGAGCGAGTACACTCGCACGATTCTTCGCGATTCACGTCTTCTTCTTACCGGCGGCGTTGTTCGTACTATTAGGAGCCCACTTCTTGATGATTCGTAAACAAGGGGTTTCTGGACCGCTATAAGCCGATTCGAGAAGAAAAAGGAGGAGAAACGATATGCATCGCGGTAAAGGGATGAAATTTGTAACCGACTCTCGAGTAGGAATCTCGAATCGGAAACAAAACATTGCAAAAGACTATTCAGAATATCCAGGACGTACTGAAGCGTTTTGGCCGAACTTCTTGCTTAAAGAGTGGATGGTAGGGTCGGTCTTCTTGATCGGGTTCATCGCACTCACAATCGTTGAAGCTGCACCGCTTCAAAACATCGCCGATCCAACGAACACGTCATATATTCCGTTACCGGACTGGTATTTCTTGTTCTTGTATCAACTTCTTAAATACCAATTCGCTGCAGGGGATTGGATTGTACTCGGTACGATCATCATTCCTGGGTTGGCATTTACGGCGCTTATGTTAGCTCCTTGGCTCGACCAAGGTCTAGAGCGTCGACCTGCGAAACGACCAGTGGCCATCAGCTTTATGTTGCTTGGTATTTTGTCTGTCTTCTACTTGACGTGGCAATCTGTTCAAACGACACACTGGGATCAAGTACACGCACAAGGTGAGCTTCAAATTCCAGGCGAAGGTCCTGAGATTGATACGGCTGCACCAGGGTATGAAATCTATTCAGCACAGTCTTGTGTCAACTGTCATGGTCAAAACCTTGAGGGTGGGGCAGCTGCACCTGCACTTGTAGGGACGACGAAGACCGCTGAAGAAATCGCAGACATCGCTGTAAACGGTATTGGTACAATGCCTGCCGGTCAGTGGGATGGTTCTGACGAAGATCTTCAAGTATTGGCTGAATTCATCGCTTCATACGGTGAAGGCGGCGAAAATAACGAGTAAGTCATCAAGTGTAGCCTAAGTTTACTAGGCTACACTTTTTTACTTCATTGCTATATTGACGATAAACTGAAGAAAAAGGATTGAGACAATGAACCCGATGTTTTTAAAACCGTTCTTGATGCATCGAATCACGTTAAGCCTTCTGTTCGTCATCAACTTGGGAGGTACGATTTACGGTTATATTTGGTATGAGCCTCAATTGCGTGACACCCCTTATCTGTATTGGCCATTCGTTCCAGATAGCCCTACGGCTTCACTTTTCTTTACGATCGTTCTCGGACTGTGGATATTTAAAAAACGTTCTCCAATCTTCGAGACGCTCGCGTTCATCACGTTGATCAAATATGGCGTGTGGGCTGTCATTATGAATCTATTGTTCCTGCGCACGTTACCGGATGATGCGCCTACGATTACCATACTGATGGCGGTCATGTTGATGGTTTCGCATGGCGTGATGGCAATCCAAGCGCTGATTTATGCGCCGTTCATGAAGTGGACGATGACCTCGTTTGTCTGTTCACTCGTCTGGGTGATTCATAACGATGTAGTCGATTACGTACTCGGACAATGGCCGCGTTATCCATCACTTGCGGAGTACATCATGTGGATCGGGTACGGTTCGTTTTGGCTGACAGGATTGTGTTTTTTGATGGGATATGCATTCGTCCTGCGTTCATCGCTTGAAAATAAGTTCATAAGAATGTAAAATCAAATTATCAAATACACGCAGAGGTGAAATAGAAAATGTCATTAGGTGGCTATATTTTCTATCTTGCACTGATTATGCTCATCCCCTTATGGGCCCAGATGCGAGTGAAAAGTACGTACAAGCAGTTTTTACAACAACCACTTCAAAGTGGTGTCACAGGTGCGCAAGTCGCTGATTTCATCATGAAACAGAACGGGGTGCATAATGTTCGAATCGAGATGGTCGATGGACTCATGAGTGACCATTATGACCCGGTCAACAAAGTCGTCCGTCTATCTCGTGAAGTATATCAAGGGTCAACGATTTCGTCGGCTGCGATCGCGGCGCACGAGATCGGTCACGTCATCCAGGATGCGACGGATTACAAGATGATGCGCGTGCGTCATAGTCTCGTTCCCGTCGTCAACATCACGTCGAACTTGTCGTTCCCGTTATTACTCGGTGGCTTCTTGTTCGGTGCACTCGGATTGGCACAACTCGGTGTCATTATGATGCTCGGGGCGGTCGTGTTCCAATTGATCACGTTACCGGTCGAGTTTGATGCTTCGAAACGTGCGATGGCACAATTGACATCACATGGTATCGTGACAGCGACAGAAGAGACAGGGGCACGAAAAGTCCTCAACGCTGCGGCTTGGACGTATGTGGCTGCAACGCTTGTTGCGGTTGCCGAGCTTATTCGTTTGGCACTTATTGTGTTCATGCCACGTGAGGAATAGAATGAAATCCCGTCGAATGGCGGGGTTTTTTCATTATTTAAGAAAGGACATGTTTTGATGAAACCACAAATGACAGCGGCTGGCCATGAGCGATTGACTCATCGATTAACGACGTTAAAAAGAGCCCGGACGGATGCGCGTGAACGCATTCGAACAGCGCGGAAGTTTTGTGATTTTAGAGAGGATGTTACGTATACAGAAACCGTACGTGATTATGAACGGTTAGAAGCGGAAATTTTAGAACTCGAACACCTCCTCAATGAAGCAGAGATTGTCGAATCGAACCATTCAGATGTCGTCACATTCGGGAACCGGGTCGTCGTTCGAGAATTGCATCAAAAAGAGTTGGAGAGCTATCGAATCGTAGGGGAGGCTGAGGCGGACATCGATCAAGGGACCATCTCGATCACGTCGCCGATCGGTCGCACACTGTTCGGCGCAAAAGTCGGTCAACTGATAAAGGTGAACTCACCAGCAGGAGTCATTGAATTGGAAGTGCTTCATATTGAACCATAAAAAATCGCCCGTTCAATCGTGAACGAGGCGATTTTTTGATTATTTCAGAGGCATTCGATTCTCGTCGAACGTAAAGCCTTCCCCTCCAACCTCGTACACATGATGGAAGGTGACAAAGGCGTGGGGGTCGATTTGTTTGACGATGGTCTTCAAACGATTCACTTCGTTTCGTCCGACGACGACGTATAACACCTCGAGTTCTCGGTTCGAGTAGCCGCCTTTTGCGAGCAGTCTTGTCGTCCCCCGGTTCATCGTCGCATGAATCCCGTCCGCGATGGCAGTACGGTGGTCACTGATAATCATCGCCGCTTTACCGGCATACGTCCCTTCTTGCATCGAATCAATGACTCGTGCCCCGATATAGACAGCGAGTAGGGTATACATCGCCTCACGAGGATCGAGATACGTCAAACTGAGGACGATGACGAAGAAGTCAAAGATGAGAAACGTCTTGCCGATTGACCAACCGAAATAGCGTTGTACGAGTCGTGCGATGATATCGACGCCGCCCGTCGTCCCCCCATTGTTGAAGATGATGCCGAGCCCGATGCCGATGAAGAGTCCGGCAAACAAACTGGCTAGCACCATATCATTCGTCAAATCGATGACAAGCGTCGAATATTTGGCGATGAATGCATACCAAAGTGAAAATGAGAACGTTCCGATGAGCGTATAGATGAAGGTCGTGCGACCTAACAACTTGTAACTCATGAAAAAGAGCGGGATATTTAATGCCAAGTTCGTGACCGAAGGTGAAATATCAAATAGACCACGTAGAATCAATGTGATGCCAGTGAATCCACCTTCGGCCAAGTTGTTTTGAACGTTGAAGTGATAAACACCGAATGCAAAAATAAAAGAACCTATTAAGATAAAGATAATATTTCGAACACGAATCGGTAACTGTACCGTCATTAGGTTCACCTCCCCTTAGATAGAGTACTCGAAAAACAACTCGATTGACTACCCTGAACATATGACATTCAGAATCGAGTCGGCTATACTTTTCAAAGAAGAGGTGATTTAGATGAAAGTAGTAGCCATCGGGGCACATCCGGACGATATTGAAATCGGGATTGCCGGAATGACCGCCCAATGGACGAAACAGAAGATTGAAGTCGTCTACGTCGATTTGACGAAAGCCGAGCTGTCTTCAAATGGAGACGTCGAAACAAGACAAAAAGAAGCAAGTGCAGCGGATGCGGTGCTCGGTGTACGCCGCCTGAATCTCGGATTCAGTGACCGCGGGATTGACGGAAGTGCCGACCAACTAGAAGCAATCGTATCGTTGATTCGTCACGAGCGCCCAACTCATGTCCTATATCCATATGAAGTCGACCGTCATCCAGACCATGCCGCTTGTGCACATCTCGTGACAGAGGCGCTGTTTAATGCCGGCATTCGAAAATACTTACCTGAACTTGATGCATACCGTCCGCAAAGTGTGTACCAATATATGATCAATGCGCATGTCGAACCAGACGTCTGTGTCGATATCAGTGACACCATCGACGTGAAGACCCAAGCCTTACAATGTTATGCCAGTCAGTTCACACCGATGAACGGAGTAAAGACACCACTCACCGATGCATATGTGGAGCGGGTCGTCGCACGGGAACGACATTTCGGGAGCTTGATCGGTACGTCATACGCAGAAGGCTTGAAACAAGTCCGACCATACGTTGTGAGACAGGCAGGTGAACTCGCATGACATATCGTATCGGCATTTTGTGTTATCCATCGGTAGGTGGCTCTGGGATTTTGGCAACAGAACTCGGGATGAAGCTTGCGGATCGTGGTCATGACGTCCATTTCATCACAAGTAGCATGCCGTTTCGCTTGAACGCCTATCATCCGAATATCACGTTCCATCAAGTCGAAATCAACCAATACTCGGTCTTCCGATACCCACCTTACGATATGACGTTGTCGGCGAAAATCGCGAGCGTCATCCAATCGTTCGGGCTTGACGTCATTCATGCCCATTATGCGGTGCCTCATGCCGTATGTGCGGCACTTGGTCGTGAAATGGCAGGAGTGAAGACACCCATCGTCTCGACGTTACACGGGACCGATATCACGGTGCTCGGAGAGGATGAGGAATTGAAACCGGCCATTCTATACGGACTACGCCAATCGAATGCCATCACGGCCGTTTCGCATAGTCTAAAACGAGAGACGGAAGACCGCATTGCGAGTGATTTGCCTATTCAAGTCATTCACAACTTTATCGATGAATCGGTATATACGCCACAAATCGACCCGACGCTTCGGGAACGGTATGGATTGTCAGATGAGGACCGAGTCGTCATCCACATCTCGAACTTCCGGCCAGTGAAGCGTGTCGATCTCGTTTTAGAGGCGTTCGACCAAATGGACGTCCCAAACAAAAAACTTCTGCTCGTCGGCGATGGACCGCTCATGGGGGCGATGCGTCGACTCGTGACCGAAATGGAACTCGAAGACGATGTCATCTTTGCCGGGAAACAAGAACAAGTCGCAGCGCTCCTTTCAATCAGCGATGTTCATGTCTTGTTATCGGACAAAGAGGCGTTCGGACTCGTCGCCCTCGAAGCGATGGCGACAGGGGTACCTTCAGTCGTGAGTGATGCAGGTGGGTTACCGGAAGTCATCACGGATGGTGAGGATGGGTTTGTCGTATCGAGAGGCGACGCAAGTCTTGCCGCCCATGCGATGCAACGTGTACTGACAGATGCCTCGTTACAGGAACGATTCAGACGTAACGGATTAGAGAAGTCTAAACGCTTCGCCTCACAAGACATCGTGACCGAATATGAGCGCTTGTATGAACAGGTGGTGAAATCATGACAGAATGGGAGTATGCGAAACAAATCATTGAAACGATTGAACGGCATGGTGGTGAGGCTTATATCGTCGGTGGGGCCGTTCGTGACTATGTCCTCGGAAGCTTACCGGATGACATTGATTTGGCGACGTCGCTCTTCCCTGAAGATGTGATGGCTCTCTTTCCAAAATCCGTCCCGACCGGCATCGAACATGGGACGGTCACGGTCATCATCGACCATCATCCGTTCGAGGTGACGACATTCCGTTCAGAAGGGGCATATTCGGATTCAAGAAGACCAGACCATGTCGCGCTCGGTGTGTCGCTCGAAGAAGATTTATTGCGCCGTGATTTCACGATGAATGCGATGGCGTTTCATGATGGACAAGTCGTCGACTTGTTCGGTGGTCAACATGACCTTGAAGAGCGGATCATTCGTACGGTCGGTAGCCCATTCGAACGTTTCGGTGAAGATGCCCTTCGCATCATGCGCGCCCTTCGTTTCATGTCTCAACTCGACTTCACCTTACATGAAGAGTTACGTGATGCAGCGAGTGTGCTCGGCCATAAGCTCGAGCAAATTGCGATGGAACGCATTGCAATCGAATTTGAAAAACTATTAGTTGGACCTGCGTATAAGAGGGCGCTCAATGAGATGGTGGCTCTAGGCATTCACCGTCACCTACCGGGCGTCACGACGGATCTGATGAATCGTGTGCAGGAAGATGAGCGTACGCCTGTAAACGCGGCTAGCGGTTGGGCACTCTTTTTGTATCATTCGAACGATGAATCGTGGCTCTTGCCATGGAAACGCTCAAATGCCATCAAGCGCGAGGCTCGTACGCTAGCTAAATTGTGTGAGACGGGATTAGATGAGATGACGATCTATCAGACAGAGGAAACCACGCTATCTACGTATTTTCGGATGAACGGTGAGAGAGACCGGAGTCGTGAATTGAAGCAGTCACTCCCCATTCAGTCACGAAAAGAACTACAATTTGATGGACGAGATGCGCTCGAGCTCGGAGCAAAAGGAGAGGTCATTAAACATATGTTGGCCGACTTGGAACGACGGGTCGTCCTACAAGAGATGCCGAACCATGAGACTGTATTGAAAGAGGAGGCGAAACGATGGCTTCAACGCGCGGGCGTGTCCTGACGCTATTACAAAATGGTGAAGTATGGAGCGGTCAAGAGCTGGCACGTCAATTGAATATTTCACGTACCGCAATTTGGAAACATATCGAGACACTGAAACAAGACGGGTACGCGATTCATACTATTCCACGAAAAGGTTATCAACTACTCGAACAAAGCGACCGATTCGATGAACCGGCTTTTGTTTCATTTCGGAAGGGGCGTTTTGGTCAAGTCGTACATGCGTTTGATCAAGTCGATACGACACAACGCATCGCACACGAACTTGCACAACAACATGCACCCGAAGGAACGCTCATCATCAGTGAAGAACAGACGGCGGGGCGTGGGCAGCTAGGACGTAACTGGCATAATCCGAAGCATGTCAATATTGCGGCAAGTGTCATTTTAAGACCCGATTTACCGATTCGGGAAGCTTCGAAGCTGACTTTGATGACAGCCAGTGCGTTTGCGACGGCGTTGAATGCGAGAAATCTCGACGTGTCAATCAAATGGCCGAATGATTTACTCTTAAATGGTAAGAAAATCGGAGGCATTCTGACAGAAATGCAAACGGAGGGAGATCGCATCCAGGCTGTCATTTTAGGATTCGGGATAAACGTCAATGGTGAAACTATTCCGCCGGACTTGGCTCACCGGGCTACATCGCTCTATCTTGAAACGGGAACACGTTATCATCGCAGTGAGTTACTAGCAGAGCTACTAGTCGAACTCGAAACCGAGTACGACCGTTTTCTCGAAGATGGGTTCGCACCGGTACGCTTGAATTGGACGAAACATGCCGCTTATCTGAATGAATCGGTCACGCTGAGTGGGTCCCGGGCGTCAAGAACAGGCGTCATGCGAGGAATCTCTGATGAAGGTGCCCTGTTACTCGAAGTAGATGGGAAAGTCGAACCGGTCTATTCTGCTGAGATTGCAGTGTGGAATGATTGATGAAAACGACACCATCGACTATACTGAATGTGTCGGACGCTATCGATTTTTGAAGTGTACCACGCTTGCAGACTGTCACAATCAGTTGTCTGCCTTGATCATTTTGACAGGGACAGAAGGACACTACTCATGAAAACCATGAAATTGTTTTTCGTGCGCCTTCTTGCCTATTGTGTAAGAAGGCGTTTATTCTTTCCTGTCTCCACGTTTAGGAGGAGAAACAGATGAACACGATGACTTCGTTATTGAAAAAGATGAATGAACAGGAAAAGCTCGTCATGTTGACGGCGTATGATTATCCGTCAGCGAAACTTGCCGAGGCGGCAGGGGTCGATTTGATTCTCGTCGGGGATTCACTTGGAATGGTCGTACTCGGTTATGATTCGACCATCCCTGTGACGATGGAAGATATGCTCCATCACGCAAAAGCCGTGCGACGAGGAGCACAACAGACGTTCGTAGTAGTAGATATGCCATTTGCGACGTACCACGGAGATTTCGACCGTACGCTACAGGCGGCGGCACGCATGTTCCAAGAAGGACAGGCGGATGCCATCAAACTTGAAGGTTCAGGGGAAGTTCTCCGAACGATTGAACGCTTGACACAAGTCGGAATGCCATGTGTCGCCCATTTAGGATTGACGCCTCAATCAGTTGGTGTGTTAGAGGGATATAAAGTTCAAGGAAAATCCCTTGAAGCCGCTGAGGCACTTCTTCAAGATAGTCTGTCTGCCGAACGAGCGGGTGCGAAAATGCTCGTTCTCGAATGTGTGCCTCATCAACTAGCGAAACGAATCGCTGAGTCGTTGACTATCCCAGTCATCGGAATCGGTGCCGGGGCAGAAGTCGACGGCCAAGTGCTTGTCTACCATGACGTTTTAAAATATGGGGTGGACCGCTTGCCGAAATTTGTTCAAGCATACGCGGATGTGAATGATGTGGCGACACATGCGATTCAATCTTTCGTCGAAGAAACGAAAAACGGTCAGTTTCCGCTTGAACGTCATACTTTTACGATGGACGAGTCGTTACTAGATTCGTTGTACGGAGGAAAATGATGAAAATTATATCGACCGTTGAAGAATTACGTCACGCGTTACCGTCTGGGCAAACGATTGGGTTCGTTCCGACAATGGGTTATTTGCATGAGGGACATCTGAGCCTCGTTGAAAGCGCACGACGGGAAAATGATATCGTCGTGATGAGTATTTTTGTGAATCCGACACAGTTCGGACCAAATGAAGACCTCGACCGATATCCGCGAGACTTTGATCGAGATGAGAAGTTGGCACGTGAGGCGGGTGTTGACTACCTGTTCTATCCGACGACTGAGACGATGTATCCACTCGATATGGCTCGTGTGACCGTCCGTCAAGGTGCAGACGTATTATGTGGGGCGAGTCGACCAGGTCACTTTGATGGTGTGTTGACAATCGTCTCGAAATTATTTAATCTTGTTCAACCAACACGTGCTTATTTTGGGCTGAAAGATGCCCAGCAAGTCGCGCTCATTGAAGGATATGTCCGAGATTATTTCGTACCAGTCGAGATTCGACGCTGCCCGATTATACGTGAGGAGACAGGACTGGCCAAATCTTCTCGAAACGTATATCTGTCAGAAGTTGAAAAAAGAGAAGCGAGTCAAATTTTCAAGGCGCTGACGTTGGCGAGAGAAGAATTAGAAACAGGGCAAGGTGCTGGAGCGGTCAAACGTCAATTGACGGAACGATTGAGCGAGATTCCGAATAGTCAAATCGATTATGTCGAACTCGTCGATTATCCGACACTCGGCTCCGTCACGTACGACTCAACTGAAATTTTATTAGCAGTGGCCGTTCAATTTGAACGCGCCCGATTGATTGATAATGTGATTTGGAAGAAGGGATGAATCCAATGATTCGTACATTTATGCACGCGAAACTTCACAAAGCAACAGTGACTGAAGCAAACTTACACTATGTCGGTTCAATCACAATCGATGAGGATTTGATGGACGCGGTCGGTATTATGGAGAATGAACATGTTCACATTACGAACAACCATAATGGCGCACGCATCGAAACATACGTCATTAAAGGGGAACGTGGTTCTGGTGTGATTTGTTTGAACGGCGCAGCGGCACGTCATTTCCAAGTAGGCGATGTTGTCATCATCATGGCATACGGTCAAATGACTGCGGAAGAAGCGAAAACGCATCGTCCAAAAGTTGCCGTCTTGAACGGACAGAACGAGGTCGATCAACTTCTTTATGAAGAAATCGCCCATACGATTTTATAAAGAGTTCGGGGGTGTCGTCAGAGGCATCCCCGTTTTTTCGTCATACGTTCTATGGTAAGATGAGACAGACAGAAAGCACGAGCGTGCCAAAGATGGGATGGATGTTATGGACACGTATGTGATTGTGGATTTAGAGACAACCGGTCATTCCGTAAAGTCCGGTGATGAACTGATTGAGTTTGCGGCGGTCGTCGTACAAGAGGGTGAAGTGATTGAGCGCTACAGCACCTTGATTCGACCGAGTCGACCAATCCCCCCTTTTATCACGCAATTGACAACGATTAGTGATGCTGACGTGAGTGATGCACCCCTATTTGAAGAGGTGATTCCCGACATTTGGAAAATGTTAGATGGTCGGGTATTTGTCGCGCACAATGTCACATTTGATTTAACTTTTTTAAATGAGAGTCTTGAACAGGCAGGATACCTTCCGTTTCAAGGGAGAGCTATCGATACAGTCGAGTTGGCTCGAATTCTTTATCCGACATTAGAAAGCCACGCATTAGAAGCCCTTTCTGATACGTTTGACCTCTTACATACAGATGCACACCGGGCGCTAAGTGACGCAGAGGCGACTGCCGAACTTTTCATAAGAATGCTCGACCGCCTACGCGACTTGCCGATTGTGACGTTGAAACGACTTCGCGAGCTCTCTGAATCGTGGACGAGCCATGTCGAACCGTTACTTGATGACATCATACTCGAGGTTGGAATTCGCCCAGACGACGAAACACGTTTTGATATTCATCGTAAGATTGCATTATATCGTCCTAGCGACTCATTCGTTCCGGCAGTAGAGCGTGAGCCGTTTGAACCGTTTCTGCTTCGAACGATTGAAGAGACGCTCCCATCAATTTTTGAACAGTTTGAACCAAGACAAAGTCAATTTGAAATGATGCGTCACGTCTATAAAGCGTTAGACGATGAGGAAACATTGTTAGTCGAGGCGGGTACGGGAACGGGTAAGACGCTTGCCTACTTGATTCCAAGTGCGCATCATGCACTTGAGACGAAACGACCGGTCGTCATCAGCACACATACCATTCAGTTACAGGAACAATTGTTGAATCGCGATTTACCCGTGCTTCGACAGATTTTTCCGGAGATTGAGTTCACATTGTTAAAAGGAAGACGGAATTATATCGATTTACGTAAGTTCGAGATGGTCCTTGACGAATCGAATGACGGACTTTTGGCATCGATGTGCAAAGCGATGGTCCTCGTCTGGCTGACCGAGACGGAGACGGGGGATCTAGAGGAGCTTTCATTCCCAGGGTCTGCGACACAAGGTCCTGCCTCATTCAAGCGCTTGATTCAAGCAGACGCTTCAAGTGAGTTTGGTCGATTCGATCCATGGTATAGCCGTGACTTCTTCACAAAAGCCGTCCTTCGCTCAAAAGAAGCGGATCTGATTGTGACAAACCATGCGCTCTTGTTCTCTGACTTACAACATCAGGCAGGCATTTTACCGACCGACACACCACTCGTCTTAGACGAGGCGCATCAAGTCGAAGAAGTGGCTTCTCATCACTTCGGTGTGACGTTTGATGCGATTCAATTTGACCGATTATTTAAATGGTTCGGCTATGGGGCAGACGGAAAATTCCATTCGCGTATCATTCAGCTAGCTGATTTAACGTCCGTCACCGAAGAGGCAGAAGCTTTTAGTCAGCAGATTGACGGTGCGCTCGCTCAAGTTGAGGAAGAACTTGAGGATCTCTTGACTGCCCTTCAATCGTTGAGCAAGAAAAAAGAGCCGAGACAAACAGTTCGTTTCGAGCGGGAAGGGGCAACGTTCAGACCGATTCGAGAAGTGGCGAATCGACTTGAGAACAAACTCCGTACGTTACGCACGTCACTTCGTCATCTACATCGTCTGCTTGATGAGCGTAAAGAACATATGACGTTTAAGCAGCGGGCACTCATTAGCGATTTGAAAACGTTGATTGGCGACGTTCGTGAGCTCGAGAGCGTCATTTATGAGACGATGCTGACCCGAGACGACGATGCGGTCAGTTGGGTCGAATTGAATTTAGGCAACCGCAAACTAACTTCGGTGTACACCCAACCGGTTGAGATTGGTCCGTTGTTGCACGAGCGACTCTTCAAGAAGAGACCGACCATTTTAACCTCGGCGACGATGACGGTATCGGGCAAGTTCAGTTTTATGGAACGGCGACTCGGACTTGAAGGAGAACCGGTCAGACGAGTCGTATTGCCTTCTCCGTTCAACTTTAGAGAGCAGGCAAAGCTATTTGTTCCGTCAGACTTCCCATTGATCAATGATGTCCCGCTTCCTCAGTTCGTCGATCAAACGGCCCAATCGATTGTTCAAATTGCGAATGTGACGAAAGGACGAATGCTCGTCTTGTTCACATCGAACGAATTGCTCCGACTTACTTACGAACAAGTGAAAGATCACCTGGATCCGTCCTATACGCTTCTCGCACAAGGGGTGAGTGGTGGTTCGCGTAGTCGTTTGACGAAACAGTTCAAACGCATGGAACAGTCAATTCTCTTTGGAACGGCCAGCTTTTGGGAAGGTGTCGATATTCCAGGTGAGGCATTGACGTGTCTCGTCATCGTCCGTCTCCCGTTCGCCCCCCCTGACCAACCGATTATGCAGGCGCGCTCAGAAAAAATTGAATCGCTTGGAAAATCACCATTTTTCGAATTATCGCTTCCGCAAGCGGTCATTCGCTTCAAACAAGGGGTCGGGCGCTTGATTCGATCAAAAGGGGACTACGGTGCCATCTTTGTATTCGACCGCCGAGTCGAGACGACGCGTTACGGCAAACAATTCATCAACAGTTTGCCTAAAGTCGACCGCATCGAGGGGACGTTAGAAACATCTTTGTCCGAGTTGGAATTATTCTTAGATGAGAAGGAAAAGTCAGTGTCACGAAATGATAGATAACGCTAGGCATCGTGATATTATCGCTTTATAATGATACGTATAGTGTTTTTGGAGGAGGGGTCAATATGAACTCGAATATTGAAACGCTCGCAAGCGTTCGGATTGAACCGACCGCGGACGTGTATAAGATTGTCGACTTATTGAATCGGACTTTGAAAAGTCAAGATTTGATGTTCGGTTTGTCACTTGAGAAGAAAGTAAACGATCCGAAAAAGGAAGAGATGGTCTTCACCATCTATCGTACAGAATGACCAGAAAAGCGAAATGGATCGTTTCGTTTTTAGTGGCTCTGATTGGTGTCGTTCTTGTCTTTAGCGTGATGTATCGATTCACCATCGGGCATACAGAAAATCAAAAAGAGAAACTGGTCGAACAGGCAATGATGCGGCTGACAGACGAATCTCCAAACGTGAAAGTAGGTCAGGGAGAACTGTTCAATGGGACAGAGGCATATGTCGTCTTCCCGGAAGAAGACGGGAAGTCGATTTGGTTTGTGCCTCTTAATGATAAGTTGGAGATTGAACAGCGCGAAATCGATGAAGTGGAAGCGACCGATGTCTGCGCGCGTTCTGTCGAGGAAACGGGTGGACAACTCGTCAGCTGTAAGATCGGATTTGATGAGCGTGCACTCATTGAAGTGGTTACGAAAGCGAATGCTACCTATACGTATTCGTATTACACGCTTCAGACCGGAGAGTTTATTCGACGCGTCCAATTGACGGATCAAATGTGACGAATTAGAGGGGGATATGGATGGAACATCTACTAGCAAAACGTGTAAAACAACTTACACCATCGACAACATTGGCAATCACGGCTAAAGCAAAGGCTCTTAAGGCTTCAGGTAAAGATGTCATTGGTCTCGGAGCAGGCGAACCTGATTTCAATACACCGGAACGAATCATTGATGCCGCGTGTCAAGCGGCTCGAGATGGCGATACGAAGTATACACCATCTGGTGGTACCGTCGCCTTGAAAGATGCCATTATTGAGAAAACGAAACGCGACAGCGGATTAGTGTTCGAGCGTAACGAGGTGATGGTCGCTTCAGGTGCGAAACATGCCCTTTATGCATTGTTCCAAGCGATTTTAGATGAGGGGGACGAAGTGATTGTCCCGACTCCGTACTGGGTCAGTTATCCAGAGCAAATCAAATTAGCAGACGGAGAACCTGTTTTGGTTGATACAGACGAATCGACGTCTTTCAAATTGACGCCGGAACAATTGGAACGTGCAATCACGGATCGAACGAAAGCGGTGATTTTAAACAGCCCTTCGAATCCGACTGGAATGATTTACACGAAAGAAGAGCTACAGGCACTTGCTGACGTCGTTCTACGTCACGATTTACTCGTCGTGAGCGATGAAATCTATGAAAAATTGATTTACGGTGATGCAACGTTCGTCTCGATTGCAACACTCCCGAATATGCGAGAACGGACAATCATCATCAATGGTGTCTCAAAATCACATGCCATGACGGGATGGCGCATCGGGTATGCCGTTGGGGATGCAAAAGTGATCGGTGCGATGACGAACTTGGCATCACACTCGACATCAAACCCAACATCCGTTGCTCAAGCGGCTTCCGTGGAAGCGTACAATGGACCACAAGATGACGTAGAAATGATGCGACAATCATTTGAAGAACGACTCGATATCGTTTATGACCGCCTTATTCAAATCCCGGGCATCACATGCTTGAAGCCACAAGGTGCGTTTTACTTATATGCCAACGCAAAAGTTGCCGCGACAGAGAGCGGCTATGAATCAGTCGACGCATGGTGCGAAGCGGTACTTGAAGAGGCAAACGTGGCACTTGTTCCGGGTTCAGGATTCGGACAAGACGATTACGTACGATTATCCTATGCAACAGAATTAAAACGCGTACTAGAGGCGCTCGATCGAGTAGAAGACTTCGTTACGAAGCGCGCTCGATAAGCGAAAGGATGGAAATGGACATGACAACAATTTCGATTAACCAATTTAAAGATTATGAAGGCCAAACGGTCCGCGTCGGCGCTTGGATTGCCAACAAACGTTCGAGTGGGAAGATTGCCTTCCTTCAATTACGTGACGGGAGCGGATTTGCTCAAGCGGTCGTTGTAAAAGCTGACGTGGCGGAAGAACTGTTCACCCTTGCCAAAGGTGTGACGCAAGAAACGTCGGTTTGGGTCACAGGGAACGTCAAGTCAGATGGCGGACGTACACCACTTGGCTTTGAATTAGAAGTGTCTGATTTAGAAGTGATTGCGGAATCGGTGGATTATCCAATCACACCAAAAGAGCACGGAACGGAATTCTTGATGGACAACCGTCACTTATGGCTACGTTCACGTCGCCAACACGCAATTATGAAAGTTCGTAACGAAATCATTCGTGCGACATATGAGTTCTTCAACAAAGAAGGATTCGTCAAAATCGATCCGCCAATCCTTACGAGCAGTGCACCGGAAGGAACGACAGAATTGTTCGAGACAGACTATTTCGGTCAATCAGCCTACCTTTCTCAGACGGGTCAATTGTACATGGAAGCCGCGGCAATGGCCCTCGGAAAAGTATTCTCGTTCGGTCCAACGTTCCGTGCGGAAAAATCGAAAACACGTCGCCACTTGATTGAGTTCTGGATGATCGAGCCAGAGATGGCATTCGTCGATCATGACATGAACCTCGAAATTCAAGAGCAATACGTGTCATACATCGCGCAATCAGCGCTTGAAAACTGCAAAGATGAGCTTGAACTTCTCGGACGTGACCTTGAGAAATTGGCACAAGTACAAGCGCCGTTCCCGCGTGTTCGTTATGAAGATGCGATCAAATTCTTGAAGGCAGAAGGATTCGACGATATCGAGTATGGTGATGATTTCGGTGCGCCGCATGAGACAGCGATTGCTAATGCACATGATAAGCCGGTCTTCATCACGCATTGGCCAAAAGAAATCAAACCATTCTATATGAAAGTGGATCCTGAGAATCCAGAACTCGTTCTCTGTGCTGACTTGATTGCACCAGAAGGGTATGGAGAAATTATCGGAGGGTCACAACGTGAGGACGACTACGATCGTCTAAAAGTAGAAATCATTAAAGAAGGTCTCGACGAAACAGATGCGTATGACTGGTATCTCGAACTTCGTCAATATGGTTCGGTCCCACACTCTGGATTCGGACTCGGACTTGAGCGTACGGTCGCTTGGATCAGCGGTATTGAACATATTCGTGAAGCGATCCCGTTCCCACGTCTTTTAAACCGAATTCACCCTTAACGATTAATCGGGGAAGACATTATGTCCTCCCCGATTGATGTGTCTTAGAAAGGAAGTGCGACATGGATGCACATCAATTAATTCAATTATTCGAGCAAAGTCCGGTCGTCATTCCGCGAAAATTGTTTACTGATGCAAGACGACTTGATTTATCACCCGTCGAATTCAGTCTCATCGTTCATCTTCTTGAAATGACCGGAGAAGGGATTGTCATGCCGCTCCCAAGTGAATTAGGGAAACGATTGAACATCTCGGAGAATGAGGCGCGATCTGTGTTACTCGGTCTATTGCAGAAGGAATTGATTGCGATTGACGCGTCCACTGCGGGCGAACGATACAGCCTTTTGCCACTTTTCAAGGCGTTACAAGGAGAAGAAAAATCAGCGCCGCAGCAGATGCTAAGTGAAAATATCATTCATACGTTCGAACGTGAATTTGGAACCATTACCCCGTTCGAAATCGAACAAATCGTAGGGTGGATGACAGAAGATGGCTTCAGTGAGGAACTCATCATGGCCGCGCTTCGGGAAGCGAAACTTCGAAACGTGCGAAACTTCAAATACATGGACAAAATCCTGCGTGTTTGGCAAGACCACCATGTCGAATCGCTCGAGGATGTCGTGGAATATCAACGGAGGAATAAGTGATGTTGACGCGAGCACAATTACAGGAAGTGTCAGATACGATGAAGCAAATGTTCCCGGATGCTCATTGTGAGTTGACGCATCAAAATCCATTCGAATTGGTGGTCGCCGTCGCGCTCTCCGCACAAGCGACGGATGCACTCGTCAACAAGGTGACGCCGGGTTTGTTTGAAGCGTTTCCGACGGTCGAGGCGATGGCCGCGGCTGATGTGTCTGAGATTGAGTCATTGATTAAACGAATTGGTCTTTATCGAAACAAGGCGAAGAATGTAAAAGCACTCTCAGAAAAAATTGTGAACGAGCATGGTGGCATTGTCCCTTCTGACCGAGCATCGTTGGAGGCGCTCCCTGGAGTCGGTCGTAAAACGGCCAATGTCGTCCTATCTGTCGCATTTCATGAACCTGCGTTTGCAGTTGACACCCATGTAGAGCGAGTATCGAAGCGTCTCGGCATCTGTCGCTGGAAAGACAATGTCCGTCAAGTCGAGGATACGTTGATGAAAAAGTTTCCACGCGAGGAATGGTCTCAACTTCATCATCAATTCATTTTTTTCGGCCGTTATCATTGTAAGGCACAACGTCCGGGTTGTGAGGCGTGTCCACTACTTCATATGTGCCGTGAAGGAAAGAAACGAATGAAGTCACAGGAAGTCACCAAATAAAAACGCATCGACACGAAAGGTGTCGGTGCGTTTTTGATTAATGGTTCCAAGGGTGGTCGCTCCATTCGCGACGTTTTTTCGTGATCGGCACTTTTTTGAAGCCCCAGTTGCGAAAATCTTGGTCTGGACTTTCTTTACGGATGTAAATTTTGTCCTTGATTGCTTTAAAGATTCGGTTCTCGTCCCCATAATGGACGAACCGTGGTTTCACTTCAATCACGCCGCGACGGACACGAGAGAGTGGTAGACAAACGAGGTCGGCGATTTCGAGCCCCGATTGATACATCGTGTTCTGCTTCTCAGAAAAGATAAAGCCTTTAATTTTTTGGCGACTCTTTTCGACATCGAGGTGAACCGTACCTGAATTGAAAATATCGAAAAATGCTTTTTGGATTAACAGGTTTTGATAATCATCCCGTGATTCAAGGACGACACGAGCACTGACCGCTTCCGTCTCTTCTAAAAATGCGTAGAATGACTTCATCAAGTGAGCGAAGGCGACGACATATGGGTCTTTTGGCGTCGAGTAGAAATCATGCAATTTTTGCTTATCCACCTCGACACTGACAATCGTGCAATCGATTCCTTGTAAAAACTCAGGGAGTTTATCCCAAAAATCGCGTAACATATCAATTGTGATTCCATCCTCTTTTCCATAAGGATGTTCTGCTTTTAAAATTTCTTTTAAATGTAACGGGATTTGCTCCGTATTAAACACATCTCGTTTAAACGCATGTAGCCTCCGTTTCAGTTCACAAGGTAATCCGGTTTCGTCCGCATCGATTGAATACTTATATTCCATAAGGACACCCGTCAAATTGAACTGTGTATTCCCTTTAGGTGTCCCAGTTTCGTCGACGAACATGACATACTTCTTTCCACTTTCCATCCAATCCCTCCAAAACGGCTTAACGTTTTTAAATCACCTATTTTATTTCCACTGTATCTTGACTACACAACTATTGCACCCTTTTTTAAGAATGACATCAATTAGGTTTATCAATCGGTCAACTTGGATAAACACTAAGGGTGCTATTATCATAGAAAAACAATCGGGACATACATAACGAGAGCTTTTCAATTTGGATACACAATCGCTTACATACTAGTTTAACATACGGGAGTTTGGTACGATATGTGTTGCGGTAAATCCACACAAGTGTCGACCGACAGAAGTCGACAATCAGACCTGAGACGGAAGGAACGAGTGGACTGACCTGTTAATATGTATGTATGAGGTGACGACATTGTTCCATTATCCAAACGGTAAGAAAGCAAACACGACAAAGACATCTATAGGAGAAGGAAATTCTAAACGATCATCGAATTCTGAAACCTATGCGAACCGCGGAATGAACTTGGAGACGTTGTTAAATGAGACGAATGAATTTTATCGTATTCATCATCAAGCCGTCATCCATAAAAAACCGACACCGCTACAAATCGTCAAAGTAGATTATCCGAAGCGAAGTGCCGCTAAAGTGACAGAAGCTTACTTTAAACAGGCGTCTACGACGGACTATAACGGAGTGTACCGCGGCAAGTACGTTGACTTTGAAGCAAAAGAAACGAATAATAAGACATCGTTTCCGCTAGGCAATTTTCATGAACACCAGATTGAACATATGCGCGAGTGCGAGCGACATGGAGGAATTTGTTTTGTCATCATTCGTTTTAGTCGCTATAATACGCAATATGTATTGACCACGGAGCAACTGGTGCAGTGGTGGGAACAACGTTTGACGGGACGAAAATCGATTCCGCTCAGCTTTATCGAACAGGAAGCGATTGAAGTTCCGACGAGAGCCTTACCGTCGATTGACTATTTGACGGTGCTTGATCAATGGCTCGATTGAATAGAAGGAGTGAACCATGAATGGAGCGAAGTAGGGTCGCACGTCGACAAGATTCGACGACGAATAAACGCAAAAAAACTGGGAAACAACCAAAGACGAAGAGTAAGAAACCGATGTGGAAACGCATCTTTTTATTAGGATTCATGTTATTTGTGGCAGCGGTCATCGCGCTCGGTGCCTACACGGTGTATGCGATTGCGACAGCACCAGAACTTGATGAAGAAAAGCTTGTGGATACGTATCCGATTCAATTGCTTTCTGCTGAAGGGGAGCCGCTCGAAGGAGCAGGTCAAATACGGGAGTACGTTTCGATTGACGATATTTCAGAAGTGATGCAACAAGCAGTCGTTTCGATTGAAGACCGTCGTTTCTATGAACACAATGGAATCGATTTACGACGTATCGGCGGCGCTGTTCTTGCCAACTTGACTGATGGATTCGGGGCAGAAGGTGGGTCGACCATCACGCAACAGTTAGTCAAACAATCTTTCCTTTCGACAGATAAAAAATTGAAGCGTAAGCTTCAGGAGCAATGGCTCGCCCTTAAACTCGAACGTGAGTATACGAAAGAACAGATTTTAGAGATGTACTTGAACAAAAACTACTATGGTAGCGGTGGATATGGTGTGCAAACCGCTTCAAAACGCTACTTCAACAAGCCGGTATCAGAAGTGAATTACCAAGAAGCCGCAATTCTCGCCGGTCTTCCGCAACGACCGAGCGCATATGACCCAATCAACGGTGATCAAGAATTGACACGTTATCGTCAGGAACAGGTGTTGTCTGCGATGAAACGGGATGGGCACATCACGGAAGAACAATATAATGAAGCGTTGGATGTCGAAATTGCCGATGTGATTTCGCCAGGAGAAGAGACGGAAGAGGAAGCATTCACACGTGCGATCTATTCACGTGTCCAAGCCGAGCTTGAGGAAGACTATGGACTTGAACAATCGGATATCTATGGAACAGGATTAAAAGTCTATACGTCAATCAATAAAGAGTTACACACTAAATTCAACAGTGATATCAAGTCGGATAATGTCAACATTCCGGGTGGAAGTTTCCCGGCTGACGAACTTCGTATGGGTGCAACCGTGCTGAATACGAAGACTGGTGAAATAGTTGCCATCATCGATAGCCAACAGGCAAAACAAGGTGACAAGTCGTATCGTGATTACTCGAATGAGAAGCGTCAAATCGGTTCGACGGCCAAACCAATCTTTGATTACGGTCCGGGAATCGAGAACGGTCAATGGTCTACCGGGAAGATCTTACTCGATGCACCGCTCGAAGGGTCTTACAAACCGAATAACTATTATCAGGAATATCGTGGTCAGAACACGATGCGGTATTTCTTGACGATTTCAGGGAACACGCCAGCGGTTCGAGCTTTCCAAGAAGTACGCGATGAATTTGGTCAGGGTGCCATCGAATCCTTCGCAAAAAATGTAGGAATCGAACCAATGTATGCCGGGGAAGAATTGTTGGAAGCGAACGCCCTAGGTGCCGCTGAAGCAAGCACAACTCAAATGGCTGCCGCGTATGCTGCCTTTGGTACGAACGGGATGTATACGAAGCCTCATGTGATTCAAAAAATTGAATTCAACGATGGCTCGAGTATCAATTCACCAATCAAAGCGAAACAGGCGATGGAAGACTATACAGCATACATGCTGACGGACATGCTCCGTGACGTCGTGAGTGGTGCGAACGGGACGTATGAACCTGGTGCATTCCCTTGGGACGTAGCAGGTAAGACCGGAACGACCAACGATGAGCAGGACAAATGGTTTACGGGTTACACGACAGATTACTCGATTTCCGTTTGGACGGGTAAAGTCAGCGGTGCTAGTGAAACTGCCAATAAACCGAACTACGCCCAATACTACTTCGAGTATATGATGCAACAAGTGACGAATGCGACGGGACAACCGGATCGCTTCCAACGTCCAGACTCCGTCTTGTCACTCGGAAGTGAACTTTATGTCAAAGGGACGAAGCCAAAAGATCTTCAACCTGAGAAATTGGCCGCTCCAACAGGTGCAAGCGTCAACTACGATGAAGAGTCAAAAGCAGGTTCTGTCTCATGGTCATATGATTTCGATGCTGTGAAGGCGGATGGTTTTAATGACGTCACGTTTACGGTTACGCAGAACTCTGCTGATGGTGGAGAAAAAGTTGTAGGAACGACCGGAGAAACAAGTATCGATATCTCGAACTTACCTGAAGGGGATACAACGTTCACCATCGTCGCCAAGGCGACCAACCCATTGACGGGTGAACAGCAGTCTGCCCCGGCACAGGCAAGTTACTCGATCGAACCGAAAGAAGAACCAAAGGATGAAGAAGATAACACGTCCGAAGATGGTGATTCTGAAGATAACCCAACGGATGAGAACAACGGCAACGGGAATGAAAATAACAATGGTAACGGAAACGGAAACGGTAACGGTAACGGAACCGATGACGGTACAACAGACGAACAAAATCCTGATGAGCCAGCGACTGATGAAGGTACTACAGATGAAGGCACCGATCAACCGACTGATGGAGAAGGAACGGGAACTCCTATAGACGGGCAGTCGAATAATGGATCATCCGACACGAATCGTGGGAATGGCAATTCGAATAACGGAAACAACTAACGAAGACAGGGCGACATTGTGCGCCCTGTTTTTCGTGTGACTTTGTTATAATAAAAAGAAAGGGAACAGGATGGTGACACATGGTTCAACTCTCTTTAAAGCGTAAGATGAAGGTATTACTTGTCATTGATCGATTGCAAGACGACGATTTCGGCGTACCTCTGGGCGGACATCTTGGATTAAAGCTTTCACATCTGCTATTAAAGGAGTCGATTCCACTCGGACGTCTCATCCAGGATCAAACTGTCGCTGAGGCGATTGGACACTCTTATTTAAAACGAATCGGTGTCGAAACGATGTTCACAGGCGAGGAACCGTATTATCCGGACCTCCTTCGAGGGAGCCGTCAAGCGTTATCGACAGATGAGGATTATTATAAAACGGTGCAGCGCTACGCCAAACATCTATTAGCGGTTCATTCGAAATGTACGAAGCTACATACCATTGTCTTGTTCGGGCGCTCGACACAGCGTCTATTCTCAGACGCACTCAACCGTCTTGAAGAAGAGAATGAACATGTCGCTTCTACCTTTCAACATATGACCATATTAAAAATGCCCGCCGTATCGAGAATGGTACGAGATGAAAGGATGACTCACATCCAGCAAGTCGTAGTGGAACTTGCACCTTCGAATTCTTAATAAAAGAAGGTGAACTGATGCGGAAATCGCGTTCTGTTGAAGAAATCATAAATGAACTAAAAGAAGACCCTGGTTTTTCAAGTCACGTCCGCCATTGGCACACGGTCGATGCAAGACCGGCCCAATATGCTCCGATCCCTGATCAAGTGCCTGAACAGTTGGTGACAGTCCTTAACAATCGTGGAATCGAGCAATTGTATACGCATCAAGCTGAAGCAGTAAAGCAAACGGCAGCCGGACACTCGACAGTCATCGTAACACCGACTGCGTCCGGTAAGACACTTTGTTATAACTTACCTGTCTTGTCGAGAATGATTGAGAAACCGACTGCTCGTGCGCTCTATCTGTATCCGACAAAAGCCCTCGCACAAGACCAAAACAGTGACTTGATGGAAATGGTCGAAGCCCTTGAAGGGAATCTGCGATGTTTTACGTATGATGGTGATACGTCACCCGCTGCACGAACGAAAGTCCGTGATGCGGGAAATATCGTCATCACGAATCCGGATATGCTTCATTCAGGCATCTTACCGCACCATACGAAATGGATTCGACTATTCGAAAATTTAGAATATATCGTCGTCGATGAGTTGCACACGTATCGTGGCGTGTTTGGAAGTCATGTGGCGAACGTATTTCGACGGTTAAAACGAATTTGTGCCTATTATGGCAGTCATCCGAAATGGATTATGACATCCGCAACCATCGCGAATCCGCGTGAACTCGCCGAGTTGTTGACCGAAGAGGAAGTCGTATTAATCGACCGAAACGGGGCACCACAAGGAAAGAAACATCTCGTCTTCTACAATCCGCCTGTCGTCAATGAAGCGCTCGGAATCCGCCGGAGTGCAACGCTCGAGACGAAACGGATTGCTTCAAGACTCGTGGAGGCGAACATTCAAACGATTGTGTTCGCGAGGTCACGTGTACGAGTCGAAGTATTGTTGACGTATTTACAAGAACTGACGCGGCGTGAGCTAGGTCCAAAATCGATTGTTGGCTATCGAGGAGGTTATCTTCCTTCTGAACGACGTGAGATTGAACGCCGATTACGTAATGGAGAAATCAAAGCGGTCGTGTCGACAAACGCGCTAGAACTTGGTGTGGATATCGGGCAACTGCAGGCCTGTGTACTCAACGGCTATCCTGGAACGGTCGCATCACTATGGCAACAGGCGGGTCGGGCCGGACGACGTCACTCGGAGTCACTCGTCGTGTTTGTGGCCTCGTCCTCTTCACTCGATCAGCTTGTCGTCGAACAACCGGATTTGATTTTAGACCGTTCGCCGGAAGCGGCACGTCTCGATCCGAACAACCTGATTATTTTAGTCGACCACATGAAATGCGCCGCTTTCGAATTGCCATTTCAAAAAGGAGAGCGATTCGGAACGGTCGATACGGAGGATATTCTAGAATTCCTCACAGATGCCCAAGTACTACACGAACGAGCGAATAAATATTATTGGATGACAGACTCATTCCCGGCGCACGATATTTCCCTCCGGACGAGCGATCAAGAAAATGTCGTCATCGTCGATCAGACAGCGAAACATCAAGTCATCGGTGAAATGGACACGTTCAGTGCCATGACGTTGCTACATGACGAAGCGATTTACTTGCACGGAGCCGAACAATATCAGGTTGAAAAACTCGATTTTGAAGAAAAGAAAGCGTTCGTTCGTCGAGTCGATGTCGATTACTATACGGATGCGAATTTGGCCGTCGAATTAAAAGTGCTAGAAGAGAATAAGACTGATGGTGCGAAGACGTTTGGTGAAGTCTCGGTCATCGCGATGGCCACGCTCTTTAAAAAAATCAAATTCGGGACGCATGAGAATATTGGATCAGGACCGATTCATCTTCCGGAGCGAGAATTGCATACGACGGCAACATGGTTCACGTTGGATGAACGATTTGCTTACTCTGAAGCAGACCTAGAGGATCAGTTGGAAGCGGTCAGTGATTTGATGAGAAGGTTGGCGCCGCTTTATCTCATGTGTGATACGCTCGATTTGTTTACAACGATTCAAATGAAGTCGACCCATACGAACAAGCCGACCGTTTATTTATACGACCGTTATCCAGGTGGCATCGGTCTCAGTGAGGCACTTTATAAAGATGCGGACGTTGTGCTTGAGGCAGCGGAGATGACGGTGACGGATTGTCCGTGTGAGAGCGGTTGCCCACGTTGTGTCGGAATGATTGGATATGGAGACTTTAAACAGCAAGTCATTCGTCAATTGCAAGCCTTGAAAGGAACGATATGAAAGCAAAACTATCTAGATTAATTAAAACGAACGAGACAGCCCCAAAAACTAACGTAGCAACTCCTGATGAAGTGGAGCAACAAAAGTGGATGGCGCATGGAGGCGAGATTTTAACGTTCGAAGGGGAATGGTGCGTCCGAATTCGAAAGACATATCCGCTCGACGAAGTGTATCACGATTTCATGTTCGGTGAAGCGAGACAGATGATGGGACAAACGGATCATCCATTTTTCGCCGTCGATTTAGAACCTCACCAAGTCCTGTTCATGGACACGGAAACGACCGGTTTACGCGGTTCGGGAACGTCTATCTTTTTAATTGGGTTCGCTAGAATTCAAGCGGAACAACTTGAAATGATTCAGTACGTGTTACCTCATCCGGCGTTTGAGACGGCTTTTTACTATCATTTCTTACAAGATATCGGGGATGAGGTACGATTTGTCACATATAACGGGAAGTCATTTGACTGGCCCCAAATCAAGACGAGACATACGTTCGTCAAATCCCGGGTGAAACAGTTACCTTCTGTCGGACATGTAGATTTACTGCACGCAGCGAGACGATTGTTAAAACCGAGACTTGAATCGGTGTCTTTAAAAGCGGTCGAGTCGTATTTTGGGCATGGTCGTACAGATGACCTTCCTGGTTTTTTGGCACCGATGCACTATTTCCAATACGTTAAAGAACGGAATCCGGAAATTTTGTTGCCGGTCCTTGAGCACCATCATGCGGATTGTCTAAGCCTTGTTTCCTTGTATACGCGCCTCTGTCAACTCGTCGCGACCCCGGTCACGGATTTTGGAGAAGAACGGGCACATTGGCTCCATGATCTTGGTGAACAGGAGCAAGCGCTGAAAGAATTTGAGCAACTACCAAGTCCGTCGAAACGTGCCGTCATGCGGCAAGCGATGTTATTAAAACGAACGGGTCGAATCGATCAAGCGCTACCACTTTTTGAGTCGCTTCACTCGATAGATGGGTATGTCGAACTCGCTAAATACGCCGAGCACAAAAAGAAAGATGTAGATCTTGCGATGGAATACACAGAGCGAGCGTTAGAGATTCTTGATCAAAAGCGGACAGTGTTACGTCAAACGATGCAACGCGAGAAGGATGCGTTAGAACATCGACGGGCTCGTCTAGAAAGGAAGCGACGATGAAAGTAGTAGCGATCACAGGATATCGTCCACACGAACTCGGAATCTTCAAAGCAGATCATCCTGGAATCGAAATTATTCAGGAAGCTTACCGGAAAAAGATTCTCGAACTGATTGAATTAGGTGCAGAATGGTTTATTCTAAGTGGAACGAATGGTTGTGAATTGTGGGCAGGACAAGTATTGTTAGAGGTAAGAGAAACATATCCGATTAAAATTGCGGTATTTCCACCGTTCTTGAATATGGATGAACGCTATAAACCGTTTGAACAAGAAATATTTGTCCAACTGCAGCTAGAAGCAGACTTTTTTGAACCGCTGACACAGCGTCCATATGAAGATCCGAGTCAACTTCGTGCGAAAACGGCATTCTTTTTAGATAAAGCAGAAGGATTGATTACCTTATATGACGAAGAAACGGAAGGAAGTCCCCGTTTTCTGGTCAATGGGGCCCGGCGAAAGCCGAATATGGAGGTCTTTCTCATTACACAAGAAGATTTACGTGTCATCGAGGAAGAAAAACAATGGGAACAACAATGGGAGTGATACGATGCAAACCGAATTAACAGCAGAAACCATCTATAAACAAGAATTTAAAACTGCACTACGAGGTTACTCACAAGAAGAAGTCGATCAATTTCTCGATGTGGTCATTCGTGATTATGAAAAGATGGCGAAAGAAATTGAGCGTCTTCAAAAAGAGAATGACTCGTTGCGCCGCGAGTCAACGCCAGTGGCAGAACCTACTAAACCGGCACAACCGGTTGCCTCGAACTATGATATGTTGCGCCGTATTTCAAATCTCGAAAAAGCAGTCTTTGGAAAGCAAGTAGGACCAAGCGAATAAAGAATAGGGGGTGGAGTCGATGTTGCAAGTGTTAACGGCTACGGAAAAGCAACCGGTCAAACAACAGACCAAAAAACTGTTTCGTATAAAAGAAGAAGTGATGAAAGCACCAACATGCTATACCGATCGTCTTGTCGAAAACATTAGACACACATGTCGATTTGACTGGATGATGATTGAACAAGTCGAATTTGGCGAGGATCTCGTTCATTACGTACTTGTCGGACCGAAAGGTGTATTCTTGATTCAATTAAATCGAACTTCAGCCCCTGTCCATTTGACGAATCGTGAGTGTCGGACGGAGACATCGATGGGATGGAAACATATCTATCCTCATCCTGTCACGGAGTTAGAGCGAATGACAAAACAAGTTCGGGCACGATTGAAAAAAGAATGTGGGCAAGCCATCCCTGTCTACTCTCTCTTGATTTTTCCGGAAACGGAACAGTTGAAGCTCAAGCGAGTCAAGGCCAATTGTGGAGATTCTTTCGAATTTGTCAATCAGGTCATCAGTAAAACGAATCTTGAGACGTTGACAGAGCCACTTGTTAAACAAATTGCTTACTATTGCTCGGAAAGACAAATACATAAATAGAAAGAAGGCCGAAAATACGTTCGGCCTTCTTTCTATTTTAAGAGTTCTTTCGCTTTTGCCGCATCCTCACGATGAACGAACAGTGCAACACGATCATCTAAGTTCTTTGCGAGTGGTTTTAATAATTTGCCGGTCGGGAGTCCTTGTTCCACACGACAATTGATTCCATGCTCTGTCAGGTAATGATAATCACCTAACAGTTCTTCACCCTGTTTTCCGAATGCTTCACCGAAACGAACCCATTTTAAGTTGCGAATCGTTCGAATCGTAACTAGGATGATGAACAGAACGGCGAGTATGATGATGTATACTGTTTCCAATGCCTTCAACCCCTTCTTTACACAAGTTTAATGGTGTCACGAGTTGAAAGCAATATGAAGCGAACGTTATACTAAAATGGAAAAGAGGGGATCACATGAAAAAACCAGTGCAATCGAGAAGAGAGGCTATTTCGCTTCTAGAAAACCAACAAGTACTCTACATTCGCATTCACAATGGACAAACAGGGATGATCAAGTCGACCGATGAAGGGATTATTGTTGCCATTCCGAATGAAGAGACTGAAAAAATCGATTTTCGAAAGTTAGAAGATATCGAGGCATTTGAAGCGTTCTATGACTTAACTCTTTCAAAACCAGGTATTTTATATGTAAATGTTGAAGAAGGTCAATAACATGGAGAGCTTCACCGAGAACGGTGGAGCTCTCCATTTCAAAATCATGAAGACGATGGGAACCATGCGGCCAGCTTGTCTTTCAGTGGTTTAAGACGGACATGATGTTGTTTATGCAATAAATAGCCATCTGGTCGAATGACGAGGATACCTCGCTTCATGAACAACGATTTGGCAAGTTCGTTACCTTGGTCAAAAAAAGGTCGACTCGTTTTTGACAACGTGATCGTTTGTATGAACGCCTGATGTTCGTTTAAGTAGGCATAGATGGAGGTTAAATCTCGTTTCCCATCATCGAGCAATAGCACTTGAAACCGTCCGTCTGCAATTTCAGATATTTTTGTCCGAAACCCGTCATCCGTTCGTAAAATCTCGGTTTCTGGGAAAATCTTGCCTTCGGCGACACGACGAAACGGCATACGTAATCCTTTTGGATAAGATAAGTGAAGTTGTGAAATCCGTTCAGTGATTTTTTGATTCACGAGATTCACGCGTGTGAAGACATCGGCGCCGATTGCTTGGAACGGTAATAACATGGGAAGTGTTGTCTGTAGCATTTCGGTCGCAATATTTGTTGTTTGTAAGACATTGCGAGCTACGTGCTGGCGCTCATCCCGATACGTGGAAACAACATGGTGGGGAGCACCGGTTTTTAAATGGAGCCAAAGCTTCCAGCCTAGGTTGAAGGCATCGGCAATCCCGGTGTTCATCCCCTGTCCACCGACGGGAGAATTGATATGGGCCGCATCCCCCATTAATATGATTCGATTGTGAATGAACGAATCGACCATGCGGTTATGGACACGGAACAAGGAGAACCATTCGACCTCCTTGATCTCAACTGGCATGTGACTGCGCTGTTCTACTAATTCTTGCAAATCAGACTCCTCAAACGATTCATCTGTTCTTAAGTTCCCTGTGATTCGAATGGTTTCGTCCGTAAGCGGGAATACTTCTAGAACGCCTCGGTCTGAAAAGAATATATGAACCTCTTCACGGGAAATTGGCCAATTCGCCTTTAAATCCGCGAGCACCCATGCTTCTTTGAAAGACTTTCCGCTGAACGGGAGAGCGAGCATCCGACGGATTGAACTATTCGCACCATCTGCGGCAACGACGTATTTCGCTTCGACCGAACGGTTGGCACCATCTGCTCCGGTCAAATGAGCGATCGACCGAGATGGATATTGGGTGATGGATGAAAGTGTTTCTCCTCGCTTTACAGCATGCCCATGCTTTTGTAAAGCGCGTTCTAAAATGTCTTCTGTTTCATTTTGACGAAGTAACGTCACGAATGGATAAGGAGTGACGAGTTTTGAAAACTCGAGTTTGGCTGTCCATTGACCAGAAAAATATAGATTACCCCGTTCAATCGTTCGAGCGCGTTCGAGCACTTCTTTAGCAACATCTAAACGAGAGAATACCTCGATTGTACGCGGTTGAATCCCGATAGCCCGGGAATTGTCCGACGGGGTCGTCTTACGGTCGATGATTTGAAATGAAACGCCATATCTGGCTAAAGTGAGTCCGAGCGTCAGGCCGGTTGGTCCGGCGCCGACGATTAATACATCTACTTGTTCGTCCACGGTGATCAACTCCTATCATTAATATTGATATTTCCGACATTGGCACCGCTTAAACGAAAAGTAGGGTATAGAACCGTATAAGATATTCGATGATGGAAGGTGAGTGAAGGTTGTGGAGCCATGGATTACAGAAGATCAAATCCGAAACAGTTTTTCAATGGAAGAAGATTATGAACAAACGGCAGCGGTGCTCATTCCGCTCATTGAAATAGACGGTGAATGGCATGTCATCTTTGAAGTGCGTGCCCATACGATGCGACAGCAACCAGGAGAGATTTCATTTCCGGGGGGAAGACTTGAAAAAGGGGAGACACCGATTGAAGCCGCTGTCCGAGAAACGTGCGAGGAACTAGAAATCACTTCAGAACAGATTGAAGTCATCGGAAAATTGCGACCACTAGCCACACCCCATCGTCAATTGATTTATCCGTTTGTCGGAATGCTGTCGGAGTATCCGAATGTACAAAAGACGGATGAAGTCGATCATATATTTAAAGTGCCTCTATCTACATTACTCATGATTGATCCATTTCACGGAGAGATGGAGTGGACGATGAATCCAGATCAAAATATTCCGCTCGATCGATTAGCGAATGCTAAAGCATATAAAAAACGGGTAATTAAAATGAAAGAGCCTTTTTATGAACATGAAGACTACATCATTTGGGGGTTAACTGGAAAATTTTTAACGCAATTTATTCAACGGGTAAAAGAAAACGTATTCAAACGGATATAATTTCGTTATAATGATAGAAACAAATTTAGATTGGAAGTGAATGGGTGTGTCTGAAGAATTCCTCGTAGGTGATATCGTGAAGTCGACTCGTGAAGGATGGGTCGCAGAAGTGACCGCCGTACTGACCAATACTGTGATTGGAGACGTATCCATCATGGAAGAATTCCAAGAACTCGGTCTCGAGTTTGAAAAACAAGTTCTACTGAAATCAGAATTAGAGTTGATTGAACGCGCCAGCTAACCTTTTTCTGAAAGGGATGATTGAGGTGTCCATTGACAAAAAAGTACGTGAATGGCAAGAGGCGGGTTTGTTAGACGAAGCGACAGGGATGAGACTAGTCGACTACGAACATAAAAAACGGGCGACTAGTGATCGACAAGACCACAAGCCGCCCGTTTTAGTTATTGTGGGATCAATTTTATTGGCGCTTAGCCTGTTCAGTTTCGTCGCAGCCAATTGGCAAGTGATACCTGATCTATTAAAAATCGGACTTTTTTTAGCATGTATGATTGGATTTTATGTCTTTGCCGAACGAGTCCGACTAAAAACGCCTCGCTATGTGACGTTGTTACGCGTATTAGGGTTCGTCTTCTTTATTGCGACAATGGCCGTTATCTTTACGACGTATAATCTGTCAGGACAGTTGACGATCCTCTTTTGGATTCTCTTCACGATGGCAGTACTACACCGAATAATGTATGAGCACATGATCTTTTCGATTATTTCTGCCATCACAGCGTTTATGGCAATCACAAATAGTTTTGAAGGAATCGGACTGACGTTGATTGTTCTTGGTCTCGCCGTGACGTGGGTGTGGTTCCATTTTGTCGATGAATCGCTAGATCGAATATTCGCTTGGTTCACTTTTTATGGGTTACTCAATATCATTGGGCAGTATGTCGACTATGAAGGAAGACTATGGCCACTTTGGTCGTTAGTGATCCTACATGCCTTATTACTCTTTTACCGGAAGCGGGATACATGGCAGGCGACATATCTCTTTGTAGCCGCCGTCCTTTCAATCGGTTATTTAGTGAATGTCACTGAACGATGGCTATCACAAAGACCACCATCGATTGTAGAGGCTACCGTTCTATCCATTGCACTCGTGGCCGTATATTTGATTCACCGCAGAAGCGACCTTCTCTGGGTGAGTCTTCTCGCTGTCATACCGTTCGCATTATTTGAGGACACAGGGGTATTGTTGGCAGTGCTGATTGAAGTCGTGTCACTCGCATACCTCGTTCGTCAAGACGTGACGAGACAACGAACCATCTATGCATTTATTTATTTCCTAATCGTGCAAATGACCATCTACTTCATTTACGTTTGGGATCGTCTTGATATTTCACTCTTCTTCCTGATTGGTGCATTGATTGTCTTTGCGTTATCACTCGGTCTATGGTGGCGTAATCGCACAAGAGGGGATGTGACGACATGAACCACGTTTCAAAATGGATCATTCCTGCTGTTCAAGTGATCATTGCTTTTCTATTCGTTTTCCTCGTATATGCCATCTCATGGGCAGGTGAGACATATACGTTTAAAGGGACCTCATACGAGCCTTATGACCCGTATTTCGGTGATTCCATCTATCTCGAATATGATGCGTTTGATGGACGGCGAGAGGTCGATACAGGAACCGTATACGTTACCTTTAAAGATGGTGAAGATGGTTTTGCCGAAATCGATCGGATTGAATCTAAACCATTCTTTGGAGGGGTTCGGGCAAACTATTATGATCGACTTCTTTATATAGAAGAAATGCGGTCCTATCGTGTCTCTGAAGAGGAGGTCGATCAGGTGAAAGGGAAGAAATCGTTCATCGTTCAAGTCGATGTCGCCCCTTGGGGGATGCTTCGAATGCATGATTTGGTACCAAACAAATAAAAAATCATCATGACAGGAAGATTACAGGTTTGTTACACAACTTATTGTAACGAATCTGTAATTTTTTTGTGAACACTAGGTATAGCAACGTTTTTTTCAATTGTTACAAACTGTAACCACTTTTTTCGTCATATGTCAGGAATGTTTCACTTCGATAAAATGGCTACTCCAATATGTTGCATCGTGGTAAATTAACATCTGTTCGTTACATAACGAGAAAGGTGATGACCTTACTACGATGAAATTGATTAAATATATGGTATTATCCGTGGTTGCGATGACAGGTATGTTCGTATTCATGGATCGGGCAGATGCTGCTCAGATCGGAATTGGGACAGAACAAAAAATCGTACAAAATCCACTTGAGTTGGAACGCCAAGCGATGGAAGTTGAACGAAAGAAAGAAGTCGCTCGTCAAAAGAAAATTGCCGAAGAAAAACGTCTAGCTGAAGAAAAACGCTTAGAAGCGGAACGTCTAGCTGAAGAAAAGGCGAAAGAAGCTGCCGAACAGGCAAGACTTGCTAAAGTTGAAGCAGAGCGTAAGGCGGAAGAAGAGCGTCAGGAAGCAAAACGAGCAGCGGCAGAACAAGCAACAGCTTCTTCGAGTAATACGGTCGAGACAACACCGGTGTCTACCTCAACAAACAGGAAAGTCATTACGGTCGAATCGACAGCATATTCAAATGATATAGCTGACAATAAGGCCTATGGTGGGCGTGTCTTGACTGCTACTGGTCATGATGTGACTGATTCCATTTACTACAATGGGATGCGAATCATTGCGGTTGACCCTTCTGTCATTCCACTAGGATCGAAAGTCCATATCGAAGGACTTGGCGATGCGATCGCCCTTGATACAGGCGGCCGAATCAAAGGTCATATCGTTGATTTACTCGTCGATTCAAAAGAAGATGCCATCCAATGGGGGCGTAGACATATTCAAGTGACGCTGTATGAATAATGGGGTTCTCCGAATGGGGAACCTTTTTTTGTTTAACAAAGCAGAGAAAAGGGCAAATTATTATTTGAATTTCCATTTTGGAAATAGTCGAGGAGGGATTAAGTTGATTGAGTTTCGGGATGTATCAAAACGTTACGAGGACGGGACGTTAGCCGTCAAAGAATTAAGCTTAACAGTAGAAAAGGGAGAAATCTTTGTATTAATCGGGCCATCTGGTTGCGGGAAGACCACAACTATGAAAATGGTGAATCGTTTAATCGATCATACGGATGGCAAGATTCTAATCGATGGCAAAGAAATCTACCAGTTCAATATTTTTGAATTACGTCGTAACATCGGATACGTCTTACAACAGATTGCATTATTCCCGCATTTGACGGTTGAAGAAAACATTTCTATCGTACCCGAGCTACTGAAATGGAAAAAAGATCGAACAAAAGACCGAGTGACGGAATTGATGAAAATTGCTGGTCTTGATCCGAAATTGCGCTCAAAGAAACCTTCGGAACTTTCTGGAGGTCAACAGCAACGCGTGGGTGTATTGCGCGCCTTGGCCGCAGACCCCGATGTCATTCTTATGGATGAACCGTTCTCTGCACTTGACCCAATCAGTCGTGGTCAATTACAAGATGACATTAAACGACTAAATGACGAACTCGGAAAAACGATTTTGTTTGTCACACATGATATGCAAGAAGCGATGAAGCTAGGAGATCGCATCGCATTGATGCGAGACGGCGAACTCATGTTAGTCGGTACACCAGAGGAAATATTAGCGAGTGAAGATCCATTCGTCTTAGAATTTACACAACGTGGAAGAGGTGAGCTGGATGCTTGAGACGTTCCAAAATAGACAAGGACAGCTTGTCGAGGCACTGATTGAGCACTTACAGCTCTCTGTCGTATCGCTTTTGATTGCCGTCTTAATTGCCGTGCCATTGGGAATCTGGTTGACGCGCCGTAGGAAAATCGCCGAAACCGCCATTGGCGTTACTGCGATTATTCAAACGATTCCTTCTCTTGCCTTACTCGGATTAATGATTCCACTCGTTGGAATCGGGGCATTACCTGCTATCATTGCGCTCGTCTTATATGCGCTCCTCCCGATTTTACGAAACACGTTCACCGGGTTGAACGAAGTGGATAAATCGCTACTAGAAGCTGCTCGAGCTTGTGGGATGAAACCGAATCAAAGTTTAATGAAAGTCGAGCTACCACTCGCGCTCCCTGTCATCATGGCCGGTATCCGTACGGCGATGGTTCTGATTGTCGGTACGGCAACGCTCGCGGCTCTCGTCGGAGCAGGTGGGCTTGGTACGTTAATCTTACTTGGGATCAACCGTAACGATAATTACTTAATTTTACTTGGCGCCATCCCGGCTGCCATTTTAGCACTACTATTTGATTTCTTGTTACGTCAGATGGAAGGTGCGACTGCCACGCGCAACAAGACGAAGTTGATTGCCGTGTCTACCGTTCTCGCTCTCATTATTGTGACACCCCTCGCGTTCGGACGCTCACAAGAGACTGATTTAGTCGTGGCCGGTAAACTCGGTCCAGAACCAGAAATTCTGATGAATATGTATAAATTATTAATCGAGGATCAGACTGATTTGACAGTATCCGTCAAACCGAACTTTGGGGAGACGACATTTGTATGGGGAGCCCTTCAATCGGGTGACGTCGATATTTACCCTGAGTTTACGGGAACGGCCCTTGCGAGTCTCGTCAAAGAGACACCGAATTCTAACGATGCCCGTGAAGTATATGAACAAGCGAGGGACGCCCTTGCGGAAGACGGATACGTGATGCTCGAACCGATGCAATTTAACAATACGTACGCACTCGCCATTCCTCGTGAGTATGCGGAGGCGGAAGATGTCACAGCCATTTCAGATTTACGAAATGTCGAATCCGATATAAAAGCCGGCTTTACACTTGAATTTACGGACCGTGAAGATGGATATCCGGGACTCCAAAATGAGTATGGGTTTGACTTCCCATCTGTTGTCTCGATGGAGCAAAAATTACGTTATCGTGCCATCTCACGAGGCGATGTGAATTTAGTGGACGCTTACGCGACAGACCCTGATATTGCTGAGAACGACCTTGTCGTTTTAGAAGACGATCGCCAATTCTTCCCGCCATATCAAGGAGCCCCACTCTTGAAAGAAGAGACGCTCGAAGAATATCCAGAAATTGAGGATGCGCTCAATCAACTTGCTGGAAAGATTACAGATGAACAGATGTCTGAATTAAACCGACGTGTCGCATACGGCAATGAACGTGCTTATGATGTAGCAAAAGACTTCTTAGAACAGGAAGGGTTACTATGAGAGCTTTGATTATTTCGAATCCGAAGTCTGGAACGAGTGAGACGATGCTCGGCGAAGTCATCGGAACGATTGAATCGCTCTATGAAGAAATCATCATTAAGAAAACACAAGAGATTGGGGACGCTCTCCGATTTGCGGAAGCAAGCGAATCGTTCGACCATCTGATTGTCATTGGGGGAGACGGGACGTTAAATGAAATCGTGAATGGATTGATGACTTTAGAGCGGGAAAAACGTCCGACCGTTGGAATCATTCCTGCAGGGACGTGCAATGATTTCGCTCGGGCTCTTGAGCTTCCTATACAACCGACGCAAGCCGCGAGCATCATCAAATCAAATCACGAGCAGCATGTGGATGTCATTCAAGTCGATGAGATGTACGCACTTAACTTTGTCGGCGTCGGCTTGATTGCCGATACATCACGCCAAATCGATCCGGATGAAAAAGAATCACTAGGCTCCATCGGATATTTTTTAGCGACCATCCGCCAATTCCGTGAAGCAGACCCGTTTGCGATTCGATTACGTCAAGGTGAGAAAATTCTGTATGAAGGAGATGTGAGTTTTCTATATGTAGGAAACGGAAGTTATCTCGGTACGGTTCCAACTAAACTCGAGACGCAATCTTTTTCAGACGGACTGTTAGAAGTCGTTCATAGTTCTGCAATCGGGTTTCCGATGATTCGACAATTATTAGCCCAACAATTTGGTCTCGATCAAAAATCGACGGAATGGAATCACTTTCAGGCAACACATCTCGAAGTAGAATTAAGTACGTCTCAAATCATCGATGTCGATGGTGAACACTTTGAAACCGATCGGTTGGCAATTCGGATTCTAGAGAGAGCCCTAACGTTTTTAACACCATAAAGCATCAACAGAGAAAAGTATTCAGACTTTTCTCTGTTTTTTTGTTGTTCTCACCCTAGAACCATGTTAGTATTTCACTATTATTATGAAAATGAAATGAAAATCAGGAAGTAGGGGTAATCATGGCGCAAAATTCATTCGCCTCAAAAATTGGATTCATTCTAGCTGCCGCAGGGTCGGCAATCGGTTTAGGTGCGATATGGAAGTTTCCATATGTAACCGGAACTAGCGGAGGCGGTGCCTTTTTACTCATGTTTTTGGCGTTCACCTTATTACTCGGTCTGCCATTATTGATTGGTGAATTCATCGTTGGACGTTCGACTCAAAAGACGGCACTTCTTGCCTTCAAAAAATTGGGGCACGGTCGTTGGACCATTATTGGTTACTTAGGCGTCATCGCATGTTTCTTGTTACTTTCCTTCTATAGTGTCATTGGAGGATGGGTCCTCATTTATATCGGACTCGGTTTAAGTGGAACTTTAAGCGGACGTACCGCTGACGAATTTGGAGACGTATTCGGGAACGTTGTCTCTACACCTGGAATTGCTGTACTCGGACAATTTCTATTCCTTTTGATTACACTTTTGATTGTCTTACGTGGCGTTGAAGCGGGAATTGAGCGTATGAGCAAAATCTTGATGCCGCTCTTATTCATCAGTTTCATCGTTCTCGTCGTTCGTTCGTTGACTCTTGACGGTGCGATGGAAGGTGTTCGCTTCTTCTTACAACCTGACTTCTCTGCCTTGACTGGAGAATCCGTGCTGTTCGCCCTTGGGCAGGCATTCTTCTCCTTATCGTTAGGGGTAGCGGCCATGCTGACGTATGCGTCCTATATTAAAACGAAAGGGACGTTGAATCGATCTGCCAACATGATTGTCTTGTTGAACATTGCGGTTTCGCTATTGGCTGGACTAGCCATCTTCCCAGCAGTATTTGCATCTGGACTTGATCCGGCAGAGGGACCGGCGTTACTCTTCGTCGTATTACCGGCAGTTTTCAACCAAGTACCACTCGGTGGGTTCTTCATGGTGTTATTCTTCTTATTGTTCGCTTTCGCATCCATCACATCATCGATTGCCATGTTAGAGGTGGTCGTCGCTGGTGTAACGGACCGTCTGAACGAAAAGAAATCGACTTGGACGAAAAAGCAAGTTACGGTATCGGCTGCCATCCTTGTATTTGTGGTAGGCGTTCCATCTGCATTATCGTTCGGATTATTAAGTGATTTGCATATCTGGAATGGACGAACGTTCTTCGATACTATGGATTACCTTGTTAGCTATATTTTGATGCCAACAGGTGCGCTTTTGACATCGATCTTTGTAGGTTACGTCGTCGATCAACGTATTTTAAAGGATGAGATTCAAACCTCAGAACCAGGTAAGAAACTTTATCCGATCTGGCATGCGCTCATTCGTTACGTGATTCCGGTGACAGTCGCAATTGTCATGGTATCAACGTGGATGACAACTTAATCGACAAACCGTAGACGCTTAAAGGTCTACGGTTTTTTTCATAGCGCAACGGGAATGAAGTCGATATAGGCGGTGTTTCTACGCCTAGCGACGGAGATAAAACAAATTTTATTATGGTAGAATGATAGGGATGACGAAACTTTTTTTGACAGGTTTCGTAATGTACAATAGAAGTAACATGAGATGAGGTGAAAAGAATGAAAACATGGATGAAATGGGCCCTGACTGGGGCAGTCATATACTTTGCCATTAACGTATTCGATTTCTCCTGGTTATTCATTATAGTAGGGGCGCTCGTTTTGAACGAAGTTTGGTCAACGAACAAACGCAGAAATCGACAACGAACACCGACTCCCGTAGCGAAACGTGCCAAAAAGAAACTATTGCTGGATGAGGAAGAATCCTTTACCGGTTCTAGAATTTTGAAACCGATTGAAGAACCGATGCCGACACGTCAATTTGAGGCAACAGATGATTTGGAACTTCAATTCTTGCAACGGACAATCGAACAAGGATATGAGAAATTACAACAAATCGATCGCGTGCTTCCTGAAATTAAGGATGTAGAAGTAAGACGTGAGATGAAGGCTGTCTCAAAAGAGGCGCACGAATTATTCGAAGAGCTTTTTGAGAATCCGCAAGATGCCAAGCATGTTCGAGACCTGTTCACATTCTATTTAGATTCCCTCGTCTCGGTCGTCTTGAAATTTAAAGAACTTGAAGGAAAACGAGTCGTCATTCAAGAAGAGACTCGAGAACAATTAATCACAAATATGCGACTAATTGTCGATAAATTTAAAGAGCAACGCGGACGTCTTCTCGAAGATGATGCCGTAGACTTTGAACGTGAACTGATCATGATGGAGCGCGTCTTGTCTGATCAGCCGGAAGGGAGAAAGAAACATGACTTCATCGAATGAAACGAACTGGCAGTCATGGCCGGAAGAAGAACTAACTTCTGATACGAAAACTAAAACTGAGACGGAGGGGTTCAGTGACCCATCTGTTGAATGGTCATCCGTTTCCCAGACACATGAAGTACCAGCCATCCAAGCGAAACCGGACGTGCCTCAAGAACATCGTGAGCGTATTACACGATTGGCTGAATCCATTGATATTAAGAAGACAGATTCTGTCATGTTATTCGGTTCGAACGTCCAACGTGAACTTTCACAATTCTCTGATCAAATTTTGACAGAAGTGCGGATGAAAGATGGAGGAGAAGCCGGGAAACTGTTGTCTGACTTGATGCAAAACGTCCGCAAGATGGATCCAGATATGCTTCAACCGGAGAAGAAAAGTTTCATGGATAACATCCCACTGATCGGTCGTGCGAAGAAGAAAGCAGAAAACTATAAACTTCAATTCGAAAAAATGAATGTCTATTTGGAAGAAGTCATTCATAATCTTGACCGTGCGAAGTTTGGTCTCATGAAAGACATCACGATGCTCGATCAAATGTATGACAAGAACAAGCGGTATTTCGAAGAGTTAAACGTTTATATCGCTGCGGGTGAGACAAAGCTTGACCACGTACGCGAGCATGAGATTGCCCCGTTACGTCAAGAAGTGGAAATTTCTAAAGATCAAACAAAGCTTCAACAATTGAACGATATGATTCAACTGGCAGATCGTTTTGAGAAGAAGTTGCACGATTTAAAATTGAGTCGTACAATCAGCCTCCAGATGGCACCGCAAATTCGGGTCATCCAACAGAATAACCAAATCCTTGCTGAAAAGATCGAGTCGGCGGTCGTCAACACGATTCCGCTATGGAAGAACCAAGTCGTTCTCGCGCTCAGTTTGACGCGTCAGAAAACGGCACTTCGTATGCAACAGGATGTGACGAAGACGACAAACCAGCTGCTTGAGCAGAACTCGAAAATGCTTAAAGACTCATCGATTGAAATCGCACAAGAAAATGAAAAAGGGATCGTCTCTGTTGAATCACTGAAAGTCGCTCACGAGAATTTACTTTCTACATTAGATGAGACATTACGGATCCAACAAGAAGGAAAGCAAAAGCGTCGTGACGCTGAACGTGAACTCGATCGCATGGAGCACGAATTGAAAGAGAAGGTCATCGAGATTGCCTCGAAAAATAAAGAACTACCAAAGGACACTGGATATTAAAGGGGGAAGTCTGAGCAATCAGACTTTCCTTTTCTACGAGGAGGGACTTGCGTGGAGAAACAACGACTATGGGATGAGACGTGGTTACTATTCGCTGATATGATGGCCGAGCGGCACTCGAAGTGTGCCTCGAAGAGCGTGGCCTGTGTGATTGTAAAAGACGAAAAACCGATTTCAATCGGCTTGAATGGTACCCCATCGGGTCATACGAATTGTAATGAAATCTATATCAAGCAAGAAGATGGGTTTTACAAGCATGCCGACTATGTTGCATCGACGGACCTCGATATGGTCAATGAACCGGCACGACTCATCCGGAATGATGTGACATATATCAAGTGTACGGACCCTTATGATCATCATCACTGGTCGAAACAACATGAAATTCATGCGGAAATCAATGCGATCGGAAAGTTAGCTGCCGATTCGACGAATGCATTTGGTGCGACGGCGTATGTGACACATTCGCCATGTCATGCCTGTTCGCTTGCCTTGATTGCGGCACGTGTCGCACGAGTCGTTTATGCCGTTGGTTATGAACATGGGGATGGGTTGGAATTGATGCGCGAGAGCGGGATTGAAGTGTTACATATGCCACTTGAGAAAATGTACAAAAATTCATTGTAAACGTTTTCATTAGATGATATATTATTAATGTACTGCCAATGGTGTTTTACTCTTCCATTATTTGCCCCTCCTCGGAGGGGCCTTTTTTTTGTTCAAATTGAAGTGAGACAAACTTTACACATAATGTTCAATATTTCACAATATACTCTTTAAAATCTCTTATATAATAAAAGTAGATTCAAGAGAGGGGAATTTACTCATGGAAAAACTCGTTCGCTTTACAGATGGTGCATATGATGTAGAGGCGTTGATCACACTCGAAGAAGTGTGGGAAGATAAATTTGCGATTGGCATGCATCAGGAGCTGGCAGTCAAATCGTTGACGATAAACGGAAATGAAGTGTCAGAGATTAAACATGTCCGTGCGCTCCTTCGTTATTATCCGACACTCGGAGTATCCGGAATCTTATTGGCTTTAGACAAAGCAGCCGCTGAAATTGTCGCGTTGTCAAAAGATCAAGATCCAGCGCTCCAATACGTTGAGCTCGTGGCTATTCAAATGGACGAGGCAGCAACAAACGACTTGAAAACGTTATACGCAGCGATGTGAATTCAATTGGGTGAATCAATTCACCCAATTTTTTGTTGCATCTATTATTTAGTATGGTATGATATTTACAGATGAAGAAATGGAACGCCATATCGTTGTCAACCATAAGCATGGGGATCTAGATAGCTAGATCGCTGTCAAAAAGCCACGTTCATAGGAACGTGGCTTTTTTTTGTGCAATCATATCGAATCCTGCCGCCACGTCTTGAGCGAGATGGGCATCCGAACCTAACGTGAAAGGGATGTGTAAGTCGTTTGCAACTTTTGCAAGTCCTGCTACGTATGGTTCACCACAATCTGGTTTTCTAAGTCCGGCGGTATTGAAATCAAGTCCGAACCCCCGGTCAGCAATCATCTGTAGTAAACGTCTTTCTTCCTCTTTTACTTCTGAACGACTCCACTCATAGTTTTTTTGATACTTGATCGGTAAGTCGACGTGTCCAATCCGAGCGACTTTAATTGTTTCCCATGGAAATTTGAGGCTATGTTCAATCGACTCATAATATGCTTTCATCACTTTCTCGAATGAACCGAGCGCTCGAACCAGTTCATCAAACGTCTCAGCAGAATAATCGACCGGCATATATACACCATCTATTAATAAGAAGTGTTGTGACAAGATGACCTCATCGAGTAATGGGGCATACGGTTTCAAGAGAGCAATCGTCTCTTCTTCAAAATGCGGCAACAAGTCGACTTCTAATCCGATTTTAATTTCGATCACCTCTTCATACTGCCTTTTCATCTGACGTAACGTATCGAGATAATCAGGGAGTAAGTCGACCGACATCGCCGAGTCTTGATTCGGCACCGGATCGATAAACGATTGTGGGAACGGTGCGTGTTCCGTGAACGTCATCGTTTGCAGGTCTTTTTCGATTCCGACTTGAATATAATGTTCAATCGGGTCTTTTGTACCGTGTGGACAAAATGGCGTATGCACATGGCCATCATGGGTAAAGTTAAACATCCGTTACACGTCCTTTTCAGTTCAATTGGTTGACAGCTGTTTCTCTGTTTGATAAATTTAACACAATACTTTAGTTTGGTAAAGTGATAATAAGATAAAGGGTGATTATCATGATTTGGTCAAATTCAAAAGGTTCAATTCCAGAAGGATGGTATGAACTACAGTCAGGTGATGTCATTCGACCGAAGCGCTGGATGTTGTCATTTTTAGAGAAGGCAGAGTCGAGCGGTTATGCCGTCATCGACCCGCCGTTACTTGAATACTATTCCCACTATCAAAACTTGGCACTCTTTGACGAGTCTGCCTATTATCGTTTATTCGGGAATGATGGGGAACTCCTCGTAATGCGCCCTGACTATACATTGCAAATCGCAAGAAAGTTAGCAGACGGTCATAAACCGATGCGTGTCGCATACGCCGGGGCCGTTTATCGTCGGACGGTCAAGCATTCAGGGCAACCGCATGAACGGCAACAGCTTGGACTCGAATGGGTCGACGGCGAAGAGAAGGACAGTCATCTAATTGAATCCTTTCTCGATATGACGGAAGGAGTCCTGCCTACTGAACGTTTGACGATCAAAATTGGGTCAGCGGCCGTCATCTCGCTCATCGCGAAAGAGACAGGCATTCAGGAACGGACATTCCGTAAAATCTTAGCGCTTCGAAACTTAGAGTCATTGCGTGAATTAGCAGAGACGTATCGCTATCCATTGATTGCAAAGCTACCCTTTTTAATTGGGAATTCTGCACTCGAAGAATTACGGGCTGAGGCACCGGAATCTTTAAAAGAAGCCATCGATGAAGTCGACGAGGCAGTAAAACACTTACGTACCATCGGTTTAGAGGTGTCATACGATTTCGGTCAAACGGGAGACTTTGATTACTACTCAGGATTGACCGTGACGGGAAGTGTGGAAGGCAAGCGTGTCCTTTCAGGAGGACGATATGATTCACTCTATGGACATTTCGGACACTCGAGACGAGCGTTCGGCATGTCGCTCGATTTAGAACAGTTAGATGAGGTGATCAAATGAAAGTAGCGGTCGCGAAAGGTCGAATTGAAAAAGCAGCCCGTCAATTTTTTGTCGAACGTGACTTACCCGTATGGCCGGAGAAGCGGGGACGTGAGTTGACGGTACAAGCAGGAGATCATGAATTCATTTTCGTCAAAGGGGACGATGTCTATAAATATGTGATGCATGGAGCGGCAGATGTCGGCATTGTCGGCGGTGATATTTTACGAGAGAAAACGCCAGGCGTACTCGAAGTCGTCGATTTACCGTTCGGTCGCTGTCGAATGGCCGTCTGTGGTCCAAAAGTTCGACGTAATGGAACGAAAAAATTAAAAGTGGCGAGTAAATATCCGAATATCGCCATCTCACACTTTGCGTCAAAGCGACAAAACGTAGAAGTCATCGCATTGAACGGGTCGGTCGAACTTGCTCCGTTAACGGGACTGGCTGATTGCATCGTCGACATCGTCGAGACGGGCGCGACGTTGGCTGCAAACGACTTGGAAGAATACGAGACGATTTTTTCAATCAATGCAAAATTCATTACGAGTGAGACAGCTTTGGCGGAACAGCCTGACGAATTGAAGGCGTGGATTCGAAAGCTGAGTCAGGAAGAAAACGCATGAGTACAGAAACGAATCGCTCAAGGCGCGAAGCTTGGGCCGAAGCCGTGAAACCGATCGTGGAATCGATAGAGGCCCGCGGAGATGAAGCACTCCTTGAATGGACACGTCAATTCGATGGGGTCGACCAAATCGAGTCTGTCGATTTGTCTCGCTTTACCCCGCCGGCAGCGTATGCTGAACTGACGGAAGCGTTGACCTTAGCGGCAGAACGGATTCGCGCCTTCCACGCGCGCCAAGTCCGACAAGACGATGTGTTCGAAGATACGATGTTCCGACTTGGGAGACGTTATATGCCACTTGATTCGGTAGGGGTTTATGTACCGGGTGGGACAGCCGTCTATCCGTCGAGCGTCCTGATGAATATCATTCCGGCGAAAGTGGCCGGTGTTAAACGAGTCGTCATGGTCACCCCACCAAAAGCAGATGGGATCGACATTTCCCTCTTGATTGCAGCAAAAATCGCAGGTGCCGATGAATGTTTTCTAATCGGAGGTGCCCAAGCCGTTGCCGCACTTGCATATGGGACAGAAACGATTCGTCCGGTCGATAAGATTGTCGGACCCGGAAATGCGTATGTTGCGACGGCGAAGGCGCTCGTCTCACACATCGTCGGGATCGACTCCGTCGCCGGACCGTCGGAAGTGTTGATCATTGCCGATGAAACGGCGAACCCGAAGTGGGTTGCCGCCGACCTGCTCGCACAAGCAGAACATGACGTCGAGGCGACGGCAATCGCACTCGTCACGACAGAAGCGCTTCGTAATGAAGTGGAGCAAGAACTAGAGCGACAACTTTCACTCTTACCACGTCAAGAAATCGCCAGAGAATCATTGAAACGTGGGGGAGTCTTATATAAATCACTAGAAGATGCGATCGAATACGCGAACACGATGGCCGCGGAGCACGTCCAGTTGGCCGTCAAAGATCCTGAGGTGTTGATGCGTGCGATTCGTCACGGTGGTTCGTTCTTTCTCGGACATGAGGCGGCCGAAGCATTTGGAGACTATATCGCTGGACCGAACCACGTCTTGCCTACGAGCGGGACGGCCCGCTTCTCTAGTGGACTGTCGGTCGATGACTTTTATCGCCGTCAGACATTCCTTGAGATGACAGAACTGGATGAGACGATTACAAAGGCCGCGATTCGAATCGCCAAACAAGAACAATTAGAAGGACATGCCCGTGCGATGGCTGTTCGGATGGAGGACGTATGAGACGAAACTATCAGAACATCCCGCGCTATGTGCCTCATGCGGTATCAGGATATGCGCTGAATCAAAATGAAAGTCAGTATCCGTTACCAGAACGTCTCGAACGAGCCATTCGAGAAGTGTCACTTGAAGCGCTCAGCCGTTATCCAGTCGAAGAATTGCTTGCTTTAAAAGCGAGCTATGCTGACTATGCGGGAGTCGAGCCGACACAACTCATGGTCGGGAGCGGGAGCGATGAGCTATTGGCCATCTTGAGTCAGGCAATTTTGGATACGGAAGACCGTGTGGTCGCACCGGCCCCCGATTTTTCGATGTATGGGATCTACACACAAATTGCCAGAGGGCACTTTACACAACCGGACGAACAGGGTTTGCGTTACGAGACGTTGATTGAGGTCATTCGAGCAACCGAGCCAAAACTCGTTCTCATTTCGAATCCGAATAACCCGACCGGTAAGATTTGGACACTAGACGAATTGTCTGACATGGCGACACGTGTACCGTATCTTGTTGTGGATGAAGCTTATATCGATTTCACGATGGAGGACTCGTTTGTATCTCGCTTGAACGAACATTCGAACGTCATCATCTTACGGACATTATCAAAAGCGTTTGGTCTTGCGAACCTCCGGATTGGTTTCATGATTGCATCTGAAGAGATCATCGAACAGATCGATCGCTTCCGTTCGCCATTCAATGTCAGTGGACTCAGTGCCGCTGTTGCCAACGTCGTCTTACGAGATGAATCATATATTCAAGAATCGATTCAGTTCCACACGACGCAACGTGAGAAATTAACCGAGTTGTTACGCTCAATCGGTGAGATTTTACCGAGCCGTGCCAACTTTATCTATGTTAAAACGGATGACAGTGAGGGATGGGCATCCCGCTTTCTTGAAAAAGGGGTCCATGTACGTGCGTTTCCGGATGGATTACGAGTCAGTGCAGGGACAGATGAGGCGTATGCCTTAATTCGACAAACGATTGAAGAGGTGAATTCTGTTGAGAACAGCTGAACTAAAGCGTGAGACGAAAGAGACAAAAATTGATATTCGAGTCAATCTAGATGGGACAGGAGAAAGCTCCATTCAAACAGGGGTCGGCTTCTTCGATCACATGTTGACGTTACTTGCTTTTCACAGTCAGATGGATTTAGACGTGAAAGTGGAAGGCGATACGTGGGTCGATGCTCATCATACAGTCGAAGACGTGGGGATCGCACTCGGTCAACTCATCGCCAAGTCACTCGGAGACAAAGTCGGGATTCGCCGCTATGGGTCGAATTATATGCCGATGGATGAGACGCTAGCGCGAGCGGTCGTCGATGTGTCAGGACGCCCCTTCCTCGTTTATCAGGCAGAACTTCGCAATCCGAAGCTTGGCGATTTTGATACCGAACTCGCTGAGGAATTTTTCCGGGCGGTTGCCATGAATGGTCGACTCACACTGCATTTAGCTGTCCTGTATGGATCGAACTCACATCACATGATTGAAGGGTTGTTCAAAGCGTTCGGACGAGCGCTTGCCGAGGCGATCTCGAGTGATGGAACGAATCGCCTCCCTTCTACGAAAGGATGGATCGAAGGATGAAAGTAGCAGTCATCGATTATGGTATGGGAAACGTATTTAACGTCGAACGTGCGTTACAGGCCATCGGTTGCTACGTCGTGATCACGAATGATGCTAGCCAAATTGAAGAGGCGGATGCTATTTTACTTCCTGGCGTCGGTGCTTTTCCGCAAGCGATGCAATCACTCGAACAGACGGGACTCATCCCCTTATTTCAAAAGATGGCGACGGAGAAACCTTTTTTAGGAATCTGTCTTGGGATGCAGCTCTTGTTTGATTCGAGCACGGAAGGTATGCCGACAAAAGGTCTCGGGTTGATTCCGGGAACGGTCGAGCGGATGCGAGCGAAGCGTCTTCCACACGTTGGATGGAACTCGATCCTTCGTGATGAGGATGTCTATTTTGTACACTCTTACCACGCCGTGACGGCCGACGATTACATCGTGGCGGCAGCTGATTATATGGGTGAGAAAGTTCCGGCAATCGTTCAAAAAGGGCTCGTCACAGGCATGCAGTTCCACCCGGAAAAGAGCGGGACGTTCGGTCTCAGTTTACTTCAAGAATGGAAGGAGGCGGTCAAACGTGAGATTACTACCCGCCATTGATTTGATCGGAGGCAAGATTGTCCGTTTGACGGAAGGTGATTTTTCCACGGAAGAACAATACGGGGATCCGTATGAATTATTAAAAACGTGGCAAGATAAAGTCCCGATGATTCACTTGATCGATTTAGAAGGGGCCAAGGCAGGCGAGCCGCGTCACCTAGACGTCGTCCGTTATGCGAAGTCTCTCGGGTTCCTTGTTCAAACGGGGGGCGGGATTCGTTCAGAAGCTTCACTCGATGCGGTCATGGAAACGGGCGCGGACCGTGTCCTCTTAGGGACAAAGGCATTCACGGACCCTGACTTTTTAGACAAGGCGATTGAAAAGTACGGGAAGCGAGTTGCTGTCGCACTCGATGCCTATGACGGGAAGGTCGCCATTAACGGATGGCAGGAAGCAACAAAACTTGATGACATCTCGGTCGCTCAAGATCTCGTCAAACGGGGTATCGAGACGATTTTGTATACCGATATCGGATCTGACGGGAAATTGAACGGACCGAACGTTTCTCGCATGAAGGCGTTACGTCAAATCGTCAATGTCACATTAATTGCATCTGGTGGCGTGACAACAGAAGAGGACGTGATGGAGCTGAAGATGGCCAAAATTGATGAGGCTGTCGTCGGGAAAGCACTTCTGTCCGGCAAGGTGAGCATCGAAGAACTGATTGAATGGGAGGCGCGTTATGCTTAAACGCAGAATTATTCCATGTCTCGATGTGAAGGAAGGACGTGTCGTCAAAGGAATTGAATTCGTTCAATTGCGGGACATCGGTGACCCGGTCGAAATCGCAAAATATTATGACGAGTCCGGAGCCGATGAACTCGTCTTTCTCGACATCACGGCAAGTACGGAGCGTCGCCAGACGATGCTCGATGTCGTCAGTGCGGTGGCGCGGAAAGTATTCATCCCGCTGACAGTTGGTGGTGGGATTCGTTCACTCGAGGATATCTCGTCACTGTTGAAAGCAGGGGCGGACAAAGTATCGTTGAACACGCTCGCTGTCGAATCCCCAAGTCTCATCCGTGAAGCGGCCGATCGTTTCGGTTCTCAATGCATCGTCGTCGCAATCGACGTAAAGTTTGAAGATGGCGAATATTACGTGTACACATATGGTGGAAAACAGAAGACGGACCTGTTGGCCGTCGAATGGGCGAAACAAGTGGCCGCGCTTGGGGCGGGTGAACTCCTTGTCACGTCCATGAACCAAGATGGAAAGCAGAGCGGTTATGACCTTGCGATTTTAGAACAGTTACGTGAAGTCGTCGACATTCCGATTATCGCGTCCGGTGGGGCAGGGAATGCCGAGCACGTAGTCGAAGCGCTTGAGAAGGTCGATGCCGCACTACTTGCCTCCATCTTACATGACCGAAAAACGACAGTAGAAGAGGTGAAGCACGTATGCACGAGTCACAACTTGCCGATGCGGTTCGTTTCGACGAAAATGGACTGATTCCGGCCATCATCGTCTCAAACGATGACGGGGCGGTCCTCATGCTCGGATATATGAACGATGAGGCAATCCGTCAGACGCTACGCGAACGGGTTGTCACGTTCTGGTCTCGTTCAAAAGGTCGGCTGTGGATGAAAGGGGAGACGAGCGGGAACACACTAGACGTCGTCAGTATCCATGTCGACTGTGACCAGGATGCGCTTCTCGTTCGTGTTCATGCGAACGGTCCGACGTGTCATACCGGTAATCGAAGCTGTTTCTTTACGGAGGTGAACGTATGATTCATGAATTGGAACAATTGATCAAGTCCAGAAAAGATGAACCGAAAGAAGGTTCATATACGACGTATTTGTTTGAACAGGGCGTTGAAAAAATCGCCAAGAAGTTCGGTGAAGAATCGTTCGAGGTCGTGATTGCCGCCATGACGGAAGAAGATTTGGTCGAAGAATCAGCTGATCTTCTGTATCACCTGCTCGTCTTATTGGCAGCTAAAGGTGTGCGCTTAGAGGATGTGGAAGCGTTACTCGCCAAACGTCACGGTACAACCACACCGGCAAAACCTCGTCGCGACGTCACGGAATGGTAAAGAAAGGAGGAAGGAGAACCGCTCCTTCCTCTTTTGTATTATCGATTCACCGAAGCAGCCATGCGAATGTATGTATGACGTCGCCCGCGAATGGCAATTGAAAGTGCCTGAATGTTCTCTGGGACGGCAATCCCAGACAATCCGGCGTCACCGATATGCACGATGTCCGCTCCGCCTCGTTTTGAAGAGAGTGCGATCTCCCGAACGGTCGCGACATCTGCGCCTTCTTGTGACGTTCCAATCGCCGCTAATGTGAGAACGCCGAGCGCTTGCAGTTCTTGCACGAGTTCGTAGAACGATTCTTCACGGACACCAGGTACGGTGCCAGGAGCAGGCAGGAGAATGATGTCTGCACCAGCTTCGAAGAAGCGGATATATGCGTCACGGTCCAACACATTGCCGACTCCGGCCTGGTGCATCTTTCCAGCAATGATGACCCCTGCGAATTCACGACGCGCTTGGATGATTGCTTGTTCGATGGCTTCATTCGTAACTCCGGTATTCGGATTGCCTGTCAGACAGACGAAATCGATTCCGAGCTCAGACGCTTTTTGGAACGCTTCGATTGAAGCGAGTCTACCTCGTTTCACGTCATTCATTTCAGACGACTTCTCTGAAAAATCGACAGGTTCCAAGTTGACTCCAATTGGCAATCCAATCAGTCGTTTTAGTTCCAGAATCGGATGGTCACTCATCTCATCACCTGGCATCTCGCCGAACAACGCATGACTTTCAAGTCCTTTAATGTAAGGGTGAAACACATCCAACATGTTCAATAAAATCAAGTCGGCGCCGAATGCTCGTGCGAGTTCTGCATTTGTCACTTCTGGGTAAAGTGGCTGAACCGTCGGGATGACCTCGGCCATGACCGTTCGTCCTTCCGCTTTTCGAATCGATTCGACTAAATCTTGACGATTAAACGTGATAAAATCACTTGCCCGACATTCCAGTATTCGTTTCATATGATCTGCCTCCTTCTGCTCATCCTTATCTCTATTCCCTATACCGTTCAAAAATCCTCTATACTACAAGTGAGGAGGGATGAACATGACAGAAAAAGAAAAGATGATTCGTGGTGAACTCTATTTAGCTGGTGATGAAACGCTCGTCGCAGACCGTAAGCGTGCCCGGAGATTGACTGAACGATTCAATCGTTCAGGGATTGATGAGTTGGAAGAACGAAATGAGATTCTTAGTGCGTTACTCGGTTCAACGAAAGGGTCGTATTATATCGAGCCGAACTTCAAATGTGATTATGGGTATAACATCCACGTAGGAGATCGATTCTATGCGAATTTTGATTGTATCTTTCTAGACATTTGTCCCATCACGTTTGGGGATGACTGCATGCTTGCGCCGGGGGTACATATTTACACGGCAACACACCCAATCGACCCGATTGAGCGCATCTCCGGATATGAGTTTGGGAAACCCGTGACCATCGGAGACCGGGTGTGGATCGGTGGTGGGGCCATCATCAATCCGGGAGTGACGATTGGGGATGAGGCTGTCATCGCATCTGGTGCCGTCGTCACAAAAGATGTTCCGCCTCGAACGGTCGTAGGAGGAAATCCGGCACGCGTGATCAAGACGATCGACTGACAAAAACTCCTGAACACGAGGTTCAGGAGTTTTTTACATGACTTGTTTCCATGTATTGTTGAATAGCTGTATGTGCAAGATGAAGCGCCGCCTCGTCCCCAATCGTCACCCGAATCCCCGTCGGTTGTTTCGACGTGTGTACGTTCAAGTCAGTCAATTGGGCCCAAACTGCTTCAGGTTGCTCGAGCTCGACATACAAAAAGTTCGTCGTGGCAGGGAGTAATTGACCGATGGTTTCGAAGGCTTGCGCCCACTTTTGCCGCATCTCGTCATGCCATTCGATTGTTTCTTGAAGATAAGTCGCATCTTTTAAGAAGATATTGCAGATTTTCGCGCTCACTCCGCTGATATTGAATGGCGGGATGAATTGACGGAAATAGTGTGCGAGTTCGCAGTTTGTCACCATGAATCCGATTCGTACGTTTGCCAATCCGAACGCTTTTGACATCGTGCGAAGGACGATGAGATTCGGAAGGGTGGCAATGAACGGGACCATGCTCGCATCTGGTGTGAAGTCCATATACGCCTCATCCACCACGATATATGGCACGAGTGAGGCGAGATGCGTCAACTCTTCTACGGTCCACAGCTTTCCGGTTGGATTGTTTGGGTTCGAGAGAAGAAGAAGCTTCGGATGATGCGTCTCAATCGCCTTTACCATTCCTTCATACGATAAATCAACGGCTTGAACATGATGACCGTGTGCGATGGTCGTGAAGATGGGATACATCGAAAAGTCAGGTGCCGGAGACAAGACGATGTCATGTGGTGCGAGCAATGCTTGCGTCACGACATGAATCATCTCATCACTCCCACAACCGACGAGTAATTGCTCGGGTGTGACGCCGGCGTACGCAGCGTAGCGTTCGAACAATTCATTGATCGGTTCGACCGGATATTCGTGTAAGTCATCATACGTCAACGAATCAAGCTGATTCTTGATGCGGTCAGGTAACGGGAATTGACTTTCATTTTGGTTTAACCGATGTCCCGTCGGATAAACGACGGGATAGATCGGAAGCTCGATTTGTCTCATTCAGTTGGCTCCATCGAGAACCATTTTTTCACCAATTCATCGATTTCACCTGACTCCATCATTTTGTTCAACTCTTCGTTGAACTGGTCGCGTAACTCATCATCTAATTTGAAGGCAGCAGCTGATCCTTTTTCGCCATCTTCTTTCAAAGCGAATGTATAGAAGCTGTCATCTTGGTCTAAATATTTCTGTGCGACCGTGTCTTCGATGACCATCGCATCGATTCGACCTGTGTTCAATTCTTGAACGATTTCAGGGATCTTGTTCAACGATACGAGTTCAGCGTCAGGTGCTTGTTCTTTGGCGATGTTTTCTTGAATTGAAGCCGTTTGGACACCGATTTTCTTACCAGACAAATCTTCGATTGCCTGAAGTGACCCGTCTTTTGTCATAATCAAGTTTGTCGCGGAAAGATAGATGTCTGAGAAGTCCGCATTCTCTTTACGCTCTTCTGTTGGCGTCATCCCGGCCATGACGAAGTCGACACGCCCGCTATTGAGGGCTCCGAGTAAGCTACCGAAGTCCATATCTTCAATCTTCAATTCGTAACCGAGACGTTCTGTAATCGTCTCCGCGATTTCAATATCAAATCCGACAATCGCATCCCCGTTTGCCGTATCGACAAATTCATATGGGAAGTAATCGGCGCTCGTCCCCATTACGAGCGTTTTTTGGTCTGCCGTTTCACCTTCTGTCTCTTGACTACATGCACCGAGTAAAGCCGCGCTCAACATAAGTGTACTTGCTAATAACCATTTTTTCATATGTGTATAATGCCTCCCTGTTGTAGATGAGACTAAGTGTAAATGTATGATTATTAATTGTAAAGCATAAATATACAAAATTATTAAAAAAAGAAACACTTTCAAGATGAAAGCGTTTTATATTGATTGTAAATAGTTTCTAACTGCCCGTGACGATTTCAAATGAATCAAATGAGGTTGCGTCGGATGTTGTTGAATCTGTTGTAACAGTTGTGGGCGTTGTATGTCGGGAAAATTCCACACCCATTTGAGGAATGCGAAATCGAGTTTTTCCTCACAAGATGCGCCCATATCCGGTCGTGTCGTACCACGATATCGGACGACTCGCTTGAGGACACGATATATACAGACGATGCGTGGAAGGTCGATCAAAATGACGGTATCTGCTGCCTGTAAACGTAAATCAAGCGTGTTCCCGAAGTTTCCATCGATGATCCATTGATCTTTCTTCACAAGCTGTTGTTGGATGTCAATTCGTTCTTCACTTGGTGCCATCACCCATCCCGGTCGCCACATGAGGGCGTCCAAATGATAGACATCGAGATGTAATCGTTCACCGAGTTGACGGGCGAGTGTGGATTTCCCCGCACCACCAGAACCGATGATTATGATGCGTTTCATATTTAGATTGCTATCAATCGTTAAGCTGCTCATCTACTCTTATTCATCCTCCAATACAATCCATTTCTTCAATTGACCGTCCTCTTCGTAAATGACCCGCACATCCATCTGTCCGATGACGAGACGTTGTTCCGAACTGAACACGACAATCGGATAGTTCGTGGACACCGGCTTGTCCGTCTCAAAGATTGGGCTATGCGCCTGCATCGCGTAATAGCCGTCCGATCTCGTGTTGGCTGCGCCTGCATCAATCTGTGTCACATGGTCAAATCCTCTCAGTCTGAGCACATAACTATAAGACGTTCTCGCTCCCTGTTCGAGACGCCATTCTTCGATGATGGCTGATTTGTCGTCCATCGTTCGTTCTTCTAGCACTTTTTGTGCCGTATACTCTTTTTCGTAAGGAATCATCTCTTGAATGCTGACGACGGTCATCGTCGCGAGCTTGAGCGATTCCTCGGAAGGCGGGGTAATCAGTATACCAATAAAGATGAGAATTGGAATCAATAAATAGACCATGACACGACTACGCATTTTCATCACCTTACCTTTTCAGATATAAACTATTTCTGCATAAGAGAATCAGTTCCCTTCAAAAGAACGCTGGAATCTCAAAAACCAATTCAGTTCTTCAAGTTTTTGAATGAGCGGGTATGATATAGAGAGGAGGGATGTACATGAAAATCGGGGTCATAGGTGGAGGTGTCGCAGGTTTGACGGCAGCTGCGCTCGTGCAACAAAAAGGGCATGATGTGATTGTATTAGAAGCATCACGTGAATGGGGCGGATGTGCCGGTAAATTTCAACGGGATGACTACTTGTTCCCGGCAGGCGCGACACTCGGAATGGGATTTGAAAAAGGCGGAGTCCATCAGCGTGTCCTTCAGAAATTGGGCGAATCGGTCGAGGTGACGTTACTGGACGAGGTGATGGACATTCAATTTCCTGACGTCACCGTCACTTACTATCGCGATCGAAAGCGCCTGCTTGAGGAGCTCAGTCGCGTGTTCTCAGAGCATTATGAGTCAATCCATGCGTTTTACCGAGAAGTGTGGGGAGATTTTGAGAGGATTCGTCCGTTGTTTCAGCAGTTGCCGGCACTTCCATTTCGCGCGACATTGGATATGGTATACGCAATGAAGGGGTTCCGACCGAACCAACTTACGGCGCTCCTGAAACTCCAGAGGCCACTCGGTGACACGTTAGCTCGTCATGGACTAAACGGTACGATATTCGAGCGATTTATCGATGGCGTTCTGCTCGACAGTCTGCAAACCGGTGCGAGAGAAGCGAGTCATTTACTCGGTGCAGTGGCGCTGTCAGTCTATCACGAAGGGGCGTACTATGTGGAAGGTGGACTGTATCAATTGGCTCATGCGTTAGAGCGCGCCGTCCGAACGTTTGGTGGCGAAACGAAATTAGGGAGAGACGTCCAATCCATCGAACAGGTGACGGATGGATGGCTCATCACCGATCGAAGAGGACGACTTGAACTAGTCGATGTCATTGTTTCCGCCATCCCGATTGAGCGGACGAGCGAGCTTCTGAGAGGACAAGAACAACGACGCTTCAAACGACAATATCGCAGACAATTGAAGCAGTCGCAATGGGGCACGTTCAGTCTCTATCTCGTCTTGCCTGAGGATGTGTGTCGACAGAAACCGCTGTTTCAACAAATCTATCACGAGCGATTACCGAGTGGGCATGCGTTCATTTCCATGTCCGCGCCAGGTGACGTGTTACGGACAGAACGACCGGAACGAACCATCACGGTATCCACACATATCGATTTATCAGAATGGCAAGATTGGAAAGACCGGGTGGCATATGAGAAACTAGAACAAGATTGGACCAATCGTCTCGTCGACGTCGTCGCGACTGCGTTTCCCGCTTGGGACCGAGAGTCGTCACTACTTCTTCCTGGTGGACCCGGGGCATGGGTGAAGTATACGAAGCGTCCACATGGAGCAGTTGGGGGGTATGCCCAGACGCCAAGCCATGCACTCTTTCGTGCGGCAAGTTATCGTACCGACTTGCCGAACTTCTATGTGTGCGGGGATACTGTATTTCCGGGAGCAGGGACGATTGGCGCGATGACGAGCGGATTACATGTCGCCCGGGCACTCGGGGTGACGATTGATTAGGGGGATATTGATGAAGAAAAAAGCGTTTGATGAACTGACAACGATTGAATTGTATCGCTTACTGGCATTACGAACTGAGATATTCGTGGTCGAACAGAACTGTCCGTACCAAGAGGTGGATGGGAAGGATGTAGCAGCCATCCATTATTGGATGGAAGAAGACGGAGAGATCGTCTCTGCGCTTCGCGTGTTAACGGAAGCATCTCCGGTCGCCATCGGACGTGTCGTCACGAAAGCGACGCATCGAGGGAAAGGGTATTCCCGCCTCTTGATGGATGCGGCAATCAAGGACTTCGGTCATGAGACATTATATCTGCAAGCGCAGACGTATGTGGAACCTTTTTATGCATCGTTTGGCTTCAAACGGACGAGTGATGTGTATCAAGAAGACAGTATTCCACACGTCGATATGTTACGAGAATCCTCGAATCCCGCTAGTACCGTTTCCGAATCGTTCATGTTAGAATGAGAAAGAACATTCACGTGCCATTGAGCACGATTACATTATAGACATAAAGGGGTTTACAATGGTGACCGATCAACAAGTAATTGCAAAAGCAAGAGAATTGGCAGACGTATTAGCACAAACACCAGAAGTGGCGCGTTTCAAGGAAGCGGAAGCGAAAGTGAACGGAAGTGACCGCGTACAGACGTTGATTAAACGAATCAAGTTCTTACAAAAAGAAGCCGTCAACTGTAAGCACTATGGCAAGACGGAAGCACTTGCGAAAGTCGAGCAAAAGATTGATAAAGCGATGGAAGAACTTGACTCGATTCCAGTCGTTCAAGCTTTCCAGGAAACACAAGTCGAAGTGAACGATTTACTTCAATACGTGACGGTCACGCTCGCGAACTCCGTGACGGACCGCATCATCGAATCGACGGACGGCGACGTCCTTGCAGGGAAGACAGGGAGCGGCATGGCGGCTGAACAAGCACGCGGCGGCTGCGGATACTAAAACGACACAGCTGGCCGATGGTCAGCTGTTGTACTTTCTAGAGGTGAATCAACATGCAAGAAGTCCATCAAACACCAATGATGAAACAATATTTCTCTATCAAGGCCGACTATCCGGACGCCTTTTTATTCTATCGACTCGGTGATTTTTACGAGTTGTTTTTTGAAGATGCACAAATTGTCGCCAAGGAGTTAGAGCTCACGCTCACTTCAAAAAACGGGAAACAGGCCGAGCATCCAATCCCGATGTGTGGCGTTCCGCATCATTCCGCGGCAATTTATATCGAACAACTGATCGAAAAAGGATTCAATGTCGCCATCTGTGAACAGACGGAAGACCCGAAGGCGACGAAAGGACTCGTGAAGCGGGAAGTCATCCAAGTGATTACGCCAGGTACATACATGGCGTCACTCAGTGAAAAAGAGAACCGATATCTTGTCGCCATCTCGGACGTCGCAGGACGATTCGGAATTGCTCGCGGTGACGTCACGACGGGGGAATCATGGTTGACGACGCTCTCATCAGAAGAGGCCGTCTTACGCGAAATCGAAGGATTGCTCCCAAACGAGATCATCGTCGAAGACGAACGACTCGCTGAATTGTTAAAACAGACCGGGATTCCTCTTTCGATTCAAGTGGACAAGCGGGAGAGTCCACTCGCGCAAGGTGCGAAAGATGAGGCGCAGCGTTCGGCGTTTGAGTTGTTGTACGCTTATCTCACGAAAACACAGAAACGTTCGCTCGACCACTTGCAACCAGCTGTCGCCTATGAGGTTGAACAGCATATGCAACTCGATGCCAATACGGCCCGAAATCTTGAGTTGTTCCGTTCGGCTCGTTCGGGAGAACGGAAAGGGTCACTCCTTTCACTCCTTGATGAGACGACGACGGCGATGGGCGGTCGTTTGTTGAAGCGTTGGCTCGAACAGCCACTCTATACAGAGCAAGGCATCAAAGAGCGACAGGACGCCGTCGAGAACTTGGTGGACGACTTCATGTTGCGCGATCAACTACAAGAAGAGCTGAAGCGAGTCTACGATATCGAACGCCTTGTCGCAAAAGTCGGGTACGGGACGGCGAATGCGCGAGACCTCGTCCAACTACGCGACACACTCGAGCGGATGCCAGCCGTCCGGTCACTCTTACAAACGGTGAAAGCCGATCGCTTGCAACAAATCGAACAGAATCTCGACTCGTTCGAGACGTTGAGTGAACAGCTTCGGGCTGCCCTCGTCGATTCACCCCCGATTTCGACGAAAGAGGGCGGGATGATTCGTCACGGGTATTCGGATGAGCTCGACGAACTGTTAGAAGCGAAATCGAACGGGAAAACGTGGATCGCCAACCTCGAACAACAGGAACGCATCGCGACCGGCATCAAGTCGTTAAAGGTCGGGTATAACCGCGTATTCGGTTACTACTTGGAAGTGACGAAAGCAAATGCGAAGTTGCTCGAAGAAGGGCGTTATGAGCGGAAGCAGACGTTGACGAATGCGGAACGATACATCACGCCAGAACTGAAAGAGAAGGAAGCCCTCATCTTAGGTGCGGAAGAGAAGAGCTGTACGCTCGAATATGACTTGTTTGTCGCGCTCCGCGAAGAAGTGAAGACGTACACGAAGGACCTTCAACAATTGGCCCGTTCACTCAGTGAGTTGGATGTTCTCCTCGCCCTTGCCGTTGTAGCGGAAAGACGAGAATATGTACGCCCAGTTACGACATCTCACGTCCAAATTGAACGTGGGCGTCACCCTGTCATTGAGACGGTCTTGCCGCGAGGCGAATATGTCGCCAATGACTTGACGCTTGACGACACACGTCAAATGTTACTCATCACCGGACCGAACATGTCCGGTAAATCGACGTATATGCGTCAATTTGCCTTAATTGCAATCCTTCATCAAATCGGTTCATTCGTCCCGGCAGAAGCGGCGGAACTCCCGCTCTTTGACCGCATCTTCACACGGATCGGTGCAGCGGACGATTTGGTGAGCGGCCAGTCGACGTTCATGGTCGAGATGACTGAGACGCGCCAAGCCGTCACCGAGGCGACGAATCATAGTCTGATTCTATTGGATGAGATTGGTCGCGGGACGTCGACGTATGACGGGATGGCACTTGCACAGGCAATTGTCGAGTATATTGCTTCGTCAATCGGAGCGAAGACACTCTTTTCGACGCACTATCATGAACTGACAGTGCTCGAAGATTCGATTCCGACACTTGAGAATGTTCATGTCCGGGCGATTGAACGAGATGGACGAGTCGTCTTCCTCCATGAGGTACATCCAGGACGTGCCGACAAGTCGTATGGGATTCACGTGGCGGAATTGGCTGAACTTCCGGATTCATTGATTGACCGGGCTCGGACGATTCTGTCAGAACTCGAATCCGAAGCAACGAAACCGAGTTTGAACGAGCAACCTTCTCCACCAGTGGAAGAAGTCAGCCAGTTGTCATTGTTCGAGTCGAATGACGTCGTACGGGAGCAACTGCTCAAACTCGATTTGTTGGCAATGAATCCAATCGAAGCGATGCAGGCGCTGTATGAACTGCAACAGACCGCAAAGAAAGGGTGAGTCGATGGGAATCATTCGAGAGTTACCGGAACAACTCGCGAACCGAATCGCAGCCGGGGAGGTCGTCGAACGACCGGCTTCCGTCGTCAAAGAATTAGTCGAAAATGCGATTGATGCGGGAGCGACGAAAGTGGACGTCGACTTACAAGAGGCGGGTATCCGTCTCATCAAAGTCCGTGACAACGGGCATGGGTTCCATGAAGAAGACGCGGCGCGAGCCTTCTTGCGGCATGCGACGAGTAAAATCCGTGACGAGCATGACTTGTTTCGCATTCGGACGCTCGGCTTCCGCGGTGAGGCACTCGCCTCGATCGCGTCGGTCAGCCACGTTTCGTTGAAGTCAAAGCGAGCAGATGAAGATGGCTTCGAGATGACGCTTGAAGGCGGTGTCGTCACAGCGACCAATCCGGCGGCGACGAACGTCGGGACCGAAATCACGGTCAGTCAGCTCTTCTTCAACACACCGGCCCGTCTGAAATATTTGAAGACATCGGCGACTGAACTCGCGAGCATTACGGATACGTTGAACCGATTGGCGCTGTCTCATCCGGAGATTCGTTTCACCGTCTTCCATGAAGAAAAAGAATTGTTGCGTACGAACGGGAATGGGGACTTGAAGCAAGTCATGCTCGCCATCTACGGTCGCCAAGTCGCCGCACAAATCGTTACGGCGTCGAGTAAGACGAACGACTATACGTTGAGCGCGCATCTCGTCCGCCCGGAAGTGACCCGTTCGAACAAACAATATGTGACCCTCATCTTAAACGGTCGAAGCATCAAAAACTTTGCGCTGACCCAAAGCGTGCTCGAAGGCTATCACACGCTCTTACCAATCGGACGCTATCCGATTGCCGTGCTCGAGGTGAAGATGGATCCGATGTTGATTGACGTGAACGTCCATCCGACAAAACGTGAAGTACGTTTGTCGAAAGAAAAAGAACTGTGCCAGCTCATTCGGGAGACCGTTCAATTGACACTCCGGGAGCTACGTCTCATTCCGTCTGTGAAACAAGAAGCGAAGCCGAAACGTGTGACACCGTCCGAACAGTCGAAACTCGACTTTTCGATGGAGCCGCAACCTAAACAAGCCGACACCGTCGAGTGGAACTATCCGATTCCTCGGGAGCGAAAAGAGTCGCTCACGTCTCCTTCCCAGTGGAATCCGGCTCCGCTCGTTCATGAACCGGAGGCAGAGATGATCGAACCAAAACAGGTCGAAGAGCCTGTACATCAGTCGGAGCGTCTTCCGGCGTTAGACGTCATCGGGCAACTCCATTCGAGTTATATCATCTGTGGAGCGGAAGACGGGATGTACGTGATGGACCAACATGCCGCCCAGGAACGCATCAAGTATGAGTTGTTTTATGAGCAGTTAGGACGTCCGGAAAAAGAGTATCAGCTCCTGTTGATTCCGCTGACGTTAGAGTTCACGCAAGAAGAGACGCTCGCCATCGAAGAAGTGCTCCCGCTTCTAGCGGATGCCGGCATCACGTTAGAGCCGTTTGGGGGAAACACGTTCCTCGTGCGCGAGATTCCAACATGGTATCCTCAACATGACTTAGAGGGTACAATTCGTGATCTAGTGGAGATGGCCATTCAACAGCGGTCAATCGACATCGCGAAATATCGCGAAGATGCATCAATCCTCATGGCGTGTAAACGATCCATCAAAGCGAATCATCCACTCAATATGGAGATGATGCGACAATTGATTGATGATTTGAGTCGAACGACGTCTCCGTTTACGTGTCCGCACGGGCGACCGATTCTCGTGAAGTGGAGCACGTATGAACTCGAGAAGTTGTTCAAACGCGTCATGTAATCGTCTTGTTACCTTGTTTTAACACGATGTAACGTTTATGCAGGAGCCCTCATGGGAAAACTATACACATGTCACTCAACGCATCGAGGTTGAGAGGTGGCTTTTTCACTGCCTCACCCTCAAGATGTCGACATGAAATGTATATCCATGTAGGAGGAAAAGAAAATGACGAACAAACTTCAAGTATCAAAACGAGAATTACGCCCACGATCACTACGCACGAAGTTGCGTAATGAAGGAAAAGCGTTAGGCGTTGTCTATGGATACAAAGTAGACAGCACGCCAATCGTGTTTGACGAGATGGACCTTCGTAAAATTCTTCGAGACCACGGTGACAACGCCTTGATCGAACTCCATTTCGATGGAAACAAGATCAACACGCTCGTGCACGGATCGGAAACGGACCCGTTCACAAACTTCTATCAGCACGTCGAATTTATGGCCGTGAAGATGGATGAAGAGACAGAAGTCGAAGCGGATATCGTCCTCGTTGGCGACGCGAAAGGCGTCAAAGAAGGCGGATATCTCGCCCAGTCACTTTATAAAGTGACGGTCGCAGCGACACCTGCCAACATCCCTGAACGCATCGAACTTGACGTGTCAGACCTCGAAATCGGTGACTCGGTCACGGTAGCGGATCTTCCAGAAGATAAATCGTACACGATTGTCTCTGAACCAGATATGCACATCGCCTCTGTGAATGAGCCGGTTGCTGAGGAAGAGGAAGAAACTGAATCAGAGGAAGGTTCGACTGAAGAAGAAGCTTCAGAAGGATCTTCTGAAGAAACAGAAGAATCGACTGAGGATAAAGAATAAGCAATTCGATTATAAAAGAGGAGCATCGTCCCTAGATGGAGCGATGCTCCTCTTTTTTCAGTATTGTTTCGCTAATCTTGTCTACAACTGATAACGTAATTATTAAGAAGCTTTTCTTTATTTTTAGTATCGGAAGGTGATCACTATGCAAGAGCTTACAATTATTGAAAGGAAGCATCTACATAAGCAGATTGGAGATAATTTAGATAATTATATTATTTTAGATGAAATTAAAAAGGTTTATGAGATCACTAGTTATGATGATTTAACTATTAACGATAACAAAAAAGCTTTAATTGATTTTTTGGTTTACCAAAATGTATATCCAATAGTCATAACATTTATATTATCTAAAAATATAAGTCAGGATAATGAGATGGTTGAAAAAATGGATTCAAGGAAAATTAAATATTCTATAAACGATTGCGCTGAGGATGAAAATTCTTTTTATTACTGCAATGCAAAAATTGAAAACGAAAAAGATTTAAGGTTTTTGATTAACGAAACGTACTGGATGCCTGCTCAAAATGGGTTTTATAACATTATCTTTAAAGATAGATTGAATTTCACTTTAAAAAAATATGGGAAGTGGTTGTTCTCTAGAACTCAATTTGTACCTTTAATTGATATGAGTATACCAACTTCTTTTATTAAAGTAGATGGAGATGGACTTGGATTTATTTTATTTACCAATGAAAAAAAATATGAGTCTATTGAAGAACTGACAAAATATATACCTCATAAATTTGATATTGATTATTTAAATGAGAATGAATTATGATGGCAGCAATTTATACAAGTTCTAACGTATAATGCCGATACATGAATGCAATGATCGAATTGTGCTGATTAAAGAATTGACAAGGTAATAACGTGCTTACTTCATGGAGGGTATTAGCATCGATAGTAACGAGTTAGCGGGATAGGAAATCTTTGCTTGTCATCTCGTATTGTCTCCTGTTACCGCTAAGATTCATTTAAAAAAATTGAATCGGAACGGTATATCCTTGATGAACATTTCACTATGATTTAAAGAGATTTGGATTGTCATTCTCCCGAAAATTGGGAGAATTTTTGTTTGTCACAAATCCGCCATATGTAAACGATTACGATGTGAACACTCTGTCAATTCATGCAAGACAGGATTGCCAACAGAGACTGTACAGTTTATATTGTTAATGATTTCACATATTAGAACTGATACTTTCCTATTTAATTATTCAGAAAGAAGGGTTTGTGACATGGCATCAATGGAAATCCATGCACTCGAATCATTGCGAAAAAAAGCACAGGCTTCCTCGCAAATGATTCATTATCGTCCAATGGAATACTTTTTACGGGCAATGTTAGCCGGGATCTTTATCGGCTTTGCCTCAATCTTCACGCTGAAAGTCGTCAACGGTATGTATTTAGCGGAATCTCCGTTCACGACACTCATCGGAGGCTTCTCGTTCGGGATCGCGCTCGTCATGATTATCTATGGGGGAGCTGAGTTGTTCACGGGGAATACGATGTATTTCACAACGTCGACGCTTCGTGGTTATACGACGCTCCGTGATACGATGCTCGTCTGGTTGCTCTGCTTCGTCGGGAACGCACTCGGGGGAATCTTATTCGCCTTACTACTTGCACCGACTGGCGTCATCCAAGAACTCGGGATGAACAACTGGTTGTTCTCCGTTGTTGAAAGTAAAATGCATCATACGACGGTCGAAATTTTCTTCCGCGCCATCTTCTGTAACTGGATGGTCTGTCTTGCCATTTTCTTACCGAAACAAATGAAAAATGAGTTCGCTCAAATCTTTTCGATGATCTTCCTTGTCGCGGTCTTCTTCGCTTCAGGATTTGACCACGTCATCGCCAACTTCGTCTTGTTCGCCTTGACGCTCGTCGTCCCACACCCTGAGACGATCAGCATGGCAGGTGCGATTCACAACTTGATTCCTGCAACGTTCGGTAACATCATCGGCGGAGCGCTCTTCATGGGAGCCATCTATACGTGGTTGAACTCGAAAGGTCTCCGTGAGGCACAAGAATTAGAGGAAGAAGTCGAATTAAAAGTCGTGAAAGCTGCTAAATAAATGATGTTTGTCACATATAACGTAGAGCCTTGTCCCATCGAAGACGAGGCTCTTTTTGATGTATGCGCACACGTAAACTGTCACAAGATCGACTCGTGACGATACGAAAAAAAACGTGTCATAATCTATATATAGGATTCTTAAAACGAATGTGTATGTTTTGAATCCATATATAGTGAGGTGATAGGTTTTGAAATTACTGCAGTTGTATGAGGATGTCTGCGTCTTACCAGACCAAGACTTGGTACAAGAAAATGCGAATGTGGACGGAAAGTCTCCACTTGGGAAACTAGCACGGCTCTCTTCAGAAGTGTCGAAAGAATTGTCGCAGACATATTTGATGTCGGAACGATCAAAACAGGCCGTCACTGATAACTATTTATACGTGCACGACGCCGACTATTACATCACAGGATCGACGACATGTTGTCAAATACCACTCGGTCAATTATTAAAAGATGGATTCCATACGGGACATGGGACGATCCGGTCGCCAAAGGACATTCGCTCCGCCATGGCACTCGCATCGATTATCCTTCAAGCGAATCAAAATATGCAGCACGGGGGGCAGGCATTCCCGATGTTTGACGTCGACTTGGCACCGTATGTCGAGAAGACATATGAGCGTCAACTGAGCCGACTTCAATCGTTACCTGTTGACTGGGACGAAACGCAATTGGAGACACTCGCGGAAAAAGAGACGATTTCGGCTACGTATCAGGCGTGTGAGGCGTTCATTCACAATGCGAACTCGATGCACTCACGAGGTGGTGGGCAAGTGCCTTTCGTCTCAATCAATTATGGGACAGACACGTCAAAATGGGGACGCATTCTCATTCGGGAGCTACTTCGTGCCACGGAACGTGGGTTAGGGAACGGAGAGACTCCGATTTTTCCTATTCAAATCTTTAAAGTGAAGGAAGGAATCAACTTTCGGGAGGACGATCCGAACGTCGATCTTTTCCGTGAAGCGTGTCGGGTCACAGGAAAACGGCTATTTCCGAATTTTTCCTTCATCGATGCCCCGTTCAATGCCACTTACTATGATGGGACGCATGCATCTGAAGTGGCATATATGGGTTGCCGCACTCGGGTCATGGGAAACCGACATGGGGAGGAGACGTCAATCGGACGTGGCAATCTTTCATTTTCCACACTCAACTTGGTGAAGATGGCACTTGTATCGGAGTCGATCTCGGATTTTTACCGGATACTCAACCGATATGTCGACATCGGAATCGAACAGTTGGTCGAGCGTTTCGAGTATCAATGCACGCGTCGCACTGAAGAATTTCGTTTCCTTTACACACAAGGGGTCTGGCGAGGAAGTGAGGAGTTACATATTCAGGATGAGGTCCGAGACGTATTAAAACAAGGAACGCTCTCACTCGGTTTCATCGGACTCGCTGAAACGTTGAAGGTGTTGACGGGCAGTACACATGCTGAGTCGCGTGAAGCGGAACGACTCGGTCTCGATATCGTCACACACTTAGCTGATCGGATGCGAGCGGCGGCCGAATCATACGATTTGAATTTCTCATTGCTCGCGACACCGGCAGAAGGATTGTCAGGTAAATTTGTGACGAAAGACCAGGAAGCGTTCGGGATGATTAAAGATGTCACCAATCGTGCCTTCTATACAAATTCATTCCACGTGCCGGTCTATCAGTCTGTATCGATTCGTGAGAAAATCCGAATCGAGGCACCTTATCACGCATTGTGTGACGCGGGACATATCTCTTATGTCGAAGTCGATGGTTCTCTTGCCCACAACGCGGAAGCGGTGGAATCGATTGTTCGTTTGATGCGTCAACATGACATCGGATACGGTTCGATCAATCATCCGGTCGATCGCTGCGGGAATTGTGGCTTAGAAGGGTTGATTGACGAATCCTGTCCGACTTGTGGCGAGGATACAAACATCGAACGAATTCGCCGCATCACCGGTTATTTGGTCGGGACGATGGACCGCTGGAATACAGCGAAACGAGAAGAAGAGCGGGCGAGGGTGAAACACGATGCGCATTCTATCCGTCGTTGAAGAATCCGTAGTTGACGGACCAGGGATTCGGACGGTTATCTTTACTGCCGGCTGTCCACACCACTGTAAAGGGTGTCATAATCCTTCCTCGTGGAATCCATCCGGCGGTGAGGATGTCGAAGTAGAGGAACTTGTTCAACGCGTCAAGCACAGTGGTTGGGTCGGGGTGACCATCTCAGGAGGTGAACCGTTTCTTCAATCATTAGAGCTAGCAAAACTCGTCGTGGCATGTAAGTCGCTCGGTAAAAACGTATGGGTGTATACCGGTTATACGCTCGAACAGTTGGTAGCGATGCAGGACGGAGCCGTTCAAACCGTGTTAGACTACGCAGATGTGCTCGTTGACGGTCGTTACGAGCAGTCGCTACGAGATATGGGACTCAGCTTTCGGGGATCGAGTAATCAACGAATCATCTTTTTGAATAAAGTGTAATCGAGGCAAAGGTGTCTCGATTTTTTGTATAATGTTGAAAAAGGGGGATTTAAGATGAAATGGTGTAGTTTTGAGATGCAGGAAGAGCAACGAGTGGGGATCATCGAGGGCGATTTCGTCTTTGATGTCAGCAATCAAGTACATACGACTAACTTATTAGAAGTGATCGCCCGTGAGTTCGAGCCGGATATCGACTTGGACGTGGCGCCATCATACCGAGTGACGGAGGTAAAATTACTCGCCCCGTATCGACCGTTGAAAAATGTGATTTGTATCGGTAAGAACTACGAAGAACACGTGAAAGAGATGGATACAGCGGGAGCGGGGAAACTCGTCATCTTCACGAAAGCACCGACTTCAGTCGTCGGTCCGGAAGCGGTCATTGAGCGCCATCCGGAATTGACGAATAAACTCGACTATGAAGGCGAACTCGCGGTCATCATCGGAAAGTCGGGGCGAGACATCGAATCGGTCGAAGAACACATTTTCGGATACACGATTCTAAACGACGTGACGGCACGAGACGTGCAAAAAGAACATGTCCAATTTTTCCGTGGCAAGTCACTCGATACGTTCTGTCCGATGGGACCATTCATCGTGACATCGGACGAACTTCAATTCCCTCTCCAAATCAAAACAAGTGTTAACGGGGAGACGCGCCAAGACGGAACGACGGCCGATATGATTCGTCCGATTGACGAGCTCATTCGTACGTTATCGAAAGGCATGACGCTTGAAGCGGGTGACATCATCGCGACTGGTACGCCGGCCGGGGTCGGGCACGGGATGACGCCACCGACGTATCTTCAAACGGGTGACACCGTCGAAGTGACGATTGAAGGTCTCGGCACGCTAAGAAATGTGATTGTCTGAATGAAATGACGTAAAATGTGAAGAATCTTGTAATTCATTTATCATTTCATAAATGAGTGTTCCTCTTCGTTATAGTAAGGGTAGAAGATAACACAGAGGAGATGAATCATTATGGATCGTCACGATCAATCAAATGAACACGATCAATTACATGAATCAGAGCAACAAAAAGATTGGTTAGATACAGAACTCGGTTCATCCAACCGAGAAGAGACAATGGTACGAACACAAACAAAACCGTCATTCGTCAGCCGTATGTTCCCGGGACTTGTCGGTGGGGTCATCGGGGCGTTGTTGACGGGCGCAATCGCATATCCGTTTATCGACCAACCAGCTACGAGTGTGAGTGACACGAACGTGACCTCGCAAGGGACTCCGGTCCAGACGTCATCGAACGTATCCGATTCTTCGGTCACGAATGCCGTCGCGACCGCTCAACCTGCCGTCGTGACTGTGAACAACTTCGCCCAAACCGGCTTCTCAAGTGAGGCGGTCGAGGCTGGAGTCGGGTCAGGTGTCATTTACAAAAAAGAAGGAGACTCGGCATATATCGCGACGAACCATCACGTCGTCAACGGAGCGGACAAGTTGACGGTCACGTTTAATGATGGCACGACAGCGGATGCCACACTCATGGGAAGTGACGCCACGTATGACTTGGCCGTCTTGAAAGTAGACGCTGATAAAGTACCGGCCGTCATCTCAATCGGCAAATCGAGTGAGTTAAAACCGGGACAAACGGTCATCGCCATCGGGAATCCACTCGGACAATTCGAGAACTCCGTGACGCGTGGTGTCGTCTCGTCGACGTCTCGTCTCGTACCGGTCGATACAGATGAGAACGGACAGGCCGATTTCAATGCCGAGGTCATTCAAACCGATGCGGCCATCAACCCAGGTAACTCAGGTGGTGCGTTAATCAACGAAGAAGGACAACTCGTCGGGATCAACTCGATGAAGATTGCGACGGCAGAAGTTGAAGGAGTCGGCTTCTCGATCCCAGTCGACATCGCCCTTCCGCTCATCAATCAAATCGAACAGACGGGAGAAGTGAATCATCCGTCACTCGGCGTATCACTTCGTGACGTATCAGAGTTCCCTCCAGGTTACTTGACGGAACAAATCAACTTACCTGAATCGGTAACGGCGGGAACAATCATTGTAGAAGTGCAGCAAAACAGTTCGGCTGCGAAAGCAGGTCTTGAGGCACGTGACGTCATCGTGAAAATCAATGACAAAGACGTTAGTTCCTTCATCGACCTCCGCAGTGAATTGATTCGCGATACGGATGGAACGGTCGACATCGAATATATCCGCGACGGAAAAACAGAGACGGTTCAAGTCGAGATTCAAAACGCGAACGGTTCTGCATTGTAAAAGGTGGGCAACATGCCCGCCTTTTTTGCTATGCTTATACAAAAGGAGGATGAGTTATGGTACGAAATTTATATGGGGTGTTACTATTCGGGGCAGGAATTTTACATTTTGTAAGAAAGAAGGCGTTCATGTCGATTATTCCGAAATCTTGGCCGTTCCGCCGACTGATGGTGCAACTAAGCGGAGTCGTTGAAGTCGTGTTCGGGGCGATGCTCTTACTCAACAAGGGAACATCGTTCGTGAAACGGACGCTACCGGCATTCTTTATCGCCGTCTTCCCGGCAAATATCAACATGGCCGTCAAGCCATCTAGAATCGGTGGGAAGGTCATTCCGAAATGGATTACATGGGGACGACTCCCGCTTCAATGGGTTTTGATCAAAGGTGTCCAAAAAATATAAAGGTGTGGAGATACATATGACAAGCGTACTCAAGTGGTTTGAGCATTTCCATGCTCATCCAGAAATCAGTTGGAAAGAAGTCGAGACGACTCGAACAATCGCATCCATCTTATCAGACTGGTCGATTCCCCATCGAACGTTTGAGGACGTGACCGGAGTAATCGCGGAGATTGGATCGGGAGAAGAAGTGATTGCGGTCCGCGCCGATATCGACGCGTTATGGCAACAAGTGGACGGTACGTTTCGAGCGAACCATTCATGTGGGCACGACGCGAACATCAGCATGGTACTCGGTGCGCTCGAACAGTTGAAAGACGAAACGTTACAAAAGCGAATTCGTTTCATCTTCCAACCTGCCGAAGAGCAAGGGAATGGTTCGCTCGCCATGATCGAACGAGGGGCGTTAGAGGACGTGACGCAACTATTCGGAATCCATTTACGTCCACAAGAAGAGTTGAAAAGGGGACAATATGCGGCGGCGATTCAACATGGTGCTGCCTTCTTCTTAAAGGGAGAGGTCATTGGGGATGATGCGCATGGTGCGAGACCACATCAAGGACAAAACGCACTCGATGTCATCTTCACGATTCAACACATGCTTAAAAGCATTTACTTGTCACCGTTTGAGCCGCACTCTGTCAAGTTGACGAAGGTACACGCCGGGAGTGACAACATGAACATCATTCCAGGAAATGCGACGTTCTCGATTGACGTCCGTGCCCAACAAAATGAAGAATTGCTCGAACTGCGCAATCGTGTCGAAGACATGTTACTCCAGGTCGGTCAGCTTCATCGTGTGAAACTTGAATGGGAGTGGCAAGACTTTACACCGGGAGCCGTCGTTGGGGAAGAGTCTAGCCAAATCGCCAAGCGAGCGATTGAGAAACGCTTCGGTGAGTCGGCTCTCGTTGAACGGATCGTCACGTCAGGTAGCGATGATTTTCATTTTTATACCGTCGAGAAACCGTCACTTGATGCAACGATGATTGGCATCGGCGCTGATTTAGGTCCAGGTCTTCATCATCCGCATATGACGTTTGACCGTGACGCGTTAGAAGATGGGGCACGCCTGCTCGCGGATGCGCTCCGGATTGCAGCAACATAAATCAAGATGGGTGGGATAGACAGATGTCTGTCCACTCATTTTTTTATTGCATCCACTCCTTGTAAGCGCTATCATAACGTTATTAGCGACAATATAACGACAATTCTGAATTTTCGCTATGGGGGAGGAAGTTAGATGGAAACAACGGGGAACAAGCAAGACATGAAATTAGGGTGGGCACTCTTGCCACTTGGGGTGATGATCGTCGTCATGCTCATCTCGATCGTTAAGCTCGGTCAAGGACCACACATCCCGCTCATCGTCGGGACAGCGGTCGCTTCGCTCGTCGCCTGGCGTCACGGGTTCAAGTGGAAAGAGATTGAAGAGATGATGTATAAAGGGATTCGTCTCGCCCTACCGGCAGTCGTCATCATCATTTTGGTCGGGTTGACGATTGGGGCATGGATCGGTGGAGGAATTGTTGCCACGATGATCTATTTCGGACTGAAGATCATCTCACCGGCATACTTTTTGTTAACGATTTGTCTCATCTGTGCGGTCGTCGCGCTCTCAATCGGGAGTTCATGGTCGACGATGGGGACGATTGGAGTAGCGGGGATGGGCATCGGGCTGAGTATGGGGATACCGGCGCCGATGGTAGCGGGGGCTGTCATCTCAGGAGCTTACTTCGGGGATAAGATGTCGCCTTTGTCAGACACGACAAACTTGGCGGCAGGATTAACTCATACGAATTTATTTGTACATATTCGGCACATGCTCTATACGACAATTCCAGGACTCATCATTGCACTCGGGGTATACGCATGGCTCGGTAGACGATTTGCAGATTCTTCGACAGACTCGTCTGAAATCACACAGACATTGACGATTTTAGAGGACAGTTTTGTCATCTCACCATGGTTACTCCTCGTTCCACTCGCCGTCATTTTACTCGTCGCAAAGAAGGTGCCGGCGATTCCAGCGCTCGTCGTCGGGATTGCACTCGGTTTCTTGGCTCAGGTGTTCATTCAAGGCGGAACGCTTGCAGACAGCGTAGGCGCTCTTCAAAGTGGCTATGTCATTGATACGGGTAATGAACTGGTCGATAACCTCTTCAGCCGAGGTGGTCTTGATGCGATGATGTACACGGTCTCGATGACCATCGTCGCGATGACGTTCGGTGGGATTTTAGAATATTCGGGGATGCTACAATCCATTATGAACCAAATTTTGAAGTTGGCGAAAACGGCAGGTTCGTTGATTGCTTCAACGATTTTAGCGGGGATTGCGACGAATGCGACCTGCTCGGAGCAGTATATCTCAATCGTCGTTCCGTCACGCATGTTTGCTGGGGCTTATGAAAAAATGGGACTGCAGTCGAAAAACTTATCTCGTGCCCTCGAGGATGGAGGGACGTTGACATCCGTGTTTATCCCGTGGAATACGTGTGGGGTCTTCATCCTCGGAACACTCGGGGTCGGGGCGTTCGAATATGCGCCATACGCCGTCTTAAATTTCATCGTACCGGTCATTTCGATTCTCTATGCCTTCACAGGATATACGATTGAACGCATGGCGGTCATCCAACAGGAAGAACCTGTCGTGGAACAAGCAGCTCAATAAAACGATTCCCGGTCGTCAATCGACCGGGAATTGAAATTTATAGACGTTGCGAGGTCGACCTTGGCTGTAACTCATCTCTTCGCCAATCCGATGAACGAGTTTTGCATCAACTAATTTTTTGATGAGTCGCTCTGTCGTACGACGGGTCACGTTTAAATGATTCGTCAACTCTTTCGCTGTAAACTCGAGATGGTCCGTTGAAAAGTGAATGAGCTTTTCGATATTGGTCGGACTCATGCCGGTCTGTTTCATCATGTCATAGACACGCGATTGTGTGACGCGGAAATGAATCGGTGCCGGTTGATTGGTGAACGTCATCCGTTTTGAATCGTCGACGATTCGGATCGTGGCATTACTCGCCGTCTGAAGGGCAAGTTCGGCATGTTCAACGGCGCGTTGATAATCGGACCCATACCCGATCCCTACGTGACCAGGTGAGTCCTCTGACAAAATGAAACCTTTTGACATGGCGGAGTCAATCTTTCCTTTACTCGATAATAGGACGATACCGTCTTGAGTGGACTCCATCAATTTACCTCCGAAATAATGATGTTCTCTTACATGGTTGAGCGTATCTTCACTGGCATCCGAGTAGAAGAGCACGGCGAGTTGTGACTGGTCTGATTTGTTCAATCGAATCTGTTGAATAAAATCATGGAAGTGGTGGAGAATTCTCTCTTCCGGCTCAATCATGAGTTGGCTAGCAAAACCATTTTCCACTAAGTGTCGATGAACTCGCTCGACACTCGTCAAGGCGAATCGAGTCGTCCCATTTCGTTGAAGTTGCTCATGAAACGAAATCAACTCTTCGAAATTCATATACGGACTAAGTTCTTTCACTTGCGGTGGCGACATGTGGCTTGGAAACGATGCTAAAATTGATTCAAGTCGTGACGCATCAACGAGATCGATGGAGAGCTCTTCGATTCGGAGCTGTTGTGTCAATGTTACGTATAAAAGTGACGTCAACAACACGACATCATCTTGAACGACGTGATGGGCAAATGGAAGGGTCGCTTCCTCCGTCGCATACGTATAAGGGAATGAACCGGAGAAGAACACTCCGTCAAAAAATAGGAGTTTCGTAGCGATGTCCTTCGCTTCACGCGGGTCATCATAAGGAAATCCCTCGATTCGAACATCGGGTAAAGAAGAACCGTTCCGTACCTGTAGTATAAACGATGGTGAGCCGACAACGGCGATATGGATGGACATTGAAAATCCCCCTTGCAATTTAGCGACTATATAACGACAATATAGAGGAACAGGCAGTTGAAGTAAAGGAGTGATGAACATGAATATTCAAAAAATAGAAATTTTCTCGGTTCGATTTCCGTTAAAAGTACCATTCATCGTCAGTTATCATCGTTATGATGATATGCCGTCTGTCATCGTCAAAATGACGACTGCATGTGGACTTGTCGGTTATGGGGAAGCCGTGGCGGATGAGCATGTGACGGGTGAGTCCGCTGAGAGCACGGTCAGCGTCCTCCGTCATCTATTGGCTCCGCTCCTAATCGGAAAAAATCCGATGCACTTAGAGCATATTCATGATGAGATGGACCGTGCGATTCGTGGTGTTCCGGCTGCCAAAGCAGCACTCGATATCGCCTGTCATGATGTGATCGGGAAAAAGCTGAATCAACCCATCTACGAATGGATTGGCGGTCGGTACCATGAGTCATTCCCAGTCACGCACGTATTGAGTATTGGTGAACCGGATCAAATGGCTCAAGAGGCTCTTGAACAAATCAATCAAGGTTACACGGCCGTGAAGATGAAGGTCGGAGTAGATGTGCAAACGGATGTGGCGCGTGTCAAGGCGGTACGGGAAGCGGTAGGAAATGACGTGCCGATTCGAGTCGACGTCAATCAAGGGTGGATCAATGCGGCCAATACCGTTCAAGCGATGCGTCTACTCGAACCGTACGGCATCGATTGGGTCGAACAACCGGTCAAGGCGGATGATTTTGAAGGCATGCTCGAAGTGAAACAAAAAATCTCCGTTCCCCTCATGATGGATGAAGGGCTGAAAGACATTCACGATATGAGACGTTTGACGATGATGCAAGCAGCCCATAAAGCGAACATCAAGCTCATGAAATGTGGTGGCATCTATCCGGCGAAAAAGTTGGTCCATATGGCGGAAATGTCCGGAATCGAATGCCAGATCGGTTCCATGGTCGAATCCTCTATTGCATCGAGTGCAGGATTCCACGTCGCTTTCTCGAGTAAAATCGTGAAGACGGTCGAGTTGACGGGTCCGCTCCGATTCGGGAAAGATGTCGGAAACTTATTATATGATTTACCAATCATCTCACTGAATAATCGTCCGGGACTCGGTATTGACGTCGATGAGGACGTGTTGCGTGAATTGACGACGGATTCTTACGTGATTGGAGAAGAATCGCATGTGGAAAGGTGAGATCAAAGACCTTTCCCTTCATGTTTGTGTTCTAGGCTTGTCCGATTTACCGGAACTGTTGTCCGTCCAAGATGCGGTCATTCAGTCATTGGCTGAACCAGAACATTATCAATCGCTATCCATCGAGGAGTTCACGAAACTATTGAATGACCAGACATTGATTGGGGCAAGATCAGAAGGTCGGATCATCGCGTTTCGAGCGATGCTCATCCCACCGATCGATGCGGAACATCTAGGGCGGGATATCGGTTGGCCGGAGGATTCGCTTGAACGTGTCCTGTATCAGGAAGTGACGAACGTCCATCCAGACTTCCGTGGATATGGACTACAGACACATTTAGGCAAACTGTTGATGGCACAAGTGGAATCGGATGATCGATTCGATGTCGTCTGCGCTACCGTCGCACCGTTCAATATTCCAAGCATGAAAGACAAGTTTACGCTCGGACTCCGAATCGGGGCGTTGAAAGAAAAGTATGGCGGGAAACTCCGCTATATTTTTTACAAAAAGATGCATCGCTCGTGGCATCCCACATCAGTTGTGCAAGATGTACCGATGGAAGATCGTGGGCGACAAGTTGAGTTGCTCCAAACTGGTTGGATCGGGACGGGCATGATGAAACAAGGGGAACAGTGGATTGTTCGATATGAGAAGTAAAAAATCCTCGTCAAGCTGACGAGGATTTTGATTATTCGAGAACGAAGAGTACATCATTCGCGAATTTCTCATACGTACGGTCACTCGGGTGGAACTGATCGGTCGCAAGGTCTCTTGATAGGTCAGAAATGTAGGCGAACGGGTCGATTACATCGATATTCTGCGCATTCGCCAATTGTTTTGCGGATGCGTTCCAATCGAGGATGAGTTGATTGAATGCTTGTCCATTCTCATCATTTTGAAACGGATTGTATAGACCGATATACACAATGGTTGCCGAATCGTTGAGTGAGCGAATTTCAGTGAAAATCGTTTCCAAATTCGTCTTCGCATCCGTGACCACCTGTTGAATATCAACGGATTCGAAGTTATCGACGTTTTCCCCACGGTTGAACAAATCGTTTCCACCGATGGTCAACGTGATATATCGTGCGTTCTCAATCGTACGGCGCACTTCAGGTTGCTCAAGTTGAGCGAGTAGGTCCTCTGTCCGGGCTCCGGAAACGGCAAGGTTTTGTGTACGGATGGATTCATCTTCTAAGCCTTCACTGACAGGTTGAACATAACCCGCACCTGATGTTGACCCCACACCGCGTGTCAACGAATCGCCTAATGCGACGTAGACGTTTCCTTCTGGTTCGGGACGTTCATCTTCGGAGACGGAAATTGTTCGCTCCGGAGGATTGACGATATCCTGATAACCGATCCATAGACCGTATAAGGCGATTCCCGTCAAGAGAACGGCGCCAGTTAAAAATGCATACCACTTCGACTGTTTCATGGGCTGACCTCGCTTTCTATATAGACATCATATCAAAAATGAATGGATGTGCCCTATGTGAATGTTCGAATAGGACAGATTCGCTTTTGTCCGATAGAATAAAGAAAGAGGTGAGACAATGGAACCGACGTTAAAGCTACATGAACTGACAAAAGTGATTGGGAAAAAGACGATTATCGATAATATTTCGTTAGACGTCTATCCAGGCGAGGTATTCGGTTTTTTAGGACCGAACGGTGCCGGGAAGACGACAACGATTCGAATGATTGTTGGCTTGATCAAACCGACGAAAGGAAATGTATCCATTTGTGGATATCGGGTCGACAAACAATTTGTCCAAGCGATGAATCAAATCGGAGCCATCGTCGAAAATCCAGAACTGTATAAATTTTTATCCGGACGTGAGAACTTAGAAGCTTTCGCAAGGATGCTACCGGGTGTTGATGATAAGCGAATCCAGGAAGTCATCGACCTCGTCGATTTGACCGCTCGAATTGATGATAAAGTGAAGACATACTCCCTCGGGATGCGCCAGCGACTCGGTATTGCCCAAGCGTTATTAAACAATCCGCGTGTCCTTATATTAGATGAGCCGACGAACGGGCTCGATCCGATGGGGATTCGGGATTTACGACTTTTCATCCGTCGTCTCGTAGAAGAAACGGGACTGAGTGTTCTCGTGTCGAGTCACATCCTGGCCGAGATTGAGCTGTTAGCAGACCGAGTCGCCATCATGTCGCGAGGCAAGATTGTCAAAGTAGGAACGGTCCATGCCTTAATCGAAGAACTTGCGTCAACGGTCGACTTACATGTGACGAATAGCTTCGAAGTATTGCCGATTGTGCAAGGATATGAAGGGATCGACCAAGCGGACGTGGTGGATGAACGAACGATTCGTATTTCCATGAACGTGGAAGAGACGGCGAAGTTGAATCGCTATTTAATGGAAAGAGACGTCGAGGTGTTTGGACTTGAGCGCCGTGTCCAAACGTTAGAGGATCTCTTCATCACATTGACAGGCGGTGATCACATTGCCTAACCCATCAATGCTCGGACTCATTCGAAATGAAGTGCTCAAGATTCATCGGAAACGTCGATTGATGGTCGTGTCCATCATCCTGATTGTCCTCGTGTCGATGTTCACATACGCGAACTATCGACAAATCGAAAAGCAACGTGAAGAGCAAGGGACGATTGATTGGCGCGTGGATCTTCAACAAGAAATCATTGATACACAAAACCGACTCGCATCTGAAAATGTTCAGGATGAGTTTCGACAAATCCTAGAGTTTCGAGTTCAGCAGAATCAATATTATCTGGATAATGACATTAACCCGAATTATCCGGGTGCCCCGACGTTTATGCGCGTCTTCTTCTCACAAGGGACAACGCTTGTCTTACCGCTCTTTATCATTGTATTGATGGCAGATATCGTGAGCGGAGAACATAATGACGGGACGATCAAGACGTTGTTATCACGACCGGTCCGACGATATAAAATTTTGCTCGCCAAATGGTTGACGACGCTCCTCTATACATCGATCTTAATATTTGTGACCGCCGTCGTTAGTTACGCCATATCCGGCATCGTGCTTGGGTGGGATGGTTGGACAGCCCCGATTTTGACCGGTTTCCAAGCATCCGCGACAGGAACATTCTCCACAGATTTCGTCCATATTCTTCCGATGTGGAAGTATCTGCTTATGTCGATGGGGCTATCATGGCTCGTCGTTGCCGCAGTCGGTACGATTTCACTCATGATTTCCGTTTTGGTGAAGAATACGGCGACTGGTATCGGGATTATGATGGCCGTCCTCATCTCTGGGCCACTTTTGACATCGCTCGGCTCAAATTGGGATAGCTCGAAATACCTGGTCAACGTCAATTTCGGTCTTCATACCTATTTAGAAGGACAGGCACCTCCCATCGAGGGAATGACGTTGCCGTTTTCGCTCCTTGTCATTCTTATATGGTCCATCGCCGCCTTGGCGTATGCGTTTTATCACTTTACTCAAAAAGATGTCTATTAACAGATCGTGCTCCTTTCCTGAAGGAGCACGATTTTTTTGTAGAAAACAAAGGATTATTTATAAATTATGGTTCTAAATACTCAATATTGTGAATTGTCAAAATAATTAAAAAGTTGGATACACGGTTTATGGGATACTGTGTAAAGTAAGAATCATCACAAAGGAGGGAAACACATGAAAAAAGTTGTATCAACATCATTAATCGCAGGCGTCTTACTCGTACCACAATTGGTAGGGGCGGCAGAATTGAAGTCAGGCACTCTGACGAAACCATCAGAAAGTGCACCGACAACAATCGTTAAAGAGTACGTGAAGTCAAAAGGTGAGTTCAAAACGATTGAGTCGAAGTCAGACAAAGTCGGGAAAGTGGTTAAACTCCAACAGACAGTTGATGGCGTGCCAGTATTCGGTGGTGTGGTCGTCGGTGTCGTTGATGAAGCAGGTCAATTAAAAACTGTCGTTGATGATGCGAAATCGGTCAAGAACCTACATAAGTCGATCAAGTTAACTGAAAAGAAAGCCATCGCGAGTTACAAAAAGCTTGTCGGTCATAAAGGGGCCTACGAGCTCGAACCGGAAGCAGAATTGATTGTCTATCCAAAAGGTGACAAGTCGGTCTATGCATATCAAGTGACGGGAACCATTTTAGATGCTGAAAAACCATCACGTTGGACTTACTTCATTGATGCAGGAACGGGAGAAGTACTCAACAAGTTTGATCAACTAGCTCACGCGAGACCGACGAACGGCGTGACGGGTACTACGTACACAGGTACAGGAATCGATGTACTTGGTTACAGTCAGACGTTCAAAACTACGAAGAGTGGTTCTTACTATTACCTTCAAGATTCAACGCGAGGTAAGGGAATCTATACGTACGATGCAAGAAACCGTACTTCACTCCCTGGCTCACTTTGGGCTGATTTGGATAACGTCTTGAATACAACGTATGACCGTGCGGCAGTTTCAGCACACGTTAACGCTGCAAAAACGTATGACTTCTACAAAAACAACTTCGGACGTAACAGTTATGACAACGCAGGCGCTGCTTTGAATTCATCTGTTCACTATAGCCGTAGCTACAACAACGCATTCTGGGATGGAAGCAAGATGGTGTATGGTGATGGCGACGGTTCGACATTCACATACCTCTCAGGAGCACTCGATGTTGTTGCTCACGAATTGACACATGCCGTGACAGAATATACAGCAGGCTTGATCTATCAGAACGAGTCGGGAGCGATCAACGAAGCGGTATCGGATATCTTAGGTACGGTTGCTGAATACAATGTTGGTACAAACTTCGACTGGTTGGTAGGGGAAGATATTTACACACCTGGTGTAGCGGGCGACGGTCTTCGTTCGATGTCGAATCCGGCTGCATACGGTGACCCTGATCACTACTCAAAACGTTACACAGGGACGCAAGATAACGGCGGGGTTCACATCAACTCAGGTATCGTCAACAAAGCGGCATACCTCTTAGGTAATGGTGGATCACACTACGGCGTATCGGTACAAGGTGTAGGAGTCATGGCGATGGGGGATATCTACTACCGTGCCCTCAATGTTTACTTGACACCAACATCTAACTTCTCAAGCCTTCGTCAAGCGGTCGTGCAATCTGCGAAAGACCTTTACGGTTCAACAAGCGCACAAGCGGTATCAGCTGCGAAATCATTTGACGCTGTCGGAATCTACTAAGTTCTCAACATCTCTTCCGAAATTTTCGGAAGGGATTTTCTTATGCAGTTTTTGGGTAAATCAAGGTTGAACGTCGAGCGAAAAGGAGAACGAGTATGAACACGAAGGATTTTATTGTGTCACCGAACAGCAAGATTCAATTAGATGATTATCAGACGTCTGTTCCAGACAAACCGGGGGATGACACCTTGACGAATGAACTCATTCCGAACAGTGTGGAGCGATTGAAAGAGCTGCATTGGCGATTGTATGCCGAGAGTAAGACAGGGATTATCGTCGTCTTGCAGGCGCTTGATGCGGGTGGGAAAGACGAAGCGATCAGCTATATCTTTTCAAATTTGAACGCCCAAGGACTAAAGACGAATGCGTTTCAAAAACCTTCAGATACAGAGAAGAAGCACGACTATCTGTGGCGAATGCACGACTTGTTACCGGAGAGAGGTCAGGTCGGAATATTGAACCGATCCCATTACGAGGAAGTCATTGCGCCTCGTGTCCATGATTTGTTGGGGGACGAAGTACTTCCAGAGGAAATGGACCAGGAAGAGGTCTGGGGGATGCGTTATCGTCAAATCAACGATTATGAACGCTACTTACAGGAAAACGGATTCAAAGTCATCAAATTCTTTTTCAATGTTTCAAAAGATAAGCAACGCGATCGTTTGCTCGAACGACTGAAAGATCCAAAGATGAATTGGGAATTCTCCTTTAGTGATGTCGAAGAACGACAGCATTGGCAAAAGTATCAAGAAATCTTTGCCGAGATGTTGTCGCACACTTCCACGGACGTATCACCATGGTATGTGTTGCCGGCAGATGATGAGTGGTACAGTCGTTATATTATTTCATCTGTCATGATTGATGTCCTCGAGCGAATCAATCCGCAATATCCGACTTTTACGGATGAAGAGCAAGAACGCATCGATGAGGCGATTCAAACGCTTGAAAATGAATAGTGGATGACGTTCTCGTGAACAATCAAAAATCCCCTTGCACTGAAAGCGAATTCAAGCTAAAGTGATACAGTAGATTAGAGGTCAGACATCTGTACAAAGGGGTAATGAGTGTGGGTAACATAAGTTTATTATTTGGTGGCGTCGCGCTATTTTTAAATAGTCTCGTCCTTCTCGGGAAGGTTGATATGAAGAGTGCAGGATTTTTTAGTTTGTTTACTGGACTTTTACAAACGTTTATCGCCACATGGTTATTGATTGGGGCAAGTCCTGAAGAGCAGTTCGGTTTTGCGAGCATCTATCTGTTTGCGTTCACTTATTTATATGTCGGTGTGACGTTTATTTTGAACTTAGACGGCCGGGGCGTCGGCTGGTTCTCGCTATTCGTGTCGATTGCAGCCGCTTTTTACGGGGTGATGGCAGTCGCTGTAGCTGATCCGATGGGTGCGTTGACATGGTTCTTCTGGTCACTTTTATGGGGACTGTTCTTTTTTGGAATGGGACTCGGGAGACCGAACGAGGCCATCACAGCACGTGTCGCTCTCGTATTGTCGTGGTTGACGTTGATTGTCCCGGCGATGGTTGGGATGGCTGGACTGATGAACGGGTGGTATGACATGATCTGGTGGGCAGCGAGCGGTACGGCAATCCTGTACTTCATTGTTTCTGTTAAACGTACGAAACAACCAGTGGAAATTGCTTCATGATAATTGAAAAATGACAAGAGGTCATTGTGTGCGATTGAATCACTCACGATGACTTATATACGGTCACTACAACATGCGCACTCCTTCTTGAGTATGCATTTTTACAGTTATTTTGTGTCTAAAATGTGAAAAGTGGGAATGTGATAGCTAAAGGAGGCGAAAGCAGATGAGTGATGGTCTCGTGTTGTTACTCGGATTACTTTTATGTGGTTGGATGCTGTTTGCCATCGTGTTTGATGATAGAATAAAAAGAAGAATTTGATGACCCGTCTCATGAGGAGACGGGTTTTTAATTGAGGAGTGAGATGTATGAAAAAAACACCTGTCGTCGTCATCGTCGGTCCGACCGCTGTCGGCAAAACGAAGACGGGCATCGAACTAGCGAAAGCGTTCGACGGCGAGATTGTCTCGGGTGATTCGGTTCAAGTGTATCGTGGCATGGACATCGGTTCAGCAAAAGTGACGAAAGAAGAGGCTGAAGGAATCCCTCATCATCTGATTGATATTTGTGATCCGGATGATGCCATGAGCGTTGCGATGTTTCAACAATTGGCGCGTGCCGCCATCGATGATATTTATGCCCGTGGCAAGTTACCGATTATCGTCGGTGGGACGGGTTTATATATTCGCTCTATCTTATATGACTATGAATTTGTGGAGCGACCCGTCGATGAAGCGTTGCGGGCTGATCTCGAACGGTTGGCAGAAGTGGAAGGGCGTGAGGCGCTACACCAACGATTGGTTCAACTTGACCCAGAACGTGCGGCTACGATTCATCCGAATAATGTGCGTCGCGTCGTGCGGGCGCTCGAAGTAGCGATGCAAGGTGATACCCAGACGACGGACAGTGCGCCATCTGAACATTATGATTATCGATTGTTCGTCCTTCATGCGAATCGTGAGATCTTATACGACCGAATCAACCAGCGCGTCGATGCGATGATGGAAGCAGGACTTGTCGAAGAAGTCGAACGACTTTTGGCACACGGATATCGTGATACAAAGGCGATGCGAGCCATCGGCTATAAGGAAATGATTCCATACATCGACGGAAACATCTCGAAAGAGAAAGCGACAGAGTTGCTCAAACAGCATACAAGGCAGTTCGCGAAACGGCAATTAACTTGGTTCCGTCATCAATTTGATGGAATTTGGGTCGATATGGGTCGAAAATCATTTGAACTATCATATAAATATATTTATGATGATGTAGAGGGGTTTTTTCGAAAATTCCGATTATTTTAAAGAGATAAAGACTAGGGGGAATCCAGCATGAAAGCGAGCTACAACATCCAAGACCATTTTTTGAATCAACTTCGAAAAGAAATGGTGCCAACGACCGTATTTTTGGTGAGCGGGTTTCAAATTCGAGGTGTCATCAAGTCATTTGATAACTTTACCGTCATCGTCGAGTCGGAAGGTCGTCAACAATTGATCTATAAACATGCGATTTCGACATTCTCTCCGGCACGTAACGTGACGCTATATGAGCCGGATGCAGTTGAAGTAACAGAAGGATGAGCATAAGAAAAGGAGCGGCCCGGGGACCGCTCCTTTTCTTATGCTGTTTTTGTCGTTCCCGGTTGTTTGATAGCCTCAAGGACGCGCTGAATGGCACATCCCCCGAGGAGTGAATCCATTTGGTCACAAATCTGAGTCGGTGTCGAACGGTGTAACAATGTATATGTTCGCTTCCAAGCGCGTTCTGCCGATTGGATTCGGACGAGAAGGTCGGCGTGACTCAGTTCTTTCAACTTATCAATATTGAGTCGGTTCGTTCGAGCGAACGCAGACAAGATGACTGCTTTCGCTAGCGGTGTCTGAAGTGGGTAACCAGAAAGCTCAAGCGCCGCCATGGCCCCTTTCATCTCATGTTCGACAATTTTGTCGAGTGATGCATCTTTAGCATATGGATTACCGGAAAGATGCGTGAGTGACAGTTCTAAGTCCTGCATGCCCACCGGACAAGTTGACGCTTGTAGAATATGTTCAATGGATTGTTGCTCTTGTGCATAACGTGTCGCTTCCCCCGAGGCGATGAAACGCTCATACGTGTCGATTAATGAAATCATTATCGTTTCCCCCTTTATTGAACTATCTTTATCGTATCAATAATCGTAAGCGCTTTCAATATAATGATTGGAAAATCGAGACCCTACTAGAAAGTATGTTCGCCTAATGGTCGGAAACACGATACAATGTCAGAAGATGCGAGGAGGGAATGATTATGAACTATTATCAACAAATTGATCCGGTCATCGGTTCGACGACGGACTATGATCGATTTCAAATACCACGAATCGAAAAATCAACGGACCGTTTAGACCAGTTACCGGACGGGGCATCTGTTCAAACGAAGGCACTCGTCAGCACTGTCGAGTTGAAAGAAGGGAAGAGCGGTGCGAAGTGGCTACAATTAAGTGTCACGACGGCGAACGGGATGATGCGTGCCAAGCATTGGCTCCGTGGTAATGAAGATGAGCTACTTCCGATCTATGAGTCGGGTGTCATCGAGTTGTCCGGGAAAATCGACGTCTATCCAAAACCGGATGGCGCCAAATCGATTACGATTGATCGCGTCCACCCCATCTCGAAAGATGAAGCGATCTCATTATTACCAGGTTTACCAGGGGATGAGACGATGGAACAGTTTGCGGATGAATTGTTCAGTATACTTGATACGTTGTCACCGGCAGCTCAACAGGTTGCGTTTGGACTACTTGAACTGGTCTGGGATGATTTCGTTTTGTCGCCCGCGGCACTTTACCATCATCACAACTATGCGGGAGGTCTATTAAAGCATACCGTATGCATGCTTCGTCTCGGCTACAGGATTCAAGAGCAAGATGACTATTTGGCGATGGTGTTCCGTGTAATCAAAGAAGCGGAGCAGTTGCACAAAGTCGACCTTTGGAATACGATGAACGGTGTTAAAATCGAACAGGCATTTAAAGGAACGTTTGAATCACTGTATGCCGCCTGTGAAGCGATGGCCGAACAGAAAGAGCCACTGAATTGGGATGAACTTGCACTTGGAATCCTTTTCCATGACATCGGGAAAATATATGAATACAGTCATCTGTTATCTAGTCCGAATCGTTTTGAGAAGTTATCTCCCGTACAAGGCACAAGTGAAACGACTGGCATCTCCATCAACCCGATTGGGAAATTGATCGGGCATATGCCATATGGTGGGCTATTGTTTGAAGAAGCGTTACGCCAGAAGTCGATTCAATTACCGCTAGATGTTCATCATCGTATCTGGCACATGATTTTATCACATCATGGGAAACGTGAATGGGGTTCAAGTGTCCTGCCGATGACGACGGAGGCTTGGATGCTCCATTTGATCGATTTATTAGATGCGCGTTATGAGAAATGGGCTCGCGCGCACGAAGACTTGTAAGAAAAGGGTGATATCATGATTCCCGTACAATTAGTGACAGGGTTTTTAGGAGCAGGCAAGACGACGTATATGAACCGCTTACTCGCGGCGACGGATGAAAAAATCTGTTTAATCGTCAACGAACTCGGCGCGATAAATATCGATGAACAATTGATTGTCAAGATGGATCAAGAGCAAATCGAACTCTCAAACGGTTGTATTTGCTGTTCCATCCAAAATGACTTGAGCAAGACGTTCTATCAACTCGCAGCAAAGAAAGAAACATTCGATCGGGTCATCATCGAGACGACCGGTGTCGCTGATCCCGCACCGATCATTCAAACGATTTACTATGACGACTATTTGCGACAACATTTTAAAATGAATGCTATCTTGACGGTCGTGGATGCCAGTCAAATGGACCGTGAACTGTTCAAAGAAGGCATTCATCAAATCGCTTATGCCGATCTCATCTTGTTAAATAAAACCGATCTAGTATCGACGAAGGAACTCAATCAGGCACGCCGCCGAATCGAACAGCTCAATCCGACGGTGAAGATTGTAGAGACGATCCAAACAGAAGGTGATTACGAACTCCTCGAGAATACGTTCCAATTGTCACGCATCGATGAACAGAAGTTGAGTCAACTGACCGAGATGAGTGAATCGGTCTCCTCCCTTCGTGCCATTACGTTGAGTGCCGAACGTCCGTTGTCTCGGGAGCGTGTGACCCGTTACGTTCGTGAAGTATTGATGCACTATGAGGATGCGATGTATCGGATGAAGGCGATTGTCCGCTTACAGGATGAGGATCGCAAGTTTGTCATTCAAGCGACGAATCAGTTGATGGGCGCGACATTTGCGAATGAGATGCACGAAGGGGACCGTTCCGTGTTTGTATGGATTGGGAAGGAATTAGACCAAGAGGCATTAGCACGGGGATTAAAAGCATGTGAGGTGGAGCGAGATGAAGCTTATTCTAGTTGACGGATTCAATTTGTTATCCCGTTATTATTTTGCGACGGAGCGAAGACGGGCACAAGATCCGGAAGTGACAGTGAAAGGATTACTCCGGAAAGTGGATTCCTGGACGACAGACTTTTCCCATATCGCTTTCTTTTGGGACGGGACACGAGAGTCTACCCACCGTTATGCGATATATCCTGAATATAAAGCAACGCGTAATGGACTCCCGGAACCGCTGTTCGACGACTATTTGAAATTGAGAGCCGCTTTGGATGAACGAGGCATCTTACAATCCGAGTTGACGGGATATGAAGCGGATGATTTGATGGGCGCCGTCGCGACAGCGTTCCCGGGTGAATCATATCTCTATTCCTCGGACCGTGATTTACTTCAGTTATTGTCTCCGAACGTGTTTCAAATCATGCCGAAAAAAGGTGAGGAACAGCTCGTCAATGAAGCTTCTTTTGAATTGATGTATGGCGTGAAACCACATCAGTTTGTCGACGTGAAGGCATTGCAGGGAGATTCTTCGGATAACATCCCAGGGGTACGTGGCATCGGTCCGAAGACGGCGACGATTTTGATTCAGCATTACGATACGATTGAAACGCTTTATGTGCATGTTCAAAATGAAACACTTGAAGCGCCTCATCAAAAATATGCCAAAAAACTGGACGGTCATGAAGAGATCGCGCTTTTATCGAAACGACTGTCACAGATTGATATCCATGCACCTGTCAACACGGATTGGGAGGCATACCGGTTTGGTTCACATCTATTTTGACGCGGCCACCAATCAGACGACTGGAGAGAATGGCATCGGCGTGTGGATCAAGTCGTCCGACGGTACCGTATCGACGTTTAAACGTCGCATGCAAGGATTGACGAGCGTTCATGCGGAATTGGCTGCATGTGCTTATGCGCTGGAGCAAGCGCATGTATTGGAAGGCGAAACCTCATTCATGTTGTATTCCGACGCCGAAGTGATTGTTCGCGCACTAGAGCAACGTTTCATGAAAGATGCTTCAGCGAAACCAATGTTTCTGAAAGCGCTGATCGCCTACGATGAATTGCCGACCGTGTTCTTAAAGTGGATCCCACGAGCGGAGAATCGGGCAGACGTGATTGCACGTGACGCATTGAATAGTACGAATTAAGCGACCGAGATCATTCTTGGTCGCTTTTTTGACGGAGTCATTTCTTTTTAGATGGTTTTTCGCTAAAATGAAAGCGTAGTCAACTATAGAGGGGGAATCATACAATGGATTATCGGATCGAACGGGACACAATGGGGGAAATCAAAGTTCCAGCGACAGCGAAATGGGGAGCACAAACGCAACGTAGTCTCGAAAACTTTAAAATTGGAGCGGAGAAGATGCCGCTTGAAATCGTATACGCATTTGCCATTTTGAAAAAAGGTGCAGCTTTAGCGAACGCTGAACTCGGTGTACTCGAAGAAGAGAAAGCCGCAATCATCGCAGAGGTGGCAGATGAGATTTTAGCAGGGCAACATGACGCGGAGTTCCCGCTTGTCGTCTGGCAGACAGGGTCGGGCACGCAGTCAAACATGAACGTCAACGAAGTCATCGCACATCTTGCGAATGAGAAATTACAGGCACGCGGTGCGTCAATCACGATTCACCCGAATGATGACGTCAATAAATCACAAAGCTCGAACGATACGTATCCAACGGCGATGCACATCGCAGCCATCCTTTCCGTACAAGATGATGTCCTTCCAGCAATCGACTCGCTGTACGGAACGCTTTCACAAAAAGCGGAAGCGTATATGGATATCGTTAAAATTGGTCGGACGCACCTTCAAGATGCGACGCCGGTCACACTCGGTCAAGAAATCAGTGGGTGGGTCCGGATGCTTGAATTGTCAAAACAGATGATCGAGCGCACGATTGAACCGCTCACAGAGCTTGCTCTTGGAGGAACGGCCGTCGGAACAGGAATCAACGCACACCCTGAGTTCGGCGAAGCCGTAGCGAAGAAAATCTCAGAAGAGACGGGTAAATCGTTTGTGACAGCCGTCAACAAGTTCCACGCTCTCACGAGTCACGATCAACTCGTCTTCACGCATGGTGCGTTAAAAGCACTAGCGATGGACGCGATGAAGATTGCGAACGATGTGCGTTGGTTGGCTTCTGGACCACGTGCAGGAATCGGAGAGATTACGATTCCAGAGAATGAACCAGGAAGTTCAATCATGCCGGGTAAAGTCAACCCGACTCAAAGTGAGGCGCTCACGATGGTTGCCGCACAAGTACTCGGAAATGATGCGACGATCGGTTTCGGGGCGAGTCAAGGGAACTTTGAATTGAATGTCTTCAAACCGGTCATCATGTATAATTTCCTTCAGACTTGTCGTCTATTGACGGACAGCTTACATTCATTCAATGATCATTGTGCTGTCGGAATTGAGCCGAACCATGAAGTGATCTCACGTAACGTGGAACAGTCACTCATGCTCGTCACGGCACTTAACCCGCATATCGGATACGAGAATGCGGCAAAAATTGCTAAAACGGCACATAAAAATGGCACTTCTTTAAAAGAAGCGGCATTGGAAACTGGTTTATTAACGGAAGAACAATTTGATCAATGGATTCGCCCAGAAGAGATGACGTCACCGAACTTAAAAGTGAAAAAATAACACAAAGCGGTCGCAAGACCGCTTTTACTATGTCTTTTTTAGGACGTAGGTCCTAGTGATATGTAAAACAATAGAAAATAAATAAGGAAATAGTTGTATTTCATCTTGAGAAGTCGCATAATCGAAACATAAGAGAATTCGGGGAGTACGAACATAGGGGGGACGAAGATGGAGCAAGGTCAACTCACTGAGCGTATACATATGATTTTGAAAAAGATATCGGAGTCGAGACAAATTCCAAAAAGCGATATCGAGTTTCTACTCGATTGGATGAAGAAGGAAGTTCGGCAGCGACGGTTGATGCATTTGTTAGAAATCTTTAGTCGTGTCGAGTCTGACGCGAAGGAGTTACCAAGCGTCCTCACACAAGCGGAAGCTTTGACCTTGATCTCTCCTGTGAAACGTTATATCCATACTGTCTTGGGGATTGAACAAGAGGATGAAGATCTCGTCCTCATCTTATCCGCAAGCTTTTCCACATTTAGTCGTTACAAGTCTCGCGTTGAGAAGCTCGGGGCACGACCGGTATTTTTGCAGACCCTTGAAGAAGCCGTCGAATACGATTATGAAGATGTGCCGAAAGCCATTGTTATGGACGTGGAATTATGGCCACAATTCAAAGAACGAGATATCCAATCGTTCGTAAGCAAGATGAGAAAGCTTTATGTGCCTCTGATTGTAATCGGAACGAACGAGCATTATCGTCTTGCTGCGTATTCTTACGGGTTCGACGATTATTGGGAATCGTGGGTGCCGATGGAGGAACGTTTGGTGCGTCTTGGGCTACATATTGAAAAATCTCGCCTCGTATCAAAAGCGTTACTCGTGGATGAATTAACGGGTGCTTTCAACCGTAAGTATTTAAAGGCGACCTTTTCTCGGTTCATTTCGAGATTGGAGCGGTCTGGTGAGAGTTTTGCTGTCGCACTGCTTGATATCGATCACTTCAAACAATTGAACGATACGTTCGGTCACTCGTATGGGGATGACGTACTTCATCGTGTATCTGAAGAAATCCGTCATGCCATTCGTTCAAGTGATGAGCTCATCCGATACGGTGGCGAAGAATTTTTAATCCTCTTAAACGTCTCAGACCGTGCCATTGTCGAATCGGTGCTCGAGCGAGTTCGAACACGCATTGAAGAGATGGAGTTTCCATACGAGCACCAGGTGACGGTGTCGATTGGATACACACGTGTCTGTCAGACAGGCTATACACTTGGTGAATGGTGTGCCTATGCGGATGAGGCGCTATATAAAGCGAAACGAGATGGACGAAATCGTGTCGTTCGATACACGTCTGCTGTTCGTGAGGAGAAGCGGATCGCCTATGTGACGATGTCTGCCAATACCTATACATCGCTCGCTGATCGACTGCCGAAAGAGCACCGTCGCTATGAAGTCGTATACCGTCCTTACGAGGCGTATTCTTGTAATGACAATATCGAGATGTTCGTTTTGGACGATGCACGAGCACAAGAAGCGAGAGGGACGTTGTCTGCTGTGAAAGAGCAACGAGGCAAATACAGCCACATTCTTGCTGTATCGAAACGAACGGCGTCTGAACTTGAAGCGATCTATGACGATTATGCGGACGGAGGACAGGACGAAGTCATTACGAAAAAAATTGAACAATGGCTAGAAAAATTGCCAGACTAAAAAACAGACATCATGATTCGATGTCTGTTTTGTCGTATTGTTTGAATGAAAAGGCATATGCGTGTGTTTCGTCTTGCGGGTGGTCGGTTGTATTCGTAACCGTCCATTTCCCGGTTCGTTCGGGATAATACGTATCGGCCACGAACGATGCGGCGACTTCCGTTGCATAGATTCGGCTCGTCATCGGCATCGTCTGTTCATATAACGTGGCGCCACCGATGACAAACCATTCTTCCTGTTGACTCATTTCGACGAGACGGTCTAAATCATGCCACACCTCGACTTGATCGGCTGAAAAGGAAGCATCAGATGTGACGACGATATTACGTCGGTTCGGCAACGCTTTACCGATGGACTCAAACGTCTTTCTTCCCATCACGACCGTTCCGCCAGACGTGATGGCCTTAAAGTGTTTCAAGTCATCTGGCAAGCGCCATAATAAATCATTATCTTTTCCGATTTCGCGATTCTGCCCATAGGCGACGACGTGTGAAATCATACGCTCACTTCTCCTTTAATGTGCGGATGCGGGTCATAGCCTAGAATTTCAAAGTCTTCAAAACGGAAAGATTCGATTGAAGGGACGTCTCGAACGATGTTGAGTTGTGGCAACGGACGTGGTTCACGCGACAACTGAAGTTCTACTTGCTCAAGATGGTTGTGGTAGATATGTGCGTCACCAAGGGTATGCACAAAGTCGCCGACTTCAAGTCCGGTCACGTGCGCCACCATGTGTGTGAGTAATGCATATGAAGCTATATTGAACGGTACTCCTAAAAACGTATCTGCGCTTCGTTGATACAATTGACACGAGAGTTTCCCGTCGGCGACATAGAATTGGAACAATAGATGACATGGCGGGAGGGCCATCTCGTCAAGCTGTCCTGGGTTCCATGCCGACACGATCAATCGTCTCGAATCTGGATTCGTCTTGATTTGTTCAATCACTTGAGCCAACTGATCGACAGAAGAACCGTCCGGGCGTGGGAAAGAACGCCACTGTGAACCGTATACCGGACCAAGATTACCTTCCTCGTCTGCCCATTCATTCCAAATGCGGACCCCGTTTTCTTGGAGGTATCGAACGTTCGTCTCTCCTGAGATGAACCATAATAGTTCGTGAATGATGGAACGAGTATGTAATTTTTTCGTTGTGATGAGGGGGAACCCTTCTTGCAGATTGAAACGCATTTGGTAACCAAATACACTCGTTGTCCCGGTTCCAGTCCGGTCTTCCTTTACGACACCTTGGTCGAGGATGTGTCGACATAAGTCATGATATTGCTTCATAGGTGATGTGCCTCCTTCTCATTCTTCTACCACTAAAGGTATCAATTGTAGGGAGGAAACACAAGATATAGTAGTGAGAATCATCCTTAATCAATATCCTGGAAAAACAATTGTCATTCTTCGTTTTCGCGACTGTCGCTTTCGGGTATAATGGGGAATGAATAAAAGGAGGGGTTTGATGAAATTACAAGGGAAGAAAGTCCTTCAACTTGTCAGTAATGACTTCGAGGATTTAGAGCTTTGGTACCCGGTGCATCGCCTTCGTGAAGAGGGAGCACACGTGATCCTCGCTGGGGAGAAGGCAGATCACACATATATCGGTAAATACGGTGTGCCCGCAAAATCTGACGTGGCGTTTGATGATGTCGACATCACATCGTTCGATGCGATTCTCGTGCCTGGCGGTTGGTCACCTGACTTATTGCGCCGTTTCGAGTCGGTGAAGGGATTCGTCCGTTATATGGATGAACAAAAAAGACCAATCGGTCAAATCTGCCACGCCGGTTGGGTATTGATTTCGGCGAACATTCTAGATGGGGTGAACGTGACGAGCACGCCGGGAATCAAAGATGACATGGAAAATGCGGGAGCGATTTGGCATGATGAGCCGGTCGTCGTCGATGGTCATATCGTCTCAAGTCGTCGCCCGCCAGACTTACCAGATTATATGCGTGCGTTCATCGACGTGTTCGCAAAACAGTAACTGAACCATAAAGGAGCTATTCAACGTTGAACTTAAAATCGAATCCATTACTTCGTAAATCAATGCAGTCCACAGCTTACAGTGCCGAACCGATGACGAAAGCAGGAACATGGTCTAAAGTGTTCACCTTGCTGTTACTCGTGACAGCGGCAGCCGGTACGACATGGCTTGTCGTCCCGACAATCGGAGAAGGGCTATTGTTCCCGCTCATGATCGGGTCACTCATTCTCGGCTTTATCTTTGCGTTGCTTATCACGTTTAAACCGAATACAGCACCGGTCGTCGCACCACTATACGGGATTATCGAGGGGGTCTTTGTCGGCTCGATTTCGTATTTCTTTGAAGCGATGGTCCCTGGTATTGTGGGACGCGCCGTATTGACGACGTTTGTCGTCGCCTTTGCGATGTGGTTTGTCTATACGACAGGGCTCGTCAAAGTGACACAGAAGTTTAAAGCTGGTGTCATGGCAGCCATGTTCACAGTCATGTTGTTATACCTCGTGCAACTCGTGATGAGTTTGTTCGGCTCAGGCTTGGCATTTATGACTGGTTCAAGCCCACTTGCGATCGGTGTTCAATTTGTGATTGTCATCGTCGCTTCACTCGCTCTCGTCTTAGATTTTGACTTCATCGCAAGTCAGGTCGAAGCGCGGGCTCCGAAACAGTTGGAATGGGTCGCGGCATTCGGATTAATCGTCACGCTCGTCTGGTTGTATATTGAATTGTTAGATTTACTTTATCGTCTAGCGATGAGAGAATAAGAATCAATCATCGATCCGTTGGGTCGATGATTTTTTTACGAAAGGATGTGTCCATCTGTCTGCACAAGACAGATTTATGATGAAGAAGATAGTGATTATCGGGTCAGGGATCGTCGGTGTCTCGGCTGCTTATCATTTAGCTGGTAAAGCGGACGTGACGGTCATTGACCGAAAAGAAGAAGGAAGAGCAACGGATGCGGCAGCTGGAATCGTGTGTCCGTGGATCGCGCAGCGACGCAATAAAGCTTGGTATGCACTGGCGAAAGGTGGAGCAAGTTATTATCCTAAGGTCGTCAAAGAGCTGGAGGCTGAAGGGGAGACGGACACCGGGTACAAACGAGTCGGGACGCTTGCACTCCATGAAGAAGTAAAGCTCGACCAGATGATGGAGCGAACGTTATTGCGTCGAGAAGAAGCACCAGAAATCGGTGAACTCGAACGATTGACTGCAGAGGAGGCGCGACGTCGTTTCCCACCACTTTCCGATGAATATGATGCACTACTTGTGACAGGAGGGGCTAGGGTCGACGGAGGTCGCTTTCGCGCTGCACTTGAGAGAGTCGCAACAAAGCGAGGCGTCAAATTTGTCAACGGTTCCGCACGGTTGACGAGTGGAGATGAGATTGGTGTGGAGTGTGATGGGATGGTCTATAAAGCGGATGAAATCATCCTCGCGACGGGTGCTTGGTTACCGGAGTTGTTACAGCCTCTCGGATACACGGTACGAGTCGATGCGGAAAAGGCACAGCTCGTCCACGTCCAATTAAAAGATACAGACGCATCAGACTGGCCGGTCGTCATGCCGCCACGTCGACGCTATTTACTCGGATTTGACGACGGGAAAGTAGTCATCGGTTCGACACATGAGAAAGGAAAGGCGTTCGACGTTCGTCCGACAGCAATCGGTGTACACGAAGTACTGACAAAAGGTTTGGAGTCGGCACCTGGACTTGCTGAAGCAGAGCTCGTTGAAACGAAGGTCGGCTTCCGTCCGGTCACACCGAATTCCATTCCCGTTCTCGGCAGGGTGCCTGGGGCAGAAAAACTATTAGTCGCAAACGGTCTGGGTTCATCCGGTTTGACGGTCGGCCCATTCATCGGAAAAGTGTTAAGTGACCTTGTTCTGACAGAAGAGGCTGAAGTGGATCTATCGCTCTATCCGATCGAAGACTTTATTTATCGCACATGAAAAAGGTGACTGTCTGCTCATTTGTAGACAGTCACCTTTTACCGTTTCATGACCCCGTTCAAAAAGAAATGAAAGTAGACTTCCATCGTTTCCTTCATGTCCTCGATTGAAAACTGAGGATCGGATAGGATGGCCTGCTGCATGAATTGAACATACCGTAAATACGAAGAAGTGGATAACGTCGAATCGATTGCTCCCTGGTTCTTCCCGTATTCAATCAACTGGGCGAAAGCAGTATATCCCCGAGTCGCAAGCTGTTCCCAGTTCGGATCTTGTTGAATCATTTCCGTGATGGTCTCGTCAAAGAGAACCGCCGTCTGGATTTTCCGTTTCAAGATCTCGACGAGTAACGCATCAAATGGGGCGTTCGACTCAATGGCGTGTTCGATCCAACTCATCTGTTCTTCTGTCATTTGCTTTAAGACTTCCACGATGACCTGGTCTTTCGACCCGAAGTAATTATAGATGGATACCGGGGAGACCTGTGCCCGTTTCGCTAACTCACTAATTGTGAATCGGGATTGTTTCTCTGCCATCAAGTCCTGAGCGGCACGTATAATCGCTCGTTGTTTCTCTTCGGTGCGTTTCGTAAATCCATCCATTGAACTAGACGCTCCTTTCTCTAGTTTTGTAATCAATATACCATTTCCATTTCAAAAAAGAACGTAATATACTAGTTTTGTAATCATATTGTTCAGATATTACAAAAAAGGAGGGGTCAAGATGATTCGGATTCAGCGATTGACGAAACGTTTTGATGAGACACATGGCATTTTTGATGTATCACTTCATGTGACACCAGGAACAATCTTCGGATTCATCGGACCGAACGGCGCAGGAAAATCGACAACGATTCGACACTTAATGGGTCTTTTGAAGCCGAGTGAAGGAAAGGCGACCATCAACGGATTTGATTGTTGGCAGGAGACGGAGCAAGTGAAGCGGAGCGTCGGCTATTTGCCGGGGGAAATCAATTATCCTCAAAACATGACGGGGGAAGAGATCATTCGATTGACCCGCCACCTGCACGAAACGAATCCGGATCGTGAACGGCACCTACGTGAACGGTTTTCATTCGATGAGGCGACGAAAGTCCGAAAGATGTCAAAAGGGATGAAGCAAAAGCTTGCCATCATCACCTGTTTCATGAAAGATGTGCCCGTCTATATATTGGATGAACCGACGAGCGGATTAGACCCGCTCATGCAAGAACGTCTAATCGATTGGCTAATTGAAGAAAAGCAATTAGGGAAAGCCATTCTCATGAGTTCTCACCATTTCCCTGAGATGGAGCGGACGTGCGACCGCGCCGCCTTGATCAAAGATGGACGCATCATCATCGAAGAAGACATGGAACAGCTACGCCAACATAGCGTGAAACAGTATCGAGTCGAATTTTCAACGGAGGCGGAGGCTGTTCGATTTGCTGCAGATTCTGGTGAACGGGATGGTAGACATGTCGAGGTCACCATTTCGACACCGACAGAGTTGAATCACCTCATTCGAGCGTTGGCAGATTTTCAGATTCAATCGCTGGCAAGTGGTACAGACGAGCTCGAACATTTATTCATGCAATATTACGGGGAGGCGACCTGACATGTTGATTCGCTCCATGTTGAAACAGAATCGCAGTTGGATTCTTGGATATTCAGTCGGAACTAGCGTGTATCTCTTTTTCTTAGCCTCAATCTTCCCATCTATTCAAGAAACAGGGTTGATTGAAGCGAAATTAGAGTCGTTGCCAAAAGAGCTTCTCGACGTCTTCCAAATCGATGCGTCGATGGCGATGGACAACGTTCTCAATCTATTGTCGAGTAACTATTATGGATTGATTTTTTACGTGTTCGCCGTTCTATTCGCATTGACTTTTGCCTCAAAACTGTTGGCCAAACCGGTCGACTCCGGAGAAATCATGCTGTATATGGCAGCCCCGATTTCGCGGGTGACGTACGTGATAGCAAGTTTTGTCGTCTTACTGGTGGCAGTTGGGCTATTTGTAGGTTTAAATGGATTGAGTTTGATGGCAGCGGACCTTCTGTTCGATTTACAAATCGACTATGCGGTTCTGTGGATGCTTCAATTGAACGGGGCGCTCATGTTGCTCGTCCTAGGCGTAGCCGCATATGTGATTGCGAGTCTGTTCGATGACAGTAGTAAATCCTATATGGTGACAGGTGGGATCTTCACATTCTTTCTCATGGTCAATATCATTCAGGGAGTGAGCGAACAATTTGATTGGATGTCGAACTTTTCATTCTTCTCACTCTTTGATGCGAGCGCCATCATGCGTGAGGAATATTGGGGAATCCATTTCATCTGGTTGCTCGGTCTACTCGCTGTCTTTTCAGCCCTCTCGTTCATCCGTTTCACTCGAAAAGATTTGACGATTTAGTTTTCCGAAATAAATTGTCGGGTATGGTACAATCAGCTCGTTAGAATGAAAAGGGGATGAATGAGATGTTATACGCTACATTACGTAACAAGGTAGAGATTCCAATGATCGGCTTTGGTGTCTGGAAGGTCGATAATGAAACCGAGGCACCAGCTGCTGTCGTTGAAGCCATCAAAACAGGCTATCGTCATATCGATACGGCAGCTATTTATAAAAACGAAGAAGGTGTCGCAAAAGGGATTCACATCTCAGGTATCGACCGTTCGGAACTGTTCATCACATCAAAAATTTGGAACGATGATATCCGTGAAGGAAAGACAAAAGAGGCGTTCGAAGATTCATTGAAACGTCTTCAAACAGACTATTTGGACCTTTGCCTGCTCCACTGGCCGGTTGACGGTTTTGTCGATGCATGGAAAGATCTCATCGATTTATATGAAGCCGGAAAAATCAAGGCAATCGGTGTGTCTAACTTTAAAGAACATCATCTGGAAACGTTGAAAGAAGCAGGCTTGATGGCCCCGCTCATCAATCAGGTCGAACTTCATCCACAACTCCCACAACCTGATTTGTTGGACTACTGTCAAGATGAAGGGATTCAAATTGAGGCGTGGAGTCCACTCATGCAAGGTAAGTTTTTAGACATCCCTGCATTTTCTGAAATTGCTGAGAAGCATGGGAAGACACCTGCGCAAGTAGTGCTCCGTTGGCATCTTGAATCTGGCCATGTCGCGTTACCGAAATCGGTGACACCGCATCGAATCCGTGAGAACTTTGACGTATTCGACTTTTCTCTCGACTCAGATGACCTTGCGAAGATTGATCAAGTGGCAACGGGTGAACGTCTCGGACCAGACCCGGATGAAATCGACTTTTAAGTGAGATGGGGGCTCGTTTATGCGAGCCCCTTTCTACGTGTAGAGACACATCGATGCGGGTAATGAATATTATGTTGCTAAAAGGAGGTGTCTGATCTTCGTCTAGAAGATCGTGCATATGGACTTATCAAAATGGCCAATTGTAAACTGGGTCGCTTTTTTAGCGACCGTCGTGATCAATTATTTCGCGAGTGGTGACAACGCCGCGGTTTCTGATCGAATCGACATTTACTTTAAGCCGGCAGGATATGCCTTCTCGATTTGGGGTGTCATCTATGTCGCGTTACTCGTTTGGCTGGTCTTACAGTTAAGGAAAGGAACGACGGCGAATCGTCAAGCCGAGCGTATGAAAGCTGGATTCTTAATCTCTTGCGTGCTGAACGGCTTATGGCTCTTAGCATTCACGAACGAGTGGTTCATCCTTTCCCTTGTCATCATGGTGTCATTCTTAGCTACCCTTTGCTGGCTGTATTATATCGCCTTTCGGACATCTACGAGCTGGCTCGATCGATTCCCGTTCTCCATCTATATCGGCTGGGTATCAGTCGCAACAATTGTCAACACATTCGTTGTGATGAAGACGGAACAGATTACATTATTATTAGGTCTTGATGAACTCGCTTGGACCTCACTTATGCTGATGGTCGGTGTGATTGTAGCCCTTCTCTTTATGTGGTGGCATCATGATTTTATCTATCCACTCGTATTTGTCTGGGCGTATATCGGAATCTTTGCGAGAATCGAAGAAGGGACTCTTTATGTCGTGATCGTCAGTGCCCTGGCTTTACTCGCCATAGGATATATTGGTTTGTTTTTATGGAAACGTCCTAAATCATTTTTACACCACCCGCGTAAAACGGTAGAACAATAATCAAAAAAAGGATGTCCTATGGATATCCTTTTTGTGTTCAAAAGAACCTATAAATAAATAATATTCATGGATATTTATTCTTTATTGAATATAACTAAAAACGATGAATCCATTGATAACAGAAGTGTATACGCTTTCAATAAGATTCAACATCATTCCTATTATGCAAAAATACATACAACTCACTTGATTTTTCAGAATATTTAGAACAAAATGTTAATTACGAAACTGTGAGTGAAAGGGGTCGATGATATGAGTCGAGTTGGTCTATATGACTCAAAATTTGAGAAAGATGCGTGTGGGATTGGACTTTACGTCAATTTACATGGGCTGAAAAAACATGAGATCGTCGAAAAATCACTCTCGATGTTATGTAATTTAGAGCACCGGGGAGGACAAGGTGTCATCGATGCAGGTGATGGGGCGGGTATCATGACTGAGATCCCACATGAACTCTTCACACAAACAATGAACCTTCCGTCGCCTGGTCGTTACGCTGTCGGAATGGTTTTTTTTCAGCCGTCTGAGAATCAACTCCACGAAAAAACGGCCATGATGGAACGCATGGCGGATGAACTGGACTGTTCGACGATTGAGTGGCGTGAAGTACCTGTCGATCCATTGCAAATCGGAGAGCATGCGCGAGTCACGCAACCGGTCATCTATCAATGGTTCATCTCATGTCCATTCCTTGACGAGGATGCGAATGAGCGTGTCTTCTATGAACTTCGTCGAAAAATCGAAAAAGTCGATGCGTTACACCTATATATCGCAAGCCTGTCAACGAGAACGATCGTGTATAAAGGAATGTTGACACCAAATCAAATCGCAGCATTTTATTTAGATTTGCAATCCCCTCAATACAAGAGCACGTTCGGCATCGTCCATTCTCGCTTCTCGACGAACACGTTCCCGTCTTGGGAACGGGCACACCCGAACCGGATGATTGTCCATAACGGGGAGATTAACACGCTTCGAGGAAATATCGATGCGATGCGAGCACGAGAGGGTGTTACATCAACAGATTTATTTGAAGACGTTCATCACTTGTTCCCTGTCCTTCAAGAGGACGGAAGCGACTCGTCTATGCTCGATAACGCTTTTGAATTCTTCACACGAACCGGACGCTCAATCGCACACACTGCGATGATGTTGATTCCTGAACCGTTCGTCGAAGGGCAGATGGAGTCGTTCAAACGTGACTTTTATCAATATCATTCATCCATCATGGAGCCATGGGATGGACCGACTGGGGTCGTCTTTACAGATGGACGTCAAATCGGAGCGATTTTAGATCGTAACGGCTTGCGCCCGATGCGTTATGTCGAAACGTTGGACGGGGAATTGATTCTTTCCTCTGAAACAGGAGTTATTCCGGTTGATGCAGAGAACGTCAAATCAAAACAACGTCTTAGACCGGGACAATTATTGTTGATCGACCTGATTGAAAAGCGATTGATTCCAGATCATGAGATCAAAGAGACGATTGCAAAGTCAGAGCCTTATCATAAATGGCTCAAGCAGATGATGACCCTCAAGGATAGTGGGGTCATAGAAGAGGAACTATTTGAGCTTCAGCGTGTGCAACGCGCGTTTGGGTATACAAAAGAGGATATTGAGCAGTATATGGTTCCATTAATAAAAGACGAGAAAGATCCAATCGGCTCGATGGGGCATGATCAACCAATCGCCGTGCTCTCGACTCGTCCTCGGTCACTCTTCCATTACTTCAAACAGCATTTCGCGCAAGTGACAAACCCGCCAATCGATGCCTTGCGAGAGAAGATTGTCACGGCGACATTCACTTGGATCGGTCCGCAAGGGGATCCGGTTCATACCGGACGCGGTCATGCGAAGCGTGTGTGGTTAGATCATCCGATGATTGATGGGGCAAGCCTTAAGCAACTTGACGAGAAGCTCAAGCTCGAACGAGTCGATACGACGTTTACAAATGATTTAGAGTCGTCGCTTGAAGCCCTTTTGCAACATGTCAGCCAGATTGTACGAAATGGTGCGAACGTGATCGTCCTTTCTGACCGACTCGTCAGTAATGAACGGATTGCGATGCCGTCTCTTCTCGTTCTGAGTGCGGTTCATCAACACTTGATTCGAGAGAACTTGCGATCAAACTGTAGTCTTATTTCTGAGAGTGGTGAAGTTCGAGAAGTGCATCAGGCAGCGACCTTGATTGGATATGGGGCAGATGCAGTGTATCCTTACGTTGCCTATGCGACGATTCGAGATTTAGTCGAACGTGAACAAATTATGCATTCACTTGAAGAGGCCATCCGCTCGTATCAAAAAGCGGTCGTTGAAGGGATCGTCAAAATTATGTCGAAAATGGGCATCTCGACGATTCAAAGTTATCGCGGAGCTCAAATTTTTGAAGCCGTTGGGTTAGACCGTGATTTGATCGAGACGCATTTCAGGGGAACGACATCTCAACTGTCTGGAATCGGATTTAAAGAGCTTGAAGACGAAGCGAAAACACTCCATACGTCTGCCTATGCGACGAATCGTCCGCTCGAGGCGGGAAGTGATTTCCAATGGCGTGCAGACGGGGAAGAGCATGCATTTAACCCGAAGACGATTCATTTGTTACAACGCGCCTGCCGTGAGAATGAACGTAAATATTATGATGCTTATGTGAAGCTGCATGAATCATCAGGTCAGTTCATCCGACAGTTGTTTGCGTTTAAAACACAGCGTCCTGTGCCGCTCGAAGATGTGGAGCCAATCACGTCGATTGTTCGTCGATTTAAGACGGGAGCGATGTCATTCGGTTCGTTATCGAAAGAGGCGCATGAAACCCTCGCCATTGCCATGAACCAGATTGGTGCGAAAAGTAACTCAGGGGAAGGGGGCGAAGACCGGGCCCGCTTCGTCCCGGATGAGTTTGGAAACGAACGCATCAGCCGCATCAAGCAAGTCGCTAGCGGACGCTTCGGCGTGACGGCCGAATATCTATATCATGCCGATGAGATTCAAATCAAGATGGCGCAAGGCGCAAAACCGGGTGAGGGTGGTCAACTCCCAGGAAACAAAGTGTACCCATGGGTCGCTGAAGTCCGGGGATCGGTACCTGGCGTCGGCCTGATCTCACCGCCTCCGCATCACGATATTTACTCGATTGAGGACTTAGCTCAGCTCATCTTTGACTTGAAGCATGCGAACCCGAAGGCGAAAATCAGTGTCAAACTTGTCTCGAAGTCAGGCGTCGGGACGATTGCAGCCGGTGTCGCCAAAGCGAATGCCGATACAATTGTCATTAGTGGATACGATGGTGGAACCGGAGCTTCTCCAAAGACATCAATCAAGCATACAGGACTTCCATGGGAACTTGGACTCTTAGAGACGCATCAAACGCTCGCGTTGAACGGCTTACGGGGGAGAGTCACCCTCGAGACGGACGGGAAGCTCATGACGGGGCGAGATATCGTCCTAGCTGCCATCTTTGGTGCCGAAGAGTTTGCGTTTGCGACAGCACCACTTGTCGTTCTCGGATGTATCATGATGCGCGCATGTCATTTGGATACGTGTCCCGTCGGTGTGGCGACGCAAGATCCGGTACTTCGTCAGAAATTTATGGGGAAACCAGAACATGTCGTCAACTTGATGACATTCTTGGCCGAAGAAGTCCGAGAAATTTTAGCATCACTCGGTATGACCTCACTCGACGATGTGGTCGGTCGAACGGATCTTCTTGAAGAAAGTGAATGGAAGACGAGTCATCCGAAAGCGGGACGCTTAGATTTGTCCCCAATGCTTACGATACCGACCCCATTACCGGAACGAGAAGAACTGGCACATCCTGCATATCGCTCATACGACCATCGCAAGCTCATCCCGGCTGTATCACGTTCCATTACTTCTACTCAACCAACGTTCTTCGTAGGTCGTGTACGAAATACCGATCGAGCGGTCGGAACGCAATTAGGGTTTGAAGTGACGAAAGTTCATGGTCAGGTAGGTTTACCGGATGATACGATTTCGCTTCGCCTGAGCGGGTCTGCTGGTCAAAGCTTAGGGGCATTTTTACCAAGGGGCATCACCATTTCCGTTATCGGAGATGCGAACGATTATATTGGGAAAGGTTTGAGTGGCGGTAAATTGGCGCTGATTGCTGAAAAGCATGCACCATTTGATGAGAGTAAACAAATGATTGCCGGTAACGTCTGCTTGTACGGAGCGACGAGTGGTCAAGCGTTCTTTAACGGGCATGTCGGCGAGCGGTTTGCCGTTCGAAACTCTGGTGCGACAGCGGTCGTCGAAGGAGTCGGGGATCACGGGTGTGAATATATGACCGGTGGAACCGTTCTCGTTCTCGGTGAAATCGGACGGAACTTCGCCGCAGGTATGTCAGGTGGAATCGCTTATATATACGGGGAGCAAGCGTATGATCGACTCGTCAACGAGGAGCTCGTCTCCGTCGTAGGAGAGTTGAACGATGAAGATATGGAACAAATTTATGCACTTCTCGAAGCGCACCAATTCCACACAGACAGTGTCAAAGCACGGACCATTTTAGAGTCGTTTGAACAAGCGCGCTCTCACTTTGTGAAAGTCGTTCCGAGAGATTATGCGAACGTATTGGACGTCATGCGTCAAATCGAGACACATCGACCAGAATTGAGCGAAGCGGATCGGGCACTCGAATTGTTCCGAGTCGTGACTGAAGGAGGTACCGCATGAAACACAACTTTTTGAATATCGCACGAACGAGCTTACCAGAACGGCTTGTCGATGAGCGGGTGAGAGATTATGAAGAATACGCGACGCGATTGGATGACGAATCGGTCAAACAGCAAGCCGCGCGTTGTATGGACTGTGGTACACCGTTTTGTCACGTCGGTGATTTGATCGGTCAAGAAACGATTGGATGTCCGATTCACAACTACATCCCTGAATGGAACAAGCTCGTGACGAAAGCGGATTGGATGGGCGCATACCATCGATTGATGGAAACGAATAACTTTCCGGAGTTCACAGGGAGAGTTTGTCCGGCACCGTGTGAGGGGTCTTGTACACTCGGAATCAGTGAAGATCCAGTTGCCATCAAATCGATTGAACGAACCATCATCGATCGGGCGTTTGAAGAAGGGTGGGTGAAACCAAGACCGGTCCATCGAAGAACCGGGATGACGATTGCCATCGTCGGAAGTGGTCCTGCAGGTTTGGCAGCCGCTGATCAATTGAACCAACTGGGGCATTCGGTCACAATCATCGAGAGGTCGGATGAACCAGGGGGGCTACTCATGTACGGAATCCCGAACATGAAACTGGATAAGGATGTCGTAAGACGTCGCATTCGATTGCTCGAACAAGAGGGAATTGTCATCCGGACGAACATGGAGGTCGGTACCGACGTGACGGTCGATTCACTTCGTAACGAATTCGATGCGGTCATCTTCGCGACAGGGGCTCAGAAACAGCGCACGCTCGGGATCGACGGGGATGATGCAGAAGGTGTCGAAATGGCAATGGATTATTTGACGGCTTCTATGCGTGAGCGTAAAGGAGAATCGCTTCCGTCCATGTACGATGCCAAAGACAAAAATGTTATCGTCATCGGAGGTGGGGATACAGGGGCCGATTGTGTAGCGACTGCAATTCGTCAAGGAGCGAAATCCGTCGTCCAGTTCGGAAAGCATCCATCCAAAGGATTGTTTCGTGCACCAGAGAAACCTTGGCCCCTTCAACCTGACACACTTACGAACGATTATGCGTATGCTGAATCACTCGAGGTCTATGAGAAAGACCCAAGAACGTATTTGATTCGTTCCAACCAAATCGTCGCGAAAGAAGGACGTGTCACCGGAATCGAGACGGAGCGGATGACGAAAGTGGTCAATCCAGATGGACAGGCGACGTTCTTTGTGGAGGAGGATTCCCTCGAGATTTATCCGGCGGACCTTGTCCTCGTCGCGATTGGATTTGAGCGACCGGAACAGGAATTGCGAAAAATCGGTGTCGAGAAGACGAAAAACTTCCAGACGGCAGCGGACAATGTCTTTGTCGCCGGAGATGCGAAGCGGGGACAAAGCCTGATCGTATGGGCGATTCGGGAAGGACGAGAAGTGGCAGAGGTCGTCGATGCGTATCTCGATACTTGCAAGACCGAATTAAAAACCTCATCATAAAAAGGAGCGACATTCGTCGCTCCTTATCTTTTGTTAGGAGGAGTTTTATGTTCACCGAAATTCTCATGTATACGGGAATCTGGTTTATTCTCATCCTGATTTTATTAGGGACCATTTATTCACGACGGAAAAAATGATTAAAGTACCATCGCGGCAATGACGCCGAAGATGATGAGTGGAATGTTGTAGTGTAAGAACGTTGGCCAAACCGTTTCACGTAGGTGATCGTGTTGACCGTCAGCGTTCAATCCACTCGTAGGTCCGAGTGTCGAGTCACTCGCTGGGCTTCCTGCGTCCCCAAGTGCTCCTGCAGTCCCGATGATGGCAATCGTCGCCTCGACGGAGAACCCGTATTGTACACAGAGCGGGACGAAAATCGCTGTAATGATTGGAACGGTCGAGAAGCTTGAACCGATTCCGAGCGTGATGACAAGGCCGACAAGCAACATGACAAGAGCCGCGACCATTTTAGAATCACCCATCAAATCGCTTGCGCCATTGACGAGCGGTTCAATCGCACCTGTCTCGCGTATGACAGCGGCGAATCCACTTGCGGCAATCATGACGAAACCGATGAATGCCATCATACGCATCCCGCTTGTGAAGATGTCATCTGCCTCTGACCAAGGGATGAGGCGGAAAATTGAGAGTAAGATTAGTCCTGTCACTGCCGATGCAATCATCGACTCCGTCTGCAATTGGACGATAAGGACAATCAGTACAACGACAAGTGTCATGATCATCTTTATACCACTCATTTGACGAACTTCATAATCAGTTGGTCCGAGCGCGATTGTTTCGTATGAACGAGGTTTTCGGTAATGAATGAACGCAGCAATCAAACCGACGACCATCCCTAATGCGGGGATGCCCATGATTGAGACGATGTTCACATCACCGACAGATAAACCGTTCGCTTCGACGTTTGCGATTAAAATTTCGTTCAAGTAAATCCCGCCGAACCCGACAGGTAAGAGCATATAAGGAGTCACAAGACCGAACGTCAAAATCGTTGTAACGAGACGCCGATCTAATTTCAATTCATTAAACAATACGAGTAACGGTGGAATCACGATCGGAATAAAGGCGATGTGAATCGGGAGCACGTTTTGTGAGCTGATTGACAATAATAAGAGAAGCGACAATAAGAACGCTTTAACATAGCTCACTCGTTTTCCTGACACGTCACGACCTGACATGGCAATCAATTTTTCTGCTAGGACGTCTGGTAACCCTGTCTTTGATAACCCGACGGCGAATGCACCGAGGAGTGCGTAACTAAGCGCAATGCTCGCTCCACCGCCTAGACCGTCACTGAAGGCGGTCAACGTATCGTTGAACCCAAGTCCTCCAACAAGCCCTCCGACTAGCGCTGCTAAGATTAATGATAAAACAATGTGCACTCGACTGATGGCGAGTGCGAATAAGACGATGACTGCAAGTAAAACTGCGTTCATATCAATCCAACACCTTCCATGTTTTCTTTCTCTTGGTATCACTTTAATATGATAAAGACTTTTTGAAATTTAACATATGATGTGTGTCTTGTCAAATCAATATGAAAAAAAGCGATAACTCGTTAAAGTTATCGCTCGTCTGTTACATGTCAACGTTATGATAGACTTGGCGCACATCTTCTAAATCTTCAAGAACATCAATTAATTTTTCAAATTGTTCTTTTGATGCATCATCAAGTGATACTTCGTTTTGAGGAAGCATCGTCAATTCTGCCACGGCAAACTCTTCTACTCCTGAAGCTTTGAAAGCGGTCTGTACAGCATGGAATGCTTCTGGCTCAGCGTACACAATGACCGTCTCGTCTTCCTCGATGACGTCACGGACATCAAGGTCATGCTCCATCATGAGCTCAAGGACATCATCTGCCGACAAATCATTGACACCGATGACGGCTGTTGCATCGAACATATACGCGACCGAACCGCTGACTCCCATGTTGCCTCCGTTTTTACCGAAAGCGGCACGAACTTCTGAAGCCGTACGGTTGACGTTATTCGTCAACGTATCGACGATAACCATCGCGCCGTTTGGACCGAAGCCCTCGTATCGAAGCTCATCAAAATTTTCTTCGTCGCCACCTTTAGCTTTATCAATGGCGCGGTCGATAATCGCACGAGGCACGTTATACGTCTTCGCACGCTCCACCACGAATTTTAATGACTGGTTCAACTCAGGATCAGGTTCCCCTTGGCGGGCGGCCACATAGATTTCACGACCGAACTTCGCATAGACGCGACTCGTATTCGCATCTTTTGATGCCTTCTTCTCTTTAATGTTGTTCCATTTACGACCCATTACATGTCATCTCTCTTTCCATTTGTACGTAGATTCATTACAGATTATATAAGAAGTTGCCTGAATTGACGAGAAAAGTTTTATTCTTCGCCTTTATCCATCTTTTCCACGATTTCTGTTAAAGTCTTCAAACTCTCGAAAAGTCGATCGGTTTCGTCCTCATTTAAAAAGGCGAGTCGTTCTTCAAACAGTTTTCGGAACGAGTCTCTTCGTTCGAGCAAAATATGCTCACCTTTTTCCGTCAACTGGTTCCAGATGACACGGCGATCGCGTTCGTCTGGGACACGGGTGATATACCCTTCATTTAATAACTTTGTGATAAGTGGGGTGACATTAGGCGGTGCGATGGAGAGTGTCTCGCTTATCCGTCCGTTTGTGACAGCCCCCTCGTCTTCAATCAACATCAAGAGATGGAAATGAGAGAAGTTTAAGTTCGGGATTTGAGGAAAATCAGATCGTCGTAACAATTTACGACGAATTAATGGAATCAGTTTGACAAACTGGTCCGCTGCATCTTGTTTCGGCATAATAGATTCACTTCCTAGTTAGGTTCTAACTTTATTATACACGAGTTAGGTCCAGTTGAACCTAAAAACGGGTTGATGTGATGAATGATACATCTTATATGCTGTTGAATCGACACAAGTTATGTAAGCGTTTACATAAAGAGTAAAACACATTTTCATGAAAACGTATTCGATTTTACTGAGGGGACTCTAAAAAATCAAGAGCTATCAACAAATGACAAAAAAATATTGTGAAAGAGTTCACATTGTTGTCACCCACAAATCCTGAAAAACATTGTATTCTATGAATGTGAAGGAAAGCACAATCTCTTGAAAGCAGTAATCACATTGTGTCTTCTATCAAGTCAATATGTTCATTAAAAGCTCTCAATTATGAGGAGGAACCTAACATGGCAGTCAAAGAGAAAGCAAAAGTGGAAACTACGGCAGAACAAATGGTGGATACGCTCGTAGCGAGTGCGCACAAGGCACTTGATACGTTGATGACGTTCGACCAAGAGAAAATCGATCATATCGTCCAGGCGATGGCACTTGCAGGACTCGAGCAACACGTCGCACTCGCGAAATTAGCGCATACAGAAACAGGTCGCGGTGTCTTTGAAGACAAGATGATCAAAAACATCTTCGCGACAGAATATATCTACAACTCACTTCGTGGAGAAAAAACAGTTGGCGTCCTTGAAGATGATGTTCAAAACGGAATCACGTATATCGCAGAACCAGTCGGTGTCGTCGCTGGGGTCACACCGGTCACTAACCCGACATCAACAACGATGTTTAAAGCAATCATCGCCATCAAGACACGTAACCCAATCATCTTCGCGTTCCATCCATCAGCGCAACAATGTTCAAGTGAAGCAGCTCGTGTCCTCCGTGACGCAGCGGTAGCGGCAGGTGCTCCTGAAAACTTGATTCAATGGGTTGAAGTTCCATCACTTGATGCAACGAAAGCGCTCATGAACCACCCTGGTGTGGCGATGGTCCTTGCGACTGGTGGGGCAGCGATGGTCAAATCGGCTTACTCGACTGGTAAACCAGCACTTGGCGTCGGACCTGGTAACGTACCGGCCTACATCGATAAGACTGCGAAAGTGAAACGTGCCATCTCAGACGTCATCCTTTCAAAAACGTTCGACAACGGGATGATCTGTGCGTCTGAACAAGCAATCATCGTCGACCAAGAAGTATATGAAGAAGTGAAAGCAGAAATGACGGCACTCGGTTGCTACTTCTGCTCACCTGAAGAGAAAGCGAAGCTTGAAACGCTCGTCATCCGTACGGATACATGTGCGGTCAACCCTGAAATTGTTGGGAAGCCGGCAGCATGGATCGCTGAACAAGCAGGTCTCAAAGTTCCAGCTGATACGAAAATCTTGATTGCAGAGCTTGAAACAGTTGGCGCAACTGAGCTTCTCTCTCACGAAAAATTAAGCCCAGTTCTTGGTGCATATAAAGTTCAATCACGTGAAGAAGGATTCGCGATTGCTGAAAAAATGCTTGAAATCGGTGGACTCGGTCATACAGCGGTCATCCACTCAACAGATGACGATGCCATCCTTGAATTCGGTCTCCGTATGAAGGCTTGCCGCATCATCGTCAACTCACCTTCAGCGCACGGTGGAATCGGTGACCTTTACAACGAAATGACACCATCCCTCACGCTCGGTTGTGGGTCTTACGGTAAAAACTCCGTCTCAGAAAACGTGACGGCGAAACATCTACTCAACGTGAAAAAGGTGGCGAGACGTCGCGTGAATATGCAATGGTTCAAAGTACCTGAAAAAATCTACTTCGAGAAAAACTCAGTTCAATACCTTCAATCGCTCACAACGAAAAAACGGGCGATGATCGTCACAGATGAAATGATGGTCAAACTCGGATTTGCTGATAAAGTCATCAAAAACTTGCCAGCAGGTGTTGAGTACCGCATCTTCGACCAAGTCGAACCTGACCCATCGGTTGAAACGGTCATGAACGGTGCCGAAGCAATGCGTCACTTCCAACCAGACATGATCATCGCACTTGGTGGTGGTTCACCGATGGATGCCGCGAAAGGAATGTGGCTCTTCTACGAACGTCCAGAAGAGAAGTTCTCAAACCTTCGTCAAAAATTCATGGATATTCGCAAACGGACGTACAAGTTCCCGACACTCGGTAACAAATCAATGTTTATCGCCATCCCGACAACGTCTGGTACAGGTTCTGAAGTGACACCGTTCACAGTCATCACTGACAAAAAACGGAACGTGAAATATCCGATTGCTGACTACGCGATCACTCCAGACGTTGCCATCGTCGACCCTGAGTTCGTCATGACCGTCCCAGCTTCAATCACGGCTGATACAGGGATGGACGTCATGACACACGCGATCGAAGCATACGTTTCCGTCATGGCGAATGATTACACAGACGGGCTTTGCCTCCGCGCCATCAAGATGATTTTCGACTACCTACCAAAAGCGTATGAAAACGGTAGCGACGCGGAAGCTCGTCAGAAAGTACACAATGCTTCAACGATGGCGGGTATGGCGTTTGCGAACGCGTTCCTCGGTATCAACCACTCGATCGCTCACAAAATCGGTGGAGAGTTCCACGTGCCACACGGTCGTACGAACGCGATTCTCATGCCACACGTCATTCGTTACAACGCGACACGTCCATCGAAACTTGCGGCATTCCCGAAATATGAGTCATTCATCGCTGACGAGCGTTACGCAGAAATCGCACGTTACCTCGGTCTTCCAGCAAGCACGACAGCTGAAGGTGTCGAGTCACTCGTGCAAGCGATCATCGAGCTCGGTCAACGCTTGAATATCAAACTTTCGTTCAAGGCGCAAGGCATCAAGAAAGCAGAACTCGATGCGAAGATCGACAAGATGGCGGTCGACGCATTCGAAGACCAATGTACGACGGCTAACCCGAAAATGCCGCTCGTTGAAGAGTTGAAAGAAATCATGTACGCAGCATACGAAGGCGTATAAGGTTCAAAATTTACAAGGGGCCCGTTCAACTCGAACGGGCTTTTTTTGTTGTCGGAATATGATATTCAGTTTCTAAATTTATATTTAAATTGATAAAAATTAGAATAGTCAGGCGGTAAATAGCTGTATATAATAAAAAATGGTATACATAGTAACTTATTGATGAATGGAGATCATGTCATGTTAATCGTGCTAAGTTTGTTGCGTTCGATTGCAACTCTTTTCCTTTTTATTAATCCGATTCAATCGACACCGCTAGAAACGGCGGAATACATTTCGTCCATCGACCGAAGTGCAGACGGTTGGGAAAGTGCCGACTTTTTTGAATCTTTCGGAACCGAGCTAGCCGTCGATATGACCCGGAACGTCCTTTATACAGAACGGGTGACCGGTTGGACTGAGATTGAGGTGGGAGATGAATCATACGAAGGACTCTCATCGATGACGTTTGATCAGCCGTTCAAAGGAACCATTTTACATCTAAAGTGGGGACAAGATATTCCGGACGTCAAAGAGAAAGTGATCGTCTTACCGACGACAAAGTATTCATATGACAACATCGACGAAGCGTATACCGTTGATTATGCAGGTGAGGTTTTGAATGATCAGGAAGCGAATGCATACTTGTCAGAGCTCGCATCTGCAGGAGCTGTAGGATACTTGATCACCCCTTATGAAGATGATCCATATGAGATGGGCTTTGTTTTCGCGTCATCCTATATGCCGTTAGATGGTACAGGGGTCGACTTGGATACGGCTGAAGAACTGAAAGACGGAGAAATGATACAGGTCAAACCTTATCGTGAAGAGATTCCATATGTCGAATTTGTCCAACAAGGGAAATCGGAACGGGAAATCATTCTCATGTCACGACTCGATTCTTCCTGGCACGGGGCCCATTATTTGTCTGCCGTCGGTCCGTCGACGGTCTTATATCATCTGATGCAGGTGATGAACGAGGAAATGCCAGACTGTACGATTCGATATGTCTTTTTGAATGGAAACGGCGACTCTAGAGAGGCGAGTGACGATTTCCTTGAACGGCTAGCGGGACAAAAAGAAAAAGTGGAAACGGTCATCCTGCTCGATATTCTTGGGACTGGTGATGGTCCACTATACGTTCGAACGAAAGGAATGAAATCATATCCCATTCTTGAACAATCTCCTTTCGATCAATTAACAGTTCGTTCGCTAGGGAGTTCTCCGGGGGATGCTTACGATGAGGCTGGGGTTCCCTATATTATATTAAGTGATTCATTAGAGGGAAGTTGGCATGTGTTTACGGAGAAGGACACTCTCGAACGTCTGACGAAAGACGGATTAACGGATGCCGTCGATTGGCTACATGCTTGGCTTGCTGACTGACCTAATCATTGTCGCTGTCTGAGAAGACGGCGACATATTTTTTTAGATGTCGGTTTCGGGTATGATAGTAATGGAGGCGATACGATGAAACAAGAGATGACGATTACGACAGCATATGGAACGATTGCGGGGACTTTTCTTTCCCATGAGGAGCCTCGGGCGACCATCGTCATGTTGAGCGGAAGCGGTCCGAGTGACCGGGACGGCAACATGGGTGGTGTCGGTTTTAACACGTATGCCAAGTTGGCAGAAGCGTTGTACGACCATGGCTACAACGTGTTCCGATATGACAAACAAGGAATCGGGAAGTCTGATGGTGACTTCAACAAAGTCGGCTTACATGACTTGGTTAACGATGCGATTCTTGTCGTACGCACCATTCGACAACTGGCCGATGTGAAGCGATTATATCTACTCGGTCATAGTGAAGGGGCCGTCCTTGCCCCTGCCGTTCAACTTGAGACGAAAGCGGATGGACTGATCTTACTTTCCGGTTTCCATGAATCGTCCAAGCAGATGTTCTTATACCAAGCAGATGCACTCGCTAAAGACATCGAACGCGTGAAAGGGATAAAAGGTCTCTTCTATCGGTTGACGGGCGTTGCCAAAAAGGTCAGACAACGACAAGACGATTTGTTAGAGCGTTCTTTGCGGACGAACGTCTCGTCATTCAAATATCGAGGTCAAGTCGTGAACGCGAAATGGATTCGAGAACATGCATCCTATGATGTACGGGAGCGATTGGAGCATGTGACTGTGCCGGTTCTTGCGATTACCGGGGGACGTGATGTCCAAGTCCCACCAGAGCATGTCCATATGATTCAAACGAAAGGGGAGGTCACCTCATCGATCATCGATGATATGAATCATCTTCTCGTGACTCGGGAGTCACCTCATTCGCTTCTCATGCTGCATAAAGAGTATCGGGAAGCGATCGATGCGCCGATTCATCCAAAACTCGTTCAAGAATTGGATGAATGGTTAAAAAAACAGTCATAAATTCGAAAACGGTCATATATTGACCGTTTTTTATGTTATAATTGTGACAAATTGAATGAAACTGAATGTTTTTGAATGATTTTAGTTGTTTTTATAATGAAAACGCTTTATATTAGACGTATGGAGGGAACAAGATGTTAACGAAACAACGACATCAGTTGATTTTACAACGCTTATCTGAACAGAAGGTCGTCAAATTAAAAGAATTGGTTGATTTGACGGATTCATCCGAGTCGACGATTCGTCGAGATTTGACGGACCTCGAAGCGGAAGGGTATCTGGCAAGGGTTCACGGAGGCGCAACGCTCATTGCGACTCCAGATGAGGAACCGACATTTGAAGAAAAGCGAGACCGATTCGTGGATGAAAAAGTTGCGATTGCACGGAAGGCCGCAACGTTCATCGAAGACGGGATGTCGATTTATTTAGATGCCGGTACAACCACTCAAGCGATGGTTCCGTTTTTAGAAGGGAAGAAGATTGTCGTCGTCACAAACAGTCTACCGATTGCGAATGAATTATTTGATCTTGATATTAAGACGTTTGTGATTGGCGGAGAGTTAAAGCGTTCCACCCAGGCACTTGTCGGGTATAACGCACGCGAGAGTATGATGAATTATCGCGTCGACCTCGCCTTCCTCGGTATGAATGGAATCGACCTTGAAGCGGGTTACACGACCCCAGACCCAGAAGAAGCGCTTGTCAAAAAAACGGCAATCGAATTGGCACAAACCTCGTTCGTACTCGCGGACGTATCGAAAATCGGGAAACGAACGTTCAGCCGAGTCGCGACGTTAGATGCCGCACAGTTGATCACATCGAGCGATGAGTCAATGAGTTCCATCCAAACAATCACAAAGGTGGTGAATGCGAAATGATTTACACGTTAACACTCAACCCTTCTATTGATTACTACGTAACATTACCAGAAGTACATCTAGGAGAAGTGAACCGAATCGAAGAGACGACGGAACGGGCAGGTGGTAAAGGCATTAACGTTTCCATCGTTCTTCGGGAATATGCTCAAGAAACGAAGGCACTTGGGTTCATCGGCGGAACGACCGGTGACTTCATTAAAAAGTCACTCGTCAATCACGGTGTACACACCGATTTCGTAGAGGTGAACGGGAACACCCGAATCAACGTCAAGATTCGAGCGAAAGAGGAAACAGAACTGAATGCGAGCGGACCGAATATCACGGATGGTGAGCTCGAGCAATTGACGACCAAGTTCGACCAAGTTCAAGAAGGTGATATCGTCGTCCTCGCGGGTAGTATCCCAAGTAACCTCCCAGACTCGCTATATCGGACCATCGCCGAATCGATTCGCGAAAAAGGTGCCGACTTTGTCGTCGATACAACGAAAGACGCCATGCTCGAAGTGCTCGCGCTTGAACCACTCATGATCAAACCGAACCACCATGAATTAGGTGAATTGTTTGATACCGAGATTGAAACGTTTGAAGAAGCTCTTCCGTATGCCGAACAGCTCGTCAAACGCGGGGCGAAAAACGTCATCATCTCCTTTGCGGGAGACGGGGCGCTACTCGTCAACAAAGCCGGAGCCGTCACAGCGAACACGCCGTCCGGGAAGCTCGTGAACTCGGTTGGTGCAGGAGATTCTCTCGTCGCCGGATTCGTCGCAAATGTGAAAGAAAAAGGTGAACAAGAAGCATTTCGATACGCGGTCACGACAGGAAGCGCATCTGCTTATACGTTCGGCTTATGTTCAAAACAAGAGATTGACCGCTTGATTGATCAAGTACAACTTACACCATTAAAACGAATGGAGGAAACAACATGAAAATCACGGACTTGCTCCAACGCGATACGATTCAATTGAATCTTCGTGCCAGTTCTAAGCGTGAGGTCATCGAAGAACTCGTCGATGTCCTCGACCGCGCCGGTAAACTATCCAATCGTAACGGTTATCGCGATGCGATCCTAAAACGTGAAAGCGAGAGCACGACTGGTCTCGGAGAAGGGATTGCCATCCCGCACGCGAAAACGAGTGCTGTCAAAACGCCAGCAATCGCGTTTGGTCGCTCGGAAGGTGTCAACTACGAAGCGTTAGACGGACAACCGAGCCGCCTCTTCTTCATGATTGCAGCAGGAGAAAATGCGAATAACGAACACCTTGAAACACTCTCTAAACTTTCAGTTTACTTGATGGACCCTGCATTCCAAGAACGTCTCTATGCGGCCACTTCTGAAAGCGATGTCATCCGTGCCATCGAAGAAAAAGAAGCGGCAGAAGAGAAACCAGAAGTCGTCAAACCGACGAATGAACATGCACCGTTCATTTTGGCGGTCACGGCATGCCCGACAGGAATCGCGCATACGTATATGGCAGCAGATAGCTTAAAGCAAAAAGCGGAAGCGATGGGCGTCGATATTAAAGTCGAAACGAACGGATCGACTGGCGTAAAAAATGAATTGACGCGTGCGGATATCGACCGGGCAACGGCGATTATCGTCGCAGCGGACAAGGCTGTTGAAATGGATCGTTTCGCTGGTAAGCGAGTCATCGAAGTTCCGGTCGCACAAGGGATTCGGAAACCTGAAGAACTCATCAATCGCGCGGTAAAACAAGATGCGCCGGTATATGAGGCTTCAAAAACATCAGGCGGTGCTTCGAAAGAACAGCGTACAGGTGTGTATAAGCACTTGATGAGCGGTGTATCTGCGATGCTTCCACTCGTTGTCGCAGGGGGACTCTTGATTGCCATCAGCTTCTTCTGGGGTATCAACTCTGCTAACCCGGATGACCCGTCTTACAATGAATTTGCTGCACAGTTGATGACAATCGGTGGAGCTGCATTTGGCTTCCTCGTTCCGATTCTCGCCGGCTTCATCGCGATGTCGATTGCCGATCGTCCAGGTCTCGCACCAGGTCTCGTGGCAGGGGTACTCGCAAGTCAAGGGAATGCCGGATTCCTCGGCGGTCTCATCGCCGGTTTCCTAGCAGGTTATGTCGTCCTCTTCTTGAAAAAAGCACTCGCGAAATTGCCTGCTTCACTTGAAGGGATCAAACCAGTCCTCTTGTATCCGTTACTTGGCTCGTTTATCTCCGGGATGATCATGTTACTCGTCGTCAACGAACCGATTGCGGCACTTATGACATGGTTGATGGATACGTTGAACAGTATGAGTGGCGCGAACGCCATCCTTCTTGGTGTCATCGTCGGTGGGATGATGGCAGTCGATATGGGTGGTCCGATCAACAAGACAGCTTACGTCTTCGGTACGGCAGCACTTACAGCGGGTAACCAAGAAGTCATGGCAGCCGTTATGGCTGGTGGGATGGTACCACCAATCCTTGTCGCACTCGCATCAACAGTCTTCGCTCGTCAAAAGTTCTCGAAACAAGAGCGTGAAGCAGGAAAAACCGCTTATATCATGGGAGCTTCGTTTATTACGGAAGCGGCAATCCCGTTCGCCGCTGCGGATCCGATTCGCGTTCTTCCATCGGCGATTCTTGGCTCTGCCATCGCAGGAGGATTATCCGCATTCTTCGCAATCCAATTACCTGCGCCACACGGTGGAATCTTCGTCTTCCCACTTCTTGAAGGAGCTGGAAACGTGGCCATGAGCATGGGACTTTACGCACTCGCCATCTTAGCTGGTGCGGTAGTCGGAGCATTGCTTCTCTCGTTCTTGAAAAAACCGTTAACAACATCGACACCAGTCCAATCTAAAGAAGTTGCATAACGTAAGAAGAGACGTCGCCTTTATCCAGAGGTGACGTCTTTTTTATTGTGGTTGTCCGTTCAAAATTCACATAATCTCGGATTGCAAGTTGGGGATTTGTGGTAAACTATTTGTAAAGCTTCGGGTGAGGAGGGGGTCACATTGGACATTCGGGTCGCCAAACCAGATGATGTGTATGGGATTGCGAGAGTGCGTGTGAACGGGTGGCGTACGACCTATCGGGGGATCGTACCGACCGAGTATTTGTTAAAAGTATCATCCGGCTCCATCGAATGGGCAGAACGCTTGCGGACCGCCCTTCGTCGGCAAGAAGTAGCCGGCTTTGTGGCGATTGTCGAGGACGAAATCGTGGGCTTCGTTCTTTACGGAGAAGAACGGACAGGAGAGTATCCAGACCATACGAATGAAGTGTATGCCATTTATATTTTAGAGAACCATCAAGGGAACGGAATCGGGTCCGCGCTCCTTGAGCATGCCGTGCAATCGATGTGTGAGGCAGGACTCCTGATCTGGGCGCTTGAGATGAATCCGTTCCGCACGTTTTATGAGCGAAAACAAGGGCAGGTCATCGATCAGAAAGATCGAGAGTTTGGTGAATTGATGCTCCGAGAAGTGGCGTATGGATGGGAAACGACCCGTCATGACTCCATCATGGGAGCCTGAGCTTAGAGACTGTAGAATGTTCTACGGTCTTTTTTTGTGCCGAATGTAAGAGTTGTATAGAAAAGGAGATGACGCGAGTCATCTCCTTTTATTTACAATTTTTCAATAACCGTTTTCGGGTCGACACGTTCTGTATAGTCAGCAGGAACATCACTGAACGAAATCGTCCCATCGGATTGGATGATGAACGTGGCCGGTTTCGGCAACTGCCAATCTTCGTTCCCGTTATGTGCATCGACATTCAGTCCAGATGCTTTGTAAATGTCAATCAAGTAATCGGGCATGTCAAAGACGAGATCGAATTGACGTGCGACATTATTCTCAACATCACTCAATACATAAAAATCAAGTTCGTTCTTCTCTTTCGTCGAAAGGGAATAATCCGGCGTCTCAGGACTGATGGCGACAAGAGTCGCGCCTTTTTCTTGAATCGTTGCCAACTCGCGCTGGTAAGCACGGAGCTCGAGGTTACAGTATGGGCACCATCCACCTCGGTAAAATGTGACGATGACTGGTCCATTTTCAAGGAGCGTTTTCAAGTTGACGGCTGTCCCGTCCGCGTGAGGCAATTCAAACGACGGCGCTTGATCTCCAACTGTTAACCCTGATGCGATGCCTGAATCTTTCAATTCCTAAGTCGCCTGAGCCATCAATCGTTGCTTTTCGGCAGGTGCTTTTTGTTTAAACTGATCTTTATACGATTTGATTTCTTCCAATAATGAATTCATCTTTTGACCCCCTTTTCCGATATGGTAACTTAATCTTTCTCTAAACATGAATAGTTTGATTTGTCTAATCGAACATAGTGCTGAAACTCCATTTCAGTTTTCAAAAAATAATTTTCGAATAATTCAATCAACTCTTTAGATGAGATGACTTTTGACCGATATGGTGAGTAACCCAAGGGAGATTCGACTCATCGAACTCGCTTGAACATTTTATTCGGGGTAAGGAGATGTTTTATGAAACAGAAGCGTACGATTAGTATCAAGCAAAAGTTGATTGTCTTATCCGTTTTATTATTACTCATTCCAGCCACATTGATTGGAATCGTCGCCTATTCGCAGGCGAAAGGAAAAATCGAGTCTCAAATGATCCAGTCCGCCAATTCGGGGGTGGACCGGATGAACAACGAGGTCACGAACCTCATCGAACCGATTCAAACGGACATCTCGTTTTTTGCGAATCGGATTGATAGTTCAATTTATGAAGAGGGAGAAGCGAATCAAGCATTAGCAGAGAAGTTTACCGAGTATTTGGAGACACATCCAAAAGTAACGAACATCTACTTTGCTTCGGCAGAAGGCGCGATGACGATCTATCCTGAACAGGAATTGCCAGAAGGATATGATCCACGGACTCGCCCATGGTATGAAGCGGCTGAAGCAAGTGGACGAGATGTTGCCATCACGAATCCGTACGTCGATGCCGCCTCTCAAAAAATGATGATCACGGTTTCGAAGAAGACTTCAGACGGTAATGGTGTGGTCGCTGTAGACGTCGATGTGAACGATATCGCTGAAGTGGCGTCCACCATTCAAATCGGGAAAGAAGGATACGTTGCCATCTTCGATCAGGCCGAACAAGTCGTCATTCATCCGTCGACGGCTGTCGGTGAAAAGATTGATGAATCTTGGACAGAATCGCTCTTTGCCAAGGAAGAAGGGACCCTGTCTACATCGGAGGATGGAGAAGGTGTGGAGAAGTCATTCGTGACGAACCCCATCACCGGATGGAAAATTGCCGGTACGTTATATGACGGTGAGATTCAAGACGAGACAGTCGGTATTCTTTGGACGACTGGATTCGTCATCATCGGAATGTTCGGGATTGCAGCCATTCTTCTCTTCTTTGTCCTCCGCTCAATCTTACGTCCGTTGCGTTTATTGACAGAGGGAGCAGAACGGATTAAATCGGGTGATTTAACAGAGCCAATCACCGTCTTATCGAACGACGAAATCGGGCGTGTCTCAGAGAGTTTTAACGAAATGAGCGATTCCCTTCGTATGGTGTTGCTCCGTCTTGATGATTCAATCAGTCAAGTGGCCGCATCGTCACAAGAATTGATGGCCAATTCGGCACATAATACCGCCTCATCGGAACAGATTGCTCGTGCAGTTGATCAAATGGCAGTCAGTGCCGATGGCTCGAAGCGACAACTCGACGACAATGCGACGTCGTTACAAGCGATCACATCGGGCATCATGCGAATCTCAGAGAGTTCAATGGACGTTTCTGAACTATCTCGCGAAACCTCGAATGAGGCGGAAGACGGTTCGACGACCGTGAAAGAGAACGTAAAGCAGATGCAGGCGATCGATGCGTCTGTCGTGACATTCGAGGGTGTCATTCACTCATTGGCACATCGCTCTAACGAAATTGGAGAAATCGTCACGGTCATCAATGGAATCGCTGAACAGACGAACCTGTTAGCCTTGAACGCTGCCATTGAAGCGGCACGTGCGGGTGAGAACGGCAAAGGATTCGCGGTCGTTGCGAGCGAGGTGCGTAAACTCGCGGAACAGTCACAGCAGTCGACGAAACAAATTGCGGCGTTGATTGATCGAATCAAGCATGAGACGGAACAGTCTGTACAGTTGATGCAGGAAGTATCTACTCATACGAAAGCCGGGTTGGCGTCATCTGAGATGACAGCAGACCGATTCGAGAAAATCAAGGAGCGGACAGTGGCGATGACACCACGGATTGAAGACGTGACCGCAACCGTCGAGGAGATTGCGGCGAACGTTCAAGAAGTGGCAGCGACGGCATCACAAATCGCCGACATCGCCGATGAGAATTCGAGCGTCTCGAAGCAAGTGGCGGCGACGACCGATGATCAATTAAGATCGATTGAAGAAGTATCACAGTCAGCAAAAGCACTCGCGACGATGGCAGAGGAGTTACAAGACCTCGTCTCGCGGTTCAAACTGTAAACGACAATGAGGCAGAGCGCTCCGCTCTGCCTCATTGTCGTTTACAGGATCGGACTAAGTAGGCGTGACACCCCTTCACGGGCGCGTACCGTCCATTTACGAGATTGATAATCTTCCACTGTATAAATTCGACTGACCGCCGTATCGGTCTCGAATAAAGAAACGAGTTCGAGGGCGACCCGCTCATCGTAGATGAGTGCGTTCACTTCAAAATTGAGACGGAAGCTTCGGGCGTCCAAGTTCGTCGTCCCGACGGTCGCAATCTCATCATCGACGACGAGCGTCTTCGCGTGAAGAAACCCTTCATCATACAGATAGACGTTTGCCCCGTAGTCGAGGAGCTCCCCGAGGAACGAGAGGGACGCCCACATGACGAATGGATGGTCTGGTTTTCCAGGAATCATAATATCCATCTGAACGCCAGAATGGAGTGCCATTTTGCAAGCGTCTATAAAACTCGTGTCTGGAATGAAGTATGGCGTTTGAATGACGACCCGTCGTTTGGCGGACATGATCATTTTGATCATCATATTCTTCAAATGTTCCGTGTCCGAGTTTGGTCCGCTCGTGACGATTTGCATCGGAGAATTTTCTTTAATGTCATGTCGCGCAAAGCAGAAGGCATTTTCCGGGTCATGTTTTCGATGACCTGAATAGTTCCAATCTAAAATGAATCGGTGTTGGAGATTGTAAACGACGTCTCCTTCGACACGCAGGTGCGTGTCGCGCCAATAGCCGAATTTTTCGACTAAACCTAAATACTCGGTACCGACATTGAATCCACCGACATAGCCGATTTTCCCATCGATGATGACAACTTTTCGGTGGTTTCGGTTGTTCAACTTGAAGTTGATGATCCCGAGTGTCGGTGGGAAGAAGACACGCACCTCGCCATCGTTCGCAATCAACTCTTTAAAGTCCGAATTACGGAGACTTCGTGAGCCGACCGCATCATAAAGGAGTCGGACTTTAACCCCGGCTTTCGCACGCTCGATCAACTCTTTTAATAGTGCTTGACCGAGAGCATCGCGCTGGATGATGTAATATTGGATATTGATTTCCGTTTCGGCCGAGCGAATATCATCCATCAGCGCTTTAAACTTTTGTTCGCCGTCGTGCAAGATGAGGGAACGGTTATGTACACTAATCAACGATTTAGACGATCGTAAATTCATTTGAAGCAGTTGGTCATATTTTTCAAACAATGGCTGAGCGAGCTGTGTTTGGCGCGTGTGAATCTGTTCAAGTTGCGCTTCGACTTGAAGTGAATGGAAGGAACGTTCTTCCACACTTAAATTATAGAAGTTATCCTTCTTTAGTTGTCGCCCAAGGAACAGATAAATGATAAAGCCGAGCACTGGTAAGAAAAACAGGACAAGAAGCCAGGCCCAGGTCGCGCCGACGTCACGTCTTTCGGCGAAGATGACGGCGAGTGCGAATAACATGTTTAACCCGAGGACGATATAAAGTCCCCAACTGAAAATCATGGACCAATCCAACGACATACACCCCTTTATTATCGAATCATAGCTTAATCATACATCAAATGAGGGAATAGGATGCTATCAAATAAAATAGGGGGATCAGATGATGAACATGGAAGTCGTTTGGAAGAAAGGGATGGCGTTTGAAACACATACGCCATCTGGACACACGGTAATCCTTGATGCGGGGGATGATGTCGGTGGGCTCGATACAGGCCCTCGTCCGACAGAAATGTTGCTTCACGCGACCGCATCCTGTACAGGAATCGATATCGTGTCGATTCTGCATAAGATGCGCCAGCCAATTGAAGCATTCGAAATGAAAATCGATGGGGTGCGGGCGACCGATCATCCGAAACGCTTTACAGCCATTCATATCTTGTATACCCTGAAAGGCGAGTTATCGGAAGAACGAGTTCGCCGTGCCATCGAGTTGTCCGTTGAGCGATATTGTTCTGTATCGCATAGCCTCAATGCAACGTTGACGTATAGTTATCAATTGAACGATGGAGACGTCACTCCGTTTGATTTTCACGAGTGAGCAAGATGGTTGAAAGGCATAATGTTCTCCGTTATATTTGTATTTCAAATACTGTATAACTAAAGGAGGACGTTATGATTCGACTCGCGACGAAGCGCGATGCTAAACACATCGCGAACCTAATCGAACAACGAGCCGTAGCGCTAAATGAACAAGGAAGCGACCAATGGACCGAATATTTGGAACAGGACCTCGTAAAGCGTGTGCGCACTGACATTGCTGAAGGCAGTGTATATGTCTTTGAAGATGACCAACAAATTTTAGCTTCAATCGCATTGTTACCTCCAGATGAGTGGGATGATCACTTATGGGACGACAGTGAACGTGGACAATATATCCATCGAATCGTCGTCAGCGAAAAACTAAAAGGTCAGGGCGTCGGACAGCAACTCATGGAGCATGTCTTAGAGGAAGCCGATGAAGAGGAACCAATTCGTCTTGATTGTGTTGCTGACAATGAATTTCTAAATGATTACTATCCACGTTTCGGTTTCGTCTTTGTCGATTCACGAAACGGATACAATACGTTCGAATACAGATTAGATGAGAGCATGAGTGCATAAGGGTCATTAGACCCTTTTTTTGATATAATAACAAAAGCGAAAAGGAGGGTTTTATATGATTAAAACCATGTTGGTAGGATTCGGATTCTCGGCAAACACGTTCCATTTGCCGTTCTTAAAGGCCATTGATTCATTTGAAGTGAGTGGCGTCGTGTCATCGCGCCCGGAAGAAGTGCAGGCTGAATTACCTGGTGCCACGGTATATGCGACATTAGAGGAGGCGCTTCAATCGGATGCTTCTCTATATGTCATCACGACACCGTCGCATTTACATAAAGAGATGATTGTTGCCTGTCTTGAGGCAGGAAAAGATGTGCTCGTTGAAAAGCCGGCATTCTTAACAACGGAAGAAGGATACGAGTTGATGGCACTTGAAGAAAAGACGAAGGGCATCGTCAACGTTTATCAAAACCGTCGTTACGACGGAGACTTCTTGACGGTTAAGTCGTTACTTGATTCGAATGAGTTAGGAGACTGGAAAGTGGTTGAATCTCGATTTGATCGTTTCCGTCCGAATGTACGTGACCGGTGGCGTGAAAATGCAGGACCCGGTTCAGGTATTTTATTCGATTTAGGAAGTCATCTGATTGATCAAACGCTCGCTTTGTTTGGAAAGCCGGATCGTATTCAAGCAGATGTGATGATTCAACGGGATGGCGGACAATCCGATGATGGGTTCCATCTAACATGTTATTATGGTGAAAAGCGAGTATACCTTCGTTCGAACCCGTTCATCGCTGGAGAAACACCTCGGTTTGAAGTGCACGGCACACTTGGAAGTTTCGTGAAATATGGACTTGATCCTCAAGAAGAGGCTCTGAAGCAAGGCAAGTTAGAAAGTGATTTATTAGAGACTGGCGTATTATCGAAAGAAGAGGTTGCATCGATTCAAATCGAGAAAGGGAGCTATTTGTCGTATTATCAACAGTTAGCCCATAGTTATGAGGTACGACAACCAGTCGTTTCTCTAAAGGATGCAAGGTTGACTACCCACTTGATTGAACTTGCACGTCAATCCAGTGAGACAGGTACAATCGTCACAGTAGATTGACATTTTACTAAACTGGCGATCAATTCACAATTGAAAAGAACGTGCGATGATTTCTTTGTGAACGTGTCGACACTTTTCTATTGTAAGAACAACCATACGAGTCATAAAAAAATCGATGCCGCCGAACAATTCGTTCGAGCGTGCATCGATTTTTTGTTAGGCGGCATCTTCTTCTGTTGATTCAACTTTTTCCGTATGACGGACAATCGGGAAATTTTTGAACAAACGACTTCCAATCAAGCCGAAACCAATTCCGAGGACAAACAGCACGACGGCTGTAAGCGTAACCGTTTGCCAATCATTAAAACCATACATGACAAGGAGTCCGGGGATTCCAGCTGCCGAACCCGGTGCATCGTTAATCATACCGGTCATGGCAACGATCAACCCGGCGATGGCTCCACCGACAAAGTTGACACTGTAAATCGGAATCGGGTTAGCGGAAATGAGGTCAGCTTGCGTCAACGGTTCGATGGCGACTGAGAGCTGATCCTTCTTTGTTCCGATTTTCAATTGACGGAATAACAAATAATTCATTGAGATGGATGCGGTCAACGCGAGCGCAGCAATCGCCATCGGGACGCCGGTCAATCCGAGCATGGCCGTCAAGGCCATTGAACTGAGTGGTGATGTCGAAACGACTGTGACAATTCCTCCTAAGACGAGACCCATGACGACCGGATTTTGAGTGGCCGCAAGTTCAATCACCGCACCGATTTGCGAGAGGGTGTTTGTCACGAGTGGGTCGACGCCTGTCGCGACAAGACGTGCGAGCGGTGCCATGACGATGACATAGAAGATCATATCGACCCCGGTCGGGAGATAACGATTGATTCGAGTGCCGGCTAAAGCCAAAATGTAACCGGCGAAAAATCCAGGAAGGATTCCAAACCCTGATACGGATAACCCGATCATCAAACTATAGACGGGGTTGATTCCGAGTGCGATGGCGACGAGTGCCGCCGCTGCAGGACCTGACAATGCCCCAGCCGCCTGTCCGACTTCCTCATACAGAGGGAGTGGTAGCAATCCGCCGATGGCATATGCGTTGAACGCTTCGACGAGAAAACTCGCGATCGCTGCACCAGCAAGCGCGCCCATCGCTTTCATTCCGGATGGTGCCTTATAGCTAAACAATGTGAATAAGGCGAGGATGAGCAGTAAAAGTGCAATTCCTTGAATAATGACCATAAACTCTTCCTTCTTTCTCTCTAACTTCATTCATAATTTATTCTATATTCAGGCATAGAAACGCTTATGTAAAGCCAAAATTTCAAGAAAAATTAAAAATGAAAGATGTTACCGTTTACAAATCGAAATGTGATTTCATGTAAGCGATATCTTGAGAAATCGCCAACAATTTGACACGTTTGGACGTGTTGTGGTCCACCAGATTGGGAACAGATACATGATAGATTTTTCATAAAGTATTTCTCGAGGAGGAAGAACCATGCAAAACGAAGACAGGCAGTGGCACGCGCTTGAAGTCGATGAGGTGCAATCTCAAGTAGAGACTGATCTTGAATCGGGACTCAAGAGAGATACCGTCACTAGTCGACAAGAAGAATTCGGAAAGAACGTGTTACCAGAAAAAGAGAAGACGCCAGAAATAATTAAATTTTTAAAGCAGTTTAACGATATTCTTGTATACGTACTGCTTGGTGCTGCAGTCGTCACGGGCTTCCTCGGAGAGTACATCGATACAATCGTCATTGTGCTTGTTGTCACAATCATCGGTGTCGTCGGATATTTGCAAGAGAATAAGGCCGAAGAAGCGCTCGAAGGAATCAAAAAATTATTAGAAACAAAGGCAACCGTCATTCGAGACGGCAAGCAATCTGAAATCGACTCGAGTGACCTGGTCGTCGGTGACGTCCTCGTTCTCGCAGCAGGGGATAAAGTACCGGCCGACGCCCGTATCGTACAAGCTGAAAAGTTTAAGGTCGAAGAATCGGCTTTAACGGGAGAGGCGACGACTGTCGAGAAAAAATCAGACATCGTAAAAGAAGAAGCTGTTTTGGCCGATCGGAAGAACATGGTATATTCCGGTACGAGTGTGGCGACAGGAAGTGCCAAGGCCATCGTTATCGCTATTGGAGAAGGGACAGAACTTGGTCAAATCAATGCCTCCATTTCTGAGGTACAAACCGTCAAAACGCCACTGATCCGTCAGACGACTAAATTTGGTCAAACTGTCTCGATTGCGATTTTAATCATCTCTGTCATCATTTATGCGTTTGGTTACTTCCTTCGAGATTATGAACCGGTCGAACTCATGTTGACGACGATTGGATTAGCTGTTGCTGCGATTCCTGAGGGATTACCGGCAGTCATTTCGATTATTTTAGCACTTGGTGTGCGGAATATGGCTGAGAAAAAAGCGATTGTTCGGAGTTTACCTTCAGTCGAGACATTAGGGGCGGTTTCCGTCATTTGTACAGACAAGACAGGGACGTTAACGAAAAATGAAATGACGGTTAAACAGATCGTGACGGCACATCATGATGTCGAAGTGTCTGGTAGTGGGTACGCTCCGAATGGAGACATTGAACTGAACGGTCAGCCGTTTGATTTGGATGATGATGAGTCGATGGTTGATCTCTTGACCGTCGGTAAAACATGTAATGATTCACAATTGAACGAAGAGGATGGGGACTGGGTGATTAACGGGGATCCGACCGAGGCTTGTCTATTGACGGTCGCGGAGAAAGCAGAGCGTCCCATCGAACGATTGAAAGTGATATCGAAAATTCCGTTTGACTCCGAATACAAATATATGGCGACACTCGTGGATTATAATGAGGAGCGAATGATATTTGTCAAAGGAGCACCTGACCGCTTGTTTGAGATGGCTGCTTCAGAAGACTTCACGCAAGACTATTGGGATGAAAAGCGTAAAGAGATTGCTGACCGCGGGCAACGTGTCCTCGGTGCAGGATTCAAACGAGTCGACCATTCGAAACAGTCAATCGACCATGAAGATGTAGAAAATGGTCTAACGTTCCTTGGGTTGTTCGGAATTGTCGACCCGCCTCGCCAAGAAGCGATTGAAGCGGTCGCTGCGTGTCGTGATGCTGGAATCCGAATCAAAATGATCACAGGAGACCATAAAGATACAGCAGTTGCCATCGCAAAAGAACTTGGGATGGAAGTGGAAGGGGCGCTCGAAGGACGTGAATTGACGGATATGTCGGATGAAGAGATTAAAGAAGCATCTATTCATAATGATGTGTTCGCTAGAACGAGTCCAAATGATAAATTACGACTGGTCAAAGGATTGCAAGAGAACGGCCTAATCACCTCGATGACCGGAGATGGGGTGAACGATGCGCCAGCCTTGAAACGAGCGGATATTGGGGTATCCATGGGCATCAAAGGAACTGAAGTTGCAAAAGAAGCGTCGCAAATGGTTTTAGTCGATGATAACTTCAAGACGATTTACAACGCCGTACGTGAAGGACGTCGAGTGTACGACAACTTGAAGAAAACCATTTTGTTCCTCCTGCCAACGAATGGTGGACAAGCATTACTTGTTGCAATGAGCATCTTGCTAGGAGCAGCGGCACCACTCAGCCCGGTTCAAATTCTTTGGGTCAATATGGTTGTGGCCGTGACACTTTCATTGGCCATTGCGTTCGAGCCTCTTGAAGAGAGCACGATGAAACGACCGCCTCGACCAGCAAACGTCCCCCTTCTCAGTCGGTATTATATCTTCCGTGTCACGTTCGTATCGATTTTGATTGGGGGAGGTAGTCTTTGGATCAACTACATGCTTGGTGATTTTGATTACTCCACAGAAAAGTTGCAAACGATTACGTTGAACGCGATTGTCATGGCGCAATTGTTCCATTTGTATAACTGTCGAACTGAATTGGTGCCTGCATTCAATCGTCACTTCTTCGAGAACAAGATCGCTTTTCTCGTGTCTGGTTTGCTCATTGCACTCCAATTGTTTATCACGTATGTTCCATTCATGCACACTTTATTCGGAACAGCTCCATTGACATGGGAAGACTGGATTTACCCTGTTGCGTTCGGTCTAGCAGTATTCCTCATCGTGGAGATAGAAAAAGCGATTTCGCGACGCGTGATTGGAAACCAAAACATCCACTGATTTGGTTTTACAACAATGAAAAAAGGATATAAAAAGGAATGAAGAAGGAGGGATATGATGAAGCGCGACGAATCACAACCAGGGGTTCATCCGGACCCAGTACCAGATGATGAATCGAACCCGGCGAAAAAACCGGCTCCGACACAGCATCCCGATCCAGACCCTGAAGATGAATCAAATGAATAAATTATGAAACCGTAAATAATGCCTCCTAGTCGATTGGACTAAGAGGCATTTTTGTGAGTTGGTTTATGATTTGGACTTTACGGAACGGCTATTCTGTAGCCGATGAAAAGTTTTCTCGTTCATATGTTCCGTAATGACAAAATCACCGACCGGACATTCCCATTTCCCTTTTGAGACAACACATTCTTGTAAGGTCACTTTGTCATCGTATAAATCAAGTTCTAACGTATCCTTCAAGAATTGATCTACTTTTGGGTTTGGTACTTTTACGTATTCATTGAATTCAAGTTCTTCATTCTTTACAGTCACGAAAGATGTGACTTGGAAATAACGCATGTGATGGTCTCCTTCATTAACAGCTAATCTTTAGTATAGCCGTTTCTGGTCAAAATGGGGGATCAAAGTTTCATTTCGGCTTGTTCTCGCTTCGGTGGAGCTTCATTAAACGGTTTCTGATGGCGAATCATGAGCCAAAAAATTAAACCGAAGAGTGGAATGTAAGGGAGTGGCCATAACCCCATTTTATAGCGTTTGGCGTCTCGATTCATTAACGTGATTTGAATGAAGGCCAACAAAAAGAAATCGACGGTCATCGTTCGGACAAATTGATTGTTCTCCACATAGGACCAGTATTCTGCAACATTACCAGTATTGGCTGCAGCAATGAACAACCCAATCGTCACCAGTAAAAGCACGACGCCGAGGATGCGTGTCGGAAGTGGTTTGACCGGTGTCGGATAAGGTGACTGTCTAGCGAAAGCCAAATATGGCGCTAGTAAGAATCCACCGACGAAGAAACTGCTCACTGCAGCAATGAGTGGATTTGGCTTCAACTGGTTCACTTCTGACCAAAGAAGTGGGAATAGTGCCAACGGATAAACGCCTAAAATGCTAAACAATGAAAGGGAATAGCCTTCATATGCGTCCGTATTATAGGTTATGAAGTCGAGTAAAAATCGTCCGTCAAACGGTACATTTGGGCCGAAAATAGCAATTGCGATCGCTAGTCCCCATGGAATCAATAAGAATTTTCTTGTCATACGAACACCTCGTCAATGGTTGATAGTTGTAGTATACCCTCTTTTGGAAACACGAAAAAATGAGAAGATGCATGACGCATGTCCTCATTTATTTTCACGTGCATACGTTTTAATCATCGTGACGAGTTGCTGAGTTTCATCAGACTTCACATCAAGCATGATCCCATAATCATACAGTGAGCCCGTTTGGCCACGGTGTCTGACATGTCCCATAAGTTCGATCGGTTGAAGTGTCGGAACGAGGTCAAAAAGAAAATGGACCTGTAAATCATCAGAGAGCGGGAAGAGATAGTCCGATCGCAGTTTTAATCCATGAGAACTCACATTGAGGAGTAATCCCTCCCCGTCATATAGTTCTTTTTCTTCCCAAACTAGTCGATAAGGGATGCTACGGGGATTCGGTAAGATATAGCGGAACGTCTCCTGTCGGCGATAACGCATCAATTCACCCCATTTCTTTACTTCTTTTATCGGTAAAATTGAATTCAAAATGAAGTGGAAATATGTATAAAATTATTGTGTGCTCGCTTTACAGAAGTGAGAACGCTTTCTATAATAGATATACGATTTGAATAGGGAGGAGATCAGATGAATGTTCATGATTTACTCCGACGTTACTCGATTCAAACACCAGTCATCTATGAAAAAAAACGTAACGGGGAGTGGGTTAAACTCGAGTGTCTACCTGCTTATACCATTCTTGAAGTCGAAACGAATGATCACACTATCGAAGCGGTTGCGATTGACGCGTTTAAAGCAATCACAGTCTGTCGAGAGTCGACGTCGATTGAAGAAGCCCGTCCGTATGCTGTGCGTATCCAGATTGAACGACCATAAAAAAGCCGTAACTTCACAATGAAGTTACGGCTTTTGATTATGCGGCATGTTGTTCCGATTCGTCTTGCGGATTCGTGCGTTTGGCGTAATACATGAACGGAGTCGCCATCCACGCAATCACAAACTTCGCCACGTACGTCGTGATGAAGATATTCCACCAAATGTCCCATTCCATTCCCCAGAACGCGATGATACAAAATGTGAATGTATCAATCAGTTGCGATAAGACGGTCGAACCCGTCGTACGGAGCCAAAGCTTTTTCTCACCCGTTTTTGCGCGAATCTTCGAGTAGACAAAGACATCGAACAATTGAGAAACGAGATAAGCGGCAAGGCTACCGAGTGTGATTAACGGAAGCATCGAGAAGAGTGCTTCAAAACTATCGTGCGTAAACATCGCTTCTTCAAACGGCTCATATAACAGTGCATATTGCATAAGGACCGTCGAGACGATCAAGATGAAGAACCCGAGCCATACGCCTTTACGGGCAGCGGCTCGTCCGTGCTTTTCGTTCAAAATGTCTGTCGCTAAATAAAGCGAACCGTAGACGATATTACCGAGTGTGAAAATGTATCCGCCAATTACAATCTGTTGCGTGACTTGAATATTGGCGACGACTGAAGCCATCGCAATCCAAGCGTATAAGCCGACTCGTCCGAATAACTTGTAACTGAGGACGAGAAGACCGAGTGTAAGGATGGCAGAAGGAATCCATAACCATTCGTTTAGCATGAATCATGCTCCTTCCTCTAACTATTCAATGATTTCAACTTTTCAAGTTTATAGAGGAACGGAAATGATGTCAAGGTGAGGGGAGGTGTAGAAATTCATGTTGATGTCTAGCGCCATACAAAAAGCACTTCCTGAAATATTCAGGAAGTGCTTGTCACCGCTCGATTGAACGGTAGAGTTGATGCCTCCGACGAGAATCGAACTCGTGCTGCAGCATTACCATTGCTGAGGTCTGCCACTAACCTACAGAGGCGTTACACCAACTATGTTACACAGGTTATTCGTCATTTTCAAGCTTTTTTAGAATAATAAGACCCCCAATCTTCGAAAGAAGAAGACTGGAGGTCGAATGCTACATTATTATTGTTTACGGATCCAAACTGCACCTGCAGAGTTATCTTTCGCTTCACCGACCACGTCAATGACGAGACCGTATTGCGGAAGTTTACGTCCTGCATCTGGAATGAGCGAGTTGATGTACGAGTTCGCATCATTGAACTGCTTCACGCCAGCTTGTGCTTTGTAATCGTAGATTCCACGACTTGGTGAATCGATGTACCAAGCAAGTGTCTTATCAAGACTGAACGCCGCATCAGCGATTTGGTAACGCGTGCTACCCGCTACTGTTTGTTGTCCGTTCAAGTTACCGATCAGCGCTTGTGGATGTGAATCGACGACACCGAGGAAGCCTTCACCAGGGTGAACACCGACCCAGTTATCTGTGAACGAGTCATCACCATACCAAACGACAAGACCAGTGTTATATTTCACGCCGCGACCGTTGAGAAGACCCATATCCGACCCAGCGTGGTTACGCCATTCGAGGTAGTAGTAATGCGGTTTCGTGTCATATCCGTCCGATTTGACGAAGCCTTCGAGCGTGACTTTCTCTGCGCCTTCTGCATCGTCTGCGAGAAGTGATTGACCTTCTGACTTGATTGACAAGTTGTCGAGTGCGAACCCTTCAAGAGCAAGTCCACCGTCTGTTACGTATTCGAATACGATTTGCACGTCTTGTCCAGCGAATTGAGACAAATCATATGATTTGTTTACCCAAGCGCCATTCGTTGATTCAGCACCGTTACCAGTGTCGTCATCACCGTAAACATCAAGGACGACTTCTTTTCCGCCGCTGAGTGCTTTCACATACAAGTAATCGTAGTCATACTCGACCTCGAAGCGTGTGTCGAAAGCGAGCGTACCATCAGCGCCGAGTTTGACCGTCGGTGTCGAGAGTACAGTATGCAAGTCGTCGCCTTTTGTCGAGTAGTAATAGTAATCGCCGTAAGCCGGCTCAATTCCTTTAATCTTCTTATCAGGAAGGTTGACTTTGATGATTCCTGGATTGTTTGACTTCGTCACAGATTGGTCGAGTTGTGAGACAAACCCTTGTGCGTTAATGTCTTCAAGATCGACTTCTGTGATGTTCGCCCAGTTACCACCCATTACTTTTTGGAAGTAATCTTTGTTTTGTGGTGAGAAGCTTGTTGGCTCCGTACCAGCGACTTTACCAGCCCAGCTACCACCACTCATGATTGACCAAGATTGTACTGGCTCACCTTGACCTGTGTATTGTGTGTCATATTCATCTGGAAGACCGAGGTCATGTCCAAATTCGTGTGCGAAGACGCCGACTGCGCCATCTTCTGGTTGAATTGTGTAATCGTATGCTGCCATTTTACCACCCCAATAAGGGACAGCGGCTTCAGTGTTCGCAACTGGATATACTCCGTTAAGAACCCAGCGGTGTGACCATACAGCATCGTCACCAAGTGCACCGCCACCAGCTTCTTGCCCAGTACCCGCATGGATGATCATCAAGTGGTCGACGAGGCCGTCCGGCTCGTTGAAGTCACCGTCACCATCCAAATCGTATAGGTCATATTGGTCGTGTTCTGAAAGGTCGATTCCAGATGCGACTGCAGCATTCAATGCATCTTTAACGAGTTGACGTGGACCAGGGCCGGCGTTATCGTGTCCGCCAGTTGCACGGTCAGCACCATAGTCTTTTGCAGTTCCAGGAACAGTCAACCATTCTGAAACTTCACCATCGACCGTGTAACTTCCGCCTGATTGTTCTTCATAATACTGTTTAAATGTTTGAACTTTCTCACCGTTGAACAGTTCAAATGACTGGTCACCGAACATGTAATTCTCGTAATGTTCCTTGCTGAAGTTGTCACTATACATATAGCCTGACTCTTGTTCAATGTTGTTATGTTTGAAATCGCTGTACTCGACGAGAAGAACGAGAACTTTGTCTTCACGAACAGAACCGTTATATGCAGACTGTTGTGCAGGGGAAACCTTCACTTGGCCATTCGGTTTTCCTTTACGATAGTTCGCTTGACCTTTTTTAGCTTTGTCGAGAATACGTTCAGATTCTTTTTCGAATTGATTATGTATCTTCTCTTTTGCTTTTGCAGCTTTTTCATTCAATTCGTCATCTTGCTTATGAGCATCCTTAGCCTCACCTTGTTTTTTCGAGATATACGCATCGACCGCTTTCATTCGTTCAGATGCAGATAATCCTTTTTTGATGACGCCTCGTTTTTCAAGTGCTTTCGCGAGACGATCCTCATCGATGATATTGTGGTCGAACGGAGCGAGCTCGCTTGTTGTCGGAGCAGATGGTGCGACCGAAAGTGGTGCAGCACCGGCAGCCGGAACGAAACTGACGGTCATGGCTGAAGTCATGAGAGCCGCGAGAGTCGTTCGACGCATGGAACGTTTTTTCATTTGTATGAACCTCCTGTAAAAAAATAATGGGAAAATGTGTGAGCTTGTTGTTAATGTACCTTTTGTGTCTGATTAATGTCAATATTCAGAAAATAATATACAAAAAAGGAGTCTAAAGTCCTATTTAGTTAAAATGAACTAAATAGACTCAGACTCTAGGTCGATATATCCGTAATGGAACTTGGACGTTTTACGTTTAATTTGAGTAAAACCGTACTGTTGAAACGCCGGACTTTCAAAATGAGCCTTCAAGACAATCCGTTTCTTAGCTACTCGTTTCGCTTCGATCATCATCTCTTCTGAGAGTGGGGAAGGATTGGCGATTGAGCGAAGTGGGTTCAAATGAACCGACTCTGAAATCGTCTTTTCAAACATCGGATCAAAGTAAATACAGTCGAACGAATTCTTATCGCATATTTTTAGGTAGTCTAGTGAATGGGAGTGAACGACTTCAATGCGGCGCATTGCTTCATTCACTTGCTCATCTTTCTCGACCCATACGGACATACCCTCGCGAACAAGTTGAGCTGTGATGAATTGACTCTCGAGGCCGATTACTTTACCGCTTGAACCGACGACATGGCTCATGACGATACTGTCCGATCCTAGTCCGAGTGTACAATCTAGAATATGATCACCCGGTGTTGCTTGCATGGCGTCAATGAGTGGGTCTCTTCCACCTCGGATCAGTTGCTTCACCCGAAAGACAGAGCTCGAAGGGTGGAAAAAGAACGGCTCTGTACTATTCATGGGTGTGAACTCGACACGTCGCTTATCAAATACAAGTACATCTTGCTGATAGCGTTTTTTCAATTCATCCATAGAATGTTTGCGTCTTTCGACAAATTTCATGTTGTACTCTGCAGCATGCGTTTGCGCGCGAGATAAGACATCATCTGTCGGGCGTAAACAAGTGGTTACGATATACATGATTCGGGCTCCTTCATAAAAAATGAGACGCGTTGGCGTCTCATTTTTTCTTACTGAGTAGGTCTGATAGTTCGTCGATGAGTGCTTTATGGGAAGCGAGTTCTTTCTTCTTCTCATCGTTCACGTTCATCGGACGTTTTGAACGGCTTTGAAGCGCTTCAAGCGTTTCATCGATTGACGATTTCAACGTATCGCGTTCTTCAGGTTTCAATGATACTTCGTGCGGATTCTCGCCAGAGGCATCTAATTCGCGAAGACGTGCCATCAATTGCTTCGCCTCGCGATTCAAATCGATTAATAATCTGTCAATTTGTTCCAATCGTAATTTGATTCCATCTCGTTCTGTAAACATCTGTTTCACCTCTTTTTGCGGTTTAACCCAAGGGTCTCTTCCTGTTTACTTTACCATAAAATTTGTTAAACGAAACTACCGGGAATATATTCCATTTATTTTGACTGAGAGAAACATTGTTTCTCTATCCCCACACGAATGTCACCTGCTATACTAACTGAGCTAATAAGGAGGTGGGCGGATGGAGACAACAAATCATCCACCAAAAGCGCTCAAGGGAGCGATTGTGTCGATCACGGCATATTTGATCTTATCTATACTAAAGGTATTCTTCGGATACTTATATGAATCAGAGGCGGTTTTAGCCGATGGATTCAACAATACGACGGATATTATCGCATCTGTCGCCGTCTATATCGGCATTCGGGTTGCGGCATTACCTCGGGATGCGGAGCATAAATATGGTCACGCAAAAATGGAGACAATCTCTGCTCTCATCGCTTCAATGATCATGATTGCGGTCGGTATCTTTGTTTTCTTCAATAGCCTGTCTAATTTGATCGGGGGAGAATATGCGGAGCCGAATCCGTTAGCCGCGGTCGTCGCCTTCGTCAGTGCGCTCGTCATGTTCGGAGTGTATCGGTTCAACTTGAACCTCGCGAAGAAAACAAAGTCAATGGCACTTAAAGCAGCGGCAAAAGATAACTTGGCCGATGCGATGATTTCAGTCGGAGCCACGCTTGGTGTGCTATTTGCTTATTTTCAACTGTCTTGGATGGACACGGTCTTAGCAATTGTGATTGCCGGCATGATTATCCGGACAGCGATTCAAATCTTTTTAGATGCCACTCATCAGCTTTCTGACGGGTTCCCTCCGCACCTCGTCGAGTCCTATGAGGAGACGATTGAACAATTTGAGCGGGTGAAAGAAGTTCGGGAAATCAAAGGGCGTCATCTAGGGAATCACGTGATGCTCGACGTGACGATTGCGGTCGATGGAGACTTGACCGTGGATGCGGCCCATGAATTATGTGACGACATCGAACGGAAACTAGACGAACAGCATGCGGTCGATTCGGTGCATATTCATATTGAACCGATTTGACGTTCGGTTATCTTTTGCGCTTGATGAAGGGATTCGTTTATAATAAGCGCAGAGAGATTGAACTACTAGTTAAGGAGGGCACGGGATGAATATCGTGCGTCAACCTATTCGCCAGATTGATGAGATTGAATATGAACATTTTCAAAAATATGGAGAAAACGCATACGGCGTTTCTGCAGAAGAGTTGAAAGGGATCTTCGAGGAAATGGGGTCGGAGCAACTTTATCACGCAGAAGAGCATAGTTATGGAGAGGACTTCTATTACGACTTGATGGTCGATGACAAACTGGTCGGCAAAGTCTTGTTACTCAAGCTTGCCCGCGTTTACCAGCTCGACTTGATGGTGTTTGATGCATACAAGAACAATGGATATGCGACAGAGGGACTTCGTCTCGCGTTGCTTGATTCGAATTTGATTGACGGGCAGATCGTTCGTGCCGGTATTCCGCCAACGAGCCCACATCAACAAGAGATGCATCATGTTCTCCTGCAGAATGGATTCGAAAAACGAAACGGTCTGTATTATTTAAATTTTAAGAAACGATATGTAGTAAACCATTAAGCTGACGGCGTCTCGCACGTCAGCTTTTTTCATATGGAGGGGTAAGGATGAAGCAAGTCACCATTAAAGACATTGCGGAGCTCGCTGGTGTCGCAAAAAGTACGGTCTCACGCTATTTGAACGGTGGATCGGTCGGAAAGGCAACAAGGGAAAAACTCGACCGGGTCATTCAAGATACGAACTATGAACCGAATCAATTTGCCCAAAGTCTCAAGTCGAAACAGACGAAGATGATTGGGGTCATCGTTCCACGGCTCGATTCGTATGCCGCCTCACGGACGATGATGGGGATTGATGAACAGCTCACGGAACGAGGATATCAAATGCTCGTCGTCAATACAGCACAACAGACGGAACGAGAAATCGAACAGCTATACAACTTGGCCAAACAAAAAGTAGCCGGGATCATCTGGCTCGGGACGACGGTGACGGAACGTCACCTTGAGGCGATTGAGGCGATTCAAATTCCTGTTCTGTTGATTGGGCAACAGCATGACAACGTGCATAGTCTCGTTTATCCTGACCATGAAGCGGCCAATGCACTCGGTAGTGAGTTTATGAGATGGGGTCATCGGAATGTCGTCTACGTAGGTGTTTCGGAAACAGATATCGCAGTCGGACAAGAGCGACGTGATGGATTTTTGAAGTCGTTTCAAGAGTCGGGTGCAAATGTCAGCGTCATTCAAACAACTTTTAAGATTGAGGACGCCATTCCAATCGGTGAACAGTTGGCGGATGAGGTCGGCACTGTTTCCTTGATCGTTTGTGCGACCGACAACATTGCGTTAGGCGTATTAAAGGGACTCGCGAATCAAGGGATTGATGTTCCGAATGACATTTCTGTCAGTGGCTTCGGGGGATATGATTTCACGGAAGTCCTACATCCATCCATTACGACGGTGCACCTTCCTTATCGCCGAACTGGGTCGAAAGCAGCTGACATGATGCTACAGCTTTTACACGGTGAACATGTCCCGATGAAAACGTTCACAATTTTTGAATTAAAAGTTCGAGAAAGCGTTGACAAGTTAAAATAAATCGTTTACATTTGTGTTGCGGAACCGGTTCCGCAACATTTTTTTATTTCAAATTGGAACCGGTACCAATCGTGTAAGAACTCATTTGATTTTTGGAGGTGGACGATATGAACACCGTACATTGTATCGGCGAATTGTTGATTGACTGGGTATGCGAGGATGCGTCCAGCGATCTCGTCAACGGGACGACGTTCGTCAAAAAAGCAGGAGGCGCACCTGCGAATGTCGCGGCAGTCGTCAGTAAGCACGGGGGACAATCTAGTTTCCTCGGACAGGTCGGCGATGACCCGTTTGGTCTTTTCTTGAAACAGACGTTAGTCGAGAACGGCGTCCGAACAGAAAACCTTGTGGAGTCTGGAGATACGACATTCGCATTCGTATCGATTCAAATGGACGGAGAGCGGGACTTCACATTCCGTCGCGGAAGCGACGGGGAGTATGCCTTCGAGTCGATCGACTTATCGGTGATCGAGTCAGGAGACATTATTCATTTCGGCTCGGCAACAGCACTACTTGATGGAAAATTGAAAGATGCGTACTTCAAATTATTGCAATTTGCAAAGCGGGATGGTTTGTTCATCTCATTTGACCCGAACTATCGAGATGCATTGATCACGGACCTCGAGCAATTTAAACAAGATGCGAGACATTTCATCGCAGAATCGGACTTCATTAAATTGAGTGAAGAAGAAGCCCACTTGTTGACCGGTAAAGAGCAACTTGAAGACGCTGTTCAAGCACTACTTCAATTAGGTGCAAAACAGATTGCCATCACATTAGGGTCTCGTGGGACATTGATTGCGACAAGCACGCATCATGAAATCGTTCCTTCAATCTCAATCGACAGTGTCGATTCAACAGGAGCGGGAGATGCGTTTGTCGGTGCTTACTTGTATCGGTTGGCGATGCTCGGATTTGACCCGGAGCGCTTACGTTCCGACATTGAATATGCAAACGTAACGGGTGCGTTGACATGTACAGCTTATGGCGCAATTCCAGCCATTCCATCACGACAACTTGTGAATGAAACGTTAGGAGGGAAATGAAAATGGATTACAAAAAAGAAGCAGCATCGATATTAGAAGCGATTGGTGGGAAAGAAAACGTTGCGGCAGCTGCCCACTGTGCGACGCGCCTTCGTCTCGTATTGAACGATGAGTCGAAGGTCGATGAGAAAGCTCTCGAACAACTTGATGTGGTGAAGGGAACATTCTCTACAGGCGGACAATACCAAATCATCATCGGACAAGGTACGGTCAACAAGGTCTATGCAGAATTTTCACAATTGACTGGTCTTGGAGACATGTCGACGACAGATGTGAAGTCAGCCGGAGCGAAAAAGATGAACCCGCTCCAACAGTTCGTCAAAATGTTATCAGATATCTTCGTTCCAATCATCCCGGCCATCGTCGCCGGCGGTCTCTTGATGGGGATCAACAACTTATTGACGGCACCGGATTTGTTCTTTGACGGACGTTCGTTGATTGATCAGTATCCAGGCATGGCGGATCTCGCAGCGATGATCAATACGTTCGCAAACGCTGCCTTCGTCTTCTTACCAGTACTCATAGGGTTCTCCGCAGCCAAGCGGTTCGGTGGTAACCCGTACCTAGGTGCAGCGCTCGGGATGATCATGGTTCACCCGGACTTGATCAATGCATACGCTCAGGCAAGTGTTGAAGAGATTCCGGTTTGGAACATTTTCGGACTCGAGATTGAGAAGTTAGGATACCAAGGACAAGTCTTACCAGTCCTCGTCTCGACGTATATTTTATCGAAGCTTGAAATCAACATTCGGAAGTTTATGCCGGCATCACTAGATATCTTGCTTACTCCATTACTTTCACTCCTCTTCACAGCGTTCATCACGTTCGCTTTCGTCGGACCGATCACTCGTGAAGCAGGGAACTTGATCATTGATGGGTTGGTGTGGACGTATGATTCACTCGGATTCGTTGGTGGCTTGATCATGGGTCTTCTCTACGCCCCAATCGTTATTACGGGGATGCACCATAGCTTCATCGCGATTGAGACACAGCTTCTCGCCGATATCGCCGAAACAGGTGGATCGTTCATCTTCCCGATTGCTGCGATGTCAAACGTCGCACAAGGGGCGGCTACCCTTGCGGTCTTCTTCTTGACTGCTGATAAGAAGATGAAAGGGGTCGCCTCAGCATCAGGAATCTCTGCACTACTTGGAATCACAGAGCCTGCCATGTTCGGGGTCAACTTAAAACTTCGTTATCCGTTCATCGCAGCCATCGTCGGTTCAGCCATCGCCTCTGCATTCATCGTTGGAAACGACGTATTGGCAGTAGCGCTCGGTGCTGCCGGATTACCAGGTATTATTTCAATCGCACCGGGTTCGATCATCTCGTATATCATTGGCATGGCCATCGCCTTCGCCGTGACATTCGGATTGACATTCATCCTCGCGAAACGACAAGCAAAAAAAGAAGCGGTCAAACAAGCCGCATAACAAAAAAGGAAGTGACACTATGAATTGGACGAAGGCCGAACGTTATCGTTCACTTCGTGACGTGAGCGCCCTCGAGATGGAGGTGCTCCGTGCAAAGACGGCCGCATCGCCGTGGCGGTTTGGATACCATATCCAGCCGCCGACGGGCCTCCTCAATGACCCGAACGGCTTCACCTATTACGATGGAGAGTACCATCTATTCTATCAATGGTTCCCGCTCGGGCCAGTTCACGGTCTCAAACATTGGTATCATGTCAGTTCGAAAAATCTCGTCCATTGGACCGACCGCGGGGTGGCGTTAGTCCCTGAAACGAAGGAGGATTCCCACGGTGCCTATTCTGGAAGTGGGTTCGTCGTAAACGACACCCTTCACGTCATGTATACCGGGAATCATCGTACGGACGATTGGACGCGTCACGCCTCGCAAATTATCGGTGTCTTACGTGACGGGATGATCGAGCGGCGCAACGTGGCCATCCCGGATATTCCGGCCGGTTACACGGAACATTTCCGCGATCCGAAAGTATGGGAAGAAGATGGCACATATTATGCGATTGTAGGGGCGCAGCGAACGGATGAGACAGGATGTGTCGTCATGTATCGTTCGACTGACTTGAATGAATGGACGTTTTTAGGTGAGGTGAAGACCGAGCTCGAGCAGTTCGGTTACATGTGGGAATGTCCTGACGTGTTTGAACTGAATGGAAGGCATGTCCTCATTTTTTCTCCGCAAGGGATTGAGCCTGAGGGTCATCGCTACCACAACATCTATCAATCCGGATACGTCACAGGTACGCTTGATTTAGAGACGCTCGTCTTCACGCACGAGTCGTTTGAAGAGCTCGACTTCGGGTTCGACTTTTACGCTCCGCAAACGACGGAGCATGATGGTCGTCGTATTCTAGTCGGCTGGATGGGCTTACCGGAAATTGAATATCCGACAGACCGCTACGGTTGGGCCCATGCGTTGACGCTTCCTCGAGAACTCTCGCTTGAAGATGGCGAATTAAAACAACGACCTGTTCTAGAAATGAAACAACTCCGACAAGACCAGTTTGTCAACGAATCAGGGACACAGCTTGACGTGGTTTCACCCGAACGTTTTGAATTGGAACTGTCGACGGATGGAGAAGACTTCAAACTTGAACTATTAAAGACGGAAGATGAGTCGCTCGTGATTCGGTACGAGAAAGATACAAGCGAATTGACCATCGATCGGACAAACGCGGGTGAACCGTTCGCGACGGAGTTTGGGACGACCCGGACAAAAGTGATTGAGGTCACGTCCCTTCATCTGTATGTCGACTCGTCGAGTGTCGAATGTTTCGTCAACGACGGTGACGCTGTGGCAACCCTTCGCGTCTTCCCAAGTGGTGGTGAGAAACGGGTCCGCTACGTCGGAGACGAGGCAAGTTTAGTCGGTTGGAAGTATGAATGAGTGTAAAAGCTGAGCGTTTGCTCGGCTTTTTAATTTTTCCAAATGTTGAAACCGTTTCAGATAAACAAACGTATATAAAACGAGACGGGAGGTTAAAGTGATGGGAAAATGGATTTGTCGGGCGCGTGAGATTCGTAAAATGACAATGTCTTATAAAATCGATACAGAAGAACTCGAGAGAGAAGAAATGGAACGCGTGATGGTAGCGGAGTCGACGGTGTGCGGAATAATGAATCCAGAAGTGAAGTTAGAGTTTCATGAATTGAGCCAGGTGCGGGTGTTCGCGGAAATGCTACGTAGTTCAGAAGAAATCGAGGACATCGAAATTGAAGTGGCACCCGATTTTGATCTCTTGCTGCAATTTAAAGGTGGAAAGCAAGAACGCTATCAGCTTTGGCTCGGACAACCGGACCATCCAAGTGTGATCACAGAATTTGAACGAACAGACGTTATCTGGCGACTACCGGAACATACGACGAATCAATTGATTGATGCCCTCGGGTTAGATACGTAAAAAAGCACCTCTTTTTGAGATGCTTACGAGTTGAATCGGATAAACCGTTCGATTTGTCGCTCTGATTTTCTCGCTTGTCGTCCGACCCAAATGAGGTGTCCTGGGCTGTTCAGGATTGTTAACTGAGCATGCGGGATCAATCGCTTCGCGTAATGCGCATGACGAACGGGGACGGCTTTATCGTTTTTTGAATGGACGATGTAGGTCGGGCAGGTGACACCGAGTAAGACCTCACTTGAGACACGTTGTTTTAAATCGAACTGTGCGCCAAGTCCAAACGCCATCTGATTCGCGACACGTTTTAGGAGGAAGATGTCATAGGGTGATACCTCTTCTCGAATCGTCTCGAGTGCCAACACACTCGTCGATTGAATCATACGGGCCGTCGCTTCGAACGGATGTTTTTGAATGGCACGAGCGATGAACTGTTTCATGATGTATTGAAGGGCGATGAATGCCGGCTGGACGATATTTCGACTGACCGTGTCCCTATACGGGAAATCGACGACACTCGTCACGGCGGCAGCGAGTGTCAAGCTGAGTACACGCTGATTCTGTGAAGCGAGCTCGATGGCGGTCGGTCCTCCGGCAGAGATGCCATAAACATGATACCGCTCAATCTTTAGCATCTGCATCAAGTGATGGAGTTGTGTCGCAAACGCTTTAGGGGATGCTGAAAACGAGTAGGGAGTTTCTCCATATCCAGGCCGAGATGGGACAATGACCCGGAAACCGGACAAAACGAGTTGGTCCACATGGTATGGTTCTAGACTTGAGGACTGGGTCCCATGAATCAGTACGATGACGGGACCGTGACCACGGTCTATATATTCAATTTTTGAGCCGTCGACGTGTGCATAATATTTCACTAGAGATGGCGCCTCCTTAAACAGTTTGTAATGGAAAATACCTTTATTTCGTGGAAATAAAATGATAATGTCTGTTTATACATAATTTAGATAGAGAAATGAAAGGGGATAGAACCGTGAATAACCGAGAGCGGTTACTTGAAGTACGACGTTTCTTTGAACGTTACACGGACGAAGCGAATCCAAAGACGCTAGAGGATTTGCTTGAACATTTATCAACAATCGGAGATACTTCTAAGTTAGCAAAAAAATCGGTGAAAGACGATATCCAGGCACTGAATAATTCGGGGTTTGAAGTGCAGGATGAGTTGGAGAAGAATGGTCTCGCCAAAAAATATTGGCATTCGGCACGTCTATTTGAGATTCATGAACTACGGATGATGGTCGATGCAATCGTCGCAGCCAAGTTCATTTCACAAGATGTGACCGAAGAAATCGTTGAGAAACTTCAAATGCTGACGAGCATCCCTGAAGCGAAGACGCTACAATCGATCATCAAGACACCGAAGAAAAAACACGGACACATTCCTTACCATATCGATCGCATCCAACGGGCCATTCATGAACGAAAAGCCATCTCGTTTCAATATACAGATGTTGTCGGATTCGATGTGACGAAGCGAACGTTCCCGCTTCGTCGTGACGGAGAACGTTATGTCGTCAATCCGATTGACTTGCATTGGAATCACGAGCAGTACTATTTGATTGGTATCGATGAATCCATTGGAGAAGTGCGGAACTATCGAGTCGACCGCATCGTCAATTCGGAGATTGTGGAAGACGGCACCATTCGCCCGAAACATCACCTACCTGATGACTATTATCAAAAGTCGTTCAATATGTATAACGGTTTGGATGAGCAAATCGTCTTGTCTGTGGACGAGCGGGTACTCCCGGTCATCTTTGATAAATTAGGGGAGGACGTTTCTGTATCGGAACATGGAGAACGATTCCTCATCCGTTTCGACGCAGCCGTATCTGACGGATTCATTTACTGGTTGCTCTCTTTAGGCGCACAAGTAGAAGTGGTCGAACCGCTCACGCTCCGTGATCACATGATAGCCACAATCGAAAAAATGGCAACTACTTATGAAAACACAAGCATTCATTCCTCTATCGAGTGAGCAGATGTGCTATACTGCTTGCGACACTAGATGAAGGGGGACAGGCGGATGTTAAATTGGATGCCATTGATCATTCCAATTGTCGCTGTCGTTTTCGTGATCATCGTCGCAAGACGTGCGATGAAAATGGATGAAGAGAATTAAGAAGGAGAGACATCGTCCAAGATTGGGAGATGTCTCTTTCATTATGGAGGTAAAGCGTGGATACGATCACACATACGATATTCGGATTGACACTATATGGTGCAGCCGATAAACGTGATTTACAACAACATGAAAAGCGAGCCTTGTTCGTCACGACACTCATCGGGAGCCAAATCCCGGACAGTGATGTGATTTCTCGGTTGTGGGATACGGAAGGAATGTATCAGATGTGGCATCGCGGCATCACACACTCCATCTTTCTTGTTCCGCTCTTTGCACTACTCATTTACATACTCGTTCGTCTTCTCTTTCGCGTGACGGATATCCGCTATTTTTGGTGGGCATTGTTGTCTGTATTCATACACAACACATCTGATTTATTCAATGCATGGGGGACAGGCTATTTTGAACCGGTCTCGGACGTGAGAGTTACATTTGGTGTGATCCCGATTGTCGATTTCGTCTATTGGGGAATCTTCTTGGTCGCCTGGCTCGTCGCCCGTAAACAAGAAGTCCGCTATAAGACGTATCGGTATGCATGGGTGGCTCTCGTCCTGTATGTCGCCATTCAAAGTGCGCAAGGTGCGTATTTGTATGAGACTTATGCAGATGACTATGAGGAAGTGGCACTCTCGGCTTCATTTATCCCGACGCAGTTCACCGTCATCACGAAGACTGACGAAAAAGTGTCGCTTTATAGGGATTCCATTTATCAAAAATCAACATTGCAGTACGAATTGACGAGTGCCGAAAAGACGAATCTTGAGCCATTGTTTGAAGTGAATCAAGAGGCACGCACATTGACCGAATGGTCACCGTTCGTCGTCGTCGTGGCAAATGAAGAACGGCTCGGCGTCTTTGACCCGCGTTTTTATGACGGAGAATCCTCATTTTTATATGAATACATTGAAAGGTAGGGCAACGGATGGGACGTATACGTTATCTCTTTATCTTTGCATACGAACAGGCACTTAGTTGTATCTTCCCGGTCGCCATCTTTGGTGCGCTCGCCGTCACGAAATTTGTGGAGTTACCGCTCCCGCGATATGATGTCTTACTCATCTGGTGTCTGTTCGTCCAAGTGGTCCTTGTAAAGACAGGACTTGAGACGATGGAAGAAGTGAGGGTCATCAGCTGGTTCCATGTCATCGGTCTCGGACTTGAACTGTTCAAAGTGCAGATGGGGTCATGGAGCTATCCGGATGAGGCGTTCACGAAAGTGTGGGGTGTTCCGCTCTACGCGGGATTTATGTACGCGAGCGTCGGGAGTTACGTCGTCCAGGCATGGCGTCGCCTCGATCTACGATTCACGAAGATGCCGAATCCGATTGTTGCCTTCGGACTTGGGATTGCCATTTACTTTAACTTTTTTTGGCATCATGTGTGGCTAGATTTACGGTGGTTGCTGATTGCACTCATTTTCTTGGCATTTGGTCGCTCAGTTGTCTCGTACAAACTCGATGACCGTCGATTCAACATGCCGGTCGTCCTGTCTTTCTTCTTGATTGCCTGCTTCATCTGGCTTGCTGAAAATATTGTTACCTTTTATAACGGCTGGGCGTACCCGGACCAGATGAACGGTTGGGCCATCGTCGATTTGGGTAAACTGTCGTCCTGGTTTTTACTCGTCATCATCAGCATCCTGCTTGTCGCTTGGCAAAAGCGAAAACTAGAATATGAAACGACTTAACTCGACATGTGTCGAGTTTTTTTATGAGGTGCACCGAATCCTTTTTTGTAAATAGTCGTATTATAAAATGAGGTGATGGGGTTGTTGGAAATTGTGCTCGCTTGGTTCATTGGATTATTGTGTTTAGGATCTCTTGTCATCTACTGGAGAGAGTGGCGGAAGACACGCAATCGTGTGAAATTGGGACGAGTCTTTCTCGCTGTCTTCGCATCAGTTGCTATACTTGGAATGGCGGGGATGGAGACGTATGACCGTATGGCGACGAATTACGTTGTCGAGACGGGAGAATGTTATGTCGTGGATGACCAATCATCGAAGGGCTCATCGAACGTGACGTTATGGTTCGGCGAGCGGGCATACGGCTTCAAGGAAATTCCGAATGTTGCGTATGGTCCGGGACAACTATTTTCATGTCGTGCGACGATGACGAAACAGATGCAATCAGGAATCGATTATGAGTTGCGCTCACTTGACGGTGAGTTATTGTACTCAACCCATTCAGATGATTGATTGTATGATATGGTCAAACAAAAACGTGTTCAAAGCTAAATTCCTAGCTTCGAACACGTTTTCTTGTCCATTTTTTTATATGTACGCCCTAAAAGTAACATCATAAAGATGAAAGCCAGGCCACCAATCAAATTGGTTACAAACAAGATGTACTGAGACGACAATAGACGGAGACCAGCCTGGTATATAAGTAACAGCGAGATCACTGCAAAAATGAAAATTCCAAAAGGATTAGCTAAAGTCGCAAATAATTTATTTTCCATCATCACGTACCAACTTTTCGATTCATATTTAAGGGGCTGATTTCTTCAGATGTAATCAGGAGTGATTGATCAGATTATCTATCATTTTGATTCCTTCATCTTGTTTCGTTTTCTCTCTAAAAAGATCGGAAGAATATTTAAAAAGATTGCCGCAATCGTCAAGAACCACAATGCGCGTGACATTCCGGGCACCACATCCTTTAAGGCAGCCCAGTCCTCTGCTTCGACCCACATATTGATTAGGCTATACTCGGCACATAACGTGAGAGCAGTCAAGGACAGTGCAATCGCCATCGGCAGCTTATAGTCCTTCTCCATCATAAATACGGTCAAATTAATAAGCGTTGCCCCAATCGTAGCGAGTCCAAATATAATCCACATGCTTCAACCTCCTAAATATTTCTACAAATTCATCATAGCATACATCATTATCCATAATGATTTCTGAAAATTGTTTCTATTCACATAATAAATGTGCTAGAATCAGTGGAAAGTGTCTTTGGATATAATTCCCTTTACAAAGTGAAGGAATAACGAACATCCTTCCACACTTATGATTGAGATATCTCATCTAAAGGAGACAGAACTATGGCCTATATTGCAAGAAAATCTGCACATCTTGTCCTCGCATTTTTTGTCTTGATCGCAATTAGTGCGTTACCGACGCTTGTCGTTCAGACCGATTTTAGTTTGACGAGTTATTGGAGCGGTATCCAGCAACAGCTGAACCAACTTCAAAAGCTTGACGAGATTACATACTACAATATCACCGCTCAAACAGACTTGCCTCTTTTGCCGGAACTTGGACCGCTCGTCAAAGAGTCGGTCATCATTTTTACGACGGCGCTCGCTGTGTCGACTGCGCTTGGTCTCTTCTATGCATATTTCTATTACAGGAGCGGTAGAAGGGTTCGCACCGTACTGCACCAAACGAGTCAGACACTCGAAATGGTACCGGATTTGTTCTGGTTAATTTTTTCTCAATTTCTTGCGATTACAATCCATAAGTCGACGGGGTTCGATCGAATCGAAGTGGCCGGCGGGTTCGCAGAGTACATTCGGTTTCTCCCGATTGTCACCTTGACACTGACGACGTTGTTCTTCTTCATCAAATGGCTGACCATCCATATCCATGAACAAGAGGCCATCCCGTATCTCGAGCTCGCGCAAGCGAAAGGGATTCGGCCGAGTGGACTGTTTTGGAAGCATTTATTGCCGAACATCATCTATCGATTTTACCTCTTCTTCCGTTCGAACATCATCACCATCTTATCGACACTTTTGATTGTCGAATATCTATTTAACGTTCAAGGGTTATTCCGATTCGCCGTCTACAACCCGCAAATGGAAATCTTACTGGTCATCTTATTCGTCATCTATATCCCGATTTTTCTGTTGGATTTACTGATTGAATGGATTATTCCGAATGCATGGAAAGGAGGGATTTGATGCGTCGAGTATTAATGCGTGACCCAATTTTTCTCTTCTGCTTTGTCATCGTAGCGGGTCTATTGTTGATGAGTTTTGGAAATACCGTGTTTCGTGATGGGAAAGTAGATCAAACCCTCATGCTCTACTCTGATGAAGGGAGACTCATCGGAATCCCACCATTAGAACCGTCAAAATATCAATGGCTCGGGACGGACAATGCTGGATATGATTTATTCCAAATGCTCGTGGAAGGATTTAAGTGGACCGTTGGCATCTGTGCGCTCGTCGCGTTCGGACGGATGGTCATCGGACTATTGATTGGCATTCCCCTTGCTTTCAGGGGAGTTCGCTTAAATCAATTCTTTAAAACGTTATTGGACGGCTTTTTGATTCTGCCGATTTCATTGATCGCATTGATGATGTTAGTAGGAACACTGACCTTTTTTGATTCGACACAAGTGCCTCCATTATTTGATCGAGTAAAGATTGAACTAATCGTCTTAGTCGTTCTCGGATTACCGGCCGTCACGTTATACCTGATCACAGAGATTCGACAATTGCTTCAACAAGAGTTCATGATCGTGGCTCAGACGCTTGGTGGCAGTGTCTGGCACCGTGTGAGATTGCATCTATTCCCGCATCTCGTCCCAACCCTCGTGATCGTCTTCATGCAACAATTTGTCCAGACGCTCATGTTGCTCATTCATCTCTCGCTGTTTGGGATTTTCTTCGGAGGAACGGTCATGTTACATGAAGGGATCATGCCGACCGTCTATGAATGGTCTTCAATGTTCGGGTATTATTTCAGACAGTTCACCGCGATGACATGGATGACGAATCATCTATTTCTCGTCCCAGCCATGTCACTTGCTGCGCTCATCTTTATTTTCAACTTGTTGACGAGCCGTCTCGAGCGAGCATTTAAGCTCAGACGTCAAGAACCGGTGGTGACCGAGGCAAGTCTAGCACAATCGGAAGCGGCAGCTGCTTCCCTTTCGAATCCGTTCACCCTTGTTGATTCGACTGTGTCATTAAGGAAGGAACCGGATGATATCGTATGATATGATCCGGTTTTTCTATGTCGAATGGACTGAACGGTCTTGTTTGAGGGAACGTGTATAACAGATTGAGGTGACAATTCATGAATGGAGTGAATCGATATGAAAGCTGCGATTTGTACCACTTATGGGCCACCGGAAGTACTCGTCATTCAAGAAGTGCATCAACCGAATCCGAAAAGCAATGAGATCCTGATTCAAGTCCATGCATCGGCCGTCCACTCGGGTGACCGACGCCTCCGCGCACTAGACGTTCCAGCATTAGGAAAACTACCGATGCGATTAGTTGTTGGGTTTAAGGCGCCACGTGAACCGATTCTCGGTGTCGTGTTGGCAGGTACCGTCGTAGAAACAGGCAACAGTGTGAAAAACTTTCAGGTCGGAGAAAACGTCTATGCCCTTACTGGGATGCGTTTTGGTGGTTATGCGGAGTTTGCATGCGTGAACGAATCGAAATGTGTGTTTCAGATGCCGGCCAATGCCAGCTTTATCGAGGCAGCGGCGCTACCATTTGGTGGGACGACTGCACTACATTTTTTACGGAAGGCACGTATCGAGCGAGCGACGAACGTTCTCATTTATGGTGGAGCGGGTGCTGTCGGTTCGACAGCCGTACAGATAGCGAAGCACTACGGCGTTCATGTGACTGCGGTCTGCCATGAACGGAACATCGAGCTCGTGAAGCGGATCGGGGCAGATGTAGTCGTGGACTATTCGAGAGAAGGATATGACCGTGATTTGGGTACGTATGATGCCGTCTTTGATGCTTCGGGGAAAATTGATAAACGACTAGCCAAAAAACGCGTGGCAGAGAACGGGGCGTTCAGTTCCGTCGCGGGACAGGGACCGGCGAGCGAACGAAAAGAGGACTTGATGTTCTTAAACGAACTGTTTGAAGCAGGAGAGCTACAACCCGTCATTGATTCGGTTTATTCGCTAGATGAGGTTGTCGAGGCACACCGATATGTCGATCAAGGGACAAAGGTTGGGAATGTAGTGGTGAAAATCAATGAAGAATCAATCAGATGATAGATGGTACTATAGAGAGAAGTATCAGACTTTATCGTGAGGTTTGGTCGAGAACCTCACTTACATATGAATGGATTCACCGACTAGACGAATCAATGAGAGCGGGCGAGTAGAGATGAATATATTGATCGGACAACCGAAGATGGAACAAGATCTTATACAATTGAAGGGAGAGATTGAATCAAACCCTGCGGTGGACTTGATTCTCTATCCAGAGGGATATTGTACATATAGAGAATTGGATGAGCTGAGTGACTTAGCAATCCAATTCAACACAACGATTGTTTTAGGGTATCGAGATGACACGAATAGAGACCGGGTCCTCATTGTAAATAAGAATGGCGAGACGTTGTTAACGCGACGGAAAACGCCTGAAAATGAGGTCTTGTACATGCCATCAAGTGCCACAGACGGAGCAGAAGAATACGGATATTTACTGTGCAGGGAGATTTTTATGGGGGTTGAAGGATTTAAGGGTCATGAGCATCTGACGATCATATTTAATCCAATCGGGGTCGGGATGTTTAGTGAGGAACAATTCACGGAGTGGACGGAAGAAGCTAGAAAAATTGCGATGGAACGAAAAACGATGATTATCGGAACGAGTCACGCAGATGGATCGTATCGAAATTGTGGAATCTCGATTCCGATCGCATATTGCTTTGATGAAAATGGAGAAGAAGTGTTTTTATCGAAAAATGATACGCGGACGCGAGTGTTAGAAACTGATTCAAGAGTTACTACATTCGTCTAATAAACGGTACCATCTCTAAAATAAAAATGAATTATATATAGCGATTTTTTATTTCACATACTGTATTTTAAACAATAATTTGAAAATATAAGGAGGCTTTTATGAGAATCACAGAAGCCACACTCTACACGAACCGACTTGACGAAATGAAACGTTTCTATACGGAACGACTTGGATTATCAGTCAGTGAAGAAGACCTGACCAGTTTTCGAATCAATCTAGGTGAAGATGCGTTGGTATTTCAAGAGGCTAAAACGGAGCAAGAGCGACAATACCATTTCGCGATCAATATTCCGGCTAATCGATTCAAAGAAGCAAAAGAATGGATCATGTCACTTGTCCCGCTTTTGACCGAAGACGGGGAGGACGAAATCTATTTTGAAGGGATCGATGCATCATCGCTTTATTTTTACGACGCGGATGAGAACATCGTCGAGTTGATTGCTCGACATTCGATTAATCCGGAAAGTAACATCGAATCTTTTTCGTCAAATGAGTTTCTTGGAATCGGCGAGATGAGTTTGACGGTAGAAGACCCGTCTCTCGTCGCACAGGAGCTTGAAACAATTGGAGTAAGACGGAGAGATGGAAACTCAATTGACCCTCGTCATTTGAACTTCATAGGTCCTCCAAATCACAATACTTACATTCTCCTCGTACCTCGAGGGCGTGTTTGGCTCTTCTCACCAAAACTGTCGATTCCGAGCCCGATTCAGATGGTACTTGATCAACAATATATCGTCGAAATGGATGAGAAACACGAATTTCATATTCACTCCATCAAAACATGAGTTCACGAATGAACTCATTTTTTAGTCTTTAGATTCTATATACCGATGAATTTCTTCTAATCGAATGGATGCGTTCTCTAAGTTCACTTCAAACGATTTGTCTGAGCATTCAACTGTGAGCGAATCTCCGCTCTGACGTGAATACTCTAGGAGTAGTGGTCTGATTCGTTCATGTACAATTTGTGCATTTTCGATTGACGTTTGAGGGAAAATCATAGCGAATGTGTCTTGCGCAACTCGATATTTCTTGTCTGTTCGTCGAGTCGCTTCGTGAAGTTCATCACTAAAGTAGTTCAAGAACCATTCATACTCGGATGAACCATACCGTTTTTCAAAATCATCAAGAATCGGTAATGTGATGAATGACACCACAAACGTTTCCCCGTGGCGAATCAACCGATTCCGTTCAGCCTCTACATCCATCAAAAACCGATCTCGGTTATCAAAACCAGTCTCTGGGTCGACCGCAATTAACTGACTGACCCTCGCTTCCGCAACCTTTAGTGCAAACTGGGCATGAAACAGCTTGACTTGGAGCCAGTAAGACAACCCCGTCAAAATCGCTAATAGTAATAAAATATATAGTTGCGCAGTAGCGGCAGTCTCATACACAGGCATCGTGATTAAAAAGTAAGCAGCGAATCCTAACAGAATGAGTACACCAGACCTGCGATAAATGAGCAATGTTGAAAGATAAAGAATCGGAATACAGATCATCCACCAAACAGGTAGATGATTCATGATCAGCAGAGAGGAAAATAGAATACTACATGCCAACGATACAACGATGAGTGCAATCAGTTGTAGTGAACTCGTTGTCCAATGTCTCATAGGTATCCTCCTCTTAAAAGAAAAAAATTGAAATCGTTACACTATTATCCATTTTCCAAAATAGTGAGTGTTCAAACCGATTTGAACACTTGATTCATTATAAGTGATTCACTCGATTATGAAAGGTTTATTTTTGAAAAGACGTGAATATTTCCGAACACATCTATAGGAAAAGAAGAATGAATGATTGGTGTATAATGGAAAGCGAGGTGGTGGTATGAATCTAAAACATATGTTGATTGTCGGAGGGACAGGGATGTTGGCCGAACTTACATCTTATTTAGCGATTGAACAGGATGTCACGGTCATTGGACGAGATAAAGAAAAAATGGCAAGCATCGTACAACGAAATCCTGAAACGTGTCATCCACTGATTGTTGATTATCGCGAGGAAGAAGCACTTTCAAGCGCACTGCAGCATGCAGTTCAACAAAACGGTCCGTTTGATCGAGTTATCGCCTGGGTGCATCGCGGCTCAGGGAAAGCGATGCAAATCATTTTGGAACATTCGGAGACTGCAGAGGTGATACATATTTTAGGTAGCCGGGCGAATTCGGAATATGAGAAGAATTGTCTATGTTTCAATGAACAACAAACGTATCGACAAGTTCAATTAGGTGAAATTCATGAGATGGCATCTGTCCGTTGGTTGACACACGACGAGATTGTAGAAGGGGTTCTCGATGCCATTCAGAATCAAGACGACTATCGATTGATTGGGACACGAAAGGATGACGTAGATGTTCACTCGAGAAATGATTAGTGAATGGATGGGGATGTACCACGAATTTCATTTTCAGATTAGGATGAAGGGATTCATCAGTTCAAAAGATATTCATACATACACGTCATTGTAGTTAGGAGGGTCAAAAATTGACCAGACACTATTCAACGGGAGAGGTCGCGAGAAAACTGAACGTGTCAGTGCGTACGCTTCGATACTATGACCAAATCAATTTGGTCACTCCATCGTATACAAACGATGTACAGAAACGATTTTATAGTGACGACGAAATGTTTCGCCTTCAAAAAATCATGCTTTTAAAATCGATGGCCGTGCCGCTTGATGAGATTCGGAGAATCTTAGATGAGCAATCACTTACAAGCATCTTGTCCGCCCATCTGTCCTCGTTAGAAGGAAAGATAGAGGAATTGAAGCAGGCGCAGAACCATACGGTCACGCTCCTTCAATCCATGAAGCTTGAAAATGAAAAAATCGATTGGACGAAACTGCAAACTATTCAAGCTAAATCAAATGACCGGAAACAATGGACGGACTATTTTACGGAAGAAGAGTCTGATTCATTGCAAGCAAGTTTACCTAAATTAGAAGACGGTGAGCATGATACGAAAAAGTGGATCAACTTGATTCGGAGAACCGAAATTCTAATCAAACGCGGGGTCGCCACTTCCTCAAAAGAAGCCCAAATTCTTAAAGAAGATTTGACTTGGTTAACAGACGAGACATTTGGAGACAATCAACAATTGATTGAATCATTTTGGAAGATTCGAAAATCAACTGATGCATCGAATGAATTAGGACTGTATCCAATCGATGCATCGATTCTTGCCTATATTGATTCACTATATCAAGAGATAGCAGACTGATTCCCTCATGCCAATGCAGTCAATAGAACGGCTAGCCCATTAAAGGTGCCATGGATGAGCATGCTGGAATATATAGAGTTGGTCCGTTCATATACCCAAGCGAATACTAGTCCCGATACAAAATTGACGAGTAACGTGTTTGTCGTCGGTAAATGAGCGAGAGTGAATATTCCAGCACTTACGATCATCCCGATCCCTACCCCAAATCGTTCTTGAAAGAAGCGGTATAAGAACCCACGATAAAAGATTTCTTCATAGATTGGTGATATGATGGCCGCCGACCCAAACGCAATCAGTATGGAGATAAGCGACAAGTCACTTTGCAAACTCTCTGTTTTTGTATTCGACGTACCGATGCCGAGATATGATTGGAATACGACGATGATGATACTGAGTACAATTAACACAATTGTCCATAGAAAGATGATGCCCGAATCTTTCAATGGAAAACGGCGAAGTCCTAACGTTTCCAGCGATAGGGTTTGAGGACGTATTGCGACGAGATAGAGGACAGTCATAAATATTATGGCCAATAACAGGCCGATACTTGTTCCTGAATAGAGGGTGTTTCCCCATGACTGTTCTAGAAAGTTGTGTAATTGTCGCTCGATAAGTAGGGGCGTCACTCCGAATAGAAGAACCATCGTAATTGCGAACTGATTCCATGTCCAAATGGGAGTTGTTTTCTTTTGCATTTGATTCAACATCGTATTTCCTCCTTATGTGGTTGTAGCCCCATCATATCGGGTGACGTAACGTCACCTGCAAGCAGAAAAATGAAAAAGGAGTAATAAGACTATGAAACAGTGGATTGGATCAGCTGCTTTATGCATCAACGAAGAGAGGAAAGTTCTCCTCGTAAGGAATCGTGACGTGCAACAATGGAGTTTGCCATCAGGTGGTTTAGAAGAAGGAGAAACGCCTGAACAGTGTTGTCTGCGTGAAGTGTTCGAAGAAACGGGTTATCGCATTTCTATTAATCAAAGATTACATATCAAACGAGCCATCATCTCAAGTTATCAAGTCGAAACGCACTATTTTTTGGCAACGTGTGACGAGCGAGTGGCGACTGCAACTATCGACTCGGACATTGATGAGGTAAAATGGTGGTCGATTCATGAAATAGAGCGATTGGAACTTGCATTTCCAGAGGATCTTGAGCTGATTAAACGGTGGAGTGTGTGATGAAAAATCAATGAAGCGATTCATCGATTAAAACAAGCCGGTCGCATAAAAACGACCGGCTCATAACTTAAGAAACTTCTTCGATTTGATTGTGTATGAAATACTCCCGTTTCGAGCGGTCGCGAATGACATATATGGTGTAACAACCAACAAGGAAAAAGATAATCGAGAATGCGAGATAGACTGGGCGAATCCCGACCATTTCGGCAAGGAGTCCGATCCCGAATGTGAGCAGGATGACGAATAGCGACTCTGCCACATTGATGACGCCAGAGAACCGGCCCATGATTTCGATAGGAACTTGGTGTTGATAGAATGACAAAAATCCGGTATTGGCGAACGCAAGCGCGAACGTCAGAATAAAGAATCCGATGGAAGCCATCGTGAACGAAGAAGAGCCTGCGAATAGGAGATAGCCGACGGGTGTCATGATTGCCCCGAATCCGATACAAAACGATAAGGATAAACGGTGACTCCATCTTGAATTGATGAGTGACCCAACGATAATTCCAATCCCAGCGATACTGACAAGAAAGCCATATCGGCTCTCAGATAAGTGAAGGACTTGGGTCGCAAATGACGCTTCCAACGAATCGAGTCCAGACATGAAGATGGTTATGACACAGAACAAGCCATAGATGATTGTCACATATCTGGCATTCGAAGCGAATCGGATGACGACTTTCCAATCTTCGATAATTAATCGGACGGAGAAGGATTCAATAGATGCATTCGTTCTAAGATGAGACGGTAGGCGCGACAACATTCCGACCGAGACAACGAGTGCGAACGCGTTCACGAAAATTGCAGTTGTTGGACTCCCAACTAGCAAGAGTAGTCCGGCAATTGTTGGACCTAAAATAAATCCGGATGATTGCACAAAGTTCTTCATCGCATTGAACTTTTGTCGATTTGAAGCAGGTACGAGTTGTGTCATGTAGACCAGACTCGATGATTCGAATAACGAGCTCATCACATTGAGAAGAAAGACGATCCCGTAGATGAGCCACAGTGAATCAATCCAGCCTAAGCTGAATACGAGGAACGCACGCAGACCATCCAGTAACATCATCAGTCGTCTCGTATCGACCCGGTCAATCAGGCTACCTGACCAAAGATTCGAGACGAGCGATGCGAGCGGGACTAATACATAGAGAATCGAGACGGCGAAAGGGGATCCCGTCATCTCTAAGACAATCAAGTTGAGTGCGATAAAGTATACCCAGGCACCGAGGTTTGAGGTTCCGACACTGACGAGCAGCAGCGTAGAGGTTTTTCGAAACGAGTTCAAGTCAATCACTCCTTCTAATATTGATCACTTTCGGAACGCAAAAAATCCCACCCCCAAGAACGAATTCTTGGGGACGAGATTCTCATCGTGGTGCCACCCCTGTTCGTCCGCACGTTACCGCACGAACCTTATTCGGTACTCCCGAAAAAATCGGACTATACCTCAACTCTATAACGGGAGTGCCCGTCGCCATATCCCTCGGGGTGAGCTCCATGGCGCTGCTCAGAGGCTTGTTTCGACCAACGTTCTTTACTCCTTTTCACCAGACGGAGCTCTCTACGAAAGATTCGTTGATGTACTGTTCTCTTCATCGCGTTTGTCAGATCATTTTGGTAAGGATAGCATATTGTGAAAATATTGGAAACAACATTTTATTGAATCTAACTCTAATCGCAATCAGCCAAGAAATCGGATTCAATAGTTCGGCTCAACTGAACAAGCATTTCACGGAATGGGTAGGCTGCACCCCGGCACGATTCCGTGAGAATAAAGGGCATCAGCTCAAACGTGATTAGAGAGCTTCAATCGATCTTGAATTTGGTAGGGGAGGGCGTTGAACGGTCCCTCCAAGCGTTGTACCGCATTCACATGATAAAACGTGCTCGTCTCCTCCCTATTCATCATCTGATCCCCCAAATCGTATAGGAAAACGTGTTTATTCGTCCCGATAGCAATCCCAAGTTCAACATGTGCGCCTTTACCTCCAGGCAATAGGATGACGACAAAGTCCGCTGATTGAATTCCAGAAACCTCCTCTTCGCCAATCGAGCGTAATGCATCAATCGATGTGGCGCGTTCGTTTTGAGTCCAATCATATGTATGGGTGTGACCGAGCGCAATCAGCTCATTACGCATGAACCGTACTTCTTCGATATTTGAAAAGCTTGAACCGACATAAAATCGCATGTGAAAACCTCCAATTCGTTATAGATGATTCATCTGGTAAAGAGCCACAACATAAAATAAAATGATCAACAAGCAGCAAAGTACAAAGAAAGAAATCACGCTAATTAGGACGAATTTCATCAAAGAAAGTGAAACGTATGATTGAATCAAGCGTGTGGTAAAAATCGACGAGAGGACGAGTAAAATGATTGTGCCGATGAATCCAATCGTGCCACTTGTCACGCTTGGAACGTACCAAAAATAAGTGATTGAGAAGATGATGAGGATTAAAGCTATCATTAAATCTTTACGCTTTTTAATCATTTAATCCCTCTCGTTGATGTTCCAACTTCGACCTTACCTGTTCGGCATCCTCTGCATCAAACGTGCTGTACCACCTCACATGGTTGAAATCGATGATCCGATAATGTCCGCTGATGATATTTTGTTGAAGGGTGTAATGTGGACCTGACTCGATTGCATGCCAAAAGACGCGTCCGCCGAGTGTTTTTTCTTTCGGCTCATAAGTGTTCTCGGTCGCAATCAGTTTGACGAATTCGACGGGGTCGTCACCAATCAAGTGTATGAGAATCTCACTTTCGTTAAACAAGGCGCATAGCGTCACAATCGTCGACCAACTCGCTTCATTCCGCTCCTTCTCGATTTGGATGAGCGTTTTTTTTGAAATACCGAGTAAATTCGCCATCTCTTCCTGTGAATACTGAGATTCGATACGAATCAATTTCATTTTTCGAGAAACCTGTCCAATAAATTCGGATTTTTGCATATGGTTTTTCCTTCCTGTTTGTCCGACTCAGAGCGTCGCTGAGCTAATGAAAATCAAGATCCACGAGATTCCGAGAAACACAATAAATAAGAGCAGGCAGACGATGATATAACAGCAAATGTATTGCCAGTAGGTCAACCGCTTCGATTGATAAAAATGGTATGTAAAACTGAATGTCGCAATCCCGATGACTAAGAACGCAACGATATCCCAGATGATTCCGACTTTCAAGAAAGATGGAGTGAGAAACGAAGCGATGAGTGCAAGCACGACCGTCACAATTCCCGTAGAGATGGCGGCGGATGGCGTTGTAGTATTTTCCAACAAATCACCTCCCAGTATATTACAAGTGTAATTTTACACTAAAAGTGGGCGATGTCAATTTCAGAATCAAAAAAACCCTTCTTTGTGGAAGGGTTCCGTCACTCGTCATGTTTATTCGTTAAGTAGGTCGTCAGTGGATAGACACCGATGCTTTGTAACACGAGAGAGAGAAGGATGACCGCAAATGCGAGAGAAATCATTTCGCTCGACCCGTTAATCTTCTCTGCCTCTAACCAAAGGACGAGCGCGATCGACATCGTACCCTTGATGCCGGACCATGTGAGTAAGGAAGTCGCCGTCAAATCACTTTGAAACTCTTTTCGCCAGATCGGAACGGTATAGACAAGACCGCCGACGACGATGAAACGGGTCAGGATGGAAAGGAGGAATAAAAGTACTGCGAATGTCCAGAGCGACACAGACAAATAACTAGTCGCCTCGATTCCGATTAATAAGAATAAAAGGGCAAGTAAGATTGGGATGACGATGTCCCAAAAACCGTCAAGATGACGCTGGACAGTTTCACAATCCTCTTTAGTTCCAAGTTCATGAGATAGCATCATGCCTGCCGTCACGGTCGCAAGGACACCCGATACTTCTAGTGCATCGGCAAGATAGAAAGCCCCATATGCGGTGACGATTGTCAACATGACGAGTTCATGTTTTTTAAAACTGACAATCATCAATTTCTTAAGTAGAAATCCAAAGATAAAACCGATGCCGATTCCTCCGGCAGACACAATCAAAAATTCGGTCAAAAAATTGAAGGTGGAGAAATGCTCTCCCGTTGCGAACATACTGAGAAAGATGGTGAAGATGACAACACTTGTTCCATCGTTCACCATCGATTCACCTTCGACAACATCCGCAATCCGCTTCTCACCTTTACTCCGCTTTAAAATCGCGGTAACGGAAACGGGGTCGGTCGGAATCAAGATGGACGCCAATAAAAAAGAGGCGGTCAGGCTGAGCGGGGTAAACCACTCACTGATCCAAAACGTACCATACCCCATCAAGATGGCGGTCAAGACAAGACCGACCGTGCTCAATATCGCGATGATTCCAAAATTATCTTTTAAGTCGTTATACTTAAATTGATAGGCCGACGTAAACAGTAAAGCCGGTAGGAACACCTCAAAAATCATATCTTTCGTAATGAATACGGAATCAAAGAAAGCAATATAAGATAGTCCGATCCCAATCAAAACCAGGATGACGGGGACAGGGAAATAATTTCGCTTGGAATCAATCAAATATATGAAATAGCCAATCAGTAACAATGTGATGACCTGTTGCGCAATCATGACGACGTCCTCCTCTGAAATCAACATGCTATACAATATGTTCCCATTTAAGGTCTAATCAAACGATAATTGTGGAATATAGGGAGTAGTATGCTCATTTATTTCAGGAGGGATGAATATGGGAAACCCGATTGGGGATTTGTCTTGGACGTTTTATTCCGAATGTGAGGTGCCGAGTGATATCACGGAGTCCTTCATCGACGGGGAGCGGGCGGTCGCTGCCTATAAGACAGTGCGTGACGTCGCCGTCTTCACGAACAAACGACTGATCGTCCGTGACGCACAAGGACTGACGGGTAAAAAAATTGAGGTGTACTCGCTTCCATACGGCTCGATCAATATGTACTCGACGGAGAATGCGGGAAGAATGTTTGATTTCAACTCCGAAGTTCAGCTGTTCACTCGCGCCGGAACGATCAAAATCAATTTGAATAAGAAAGTGGACGTGCGTAAGTTCGACCGATTGCTAGCCGAAGCGATTCTCTAATCGATTGGACCGAGAATTCTCTCGGTCCTTTTGTTTGGATTTTTCTGACAATTCATCATATGTCGTGATACGATAGAACAAAATGAGTGATGGAGGTTACGATGCGATTTACAACCCGATTATTGATAATCATGCTCGTCAGTTTGATGTTGATAACTGGATTTATCCATCTGGCCCGTCTGTTTTGGGAATGGTTTCACGACCCGACAGAGGGTGGGATCATACTACGTTTTTCTGGAGAAGATGGTGTAAGCGGTGATGCATTTGATGGGAAGTCTCGTTTTTGGAAAGGTGATGATCTTCAATTTTTAAAAAATGACTTTTTAGACTATACGTTTGGAACAGATGGGACGGTAACCGAGTCGGGGAATTCATATTGGTTATGGTTCCTTATCGGAGGGGTGATTGTTCTTTTGATTTTGACACTCATGATGATGCAGAAAAGAAAACGTGTTATCTCGACCATTGATTTCTCGAGTGACGGTGTGAAACGGAAAAATAGAACAATGAAAACAAATGTATTTGTAGACCCGACTGAGATCAAATGGACCGATAACGCGATTCGGAATGCACTGATTCAATTCAACGCAGAATTGCCTGTTTCTCACAAGCATCGCTCGAATGAAACGGTATTAGACTGGTTTGCGAGGATTGGAATCCATGCGATCGATCTCTCTCCATATTGGCAATCAAGATATAAAGGTGAGGTAGTGAGTGATGAAGATGTTCGACGGTTTCGTGAGGGATTATACTTAAAGAGAGTTGAGGAGTAAGTGATTTGCATCAAATGCGTGTCGGTATAAACTTAGCTCTCGCCTTTTTGATATTTCACATACCGTATATAAAAAAGTAGGAATCAATTGATGTAATGAAAAGATATGATAGGCGTTTCGTTCAAGCGCTTTGATTTTATCAACGTGATGGTGATCGTTTGGAACAAATCATCCCTGATACGGTTTCCTGTGCAAAAGTACTGAAATCGATAATCCCTCTTTTTGGTTATGATAAAATTCCTTTATTGGATGAAATCTTACTTACGAAAAAACTGAAAGAATAGAAATGAGGAATTCACATGATCCGTTTTGGCATCATTGGTACAAACTTCATCACAGACTGGTTTATCGAGACAATTGATCAGGTGGATGACGTAGAAGTGACGGCACTTTACTCGCGCACGGAATCGCGTGCTAAAGAATACGCAGAAAACCACTCCATCTTACATACGTTCACGTCACTTGAAGAGATGGCACAGAGTGATGTCATCGATGCCATTTATATTGCGAGCCCGAACTCACTTCACGCCGAACAGAGCATCTTGTTCATGCAGCATGGGAAGCACGTCCTCTGTGAAAAACCGCTCGCCTCGAACGTCGAGGAAGTCATCCGGATGGTTGATGTCGCGAAGGAAAACCAAGTCGTCTTACTTGAAGCACTACGAAATCTGTTCATGCCGAACCTTGCACGGATTCAACAGACGATGGAGAAAATCGCTCCGGTGCGTCGTGCCGTCTTTAATAAATCACAGTATTCTTCACGATACGACCTCTATAAACAAGGGGAAAATCCAAACACGTTCAATCCTGATTTTTCGAACGGATCGTTGATGGACCTCGGTGTCTATCTTCTAGGGCCTGCTTTAAAACTGTTCGGTCAGCCGAATGCGATCCAGGCGAGCGGGGTTACGTTAGAATCTGGAGTGGACGGGAGCGGGACGGTCATTCTCTCCTATGACGACCTTGATGTGATTGTCATGCACTCAAAGATTCATGCGACATCGACTCCTTCTGAAATCATCGGAGAAAAAGGGCGTATCGTCATCAATGATATTGCGACGTGCGACGAAGTCCGTTTAGAGTTACGGGATAGCACGTCAGAAATCATATCAGAAGTGCAGAATGCTCCGATGTCATACGAGATCGAAGCATTTGTCCGAGCAATCGAAGCGCGGGATTCAGATACGGTTTTGCATGATGCGGCCGATATGATTCGCCTTGCGGATGTGATGACAAAAGTACGAAAACAAGTTGGTGTTCATTACCCAGCGGACACATGATAAAAGCCCATCCGCTCGGATGGGCTTTTATCATGTTGAAGCAATTGTGAATAAAGATTATACAGTAGTTGTGACAGTCAATCCTCGTTCTTCAAATACTGTTTTCGCAACGGCAAGAGCGTTGAGTACACGTGGGAATCCTGTGTATGGGACAAGATGCATAATCGCCTCTACAATCTCCTCACCGCTTAACCCGGCTGTCAGTCCAGTGTTGATATGGAGTGCTAATTGTGGTTCTGTGCCTTGTGTGACGAGCGTTGAGATTGTCACAAGTGCCCGGTCACGATTTGGAAGCCCCTCACGGCTATAGACATCGCCGTATGCAAAGTCTGTGATCCATTCTCCGATGGCTGGAGCGAGTTGTTCCAATGCGTTCGCAATTCCATCATGAGTCGATCCTGCATCTGGACTCGTGAACTCTTTCAACTTATTGACACCTCGTTCATGTCGTGTTTTCATTTTCCATTCATCCTTTCTGTTTATACTGCATTTATCGTAACAATCCTGTAGTCATGCTTCCAATTCATCTTTTTTATATCAGTTATGCATCAAACGAATACTCTTCGGTCAAGAAGCGAATAAATTCTCTCGACGCAAATGACATATAGCGTCCTTTTGCTGTAGCAATTCCGAGTTGCCACGGAATTCTCCGCTTAAGTGGAATCGCTCTTACTCCATGAACATTCATCTTTTGCATAATTGTACGAGGCAAGATGGTTACAGCATTTCCTTGAGCGACAGAGAGACATAAAAAATCCCATTGTCCGCTTTCCTCAATGATTTGTGGGTGGAAGCCTGCTTGTTCACATGCTTCTCGAACGACGTGATGAAGGGAGAACTCTTCTGTGAAAAGAACAAATGCATCCTTCGCCAGTTCTTCCAAACGTATTTGCTTTCGTGCAGCAAGAGGATGGGTAACAGGCAGATAAGCATACAATTCTTCAGTGATGAACGGGATCTCTGTGAAGGCTGAACCAGCTGGTAGAACCGTCGCAATGACATCGAGCTCACCATTGTCGAGTGCATCCCCGAGCGTATGGCCACCTGCCTCTGTGATGATGACTTGGATATCCGGATAGAATGAATGGAACGTGTTCAAAAACTTTGTAAAAAATAAAGATCCAATCAAAGGAGGAAGACCTAATCGAATCTGACCTCGTTTCGATTGTGTGATATCAAATACGTGATTCGGTAAATCTTCAAGTTGACGCAACAGCAATTCACTCTCAAAAAGTAAGGCCTCCCCGACGTCCGTCAATTCAATTTGCCGTTTCTGTCGGTCGAATAGCTCGACTCCTAGCTTTTCTTCTAAGTGTCGGATTGTTTTACTCAAAGTCGGTTGTGTGACATGAAGTCTCTCTGCTGCTCGGGTGAAACTTTTCTCTTTTGCGACCGCTGTGAAATATTGCATCTCTCGGAATTCCATATCGCTCATCCTATTCTTTGGTGGAATGGTTTCTATAATAAATATTCATTTTTATTATCATTTAACTAAGTATACAATGAAGTCTGTAAAGGTCAATAAATGGATCAAGAGTAGGAGGAAGATGACATGAAACAGCTACAAGACAAAGTTGCGTTAGTGACAGGGGCCGCTAGCGGGATTGGTTTAGAAATTGCTGAAGAGTTTGCCGCGGTAGGAGCAAAAATTGCAATTGTCGACATCCAACTTGAAAAGGCTCTCTCTGAAGCAAAGCAATTAAAGGAGACAGGTTATGAGGCAATTGCTGTCGAGGCAGACGTGACTAATGAAGAAGCGATTAAACGAAGCATAGATCAGACTATGGAAGCATTTGGGCGGATTGATATCGTCATCAATAATGCTGGGATGCAACACGTGTCACCACTTGAAGAATTTCCAACGGAGAAATTCGATTTACTCCAAAGTATTATGCTCCGCGCACCGTTCTTATATACGAAACATGTCTTTCCGATAATGAAACAACAACAGTTCGGACGCATCATCAATATGGCGTCTATCAACGGTCTCATCGGATTTGCTGGAAAAGCAGCTTATAACAGTGCGAAGCATGGCGTGATTGGATTGACAAAAGTCGCTGCGCTCGAAGGTGCAACTTCAGGGATTACCGTGAATGCAATCTGTCCTGGCTATGTTGATACTCCGCTCGTGCAGCAACAACTTGATGATTTGGCAAGAACCCGCAACGTTGCCAAAGAACGTGTGCTCGAGGAGGTCATCTACCCACTCGTGCCGCAACACCGTCTATTACAAGTGAAGGAAGTCGCGGACTATGCGATTTTCCTCGCAAGTGATCAGGCAAAAGGAATCACGGGACAAGCCGCTGTCATCGATGGCGGATACGTTGCTCAATAACAATAAAATGAAACTCCTCCAATGTGTGTTGGAGGAGTTTCATTTTTACTCTCTGTTCAAATAAAGATATCTCAGAAACAATCCCAATACAATCGTCATGACGACGGCGGGGATGAGTCCGATCAGTAGTAGCGTACTCATACGGTTTCCTTTCTGATCGACTCGAGTCGATCACGCATGTCATCAAAAGACTGACTATCCGTCAACATGCTGAGCTCTGCATCGGCGAGTTCCGTGACTTGAATCGACCATTCTTGTTCAATCTCGGCTTCGGATTTCTTGATTTCTTCGTTGGCCCGCTCAACTTGCTTCGTATGAATCGTTTCAAGACGTGAACGAATCATATCGCGAAGCAGTGAGGTCAACTCATCTTTCAATTGCGTTCGTCCGTCTCCCTCGAAAAATTGACTCGCATTCTTATAGCGCCTCAACACCGACTGATAGGGGGGTGTCTCGAGATGAATCGGTTCGACAGCCTCTCGTAGCCATGCCACGTCGAGTTCTCGGTCGAATTCAAGCGTCGGAAGGAGAGACGCTTGACGTTCTGTCAACCGTTCGACCAATGAAATAAACTCACGTTTAACGTATCGCTCCAACCGATATTGGAACACTTGGAGCTCTTGTTGGATGTCATAGGCATATTTATCGAGTGTACGTGCGAGGGCACGCTCCAAGCTCTTCCTTGACCCGTCGACCTCGACCGGATGGAACGTTTCTTTGACGAAGTCCGAGAGTCGCAGGAGCGATCGCGTCTCGAGGTGGGCGAGGAGTTCTTTCGCTTCCCGGTCAAATAAATCGATGAGTGCTGATACACCGAGTGCCGGCGGGTTCTCGAGTAAGGCATACAATTGCTTTCGACGATGTTCTTTCGCCGACGCGTCTTCTTTCGCTTCGTTCAAAACACGATCAAATGCAGCGAGTAGCGCTGTCGTTTCTTCCTGGATACGCATCGCGTTGGCGAGACGAAGGTCTTTGTCGACATAGCGTTCAAGTGTCGAGACGAATCGATCGAATCCCGCGTCATGCCCTTGCATGGCGTTTCGGCTCGAGATGGGGAGGACGCTTGGTCTACGGACACCGAGCGCGGTCAACTGTTGCGAAACATAGCTTGTGACCGCATCCCGCTCCTCGTCATCTGTCGCAAGATCAGAGGCGTTCACGAGGAAGAACATCTCGTGGTCTCCTGTCCCTTGGACCCGTCCGAGCTGAATGACGAGCTCCCGGTCCGCTTCCGTGAACGCATGATTATAATACGTGACGAATAAGACGGCGTCTGCGTCACGCATGTAGCCGAACTGTACCTCGCTATGTCGGTTGAACTGTGAATCGGCACCTGGCGTATCGACGAAGACGATACCACGTCGTGCCCAAGGGGAGTCGAGATATAGTTCGATTTCTTTCACGATACAGCTTTTCTCTTCTTCTGCGACGAACGCGCAGAACGTGTCATAGTCGACGACTTCCGTTTGTCCGAGATAATCGAGCGGTGCCGCCTTTACCGCGTTGACGAACGGATGATCGACATCGAGTGAGGCGAGGGAAGTCCCGTAACCTTTTAGCTCGTCCTCAAGTTCATTTCGTGATTTGAAGGTGATCATCGCTGTTCGATTCGTCCGACCATCTGGCGGTACGATTTTCGTGATCGATGCTGTCAATGGGTTCGGTGAGGTCGGTAAAACTGTCTCCCCGAGAAGGGCATTGAGGGTCGACGATTTTCCAGCCGAAAAAGCACCGAAGATGGCGAACGTATATTGCTCATGCTTCGCGCGCTCGATTTTCTTACGTAATGTTGAGACACGGGAGCGGAACAATGGATGATTCTCTAATATTTCACATACCGCATTTTCATATGAAAAATTAAAATCAAATAAATAATGATCATCATCTAAAATCGACGTCGATGCAACCTCTGATTCAACAACATTCGACTGTTTTTCGGGAAGGTACGTCGCGTCGACATAGTTTCGAACGGCCAACTGATCTAACTGATTTGAATCAAGTTGTAACGTTTCATATTTACCGATTGCATGTAGACGATTTATGAGGCGTAAACGTAATGCTTCATTATCAAGTGCCTCATATAATTCGTCTTCTTCAGTCAAAAATTGTTCCAAGCGCATGTCGACTTCCGCTTTCATATACGTATCCGTCGAATGGACCCAAGGTTCAGATACTTTCGTCACCCATGTCGCAAGGCCTGATTCGATGTCACGACTGAACTGAAGCACCGTATCACCGCTGAGTGATGCGCCGGATTTCACTTGTTCGGTGATGAGTGAGCTCGGTGCAATCGGGAGGACATCGCCTTTCGGTAGGAGAGTATCTGGAAGTTTCAAATCTCGGATGATGTCTTCCGCGTACTTCACGAGGTGCGGTCGTAAGTTCATATCAATCAGACGGTTGAACTCTTTGACGGCCACTTCCTCACGACGAGCTCGTTCTTGCTTCGTCTTTTCTTTCGAGAACAAAAGTCCGACCTTGAAAGAAGGAGAACAACTCTCGAGATAAGAGCGTAACAACTCACGGAACTCATAAGTCATGATTGGTGCACTTTCGACGATTGGTGCCTGATGTTTGAAGAATTCGCGACGAAATGATGTCCACCATGCCCGTTTCTTCTCAAGGCGATGTAGACGTGACTGCATTTCCTTCGGACTCTTTTCATAAGTTGGCAATTGATCCAACATCGATTGAATCGATGATTCGTTGCGGCGGACTAGCGTATGAATCAATGCATCCGCATGCTCGACTTGCTGCTGTCTCGAGTCCGTGATGACTTGACGTACATATGATCGCAAGCGCTCGACTTCGTTATGTGGATGCTTCAAATCACGAAGTGAGATGTAGAACGTGTCATTTGGGACGATGTCATGATGACGGAATGTTTTCGTCAATGACGCCTTGAAGTCCACAAAGGAAAGCTCATCCTCATCATGCTTGTCGATTTGGTTAATGATGATGGAATAGGGACGACCTTCCCGGCTAAATTGTTTCATCAGTCCGATGTTTTGTTCCGATTGGACATGGTTGTAGTCCATCATGAAGAACAAGTGATCGGCCAAGAAGAGCGAGCGCTCCGTCGCTTGGCGATGTCGTTCATCCGTTGAGTCAATCCCTGGCGTATCCATCAATACGACGTGTTCATCAAACGGGAATCGGTCAATCGTATACTCGACTTCCTTGATTTCCTCGACTTTGCAATAGTCACTAATATTTGATAGGGAAGAAGGGTCTAATGAAATCCAATCCGTATCATTGATCGCGACAGCTGCCGCAGATTCGCCACCTCGTAATGTGACGATATTCGCACTCGTCGGAATCGGACTTGTCGGAAGGAATCCGTCCTCTAGCCAGTCGTTGAGCAATGTCGACTTCCCGGCTGAGAAGTGACCACAGACGGCAATCCAGACTTCTTCATTCGTTACTTTTTGTAGGGCTGTCCGAGCGAGTCGTGCAGCGTCCGTCATCTCCTCTTGTTCAAACGTTAAAGCGAGTCGTGCTAATTGTTCTCGTTGTTCGTGCATGTTTCCCATCCCCTAATTATGATTCCGTCGTGATGCCGACACGGTGTCCGACATATGCATCATTCGTTAAACAATACATCGCTAAATCGGCGACATCGTTCCTCGAGATTGGACCTGAATATTTCGTGCCTAATACCTCTTTTGAGATGATGATGTCTCCGTCCGATTGCTCATCGATCAGTTGAGTCGGACAGATGATCGTGAAGGCTAAACCTGAATCCCGTAATAACTCATAAGCGCGGGCATGATCTTCGGCTGCGGTTGTCATCGTACGCTTCGATTCTTTCGTTTCAAAGCGATAGTTGTCGCTATCATGCGCCTGTAAGATGCCGGCGGTCCCGACCGTGATGATGCGTGTTACGTTAAATTGTTTCATCGCTTCGATCACGAGTGGTGTGAATGTAGACAATACGTTTTGTTTGTCCGTCCCTAACGCCGAAATGACGACGTCTGCAGATCGAACCGTTTCTAGTACTGCTGCTTGGTTCGTCGCGTCTCCTAAAATTACATCGATCCCTACTTTGGAATCCATTGGCTGTCTCGTTAACAGTCTGACGCGATGCCCCTTTTCAAGTAGACGTTCAAGCACCCGTTCCCCAGTACGGCCACTTCCGCCGAATAAAGCAATTGTTGACAAGTAAACCCCTCCCCATCAAGATGAAAGAAATATCCAACGCCATCATAACACGGAAGCGTTCACAAAACTGCCTGAAATGGTTCATTTCCACTTGAAAAGAATATGGTACGTTTTAGAATTGAAGAAGAAGGCAAAAAATACATATGACAGGTGTAAGAGAGGAAGGCACCACTACATGAAATTTGGGGCTAGAACTATTAAGACCGGACTATCGGTCGCAATCGTCTTGCTGATTGCCGAGGCATTTCAATTCCAACAAATCGTCGTCCCGGCACTCGCTGCGTCACTCGCGCTCCTGCCGTCAGTTTATCAGACTGGGCTTCGTTTGATCGAAGAGATGAAAGGGAACCTGATTGGAGCATTACTCTCCGTCGGATTTCTGCTACTCACTCCGAATCCGACACCAATCGCTATCGGATTCGTCATCATCATCGCCATCTCCATTCTTCTCTTTTTAAATTTAGAGTCGACGACACGGACCGTCATCTTGACGACGATTCTCATCATGGAAGGGGCGAGCCAGTCGGATATGCCGGTGTGGGTGTTTGCGGGCGAACGTTACCTACTTATTATGATGGGGATTACGGTCGCATTGATTGTGAATGCACTGTTGTTCCCACCTCGCTACGAGCGGAAACTCGAAGCACAAATCACCGACACATTTCAAATGGTTGTTCGGATCGCACGCTTGTTTGCGGAGACGGAAGGCGGCCGCTCCTCATTCGACTCGTTACCAGAGACAAAGAAGTTGCATAACGATTCAAAACAGACCTACGCCTATTTTGAAGAGGAAATCAAAGCGAATCGTTGGCTTGAGAAGAAGACACCGATCTTTCGTCGAGCTGTCTTGAAATCTAAGATGATTGAGACGAACCGTGCCGCGCTACATGTCATCGAGAAGCTCGATCATGATTTTCATACGATTGAACAACTCCCGCCCCAATTGAGCGAAGAGCTGTATCGCCACATTCGTCACTTGTTGCGTCGACATGAGCGTCTGTTTTCAGCCTATGAGCTCGAGAACGAGCACCTCATCGATCGGGAAGAGGATCTCATCCATGAGAACTTTGACTTTGCGAAGTTAATGATTGAGAAGATGAGAGAAGAAGAGGAAGAACTCATCCTCATCGTCGTGCCGCTCGTGGCGACGATGACCGACTGGGTCAAGGCAATGAATGAACTCGAACGCTACCTTGTAACGGAAATGAAGAAACATGGGGACAACCTAAAAGTGGAACCACGTAAGAAGTGGTTTTTTGAAGACTGAGAAACGGGCCGATATTCGGCTCGTTTCTTGTTTTCGTTCAATACGAAACCTTTTTGTGGCTTCAGCGTATACAATAAAGACAGATACATATGAACGTTAGGGGGATTTACCATGTCAGAAACAACACCGACACCTGAAGAAGGTGTCACACCACAGCGAATCAGCGGCACACTTCCAATCGAGGCACGCGCTGTCTTCCGGTTATCTAGTGCAATTTTTTATATCATTGGACTTCTCATTACGGGAGCTCTTGTAGCGGCCGCTTACTGGTTCGACTGGCTAACTTGGATACAGATTGGTTTGATCGTGCTACTCGTCATCGATGTCGTCTATAGCCTGATTGATCTCATCTGGTTCCAAAAGTGGAAACAAGAACGATTCACGTATGACGTTCAGCCGCTCGAGATTCGAATTCACCATGGGATCATCACGACACACGATGTGCTCATCCCGATGACAAAAGTCCAATATGTTCATGCGGAGCAAGGACCGATTCTCCGTAAATACGGGTTACAGACCATCACCATCGGGACAGCGGCCGGATCTCATGAAATCTATGCGATTGAAGAGTCGTTCGCCAAGACACTCCGTGAACAGATTGCCATCTATGCACGCATTGAAGAGGAGGATGTCGTATGACCGATTCTGCGTTAACGTGGCATCGACTTCCAAATCGTGTGTTGGCACTACGCATCTTAGAGGTCATTAAGTCATTCGCCATTCCAATCGTGTTGCTCTTTGTACTCAATAACGACTGGGATTCGACGTATGGAATTATTCTACGAGTAGGTATTCTACTCTTCCTATTACTCGATATTGTTCAGAAGTTCTTCGGATGGTTAAACTTCCGATATGCCCTCGATGAAAAGACTGTATATGTCATCGAAGGGAATTGGTTGAAAAAAGAAAAGTCGCTTCCGCTTTATAAGATTCAAAGCGTCCATTCTAACAGCCCGTTCCTTTATCGATTGCTTGGTGTCGTCGAATTGACGTTCGATACGAACGCGAACAGTGACGATGCTTCCTTCAAATTGGCGGGTGTCTTCCCGACAGAAGCCAAACGACTGGAAGAAATCCTCGAACAAGTTCGTCACCGGAAACAAAATGGAGTTGCGGTGGATGGCTCAGAAGAGTCGGATGAGACACCTGCACAGGCAACACCGGTACCAAGTCGCCTGTTGTACGTCTTATCTACGCGCGAAATCGTGTTAGCATCCATCACTTCGCTCTCTGTATTCGCCATCTTCCCAATAGCTTCCACGATCATTTCCTCGATTGATGACTTCATCAATTTGGATGGGGCGTTTAATCAAGTCGAAGATTATGTCGTCCATGCGTCCATCATCGCCATCGGTCTGCTTGTCCTCGGGGTGTTGCTACTATCGGTCGTGATCGGCATGGTCATCAACTTCTTGAAGTATGGGAACTTCCGACTGGAGCGGAGAGGGGAACGCATTCGTGTCGAGAAGGGATTGTTGAACCGGAGTGCGAAAGAAATCCCATATGAGAAGATTCAAGCGATTCGCATCAAAGAGACGTTCATTCGTCGTTGGTTCCATATCGTCGGGGTCGAGCTCGTCGCAGCAGGGACAATGGATGAATTGAAGGACGAATCGTCAACAATTCTTCCGTTCGTTCGTCGTGACCGAGCGATGCGGGTGCTCCGAGAACACTTCACGCACTTCACATGGTCGGACGAATTACACCGATTACCGAGACGTGCCTTAGGAATCAAACTACTCCGAATCAGCTGGTTCGGCTTCATCATCTCAGGACTCGTACTATATTTCTTCCGAGATTATGCCTGGTGGCTACTGCTCTTATGGGCCATCATCATCGGAGGGCGCGTGCTCAGTTTTGTCACGACAAAATATGTCCGCATGAATCAATTCATCCAGTTACGGACGGGAGCGTTCAACGTCCGCTCATTCTTGACGGACAAACCGCGAATCGAGCAGATTCAAGTGAAGCAATCGCTCTTGCAGCGCCGTTTCGGGTTATGTACGGTGCAGTTCTCGACACGGGGAGGGTTCCTTTCAGTTGAGACGATTGATGACATTCCAAAAGAAGATGCGGACGCGATGCTCGTCTGGTTCTCCCGATACAGTGAGATGAACGAAAACCGCTCAGGCTGATTGATCCTGAGCGGTAAGATTATTTGTGATTTTCGTGTCAAATAACGTTTCTCTTACTGAAAACGCGGATAAAGTATGGTATGATGCAAGTAGAAAGAGACCGGTGCTGGACACACCGACCTCTGGCTTACAGGCTACCACTTTAAGAGTGGTCCCAGCCGCCACAATGGTTAGTGAATCAGAAAGTGACCCATCTCATTGCGCCGAGGGGGTCATTTTTTTGTGCGTTCAGACGTTGCACGATCGGATGTTCGGTGAATCACCAAGTGAACGATGATCGGAGCGAGGATTGGAATCATGACATAATCCCCAACCCAGGTCCAAAGTTGTTCCATCCGCACCACCGCCTTCCTCCATTGTGGACTTGGCGGCTGACCCCACTATTGCTGCGTTAACCTGCCTCTTCATTATAACAGATTTGTTCGCAAAAAGGCGTTATAAATAAGAACAAACGTTCTTGTTTTATAAAATGAATCTTTTGATGGAATCAGTCTCAAGAATGGGTCCAAAGAAGGAATTGAGTCGAATCGCTCTTGCTTGTTAGATGTCTGACAGGATATAATCAATCTCGTGTGTATACACGGGTGGGTGAGGGTGCCAATAAAGGATTGATTCCTATGGCAAAACAAACAGAATGGAAAACAGAAACATACGGGGGCGTGCTGAACTTTCTGGCGACAGCATACATCCCGGCCGTGCATGCGGCAATCTTGACACAAGCCGGACTCCCGTTCGAGGGGGCGCTCGTCGGAGCGATTTTGACAAGCATCATCGGGACATTGATTGCGGGATTCTTCAATCTGCCGCTTCTCTTGTTACCGGGAATGGGGATTAATGCGCTCTTCACATACACGCTCGTCCTACAGATGGGGTTGAGCTGGCAAAGTGCGCTCGCCGTCTCGTTCGTCTCAGGTGTACTCGTCGTACTATTGACGGTCACCAAAGTGGCGAGGAAATTGGCGAACGCCTTCCCGCCAATCATTCATGATGGATTGACGGTCGGTCTCGGCCTCTTCCTCATCTTGATCGGGCTCGAGGCGGCAGGGATCGTCTCAGGCGGGGGTGGGGCATTGCTTCACATCGGTGACCTCGGAGAGCGTGACGTCCAAGTCGCATTCCTGTCACTATTCGTCGCCATCTTACTGTTCTTGAAGATGGGACCGAGCAGCTTCCTTTGGACGATCGGTTTCGGTGTCGGACTCAGTGCCATGATGGGAACACTCGATTGGACGGGAAGCTTCGCGTTGACACCGTTCTTCGAATCGTTCGGCACGGTATTTGGGAACATCTCGTTCGCGGAATCTGCGTCTCCACTCTTCTTCGTCGCGGTCGGTGTGCTGACGCTCGTCTTGTTGATTGAAAACATCAGCTTGATTCAGAATCAGACACGTGCAATCGGCAAAGAAGAAGACGCGCCGAAAGGTCTCGTCGCACAAGGCCTCTCGACGATGGCCGGGGCCATGTTCGGTTCAAGCCCGACCGTCTCGACGGTAGAAGTGGCTGCCGGGATATCGATCGGTGCACGAGGCGGGATCGCTTCATTCGTCACGTCTGGATTGTACGTAGTATCGCTCTTATTGCTACCGCTCTTTGCAATCATCCCTGTGACGGCGATCGCACCGGTGTTGATTATCATCGGCATGATGATGTTCCAAAACGTGAAGCATTTGCCTCTCGATAACTGGGAGCATGCCTTCCCGGCGATTCTCGTCATCATCATGATTCCGTTCACGTATTCCATCGTCGATGGGATCGGACTCGGGTTCATCGCGTACACGATGATTGTCTTGTTCAAGAAGGGCTACCGGTCACTCAGTCCGGTCGTCGGTGTCTTGACCGTATTGTTCTTAGTTTTCTTCTCATTACCAGTCTGGTTATAGAGACACACGCGGCATCGTTCATGAAGAACGGTGCCGTTTTTTAATTTAAAAAGACTCGTTCATGCTATAATCGCAGTAATTTGAATGGAACGGGGAGGGGATTGGATGCAAGTCATTCAAGAATTCGCATCGTACACAGAATGGCTCGATTCGTTAGAAAAGCTGAGTGAATCCGATTGGAATGAACAGATAAACTCGGAGAAGTGGTCCATAAAGCAAATCGTCTTACATATCGCCCATTGGGACAATCATCTGTTGAATGTCATCATCCCATCGGTGAAGAACGGGGAAGGGATGATCTTTCCTGACTTTGACTCGTTCAACGCGCGAGCGACGAAAAGGGCGGAGAAGTTATCGGGGGAAGTCGTATTGAAGGAATCACTACAAAGTCGACGAGCACTCATCACCATGCTCGAATCCTTAAGTGAAGAAGCGCTGACTTTTAAAACGACAGCGAATGGTGTCTCGCATGATCCGCCTCAAGGTGTCCCCTACTCGTTACATGTGATCATCGAAGAATTCATCGAACATGACCGGCACCATATGAAGCAAGTCGAGTCTATTCTCTAGCGATGAAAAAAATTTATGAGTCTATAGATCAACTGCTCGTTCAATGAACGGGCATTTTTCTTTTGTCTAAAAATAACTGAATATTCCGTAAAAGTTCATGGTATAATCCATTTAATCCTATTTCCAAAAAAAAGGATTTAGACTATGAGAGGAGCCGTCACGTCAGATGAAAACGATCAAACTGAATATACATAAGCGGAAACACCGATGAAACAAGCCAAAACGATTTTTGTGTCAGGAATTCTATTCTCCTTGCTACTTGTCGCCCTCATCTCCTATTCCGGTCAACTGGGATACCGTTACTACCAATCATTAGATATCTCAGGGAGTGAGATTACGAGTTGGGTTACGGACTGTCATGACAAACGAAAGTTTTTAGGGATTTTCGAAGTGATGGATGTTGATTTTTGGTGTGGGGAAGACAAAATTATTGAAGAAGACTGGCGAGGGGTTGAGCTTGGCTCTTCTAGTGAAGCTCCAGACGATAAAGGTGGGACTCCAAGAGAAAAGATTAATGACGAGTCACCTTCTTACGGCAATCCCTCATCAGAAGAGTCGAACAGAGTCTCTTACCTCCCATACATGATAACCGGACTGCTTATCTTGCTCGGATGGTGGCTCTGGAAAAAACGACGCCCCTCGAAGAAACAAAGCGAGGAGGGAGAGTTAGATATCGAGGATCACTCGCTAGTGACTTCTGACAACGCGTCGATGCAGATAAACCGAACGGTTCATCCATTACCAGCATCGGCTATCCGAAAGCAGTTGATTCAATTCGAAGCAGCGTTACCTCCACATAAACGTCGCCGCCCGTATGAAACGTTGTCGACTTGGGCGAAACGAATTGAGCTCGATGCATCCCTACTTACCTATTTAGAGACACGTTATGATGATGGAAACATCTCACCACAACGTGAGCGAGCGTTCACCCAACAACTTGATGAATACCTACTACGCACACAAAAGGAGTCGAACTCATGACCATCCGACACGTATTGGACCAATTAGACCGCATTTACCTCGGTAAACCAGAAATCACAAAATTATGTTGCACAGCCCTATTGGCGAACGGCCATATCTTGCTAGAGGATGTACCTGGGACGGGGAAGACGTTACTTGCGAAAAGCATCGCCAAAAGCTTTGAGGCAGACTTCGCCCGAATCCAGTTCACAGCCGATTTGCTACCTTCTGACATCATCGGATCAGATTTCTTCAATATGCAGACTCAGACGTTCGAGAACCGGACCGGACCGATCTTCACGAATATTTTACTCATCGATGAAGTGAACCGTGCCGTTCCGAGAACGCAATCCGCCTTGCTTGAAGCGATGGAAGAACGCCAAGTTTCTATCGGTGGCGTCACGTATCAACTACCGAAACCATTCTTCGTCATCGCGACGCAAAACCCGATCGAGTCGGCGGGAACGTTCACGCTACCGGACGCCCAACTCGACCGCTTCCTCATGTCCCTTCAAGTCGGATATCCAGGGGCAGACGAAGAGCGGAACTTGATTCTACAGACGATTTCAAAGACAAGACAGACAGTGCATGTCTTGATGACGAATGAAGCTTTTTTAGAAGCACAAGAAGAAGTCGAGAATATCCGGATTCATGAAGATGTCGTCACGTATTTGCTCGCACTCATCCACGAGACGAGGCAACACCCGTTAGTCGAAGTCGGGGCGAGCCCACGGGCGACGCTCGCGCTCGTCAAGGCCTCACAAGCTTATGCGTACTTGAACGACCGTCAGTTTGTCACGCCTGAAGATGTTCAAGCCGTTGCGCCACATGTCCTCTCGCACCGATTGACCCTCACCCTTGAAGGAGATATCAAATCGACGAAGCGACAAGTGTTGGTGGACGTACTCGAGTCCGTAACTGTCCCCGTCGAAAAGGTGTAACGATGCGACAGGTCGAAATCAGTACACCGTCCATTCTTCAGGACCAACTTTGGCCGGCTTATGTCAGTCTCGGTCTCCTCACCATGTGGATGCCTTATGTATGGCCCATCGCTTATGTATGTGGAGCATTATTAATCGTCATGTTCATCCGGAAACGAATCATTCGAACACTTTCAAACGAAGTCTCATTTTCCATCCGGCAGAAAGAAGATCTCTTGTTCATCGACGATGAGACATCATGTATCGTCCGTATTGATGGGTATGAGCGAATCATTGCCCTTGGTGTTCCGCTATTGATTCGACTAGAGGGTAATGAACGGATGGTATTCGAGGACGGGTCACAGGCATACGACACCAGGATCGAACAGGACATACATCATGTGAGCGTCTCGGCTGTGAAGCGTGGACCTGCTTCGATTCATATGTGTGTGATGCGTGTCACCTTACCGTTTTATTTAGGTACTCTTTTTTTCACGGATGAGGAGATGGATATGCCCTCATGGATTGTGTTACCTACCATCACGAAGTCACCAATCACCGAATCTCGCATGATTCGGATGGGTGACCGTATCGTCAAGCACTCCCCGCTGAACGATCCGTTGATGATTCAGAGTGCAAAACGATATGAGAAGGAACCGGCTAAACAGATTGACTGGGTCGCCACTTCAAAGGTCGGTCATGTACAGGCAAAAGTGTTCGAACGACAAAATCTCGACACGTTCACGATTTCCCTTGATTTGAGCGGTCCGCTCGGGAACGGGCTCCATGCGCAATATGAAGACTTGATTCAACAGACGGCGTATTGGGTCTCTTACTTGATCAAAGAAGATTGTAAAGTGGAGCTGTTAATCAACCGACTCGACAAAAACAACCAAGTCGACCGTGTTACACTGGGAGAAGGAAGAAAACAATTACGGCTCATTCTCGTCCGACTGGCGATGATTCATGAATCGAACGCGTTTGTTGCGTCATCGCGATTCACGTCATATGTCAGTCGTCACAAACAGCCTCACGCCGAATTGATTCACATCAATCACGCGATGCTGCTGAAATCTTCAGGGTGATGAAGGGAGAAACACATGCGACGAATGACGGGCTTACTCATATGTTGTGTCGGACTACTTGCAAGCACGACAACCGTATCAGCCGAGATGACTGAGTCCTCGGCGGAACGTTTTGCGGATGCATATTTTTATGACATCGTGATGGATCATATTCAGGGAGATGATCCGGTTAATTATCATATGACGGATAGTGAGAACATCACTTTCGGGCCACTACTCGAGACATACGTCCCGTCTTCCTCTTGCTACAAAACGGGAGAAACATGTACATTCGTCCCAACAAAAGAATATGTGGCGACCGTCTTTCAAGATGACGAACCGGTCAACGTAATCGGAACATATGAACAAGCAGCGGGTACATATGCGTTCTCAACGTTTGGTTCAGATAAAGAAACCCCGAAAGCGTTGACGGACGTAAAAGGCGATCTCGTGAAGTACACAGAAGAATCGGCATGGTTTGATTATGATGGGAACATGTTGACAGCGTTGACATCTAATTCAAAACAGATGATTAGCGGAGATGCGATTTCAACTGAGGCGTTTCAAGTATTATTGGTTGAAGAGAATGAAAGTATTGAAGGGGGTGCCGAAGAAGGAATGATAGGTGGAGCAGGCGACTCATCATCAGTCCATTCGGATGAGACAGAGTCAAATAAGCCAACATCGAATACCAACCGATTGATTGGCTTTGCTGTGTTAGCGATATTGCCATTCGGATATTGGTTCCTCAAGAGACGAAAAGCAACATGATGTCAAAAGACTTATCCAATCATCATAATCCATTAGAATTAGTGGTCATACCGAGTCATGCATTGAGAGACAGAGAAGCAACCTACTTGATCTTTCGCCATTTGGAGAAAGAACAGTTTCCATTACTTATAGAGCGTAAGCGGACTGTAAGGGATTCGAGAAAACGTCGCTTCTCTTTTAAAAGTCAGGAAGAAGAGCTTGTGACGACCAAAACCATCAAAAATCGTGAGGTGTTAGAGTCGGAATTGACGCTTTTTTCAAATGAGGTCATCGTCTTAAGAGGAGAGAGGGATTGGATTCTGAGCTATTACGAAGACGGGTTGACGCTTCAAGGAAACCAAGTGAAACGTGTCTCGACAACTGGTATTGTCCAAATGGAGACATTTTTTGAACATGTGGTTAGAGGCGCGTTTCCCATCAAATTGGCGTTTGGTTTAGGTGGAACGTTTGCTCCACTTGAAAACGTGTTTCGCTTTATATTGCATAACCCAGATTGGAAGGGATTGATTGAAGACGAATTATTGCCTCAGCTTCAGATTCCGAAGGCGAAGAATGTGTGGCAGTCCCTTTCATATCTGACCTACGAGCAGACGCTTGAGACGTTCACTATTGAATTTCATCCGAATATACTAGGAAATTTCATACTCGCACATGATGCTAACGATACGTACTATTTCATTGATCATGTGAATGGGGAGATCAAGATTTTTTAAATTCTAAATACAGAGGGGTAGTGTAGTGAGTTACATACAGCATATGCGTCAATTAATCGGATCGAATCTATTAATCACTGTAGGATGTGGAGTCCTCATCGAACAGGACAATCAAATTTTGTTGCAACACCGAAAAGATCATCATGTTTGGGGAATCCCCGGTGGTGTTATGGAGCCTGGGGAATCATTTGAAGAGACAGCCATCCGTGAAACTCTTGAAGAGACAGGGCTCTCCGTGGATAGTTTGAAACTGTTCGGAATCTATTCCGATGATGAGGGATATGCCACTTATGAAAACGGTGATCGGGTCTATAGTGTTCAAGTCATCTTTTACACCCATTCATTCTCAGGAGAAATCGCTCAATCGACAGACGAAAGTCACGAACATCGATTTTTCTCAAGAGAAGACCTACCACGATTACATCAACATCAACGTCGGTTCATTGACGATTGGGTCGAACAGGTCAATCTCCCGGTCGTGAAGTGATATTCATCTTGCGACGAACAACCCCTCATGCGCGCATGAGGGGTTTCTTCACATATAGGGTCCGTTCGCCTGAATGACGAACTGGGAATGTGCGTAGTGGTAGGTGATTCGTGAATAGTCAAAAGGCTTCCCGTTCGTCAGATGAAAGATGGTTTCGATGCGAAGTGTCGGGTCATTCACTTGCAATCCGAGGTGTTCCGCTTCACTTTCCGTCAATCGCCCGACCTGTAGATACATGTCAGAAAATCCAATCGTGACGCCGAGCGCGCTTTGGACATAATCGAAAATAGAGTTTGCCACAATTTCGCGATTCAAATATGGGACAATGGCTTTCACATAATAGGATTCCTCGTGACAGAGCACCTCTCCATCCACATACCTTACCCGTTCGACCCGATACACATCGTCAGAAACATCAATCCCTAGATTCTCCGCAACCGTCGCGTCTGGCTTCACGACAGACACATCAATCACATAAGATGTCAAGACACGGTCTCCGAGATTGCTCTTGAACCCTTGGGTCGAGAAGAGGCTCATATAGCCAGGTCGATTATGTCGTCTGACGAAAATGCCGCTTCCCCGCAGTTGAAAAATGACACCCTTTCGTTCGAGCAGCTCTAAAGCTTTCGTGATGGTACTCTTGCTCACCGCATATTGATTCATCATCTGCCCAAGGACAGGGAGCTTATCGCCTTGTTTTAAGTTTTGTTCATGGATATATTGTTCGATTCCATTCGCGATTTGTTGATATTTTAGCATGGTCATTCCTCACTTTTTCGTCACTGGTTCTATTATATCATGAAAAAGCAAAAGTGATTCAATGTACCGTCCTTGTATAATTGTACCGGTACAATTATACTTAACGTGTACGATTCATGTGAAGGAGGACTTACAATGAAGACATTACCGAACGATTTCCTATGGGGAGGCGCACTCGCCGCCCATCAATTCGAGGGTGGTTGGGACGCTGACGGAAAAGGGCCGAGCGTCGTCGATGTCTTGACAGCAGGCGCACACGGCGTCGCTCGCCGGATCACAGACAAGGTCGAACCGAATGAGTTCTATCCGAACCATGAGGCGATTGACTTTTACCATCGTTATAAAGAAGATGTGGCCCTCTTTGCTGAGATGGGATTGAAATGCTTGCGTACCTCGATTGGGTGGAGTCGCATCTTCCCGAACGGGGATGACGCAGAACCGAACGAGGCAGGTCTTCAATTTTATGACGACTTGTTCGACGAGCTGTTAAAGTACGACATCGAGCCGATCATCACGCTCTCGCATTTCGAGATGCCGCTCCATCTTGCCCGTGAATACGGTGGCTTCCGAAATCGTGAGGTCGTCGACCACTTCGTCCGCTTTGCGGAGGTCTGCTTCGACCGCTACAAAAACAAGGTCAAGTATTGGATGACGTTTAACGAAATCAACAACAAGATGGACGTCAACAATCCTCTCTTCTTGTGGACCAATTCGGGTGTCCTCCTAGAGGAAGGGGAGAACGCGCGTGAAGTCATGTATCAGACTGGGCACCATGAACTGATTGCGAGCGCTCTCGCCGTTGCCAAAGGGAAAGCCATCAATCCTGACTTCGAGATTGGAGCGATGGTCTCTCATGTACCGATTTATCCGTATTCATCAAACCCAGATGACGTCATGCTCGCCGAAGAGATGATGCGGCAACGCTATTTCTTCCCGGACGTACAAGTTCGTGGATATTATCCGAGTTACGCATTAAACGAGTTCGAGCGCGAGGGATACAACATCCCAATCCTTGAAGGGGACAAAGAGATTTTACAGAACGGAAAGGTCGATTATCTCGGTTTCAGTTACTATATGTCGACGACCGTGAAGAATGACGTCGTCGCGGACAACAGTGGCGATATCGTCAACGGTGGTCTGCCGAATGGTGTCGAGAACCCGTATATCCAGTCGAGTGACTGGGGATGGGCGATTGACCCGGTCGGACTCCGTTATGTGCTCAACCGACTCTATGACCGGTACCAAATTCCGCTCTTCATCGTCGAGAATGGATTCGGTGCCGTCGATGAGATTGTCGACGGAAAGATTCATGACAAAGCTCGAATCGATTACTTGAAGGCCCATATCGAACAATTGAAGCAAGCCGTCATTTATGACGGGGTCGACTTGGTTGGTTACACACCTTGGGGCATCATCGACATCGTCTCGTTCACGACGGGAGAAATGAAGAAGCGATACGGGATGATTTACGTCGACCGTGACAATGAAGGGAACGGATCGATGGAGCGGATGAAGAAAGACTCGTTCGACTGGTACAAACAGGTCATTGCGACGAATGGAGAGAATCTCTAAATAAGGGTGAGCAAAGAACTGTGAAATGTCTGCAGGTCTTTGCTCTTTTTCGCTATAATGTAGAAAATGATGATCCAGGAGGGAAGCCTGATGCAAGTGAAGCAGCATGGGTCAGTAACCGCCGTTTGCACCAAAGTGAAGAACGGTCCATTCGAGATGTCGATGTACGTCTATTATATCGACGGCATGATCATCGATACGGGGACACGCACGATGCTACCCGAACTTCAAATGTTCTATGAGTCGGTTCCAATCGATCTTGTCAGCATCACGCACCCCCATGAAGATCACATTGGAACGGCGGCCTGGCTTGAGCGGACATACGGTGTCCCAATTTACATACGAGAGTCCGCCAGGGACATGTGCCGGACGGGGTTAAACATCCCAGATTATCGAGCACGTTTTTAAGGAGATCCGGAACCGTTTCAGCCGATTGCCTATCATGAAAATCAAATCACATCAGAACATCATAGCTATCAGGTAATCCATACACCTGGTCATGAACCGAATCACGTCGTCTTATATGACAAGGAGAACGGTCGGCTGTTCTCGGGTGATTTGTTCGTCCATCCTTATCCGAAGGTGATGATTCCGGAGGAGTCGGTCCCTGAACAGATTCGTTCGCTCAAACGGGTCCTGTCCCTTGATTTTGATGAAGTGTACTGTCAGCATGCTGGGCGTCTCGACGAAGGCCGGGCGCAACTGAAAAAGAAGCTCGAATACCTCGAGCGATTGACCGATGACGTGATAACAAAAACTGCAGCAGGCCATTCGATTGACGACATCAATGCCCAGCTCTTCCCCGAACCATCGCCGCTCGTCAAAATCTCCAAGCGGGATTATGACTCGAGGCATATGATTGCAAGCATTCTTCGAGAAATCTACGAACAACTTCGTTGACAAAAGATAAAACACCTAGTATTCTTAGTGCGGGATTAAACGTTTAAACTTTTAAACGGAGTGATGAATATGAAACGAACAGATGTTACACCCGAAGTCTCGTTATCTTTATTTGAAGATGCGATTCCGTTGTTCCAAGTATTAGCTGACGTCAATCGTCAACGCATCATCGTCGAGATCGCTAAACATGAACGCTTGAACGTCAATCAGATTGATGAAAAGATTGAGTTGTCTCGACCAGCCATCTCACATCATCTCAAACTACTTCGACAAGCGGGCATCGTTTCATCGGAGAAAGTCGGGACAGAGAACTTTTACTTCCTGACGCTCGAGAACACGGTCGGACTGCTGAAGGCACTGACACGAGCGATTGAAGACGAATGCATCCCTTGACCTTTCTTTTTGGAAACAGAGAGAAAGGCTTCTTTTTCACCAATGAGTTTATACGTTTAAGCATATAAACATTTAAGGGAATGAATATGAACCAAAAACAAACGATTGTCATCACAGGAGCAGCGAGCGGAATCGGCCGAGCGACGGTCGAACTGTTCAGCAAACGAGGTTGGCATGTCGTCGCGACGATGCGAAAACCTGAAGTCCATAAAGAACTGTCTCACCTAAAAGGGGTGTCGCTCTATCAACTAGATGTGACGAACGAGATGAGTATCCGAGAGGCATTTAAACAAATCGTCTCGGATCACGGAAAGATGAATGTGTTGTTGAATAATGCTGGGTATGGAGCGGTAGAGATTTTCGAGGAAGCCTCTCCCGAACAGATTCAACGGCAATTTGATACGAACGTATTCGGGGGTCATGAATGTGATTCGGGCAGCACTCCCATACTTCCGCAAACAGCTGAGAGGACGGATTGTGACCGTTTCCTACGTCGATGGACAGATCACATTCCCAATTCACAGCTTGTATCACAGTTCAAAATGGGCGATTGAAGGATTCATCGAATCGCTCCAGTTCGAGTTGGCACCTTTCAATATCGACATGAAATTGATTGAGCCGGGACCGATTAAGACAGACTTTTACGGTCGTTCCCAAGAACTCGTCCGTGACCAACCGCACGATGTATATGATGGCTACATAGAAGTTGCGCTCCATCCCGAGCCTCACCACCAACTTCATGAATGGTTAAAGCGCCACGACTGGGCATCATGACGAACAAGACAGCGGAAACCTCTCCGCTGTCTTGTTTTATGTATGTAAGAACCGCTCAACGTTTTCCATCGAGAAATGACGGCTCCATTGAACGAAGTGTCCACCTGGTACGGCAATCAATTGTACAGAAGGATGAAGCAGTCGTTCCGCTCGTTTGACATGATGGAGCGTTCGCTTCGCCTCCTTCAAATCAATTCCCGTGAAATCCGCATAATACAGGTGCGTCGGGACTTGGACGCGTCGTAACAAGTCCTTAAAATCCAATCCATCATAACCAAACAACAAGTGTAAGCCACCGGTCGAAAGACGGGCCGATTGCTCGACAGCAGAACGAATCGATAACGTCGGCTCGACCCCGATTCGTCGACAGAACAGTTGGAACCGCTCTTCAGAAAACGTGGGGTCACTCTTATTCACTTTCGTTTCAATCCAGTTCAAGAGGCGTCGTGGTGAATGGTGATACAGTAGACGTAAAAGCGGTAAGGCGAATCCGAAGATGCCATATTCCCGATATGGTAGCATAGCGTTCGGTTTATGTCCTTGGTCGAGAAGTATCAAATGCCTGACTTGGTCTGGATAATGGACTGCATAAGCCAGGGCGATGGCACCTCCCATCGAATGACCGATTAGTCGAACCGATTCAAGGTGTCGTGAGATTCGATACGTCTCGACCCAGTCTGCGAGTACTTTGGACGTGGCGAATGTATGTAGTCCCTCACTTTCACCAAATCCAGGTAGATCTAACAGGTGAACTTCGAAATCGTTATGTAATGCTTCGGCAAATAATTGGCCTTGTGACCCAGTGAATCCTCCACCGGGAAGGAAAAGTACAGGTTCACCTCGACCATGGACGGTTCCATGGAATTGTTTCACGTCATCTCTCCTTTATATAATGGAGTGCTTTCCATTCAAGTATAAAGATTGCTGGGAGTCAATTGAAGAAAAATCGCCATGTTTCTCAGGAGGCTCGCAACCAAATGTGGGTATAACATAGTGACAGGCAGATTACTGTCATCACACATCGTATACGTTCTGACCTTTCAAAGGAGGAATGAGAAATGAAGCTTTCAGGAAAAACGGCAATTGTCACTGGCGCAGGTTCAGGCATGGGGCGAGCCATCGCCAAACTGTTTGCAGAAGAAGGCGCACGAGTCGTCGCCTTCGACTTGAATGAAGATGCTGTGCAGGCGGTAGTTGATGAAATCAAAGCAGCGGGTGGGGAAGTTCTTGGCATTGCTGGTAACGTGACGAATCAAACGGATACTGACAAACTCGTCGAGGCGGCGAAAGACACGTTCGGCTCGGTCGACATTCTCGTCAATAACGCGGGAATCATGGACAACTTCATGACGGTGGGAGAAGTGACGGATGAATTATGGGACCGTGTCCTTGGCGTCAATTTGACCGGACCGATGAAACTTTCACGTTCCGCCATCCAAGTGATGGAGAAGCAGGATCAGGGGGGCGTCATCATCAATAACGCGTCCGTTGGAGGACTATTTGGTACGCGCGGTGGCGCGGCCTATGTCGCCTCGAAACATGGATTGATCGGATTAACGAAAAACATCGCAGCCACTTACGGAACACTCGGTAAGATTCGCGCTAATGCCATCGCGCCAGGTGGGGTCAACACGAATATCGGTTCGACCATCACCGCTCCGAGCGAACTCGGGATGCGCGCCATCCAAGGTGCGGGGGAAGCACCGATGGGTGAGCCCGAACAAATCGCGAACGTCGCGCTCTTTTTAGCGTCAGACGATTCAAGTTTTGTAAATGGAGATGTACTGAAAGCGGATGGCGGTTGGACGGCAAGATAAACGAAAAGAGCCGAAATCATTCGGCTCTTTTCGTTTGGTATTTTTTTCGATAGGCGAGAGGGGTGATCGAATGATGTGATTTGAACGATTGGACGAAGTGACTGACACTTGAGTAGCTCAAGCGATTGGCGATGTCTGCGATACCTTCAGTCAAATCTTCTAATAAAGTGGCGGCCCGCTCCATTCGTTTCATCTGTACATACGCAATAGGAGATGTGCCTCCAAAGAATACAAACAAACGAGAGCACTCACTTCGACTCACACTGCCCGCATGAGCGATTTGGGCTAATGTCGGTCTGTCCTCTATGTGAGTGTCGACATAAGCAAGCATACGACGAAGACTCTCCCGTTTGTTCTCATTCTTCATCGTCTCAGTCTCTTGCTGAATCCAGTAGCGCCAGATGACTGTACATTGAAGTGTCGCATCCATCAATGCGAGTGGACCATCCGCAGATAAATGTTGAACGGCCCGTTCAATCGTCTGAATAATAGATTGATGACCTCGTTCCGGTTTTATCATATGTAAGGACTTATCAGTAGTTAGATATGGCGTCACATATCGCTTCGCCAACTCGGGATGGAACAAAGCAGTCGGATCAAAATCGAGTAACCTCATCGGTGACGCTTCCTCGATTTTCTCAACCATGACACTTTGTCCTCGTGCCAAGAGAACGGCTCCTCTTGGATGAAGGGTGAGGCTTACTCCGTTCACTCGAATCACGGACGTCCCAGACTTGCAAAAAAGAACAGTGAAGTGATCAGTCACTCTTAGAGTCAATGGACCGTGACGAATCATCTCGATACTCTTCAAAAGCACCATCCTCCTCGTTTCGGAAATTTCCCGACATTTCATTTCGATTGTCCACGGAGAAACACTTTGAAATGAGCATGAACTGGGACGAATCTGACATTTTTAATCATCGTTCACTAATAGATACAATCGAGTTTCTTCTATATAACTCTAAAAGATGAGCCACCCTGTAAAAGCCGCATGGACGAGAATGGCAACAGGTACCCCGATTCGGAATTTTGGCTTCAATGTCTTATGACGGAAGATGCGCATCGCTAAATAAGCGCCGAATGCCCCACCGATCCATGCCATCGTCAGTAACGTACGCTCCGAAATACGCCAAGCTCCGACGCGAGACCGTCTTTTATCGACAAAATACGACACAAAAGCTAGTAAATTAGTCACAATGTAATATAGCAGTAATAGTTCCAAAGACCAAAACCTCCTTATTTTCCTCTTCATTATATCGTAAATTGGCTCTATGAAGCCGTTTCAATCGACTGAAACAATTTTCTGAATCCTCTCATTCTCACGAATTGTTCTGTAAATGAACTGATAACACTCTCATATCGTCCTGTAATCGCTGTGAAATATAGAGGTGTTACAGTAAGGGGGCGTTAGAAAAGGGAGGAATATTCTTATGAAAAAACCACTATTGACACTAACGGCACTCGCTGGCCTTAGTTTAGGAGTCGCTGCTCCAGCTTCGGCAGCATCAACACACACAGTTCAGTCTGGAGATACACTCTATCGTATCGCCGTGAACAACAACGTCTCTGTAAATGACATCAAACAAGCGAACGGCTTAAACTCAAATATGATTTACCCGAACCAAGTCTTGAAACTTGGAAAGGCAGAAGCAAAAGCTTCTGCTGCATCTAAAACGTATACAGTTAAATCAGGTGATACGCTTTATCGTATCGCATTGAACCACGGGATCTCTGTCAATCAATTGATGACTTGGAACGGTCTTAATTCAGATCTTATTTTCCCTGGACAAGAGTTCGCCGTGAAAGGGGCAGCCGCTGCATCTGTAGCGAATGATGCGAAGACAACAGCACCGAAGACATCGACAACAGCACCAGTTACGAAAACTGCATCGTCTACAACGCAAACCCAAGCTCCGGCTTCAGGTCAGACAATGACAGTTGAAGCAACAGCTTATACACCATATTGTGCAGGATGTTCTGGTATCACAGCGACAGGAATCGACGTTCGTTCGAACCCTAACCAAAAAGTCATCGCGGTCGACCCTTCTGTCATTCCGCTCGGCTCTAAAGTATGGGTGGAAGGATACGGAGAAGCCATTGCTGGAGACACAGGTGGTGCCATTAAAGGGAACAAAATTGACATCTTGATGCCGACACAAGAGCAAGCACTTGCTTTCGGTCGTCAATCCGTTACAATCAAAGTCTTGAACTAATTCAAGCTTGTCTAAGACACTGCCATCGGGCGGTGTCTTTTTTTAGTTCATTCCTTTTCTCATGGATTTTTCACTTTCGTCAGACCGAGTCGCTTCGCAAGAGGCTTGATCGTCAATCCATGTAAGGCGACAGACGTCACGACTAAACCGAGTGTGATGGGCAGCATCCGCTCCGCGTCTTCGATTCCGAGTTCAGTGATTTCTTGTGCGAAAAAGCCAGTCACTGTCATGGCGACAATCCCTCGAGGGGCAATCCAGCTAATGAGTGCCCGTTCTTGCATCGTCAAAGGAGAGCCGAGTAATGACGTTTGCACTGAGATGGGACGAACGATGAACAAGATTCCAAGAATCGACAGCAATAGTGGCCAGTCAAAGATGGCGAGTAAACTATCGCGGGTCAAACTCGCCGTCAAAATGATGAAGACGGTCGAAACGAGCAAGATGGAGATATTTTCTTTAAATTCACGGAGCTGATGTAAGATTCGTGCATGTCCATGTTTAGAATTGGCCATGGTCAACCCCATTGCCGTCACGGCCAATAGACCGACTTCATGCATCACCCATTCACTGATGGCATAGACAAGAAGCACGCCAGAGAATGTAAGCGTCGTCCGTAAATACTCTGGAACTTTCTCGTTTCCGAACAAACGAATCAAGAGATGACCAACGGCAATCCCGAAGGCGACGGCGACGATACACGACCAAAAGAAAGGCAAGTGGCTCGCAAGCCCGTCGTTTTGATAGAAGATGAAACCCACTCGGACGACGAACAGTGCCATCAATGCACCTAGCGGATCGACGATAATCCCTTCCCATTTTAAGACTTTAGCCGGACGAGCCGATAAGTTCGCCTGTCGTAATAACGGAATGATGACGGTCGGTCCGGTTACGACGAAGATAGCTCCCAGTGTGAATGCGGGTAACCAATGAAAATCTCCGACGATGAGGAGGAGGAGTGATGTCAGGATGAAAGAGAGAAATACCCCGACCGTGACGAGGCGGAAGATGTACTTTCGCAAATCATCGATTTCCCGGAACTCGAGACTGAGACTTCCTTCAAATAAAATGAGCGCCACCGCGATCGAAATGAGGGGACTATACAAATCCCCTAGTATTTCGTTAGGATTCAACCACCCGAAAATCGGACCGACGAGGATCCCAGCAACCGTCATAATCAGATTGCCGGAAAGTCAAAGCGCCAAGCGAGTAACTGTGAAAGTGCTCCGATGAGGACCAATAGACTGAATCCAATCATCATGTCTTCCATAAACTCCCCCCATTTCTTCAATTCTACCTATATGTATACCCGAATCATAAAAAACGTTCACTAACAATACCTGATTTCGGGTAAGACATGAAAGAAAGGGAGGGATACGATGGAAGTAACATTCGGACTCATCATCGTCATCTTGACGTGGCTTATCTTACTACTTAATCTCACATTTGCCATCACCATCATTTTCTTCGAGAGGCGAGATATCGGGACGACGTGGGCGTGGTTGCTTGTCCTTTTTTTCTTACCGCTCATCGGATTCTTCGTTTACATTTTCTTTGGCCGCTTGATCAAATCTCATAACTTTTATCAGGTCGAAGAAGAAAAGCGAGAAGCCTATCATCACCATGTCGAAGAACAATTAGACCAACTCGATCGATCGATGCAACCATTCCATCATCCGCTACTCCTTAAGCACCGACGACTTGCTCGTCTGAACCTCGTGTCAACGAATGCACTGATGTCTTTTCATAATGACATCAACATTCTTCATGATGGGACCCAAAAATTCGATCAGCTGTTTCAGGATATCGAACGAGCGACAAAAGAGGTCAATATCCAATACTACATCATTCAAAACGATGCACTCGGTCAATCCTTGATTCGGTTGTTGACGGAGAAGGCAAAACAAGGCTTACGGATTCGGCTGCTCTATGATGCAGTTGGGTCAAGAGGACTGAAACATAAACATTTTAAAGATCTTCTCACTCATGGTGGGGAGGTCAAGTCGTTCTTTCCATCAAAGCTAGGGATTAACTTTCGAGTGAACAATCGTAATCACCGGAAGCTTTGTATTATCGACGGAGAACTCGGTTATATCGGTGGGTTCAACGTAGGGGACGAGTATCTCGGTAAAGATGAACATTTCGGGTACTGGCGTGATGTGCATTTACGGATTGCGGGTGATGCTGTTAAAGAATTACTAGAACGATTCATCCTAGATTGGAACCGTTCTGTCCCGACGCGTGAAAAAGAAGAGAAGGACGCATTTGTCTGGCCGGTTGAGAATGCGATGTTCCCTGTCGCTCCGGTACAAATCGTGACATCCGGTCCCAACTCGTCGACAGAACACTTAAAGAATATGCTCGTCAAAATGATTAGCCAATCTAAAGAATGCATCTACATCCAGACACCGTACTTCATTCCAGATGCTAGTTTTCTCGACGCCTGTCGGATCGCACTCATGGCTGGTACCAAAATAAAGATCATGATTCCAAACAAACCGGACCATATGTTTGTCTATTGGGCGACGTATGCGAATGCAGCTGAGCTTGTTCGTTACGGCGCAGAAGTGTTTACGTATGAGGAAGGTTTCCTCCATGCGAAGACACTTGTCATCGATGGGGAAGTCGCCTCAATCGGAACGACGAACATCGATGCCCGAAGCTTCCGACTCAATTTTGAAATATCGGCGCTCATTTTTGATCGCACGGTCGCACAATCTGTCATCGATGCGTTCGAGCGAGACGAAGCACGTGCCGAACGACTGACGATTGAACGATATGAATCAAGAACGCGGTGGATTCGTTTTAAGGAAAGTGTATCGCGTCTACTCAGTCCTATTCTTTAAAAACAAAACATCCGGCAGAGGAGACTCCTCATAGCCGGATGTTTTTTAGCGGTTTTTCACTTGTTCGACGAGTCGCTTGAACGAATCGTTGATCTCTTGTGGGGCTTCTTTGTCCCCATACTCTGCAGCTTCTAGCCACTCAGCGTAGAGCGAATGGTTGGTGAACTCAATTCGTTCCAACCATTCAAACACCGTCTCCTCGCGCATGCGAGGGTGCTGATGTTCAAGCTTTCGTCCCGTCTCAAGGAGTTGAATCTGACGGGGTGAGCGGACCATGCGCTTATCTGAAAGTGTCGGATGCTGAATACTTTTTGGAATCATCCCATCTTCTTGGATATCTTTTCGCTTCTGTAAGTAAAAGAACAAGAAAACTCCAATCAATAAGATGGCGATAAAGACGCCGATGAAAAATAAAGACTCATTCGAAGCAGATTCGAATAATGTCTCTTGAGACAACGTATCCGCATCAAGATTCGGGTTGTCTGGTACGAGAAACCGATTGACGCGATCATTTGGATCGAGAACGATTCCGTCGAACCAGCTACCAATCCATAAAAAGAAAGGACTGATCCAAGCGATCACATTTCCGAATAGAAGTTCCTTTATCGTACGAATGATCAGGGATACGACCAGACCGATTCCTAGACCGAGGGCGAGCATCGTCACCATCCGCTTATAATCACGACGATAATACAGATTCCGTTGCCAAATCAAAAAGATGAACGGAAAGAGGACCATTGCAAGCGATTGTGTCGCCGGTGGGAATAACCAGTCCGCCACTAGGAAGAGCACACTCGCCATCGCGTAGCGGTCTGTCCAATCTAACGTCCGGATGAACGCATGAACGTACGTGAAAATCAAAAGCAAGATGCTCATCTCGTAAGAAAAATACAAGGCGGCGATACTCATGAGCGTTTGCACGATCAATTGTGTGTTTCGAGAGAGACGGAGCGTCAATAAAAAGAGCAGTGGAAAGACATGTCCGATATAAAAGGCTGCGAAGACCCACCATAACCATCTCATTGGCCGTCACCCCCTAACCGGAGAATGGATTGATTCCCGCTATACTTGGCCACTTTTCGTTCGAACAGCGACCTTGCGAGTGGGAAGTCACTCTCTGATAGACAAGCGAACGTCGTCATGATTTTACGAAAATGCACTTCTCCACTACCAGGTTGCAAATCATACGTGATCCCATCTTTCGTAAGCGTCGGGACAATCAATCCATAGCTTGCGTTCTCTTTTTCAAAGTCACGACATAGTGCTGCCGCTTGTGAGATGAGACGTTCCATCTGATACGTAAGGGCTCGTCCGTCTTTCGTCAGCAAATCGAGGACAATGACATACTCATTCGCCTGTACGGGTTGTTCCGTGCGAGCGAGAAGTTCCCCCGTTTTTGCATAAGCAGACCAATACAGCTGACGCATCGGCTGTCCATGGTACGGCGTGACTGATTGGAACGTTTCCGGGTCACGATAGGCACTATGCCGTACCATCTCCTCACCAGGAAGGGTAGGAGGGCGCTTTGGAATCGGATACGGTGAGAACTCAGGAAATACATAACCGATTCGTGGGAGAGCGTCTTCCTTGTATAGAGAAAACATTCGAAGCGGGTCACGAATCTCTAAGCCGATTGCCTCTAACCGAATTGGACCACGTTTCTTCGCATGAAGCGGAATGGTGAACTCGACAGTTGCATTTGTCTCGACGAAATTCTCCTGTCGCCAAAAGGCGTGACCTTCAGACTCGACCGTCGGATGCAAATAGCCGGATAATCGAACAACCCCAAGCGGCACTTTTGCTGTCGATACAAGGTTCAAGACATACACGGCATCGTCATTCGGAAAAAGTTTTAGCTCTTCTGTGAGGTCGATTCGGATATGCTCCGCCAACCGGAACATGAATGCCGGCATGACCAAGGCGTAGAGGCTGAACCCAATCAATAGACTCGCAATCAAGACATTTCCATACAGTGCCGTAAAGACCCCGACGACGAACAAGAGCCACATATAGCCGGACTCGAGATAGCGTGGGCTGACTAATTGCATCTTACACCTCTGAAGGGACCGGGATGGTCTCGAGTACAGATTTAATGAGCTTTGTCGGTTTTGTCTTCAGTGAAGCCTCGACCGTCAAGACGATGCGGTGTCCTAAAATTGGAAGTGCGAGCGCCCGAATGTCTTCTGGAGACACGTAATCTCGTCCTTCCATATAAGCATGAGCACGAGCCGCCATCGTATAGGCAAGCGTTGCACGAGGACTTGGTCCAACCTCGATATCCCGATGATGTCGAAGGGACTCCATCAAATCGAGTAAATAATCTTCAATTGCCTCATGGAATCGTACGTTTCGGACCTCCTGTTGCATCTTCAACAGCTCATCTTGCTGTAATGAAAACGATTCGGTCGAGAGGTGTTCGTTTCGAATCAGTCGCCGCTCTGAATCACGCGAGAGCGGGGCGAGGGTCAACTTGAATAAAAAACGGTCCAATTGAGCCTGCGGGAGCGGGAACGTCCCTTGTCCATCGAACGGGTTTTGCGTAGCAATCATAAAAAACGGATCGGGCAGTTTAAGTGACACTTCCCCAAGTGTGACTTGTCGCTCCTGCATCGCTTCGAGTAGCGCGGATTGCGTACGTGGTGTCGTCCGGTTGATTTCATCGACTAATAAAATCGAAGTGAAGATTGGACCTGTTCGACGTTCAAACGCGCCAGTTGTCGGATTAAATAGTTCCATCCCTAAAATATCACTCGGTAATGTGTCCGGTGTACATTGGACACGCTGAAACGTTGCCGAAATCGAACTCGCCAAACTACGCGCGAGAGTCGTTTTCCCCGTACCGGGACGATCTTCAAGCAATACATGTCCCCCGGATAATAAAGCAATCGAGGCAAGCTTAATCGCCTTCGATTGACCAATGACTTGATCATTCAAATGTGAAACCCATGAATGGTTCATTCAAAATCCCCCTATATTTTTCTGATAATTAAGAAAATCATAGCATATTCACCTCAGGAGATGTACGGAAAATCCAATCAATAAAAAAGACCGACTGTTAACAACCAGTCAGTCAGCGTTTTGGAGAATCCAAATATCGTTCAAAATGTCGTTCGAGCCAATCTTGGAAAAACGACATAAATGTACAGATCGCCCAGTAAATCAACGCCACGACGATATACACTGTCATGTAGTCGAACTCTCGTCCACCGACGATCTTGGCCTTGTTAAAGATCTCAGGTACCGTGATCATCGCGGCGAGCGAACTCGCTTTAATCAAATCGAGAAAGACATTCGAGAGCGGGGGAAGGGCGATCCGAGTCGCCTGCGGCAAAATGACACCTTTTAACGTCAAAAATTTACCCATCCCGAGCGAGCGTGCCGCCTCAACTTGTCCTGTATCGACCGCGCGAATCGAAGAGCGGATAATCTCAGCGATATACGCAGCTGAATTTAAACTGAACCCGAGAATGGCTGCCGTCAATGCGGCAAATTCGATCCCGATGAATGGGAATCCCGAATAGAGGATGAACAGGATGATCAAGATGGGCACACCACGCATGAACGAGATGTAAAAAGTGGACGGATAGCGCAGAAGGCGTGTCGGGGACAGCTTACCTAACGCCAATACAAGACCGAGCACGAGACCAAAAAACATACTGAGAAATGAAATCCATAGCGTATTCGGTAGTCCACCCAACAAATAAGGAAACGATCGGATGGCTAGGTCTACGTCAAAGATGGCGTCCCATTTGATGTCCGAGAACGTCATATCGACTCCTTACTTCGTCTCGACGATTGTCGCATCCACGTCAGGTTCAACCGAGACGTCTGCTCCGTTGTAGAATTGCTCAGACAACTCTTTGACTGTACCGTCTTCGAGCATCTCGTCTAACACCCGGTCAATGTTTTCCTGGAGCTCATCATTCTCATTGTCCATCAAGAAAGCCACTTCTTGTGGGTTATAGGCGATATCCGGGTGGATGGTAATATCGAACTCAGGGAAAAAGGCGAGTGCGAGTGTCTGGAGGTAGTAATCGTTCAAGATGACGTCAGTACGTCCAGTCGAAACGTCACGCAAATACTGATCATTCGTTGCGTTGTCATAAATGACTTCTTCAGCGCCATATTGACGTGCTACGTCCATGAAGACGGTCGTCGCTTCACCAGCGGCTTTTTTGCCTTTCAGGTCTTCAAGCGACTTAATGCCTGAAAGGTCACTCTTCCGAACGATGGCTGTCCCGTATGTGTACTTATACGGTTTCGAGAAGGCGAATTTTTCTTTACGGTCTTCTGTGACCGAGATGTCGTTTGCTGCGACATCAATCTGTCCGTTTTGAACGCTTGTCAACATGTTGTCAAACGCCATTTCTTTAAATTCGATTTCAAGATCGAGACGTTTCGCAATCTCTTTCATGAGTTCTACGTCAAAACCAGTCAACGTGTCGCTCTCTTCTTCACGGAAAGAAGCGGGGTAGAGCGTACCGGCCGTACCGACTGTCAACGTTCCTTCCTCTTGAATTTCTTCCCAGCGTGTCTGATCTGCTTGATTCGTGCTATCATCACCACAAGCGGCGAGCGGGACTGCTAAGAACAATGTTGCAGCTAATCCTTTTGTCGTTCGTTTCACAAGAATTCCTCCTTAAGATGCTTCATCTGTCTAAAAATAGCATGACTTCAATGGTCTAGCAACTGTGAAGCTTCTATCAAACAGATGAAATAGATGTTTGAAACGAATATTCATGAAGCGCTATCATTCCTTTGAATTCAAAAATCATTGGAATAATACAGTGTTTCATTTAATGTGAAACAGAAAAAATCATTCCTTTCCAGCCTGATTAAAATCATAATGAATGATATGAAGGTCATACGAAAAAATATTGGAGGTGAAACAGATGAACCCAATTCAAATTGTCGCATTGCACAAATCACTCATTCCACAAGTGAATGACGCGAATGACCCGTTTCCAATCATCGGTCGAATCATTCCTAGCTATTTGAATGGAGCATGGACTTACAGAGAAGAATTAAACAAGGAGATTTCGGAGCTTAAATTTCCTGATGATCGATTAGATTGGGATCATTATATCGACCAGGATGATCGTGTTGTGTATCTAGCCATGGACGCGGATACTTGCGTTGGACAAATCCGACTCAAGACGGACTGGAATCGATTCGCATACATTGAAAACATCGCGGTCCGCCAATCGTATCGTAAACGTGGAGTTGGACGGACGCTGCTTGAAATAGCAGAATGTTGGGCGAAGGAGAAACAACTCATTGGATTATCATTAGAAGCACAAAATGATAACTTGATTGCATGCAGATTTTATCGAAAAGAGGGATTCCAACTCGGTGGAGTCGATTCAATCAAACAATATGCAAATCCGCAAATCGAATTGACCTTATATTGGTACCGAATTTTCACATAGGAGGGGAAATCAAATTTGAGCGTAAATCGCTCTCTTTTTTTACTAGTTTACATAACATATATTATCAGTAAAAATAAGAACTCATCTCATTATCTTAGTATACTTATGATAGTGAGATGAGTTAGGAAAATTAAGATGAATGCGTATATCGAATTAATGTGACCCCAAGTTCGGGTTCGAATTCCGCACTTCGTTCAAATCCGAGTTTCGTATATAGACGCTTGGCTGGGCCATTATGCTTGCCGGTGTGCACATAAACGAGTTTACCTTTGTGAAGTTTCAGCACGTGTTCGAGTAACGTCGTCGCTAGTCTCGCCCGAAAGTATGTCGGATCAATAGATAGTTTTGTAATTTCTACCGTGGTTTCAGACGCCTCAATGGTCACAAATCCAATGATCCGCTCTTCGATAAACAGTCCATAGCTCGTTCCGGGCAAATTTTGAATGACATCAATCGTCTCATAGCGTGCCGGAATTTCATCAAAACCGAGCAATTCTGCTTCAACGGCATACGCATTTCGTTGAATTTCAAGCATCTGGCGTGCTTGTTCGAATTGCTGTATAGGGATCTCTTTCAGTTGCATGCTTCAACCCTCCCGTTAACGGATGAACTTTCTCGCCTGTTTCCGTTTCGCACGTTTCAATGCTAAATAGAGACGATGCGTCCCTTTGAGCGGTGATCCGTGACCGACAAATGTCAGGAGCGGTGATAAATCGACTAGTCGTTCCGCGCTCTTGACGGCAATCGAACGATTCCAAGTTGCGATGCCGGGCAATGGAAACAAAGGACGTACGTCCCCTGCCACCGCTGCCCCTCCTTGTGATTGAAAAGCATCACCTGCGAATAAGATCCGGTTTGATTCGTCATAAAAAGCAATCGACCCAGGCGTATGACCCGCTGCATCAAGAATCCGTAACCCAAATATCCGCTCACCTGGATCGATCAGCCTATCCGGTTTGGAGCGAATCGTCGGCAAGGACCCACGAATCTTGTTTTGTTCATCTTCATCTAGTGAACGGTCTCCTGATAGTAAGCGAGCATCACGTCGAGACATGTATAGCTCTGCGAGAGGATGTTCAGACTTGATGGCATCTACCCCGCCGACATGATCCCCATGGGCATGAGTCAATAAAATGGCGAGAAGTGGCTTATCCAGCTCGTTAATATAAGACAAAATGTCTGCTGCATTCCGCTCGAGTGCCGTATCAATCAATACGAGTCCCAGTTCATGCTCGAACAATTGCACATTTATCGGTAAGATCGGTGCATAAAAAGTGAGTAGATGAATGTGTCCGTATCGTCTAACTTTCATCGGATCAGCCTCCTAGTCGAATAGAGTGGTCCAGTCCTCTTCCTGCCAATGAGCATCAAAGCACATATGAATCTGTTCAAGTGTGTTACGGGCAAGAGAGAGTTCTGGCAAATGATCACGTTCAAAGAATTCAACGTCAGTCGTCTCCATCCCTGCCGTCCCTTCCTCGTCACCAATCAATGCGCACTCGATGAAAAGTTTATAATAGTGCTCGGAAAGTGGGGGATGCGGATGCTCGTGCATGTCGAATAAGGCGAGCAAACGAATCGGAATCACGTCTAGCCCCGCCTCTTCCTCTACTTCTTTGATGATATTCGAAGCAGGTGAACGATTTACTTCACAGAATCCTCCTGGTAACGTCCATAATCCGTCTGACCGCTCTTTCACAAGTAGGAGTCGGTCCTCTTTGAAAACGACGCCACGAACATCAAGTTTTGGTGTTGGATATCCATCGACATGGGTCAACTTTGTAACAATCTCCTTCGGTAGGTCGGAGTGTCGTTCGAACATCTCTTTAGCGATTTCCTGAAGCTCTTCGTACCGTTCTCGGTCATACTGATCACGTGTGAATGTCAGACCGGCCTGAGATAGCGCCTGAATCCGCTTCGCCCACGTTAGCCATTGAGACATATAGATCCCCCTATCTTTTGTCCTACATGTCTTTTTCGGCAAATCGACAAGTTGTTCCTTTTCCAATACTAAATTTCTTGAAAGGTATATCGAATCCGGGATATATGTATAATGACAGTGAGAGGTGGGATAAGATGAATCGTTATGAATTAAACGGATTTTCCGAAGACCTGATACACTATTCAGAATCTGACTTACGGTATAAGCATGACCCAAAGATTTGGTCGATCGGACAGATGTATGACCATCTCATTTTGGTCGCGAGTGAATACTTGGATGAAGTCGAGATATGTTTACGGGGTGATGGTGTTTCAGATGGTGAGAAGACACCGTTTGGAGAGAAGTTATTCATGGAAGGTGGTTTTCCTCCAATTAAAATCGAGCTTCCTCCAGAAATGAACCAACCGCCGAACAATACGGATTCTAGTGTCACGCTACAAGAGCGAATGCAAAGCTTGATTTCAAGAATGAAAACGTTGGAATCGCAGTTAGAGAATACTGCCGAGGATCGTAAAACGTTTCACGGTGGGTTTGGCTGGTTGAATGCGATGGAATGGTTCGAGCTCGTCGAGATGCATACGAGACATCATCGTCTCCAACAACGTGAGCTTGAAACGTGGATCAAACAAAAAGACCTATAATCGGCAGTGATGCTGATTACAGGTCTTTTTCACTTCGTTAATCGAGATAGACGTCCTCAATCTCACCAAATGAGTCTTCGTCAAAGACGAATGACCCGTTGGCATAGCGATCAAGTAGCGTCAGACTCTTCGTACCCACTTCTTTTGCCTTCTCTTTCCCGACGATATGCAATGTCTCATCCCCATGTACCGGGAGTACACGTCGGATTTGGTGCGGTTTAGATTTGACCTCACGAATGAGCATCGTACCGCGAAGGTTGCGGTTCGTACAATCGAACTGGTCTTCGAGCTTCATCTTCTTGACCGCTCCTCGTTGCGTCACGAGGACGAACAACGGTGGCGTGAAGAAGGAGAAGGCATCGGCGACAACGTCACCGTCTTTCAAGTTCATCGCCTTCACACCGGCTGCCCGCTGTCCGACGACCGGGACATCATCCTCTTTGAACCAGAGGCCGTAGCCACGTTCTGAGACGAGGAACAACTGCCCAGGACCGTCACTGATCCCTGCGAAGACGACCTCATCGTCACCTTTTAGTTTCAAGGCCATGAGCGGTTTCGATTTCCGCTGCGCGTCATAGTCGCGTAACGGCGTACGTTTGACCATCCCGTCTTTCGTCACGAAGAGGCAGTGGGCATCTGTCTCGAACGTCGAGACGACGTCTGCTGAGATGACCTGTTCCCCTTCAATCGGGACGAGGTTGGCGACGTGCTGTCCGGCATCCTTCCACTTCGATTCTGGAATCTGATGGATTGGGATGAGGAGATAGCTGCCCTTGTTCGTCCAGACGAGCAAGTGGTCTGTCGTCATCGCCTGTGTCGTGAGAAGCGGACGGTCTTTTTCCTTCATTTCGGGCAAGACGTCATTAGACGCGCCATACGAGCGCATCGAGGCACGTTTGACATACCCGTCACGACTGACGAATACCATCGTCTCCTCGACGGCGATCATGACTTCCGTCTTCAGTTTCAATTCTTCGACTTCCGATTCGATGACCGAGCGACGGTCATCGCCGAACTCATCACGTAGCGCCGTGAGCTCCTTCACGATCAACTTCCGTTTCGTCGAATCCACCTCGAGGATGTTCGAGAGACGAATAATCTCTTTCTGTAGAGACTTCGCTTCTTTTTGCAACTCGACGATATCCGTGTTCGTAAGTCGATACAATTGGAGCATGACGACGGCTTCGGCCTGGCGTTCCGTGAATGAGAACCGCTCCATCAGTTTCTTCTTCGCGTCCGCTTTGTCTTTTGCGGAACGAATCAATTCGAGCGTCTCATCGAGGACCGAGATGGCTTGTTCCAAGGCGTCGACGATTTCGGCGCGTTTTTTCGCCTGTTCGAGCTCGAACGTCGTCCGGCGTGTCACGACCTCTTCGACATGCTTCAAATAGGCGTCGATGATCGGGATGATTCCCATCTGTTTCGGAGTCCGGTTCACGATGGAGACCATATTGTAGTTATAGGCGAGCTGTAGGTCCGTATGCTTCAAGAAGAAGTGAAGGACACCTTCTGCGTCCGCTTCTTTCTTCAATTCGATGACGACCCGAAGGCCGGTCCGGTCCGTCTCATCACGGACTTCTGCGACGCCTTCGACCTTTTTGTCGAGACGGAGCTCTTCCATCTTTTTGACGAGGTTCGCTTTGTTCACCTCATACGGGAGTTCTGTGATCGTGATCTGTTCACGGCCACCTTTTAAGTGCTCAATCTCGGACTTCGCCCGGATGATGACCTTCCCTTTACCGGTCTCGAACGCCTTGAGGATACCGTCTTTCCCCATGACCGTCCCACCAGTCGGGAAGTCGGGACCCGTGACATGCTCGAGGGCGTCTTTTGCCGTAGCGACCTGACCCTTCAGGCGTGCGATGGCGAGGTTGAGGACTTCCGTCAAGTTATGCGGTGGGATTTCTGTCGCATAACCGGCTGAGATCCCAGTCGTCCCGTTCATGAGCAAGTTCGGGAGGAGCGACGGCAAGACGAGCGGCTCTTCCGTCGAGTCGTCAAAGTTCGGCGTATAGTCGACCGTGTTCTTCGCAATCGACGTCAGCATGACTCCTGCAATCTTCGAGAGACGCGCTTCCGTATAACGCATGGCCGCTGCCGGGTCACCGTCCATCGACCCGTTGTTCCCATGCATGTCGATGAGCGGATACCGGAGTTTCCAATCTTGCGAGAGGCGTACCATCGCCTCATAGACGGACGAGTCACCGTGCGGGTGATAGTTCCCGATGACGTTCCCGACCGTCTTGGCGGACTTCCGGTACGGCTTATCGTTCGTATTTCCCTCATGGTGCATCGCATATAGAATCCGGCGTTGTACGGGCTTGAGCCCGTCACGAGCATCCGGTAAGGCACGGTCTTGGATAATATATTTTGAATAACGCCCGAACCGGTCACCGACGACCTGCTCGAGAGATAAGTTTAAAATGTGTTGAATCGTCGACATCGTTACATCACTTCCTCAATCGCTTTAGTCACATGTTCATTGGCGATGATCGAATCATCTTCTTGGAGTCCGAAGGCGACGTTCTCCTCAATCCATTCACGGCGGTGGGTGACGTTATCGCCCATCAAGACCGAGACACGTTTATCCGCGACAGCCGCATCGTCGACTGTGACACGGATGAGTGTACGAGTATCCGGGTTCATCGTTGTCTCCCATAATTGATCCGCGTTCATCTCACCGAGACCTTTGTAGCGCTGGAGGATATAGCCTTTCTTATACACCTTGACGAGCTTCTCGAGCGCTTCTTCATCCCAGGCATAGTCAAATTGCTCGGACTTGCCTTTCCCTTTTGAGATGCGATAGAGCGGCGGCAAGGCGACGAACACACGCCCCGCCTCAACGAGTGGACGCATATAACGGAAGAAGAATGTGAGAAGGAGCACTTGGATATGCGCGCCATCTGTATCGGCATCCGTCATGATGATGATCTTATCGAAGTTACAGTCGTCCAAGTCGAAATCGTGACCGACCCCGGCACCAATCGCATGGATGATCGTGTTGATCTCTTCATTCTTCATGATATCCTGAAGTTTTGACTTCTCCGAGTTGATGACTTTACCGCGTAACGGAAGGATGGCTTGGAACGTCCGGTCACGTCCTTGTTTGGCGGAACCACCGGCCGAGTCCCCCTCGACGAGGAACAGTTCGTTCTTCGCGGCATTCTTTGACGTCGCCGGCGTCAGTTTCCCGTTCAAGATACTCGAACGTTTCTTTTTCTTGCCGTTACGTGCCTCTTCACGTGCCTTACGTGCCGCCTCGCGAGCCTGTGCCGCGCGAATCGCCTTTTTGATGAGCATCGTGGCCATCTGCGGGTTCTCCTCTAGGAAGATTGTCAGTTGTTTCGCCATGACGCTATCGGCACTCGCACGCGCTTCCGGTGAGCCGAGTTTCGATTTCGTCTGTCCCTCAAACTGGAGGAACTCCTCTGGGATTCGGACCGAGACGATGAGCGTGAGTCCTTCACGAACATCACCGCCGTCTAGGTTCTTATCTTTCTCTTTGAGCAGTCCGTTCTTACGCGCATATTCATTCATGATCCGGGTCATCGCCGTCTTGGCGCCGACCTCATGCGTCCCACCGTCACGCGTCCGGACGTTGTTGACGAATGAGAGGACGTTCTCAGAATAGGCGTCCGTGAACTGGAAGGCGAGCTCGATCTCAATCTCGTTCTCCGTCCCTTCGAAATAGACGATCGGGTGGAGCGTCGCCTTGTCGTCATTTAAGTACTGAACGAATTCGGCGATTCCATCCTCGTAATGGAACGTGTCTTGTTTATCGGTACGCTCGTCCGTGAGTGAGATCGTCAATCCTTTTAAGAGGAAAGCTGATTCACGAAGGCGTTCGGCGAGCGTGTCATAATTATACGTCGTCGTCGAGAAAATCGTTGCATCCGGTTTGAAATAGACGCTCGTCCCGGTCTGCCGTGTCTTACCTGTCTCAATCAAGGTTGTTTGAGGCACACCACCGTCCGCAAATGTCTGTTCGAACACCTTGCCGTCACGGTGAATCGTCACGACGACCTTGCTCGAGAGGGCGTTGACGACAGAAGCACCGACACCGTGGAGTCCACCCGACGTCTTATAGCCACCTTGTCCAAACTTCCCTCCTGCATGAAGGACCGTGAAGATGACTTCTGGGGTCGGTTTCCCAGAGGCATGCATCCCCGTCGGCATACCACGTCCGTGGTCACGAACTGTGATGGCATCGTCCTTGTGGATCGTCACATCGATTTGACCACCGAATCCGGCGAGCGCCTCATCGATCGCGTTGTCGACGATTTCATAGACGAGATGGTGAAGTCCGCGATGGTCGGTTGACCCGATGTACATCCCCGGACGTTTCCGTACGGCCGTGAGTCCTTCGAGCACCTGAATGGCGTCTTCATTGTAATTAAATAAATCTGTTGACATAGCAGTCACCTCAATTTCGAACACACGTTCGTTTTTCTTTCCTATTGTATAGCTGTTCATCGATTCTGGCAAGCCTCCCTCGTCAGCCATTGCTGAAAAAAAGGAGACCTACCAAGGAGGTAGGTCTTATCCGAGTAGACGAGCATGCTCCACGTACAGGCAGCGGTTCTCGATGTAGTCGAGTCCGGCATCGCGCACGATTCGCTCCGCCTCTGGACTTGAGAGACCGAGCTGGTTGAAGACGAGTCCGACATCCCCATGTCGTACCGCATCTTCCGCGACACCTGCTAAAAATTCGCTGCGACGGAACACGTCGACAATATCGATTCTACCCGGGATGCTCTCGACGGACGGATACGCCTTGCGACCGTTCCATTGTTCGAGCATCGGGTTGACAGGGATGACGGTATAGCCGACGCGTAGTAGATACTCTGCAATCTGGTTGGCCGTCTTGTTCGGGTTGTCGGACACGCCGACGACCGCGATGGTCTTCGCTTCAGACAAAAGTTGCTTCAAACGCTGATCATCCATCCAAAATCCCCCTTTGGTTTACGTTTACAGTGTAACGTTACCTTCCTTCCTGTTTCAAGTCCTATTTTCATCATAAGGTATAATGACCCAACATTACAATTTCAAGACAAATCAATATGGTTTACATAACAAATTATCGTCTACCTTTTATTTTGCGATAAAACTTATCCGTCGATTAATTACTCGATTTAGAAACAATCATGCAACTCATGAACATTGCGTGAAATATCTATTTCACGCAATGTAAGATGCGAATCAAAAGCGTTTTTCGGTTCGATTTTTGGTGACTTTTATATAAAATCAGTCTCTCTTTCGATATACTAAAAGAAGGGAGGTGTGAGATGGGAACAATTTATGAATCCCGACGCGGAACACTTTACAATGAACGCATAACTTTTTACGGAAACGCGATTGCCTGGATGGTTCACTTTTTATTTTGCATCTTATTTTGGCGATTAGACGTGACTTCCTTGTTCTTATCAAACGGATTGAGTGTCATCTACTACACGATTTCCTTTTACTTTGTGCATAAGCGATGGTACGGAATTTTCTTTACTGGACTCTTTATTGAAGTTGTCTATAATGCAATAATCTCGACGTTCATCCTCGGATGGGGAGTCAACATGCATTACTTCATCCTCATGATGGCATACGGTGTTTTTTTCATGCCAAGCGTGACGAAAACACAACGGATCCTGACTACCCTCCTCGCGATGGTGATCTACAGTATCCTTTTCATCTTCGTATCGGATGGACAAGTGACAATATCAGCAAGCTTCGAACGGGCACTCGGTCTCTTTTGTATCCTATCGACCGTCATGATGATTGCCGGTCTCTCGTTCATTTTTGAGTCAGCCGTCGTCGAAGTGACGGATGAACTAGAACTATCGAATGAACGACTACAAATCCTCGCATCCACGGACGGATTGACCGGACTCTTGAATCGTAAAATCGGACAAGAACAGGTTGCAAAAGCGATTGACAGAGCTAGCCGTGAACATATTCCGTATGCGATTGCCCTCGGTGATATCGATCGATTCAAATCATTCAACGAGACGTATGGGCATGATTGTGGGGACCGCGTGCTCCAACAAGTCGCATCCATCCTATCCGATAGTGACGGGATTACGGTCCGCTGGGGAGGAGAAGAGTTTCTGCTTTTCTTAACCGACCCATCTGGAAACTTTTATGAGTCGATCGAACGGATAAGGCGAACAATCGAAGCCACGAGCTTTTTTTACGAAGGTCAGCGTCTTCATGTGACAATGACGTTTGGTCTGGCGATCCGACATGACTTCGATACAGTCGCAGAAATCGTCAAAGAAGCAGATGACGCTCTCCGCGAGGGGAAACGAAATGGCAAGAATCAAGTGAGATACACGTAAAGGAAGGAGACAAAAATGAGTATATTCCGCCAACTTGGACAACGGCAGACACCGACAGCGACGAAACGTTTCGAGTTGAACGGACTGCACCGACTGCCGACATTTATCCAACAATTCTTTCATCACTTAGCTGCAAAACACTATTCGAAACAGACGGCCCAACGTTACGTGTACGATGTATTAGACTTCTTTCGCTGGGTCGAGCATGTGAGTGGAACCGAACTCGAACCGGATACGATCGACTTAGCATCATTCACCGAGCTCGATCATGCCGGAGCAGAGGCATACGCTTCCTATCTCGCACTTGAACTAGAGAACGCACCAAGCGTCATCAATCGAAAACTATCGACGTTACAATCACTCTTCAATTATTTGATTGAGACCAATCAAGCGACGGTGAATCCTTTTCAGACGGTAGAACGACCAAAACGAGCCAAACGTAACCCAGTCTATCTGACAGAGTCAGAATGGCTCGATTTCTCGACACTTGTTCGGAGCAACGTCGGTATGACGAATCGGGAGGCTAGTCGTTATGAGGCAAATCGTACCCGAGACTTTTTGATTATTCAACTGCTTGGACTTACGGGTATGCGCGTTTCTGAGCTCGTCGGCCTCAGCTGGTCCGATATCGACCTCGAAACAGAGACGATTCGCGTGATTGGAAAAGGAAACAAGGAGCGGGTGATCCCGATTGCCGGACCGCTTCATCCTCTATTGATCGATTTCCGACAACATTCGAAAGACGGTGCGCTATTTCAGAATGAAAACGGTAGACGGATTGCCGTGCGAACGGTTCAGCATTTGCTCAAGGGACATATCGACCGCTTGAAACCGTATCTCCCCTTTTTGACCTATAAACAAGTGACGCCGCATAAACTTCGACACACGTTCGCTTCACGACTCGCCATGAGCGGTGTCGACGTATTGACGATCCAGCAATTACTCGGCCATGAATCCGTAGCCACGACACAAGTATATGCCCATATCGGAGATGAACGAAAAAAACATGCGATATCAGGTTTACAGTAATATGTTATGTAAACTAATAATCCAAATATAACCACGATCCGAAAAAAACGGATGGTGGTTATATTTATGTGTTAGACATTGACAATACTAGAATAGTATCGTCGATGACCATGTAATAGGCATTATCATATGCATGTCGCTCTTCCGTTTCTAAATCGAACATCACGACACTGCTCGTCAGATCTTCCGTAAATTCATGAACAAGGTACCGTCGTCCAATGACACGTTCGAACGGTTCCACGTCAATGTAACGGGCCCCTGTCGAAATGTCGATGACTTCCGTATGCATGTCGCTCTCATCTATTTTAATAAAGATAGTCGAACCGACATCGTCATAGGTGAAATCAATCGGTTCATAGGCTTCCCAATCGACGACGGATACTTCATGTAAGACATCCGGTGCCGTCAAGTCGTAAATGACCTCCTCATTCAACGCATCCACGAAAGCAGAGAAACGGAGAAGACCGTCATTCTCGCTTAAATATTGAACGGTGTCCCCTTCACCTTGCAAGCGAAGAATATCATCGAATGGCAATTCTTCTCGTTGATCCCAAATCGCTTCGACCGCTTCCTCGAGTGGACAAATCAGTAGCGCCTCTGAGTGATCGATCGGATCGTCCGGTGAGATTCGACCGTTGTCGAGTGCATCATAGTAATCGAATTCATCAAGTCGCGCATTACAGACGATATAGGATACCCCTTTGAACGTCGTTGTGAACAGATAAAGCTCACGGAAGCGTTCCGTCTTCCCGACCAATCGTTCGTCTCGGATTCGTTCACGTTGTCCCGTTACCCGATCATATAGCCATGCCTCATCCGATGACTCAAACGCCGTCAAAAAGAGGAAGTAACGATTGTCGAGAACCCAAAATAACGTACTGTTGCCTCTCTTATCGAACGTCGTGATCACTTCTTCTTTGCCTGCCTTGTACGAGAAAGCGATCAGCTCTGTTTTAATGACACCATCACTTTCCGGAATCTCGTTTAAAAAGTAAACCACGTCCCCATCGACGAACAGTTTGGGGTACCCGTAATCTTCGTATACCCGACGATTCAATTGCGTGATTGCTCCATCTTCTTTATCATACCGAAAGAGTGAGAAAGACGTACGCTCCTCTTTCTTTCGGAAGTATAAAGAAGACGATGTAACCGCAATCACATCTTCGTGATCGATGGGTAAGGTTCGTGCATCGACGATTCTCATAAGGCACCTCTCTCGTTTCCAGATTCAGCGGGTTCGACTGTGACAAGCCCTGGTGGACGTTTCGGGAATGTGATACGAAGATGTGCATATTCGATCACCAATTGATGCGGATGGCTTTTCTCAATCCAGCGAATCCGTTGTCGATTCGCGAGGGCATGACCGATCTTCTCTTCCATTTGGAATTTAGAAATGTCGCGGAATGCCACTTCTTGAATGTAGGTTTCCTCATCCGTTTCAAATTGTTGCCAGATTCCCATAATCAATTGCCCGAGTGCCGACACACGCCGTTCAGGAAGTGTAATCGTCCCGAGTGTCCGACTCACTTCTTTTAAACATTCGTTTGGGTCATTTGATACGGCAAATAATCGTTTTGCCGTGTTATTCATGACACGATATCGTCGTTTGCCGGTCTCGAGTCGAAGGACTTGAGCATACGGTTCGACCGGTACACCATGAAAGAAGGTTTCCGTACCGCCCCAGGCGAACCCAAAGGATGGATCGAACTTCCGAATCGTCTGCATAAACGACATCATAAAGTCCTCGACTTCTCGTCGTTCGAGACGTAGCCATTCGGCTAGGGCAAGCGTCCCTTTGTCCTTCGAGATTCGATCAATTGGAAAGAAGAGCTCACCATCAGCGAGTCGATGTGGTTTTAATTCCACACCATCTGCCCGGTAATCGGTCGACGGCCGCCCCCCTCTTCCTGCATATATGACCCATTCTTCATCGGTGCTTTCAACCGCATAAGCTTGATGAGCCCATGGGGGTGTCACATAAAGAGCTGGATACTCTTCAAACGTATCAAGGTGGATATAGGAACGGTCATTCCAGAGATGTGCGATGAGACGGACGACTTCACCGGTTTCCGAATCTTTCGGGGCGATATAATTCCCCGTGTCCCCGATAAACGTCAACACATGGAACCCATATCCGTTATATAGGTGTCGAACGATCCGTTCGAAGACGGCCGTGACCATGCGTTCGAAAAGCGGGTGATCCTCATTTCGATCGAGTGCAGGCGAATCGACCGTACACATCAGCCAACCCATCCGCTCATAGAGACGGACACGGAGCGGATAAGAGATCAATGGAGAAGAGCTCGCATGAATCTCAGTCAAGCGGATATTGGACATATTTTCGACTTGCAAGGTAAAGCCGCTACGTCTTAACTGCTCCTCCATCTTTTTCTTCCAATTGATTGACTCCATCCTATCCACTCGCTTTCTCTTCATCTCATTGAGAATTTTTTCCCGATTCTCGATTTACACAAACGCCTTTCGTTTCATTTGCGTGTTCAGACGTCGAATCGCCTCATCCAATAGTTCACGACGTGTCCCGATATTCATTCGCTCGAACGTGTCACCATGAGGACCGAACGGACTTCCAGGAGACAAGAAAATCCGGACATCCTGATGAAGCCACGACTTTCGCTCCTCGGCAGACATCGGAAGCTCCGAAAAGTCGATCCACAATAAATAGCTCGCCTCAGGACGTGCCGTATGAAGCATCGGCATAGTTGATTCGATCGAGTCGATAACGTCGTTCATCTGTTGCTCGAGCTCTTCCCGCAACTGATCGAGCCATTGCTCCGCACGTTTGTCGGTATAGGCCGCGATGATGGCCGTATTCGCGAACGGTGTAGGGAGGACGTGATGTTTGTTCTGTACTTTCGTGATCTGTTTCCGCCAGTCATCGACCGGACAGATGATGTAGGATGCGAATAAACCGGCGATGTTGAATGCTTTCGATGGCGCACTCACCGTGATGACGCGAGGGTCGAGTGAGCCGACAGCGGTATGTTTATGAGATGGGAACGTCAAATCTGCATGAATCTCATCGGCGACAACGATGACATCATATTGATTCGCTAGTTCCACGACCTTCTCTAGTTCTGTTTTTGTCCAGACACGACCGACCGGATTATGCGGGGAGCAAAGCAAGAAGAGCTTCGCTTGTTTCATCGCATCTTCGAGTGCGACGAAGTCCATCTCATATCGTTCATCGATTTTCTTTAACGGGGCATCCAATACCTGACGCTTCGAACCGACGACGAGTTCATGGAACGGCGGGTAGACGGGTGATTGGATGACAACCCCTTCCCCCTCTTCGGTCAACGCTTCGACGATATGTGTCAACGCGGGGACGACCCCACTTGAGAATAAGACGTGGTTCGGGTCAACATCCAAATCATGGCGACGTCCATACCAAGAAGACACCGCGTCCTGCGCTTCAGGTGCAAACAAAGTGTAGCCAAATTCCCCTTGAGCGGCTTTTGTGGCGAGCGCCTCAGAAATGGATGGCGCGGTACGAATATCAATATCCGCTACCCATAGCGGCAACACCTCTTCTGACAGATGGAACCACCGATTCAATCCATCCCACTTCACCGAATTCGTACCTGTTCGTTCAAGTTGTTGTTGTAAAATTGATTTCATGTTCATCCCTCCTTCTCTAACTGTATCAAAGTTGATTCACCTGCGTGCTAAAAAAGCATGGCAGTTTTTTGCCGACTTCGTTATACTCAATCGAGACATCAAGAGGAGGGAATGTATGGACGTCAAGATTGTCAGACATAAACGAAGAAAAAGAGCTGCGTTTTATGTCACCCCAAACGGCATCGAACTACGTATTCCAGCACGTTTGTCAAAACGGGTCGTCGACCGCATTTTAGAAGAACACGTCTTGTGGATTCGGGATACCTTACAAAACCTCCCGCAACAAACATCCATTCTTGAACATGGGCTCGTCCTTCATGGGGAAATCTATCCGATCAGAAAAGACAAAGGCGTAACACTCCGACATGACGGAACTACATTTTTAGTTCCGCAAACTTGGGATGATGCCACACTTTGGCAACAATATGAGCTTTGGTTGCGTGAACGGGCTCTAGATTACGTAGTGAACCGGGCACCGGCATATGAAAAACGTCTAGGTGTACGAGCCGTCAACATTCGAATCGGTCATCAACAGACACGTTGGGGATCGTGCAGCTCAAAGGGCACTATCTCAATCAACGTCCGACTCATGTTGGCCCCGAAAAAAATCATGGATTATGTCATCGCTCACGAATGGACGCATCTCGTTCATTTCGATCACTCTGCCTCGTTTTGGAACACGTGTCGTACCATTTATCCAGAAGTGGATTTCGCGAAAGCTTGGTTAAAACAAAATGGACATGCATTACAATTCAAAAAAACCGATTGACCCTATAATGGGCCGGTCGGTTTAAAGGTTTGAAGTAAACGTTTCCGCCGTCTCATGTAGTTCTGCGGCTGCCTGTTCGAACGTATGGAAACGGTCCATCGTCTGTTCCATCGTCTCGGCGCTCAACTGAATCTCTCGATTGGACTGCGTGACCCCATCGACAATTTTTTGGAGTTCAACATTCATGGCTTCTGTGTTTGAGTTGACGTCGACAACCGCACGCTCGACCATCCGGGAGAGGTTCCGAACTTCCGTCGCTACGACATTGAATCCAAGTCCGTGTTCTCCAGCCCGTGCCGCTTCGATGGCAGCATTGAGGGACAATAGATTCGTTTGAGCGGCGATTGCTTTGATTGACGACGCGATCTTGTTGATATCTTCAGCTTGGCGCCGAAGCTGATGGAGAGCGTGTAAGTTGTTCGCTGCATCCTCGGCGAGCCGCTCAATCGTTGCATGTAACACTTTCGTGTCATTCATCCCTGTCTTCGCCTTATCGTCGAGCACATCGGTCATCAATTTGAATCGACTGGCATAATCTTTGATCACTTCTTGACGTTCGGTGATATCCGAGGCAATCTTGACGACACCGACGACCTCTTCCCCTTCTAGGATCGGCATGTACGTTGCTTCTAGCCAAATCGTCTCCCCTTTTGCATTCAATCGTTCCACTTTATCCGAAAAACTGAAGCCATTCCAAAGCTTCTCCCAAAATGCAGGATAGTCCGGACTGTTCACGAAGGAAGAAGGACAAAAAAGATGGTGTTGCAGTCCAATCATCTCTTCTCGTTTATATTTCATTGCTTTCGCGAACGTGTCGTTCACATCGACTACACGTCGTTGACGGTCGAAGCGAATCATCGCCATATTTGTTTCGATTGACTTTAGGACGTGGTTCGTCGTTGTTTCGTTCTGGTTCAAAGTACTCATTTATTTTACCGACCTTTCTTGACAATAGGATATTCGTACGAAATCGTGACTATCAGTGTAACGTATCCTGTCCCATTTCTTTATCCCGTTTTTCTACAGAAGGTCAATATCTTGAGTTTGAAGTTTTTACCAAATGAAAAGACGCCGACTGGCGCCTTTCACTCATCTAAATCAGGGAAATAGGAAAAGAATGTTTCCGCTCCCGCACTACTCAGTTTGAATGTTTGATTGCGTGATTCATCCGTCACATAGACGTCTATCTTTTTGGACCGCTTCTTGAAGCTTAATTGAAACTCCTGCCCTTTCCATCCGTCGATGATGGTGAGGAGCGGATAGTCCCCCACTTCCCCAGCTCGATTCACCGGTTCTGCCTCCTCAAATGCGTTCATCAAATCAGACATGTTGATGCCTGCCGCACGTAATGTATCCGGATAATTCAATGTGGCCTCCACATCTAACGGTTTTTTATGGAGAAAGAAGAACGGACCGCGTGGAACGGAAGGATTGGCAATGAGTCCTGCTTCAGTGGATTCTTTAATAGACTCTTTCGTGGCAAACTCGCCCTTCGTGTACGTCAAGCTGACTTCTTCTTTCACACGCTTTCCATTTTTCATGTATGAGAAGATGTAAAGCGGTGTCTTAACCCCCGGCTCTAATGTATCCGTCTGAAGGACCCGTTCGACTTTTAATCCTTCGAACTGGATGGGGACATGTGCGCTGTCTTTCTCATCCCATACAAGGAACGGTTGAATGGATGTCGTTCCATTCGTCGTTTCGAAGTAGAAGTGAGCGGCTTCCAATTTATCATTATATCCGAGTGCAATCTTTGCGGTTCCCATTTGCGCATTATATGGTTCAATGGTTGAGATGGGAAAGATTCCTTCTTGATCACCAACTGTCAATGTAATCGCTCCATTCAAGGGAGAAGTCAAATGAACCATCGTGTCTTTGAACAGGTTGATGGGCATCCCCAGGTACTCGGATGGGTCACTCTGTTCTGCGACTTCTTCTTCCTCTTTCGTACCCGCTTTCATTTTCGGGACGTTCGGAACTTCGATACCTGCTGATAAATCCAGGAAGTCCGGTAGTTCATCAATCTTCCCTAATTTCATGTTGGAATAGTCACCGTCGTAGCAAATCGTGTAATTTTCTTTTCCTTTCAAGAAAGTCACCAATTTATATGAGCTCGGATCATAATCTGATATCATGACTTTCCGATTCACCGCATATGAATTGAAAACCGTCACATCCCCCTCAATCTGAGGGAGCGGTTCACCCGTACAAGCGCCGAGAATTGCAGTCGACCATGTCTCTGAGTCCGTATCCATCTGGTTCGCATATAAATCGTTCACGTTCCATTGCTCGGGCATATAGTCTAGCTGCACGACATCCTTCTTTTCACTACCACACCCTGTTAAAAGCCCGACTGTACATAACATCAATAACATTCGTTTCATCATGACTTTATATACTCCGGAAATATCTCCAAGAATCGTTCCGCTCCTTCACTTGATAATTTAAATGTTTGACTCCGAAGTGAATCCGTCAGATAGATATCGATTTTCTTGGATCGCTTCTTAAAGCTTAATTGAAATTCCTGACCCATCCATCCGTCGATGATTGTAAGGCTCGAATAGTTATTCACTTCTCCAGCACGTTTGACAGGTGTAGCATCCTTGATTTCGCCCATCAAATCAGATATGTCGTTCTCTTCAGCCGTAAGCACGTTTGGATACTGAATATCGATCGCACCGTTTAATGGCTTCTCATGAACATAAACGAATGGACCATTTGAATCGCTCGCGTTTTGAACAGGATCATGTGTCGAAAATTCACCATTCAAATAAGTTAAACGAATCTCCTCATTCACACGTTTCCCATCTTCAATGAAGGAGAACGTGTAGAGAGGTGTCTTGACACCAGGTTTAAGAATGTCTTCCCGAAGTACCTGTTCTACTTGTAGCCCTTCGAATTGAATCGGCACATGTTTGTGCTCTTTTTCATTCCACACGACTAAAGGAAGTATGGTCGTCAATCCATCTTCTTTCTCATAATAAAAATACGCCTCTTTCGATTGTTCGTCATACCCAAGCGCGATCCCCACTTCTTCCGATTGGGCATTAAACGGGTCTAAATGAGAAAGTGGGAAAAATCCCCGTTGATCTCCAATCGATAAATCAATCCGGCCATATAACGAGGGTGTCACATGAATCATCGTCCCTTCGAGGAGAGAAACAGGCGCAGGATAGTGATGACCTTGGTCTTTTTGTTCCATTTGTTTCAGTTCTTCATGTGTACCTGGGCGAATCGTTGGCGTACTCAAGATGTCGGTCTCTTCTTCCGTATGAACGAAGTAAGGGAATTCATCTATCTCTTCCGCCCTTATTTGCTCTGAAGCACTGTCATAGCAAACGGTGTATGGTTGATCTCCTTTCATATACATCACGATTTTATATGCATCGTCGAATTTTCGATTCAATTCATACGAGCGATAGACGGTGACGTCCTCTTCGATTCGTGAAATTACATTCCCGGAACACGCATCGAGTAAATCAGGAGTCCACATCACCGACTTGGCATCCATATGACCTGATTGAAGATCTTTCACATTCCAGTTTTCTGATATGTAATCTAGCTTTACGACATCCATTTCCTCGTCACCGCAACCTGTCAATAAACCTACACAACAAATGAGTAAAAGGATTCGCTTCATAATGTTTCCTTTAGGCGGGGGAAGACGTCTAAGAATTTTTGTGCCCCTTTACTTGATAATTTAAATGTTTGATCGCGGAGCGAGTCCGTTAAATAAATATCGATTTTTTTCGAACGTTTTTGATAACTGATTTCGAACACTTGTCCTTTCCACCCATCCGTTAAAGTCAAATATCGAAAATCTGAAACATCTCCGTGGCGGTCGACGGGTTCTGCTTCATTGATCATATCGAACAATTCTTCAGACTCATCTTTTGTTGCCTCACTATACTCTGCGAAATCCATTGACTCTCCATCATATGGTTGGCGATGAACGATCGCCCTTGGCCCAGCTTCTTCAACAGGCAACCAATCTTCAAACATCGGGTCAGGTTCTTCACCGTCTTTTAGCAACGTCCCGGGAACGAAACGGATCGTCATCGTTTCGGCCACACGTTTCCCTTTTTTCAGATACGAGAAAGTGTAGAAAGGAATTTCCTCTCCTTCGTTCAGTTCACGAGCTGTCGCGACAGTCTTGATTTCTAACTCGGAAAAGACGGTATTCTCTTTTGACTCCGGGTCCTCTAACTCATCAAACTCGATCGGTTGAGGCATGAAAAATTGACCATCAAACGAGTAGAGAATATATGGACGAAACGTCTTTTTATCATATCCGATGGCAATCTGTTGATTCGGCATCTCAAATCCTCGTGGTTCGAACTGCGAAATTGGATAACGAATCGCCTTGCCACCAAGTTTTATTTCAAGTTCGCCGTAGAGTGCTGGTTCGATTTCCAGTAACGTATGTGGGAACGGGGTGATGGGCTTCCCGTCGATGTCCAACCCTTCTGCTTCCACTAATTCATCTTGTAGTGTGGAAGATGTCTGATGAATACTTGGGAGTTGTGGAAGTCGAATTCCATCACTTGTATTCACAAAGTCTGGAAACGAGTCAATCACTTCCGCCATCAATTGATTGGTGTAACTTTCACGACATACGACATACCGTTCGTCACCTTCTAAGTACGTCACGACTTTCATCGTATATGGGGTCATGGCTGAAACAGGCTCGGTTCTCCCTGCAATCGCCGTTTGATATACAGTGATGTCACCCTTTAATTCGGTTGCACGCTCCCCAACGCATGCAGCTAATACTTCTTTTGACTCATGGACTTCAATCATCTCTCCTTCTTTTGAATAGCTTTCCACATTCCACTGATCCTCTATGTAATCTAGTTGAATGACTTCTATATTAGATGCCCCACAAGCGCTTAAAAATGAAGCACCAAGTAACATCATGATTCCTCTTTTGTACAAAATATCCCCTCCTATAATCTTATCATCCAATTTTACCATTATCTAACTATCCTATACGAAAAAATCCGCTCACGTTTCATGAGCGGATGGTAGAACAATCATTTACTTTGGTCGATGGCACGTTTCAATCTAGATTCGACGTCTAAAGCGATGTCGTGTAACGATTCGTCATCGATGAGGCGAATCAATTCTGTCGGTTTCGGCATACCGATTTGGGTGTGGTCGTCTTTTTCGAATACTGCGATTTTACAAGGGAGGAAGTACCCTCCTTCTAAATGATGCGACAATACTTCTTTTGCCGCCTTCGGATTGCATACTTCTAAGATGCGATACTTCCCATCAATCCCCTGTCCTTTTTTCTCGAGTGTCTCACTCAAATCAAAGTCCCACAATACACCAAATGACTCTTCTTTCAGTGATTCGTTGAGTCGGTCGATCACGTTCTCTACGGTACGGTCAGATTGTACAGTATAATCAAACATCTTCATTCCTCCTTATGTGGTTACTCATGAAATCTGTACCCGAACGAAGTCGTCCTCAATCAAAAAGAAACTGTATGTGATTTGAAACATAATCACGATACGTAACGTATAAAAGGAGATAATAGTTAGAACCAAACTGATGTAAAGGAGAAGTGGTTGTCGTGACGGTCACGGTATTCACGCATACGAGCTGCAGTTCTTCCAGAAAAACGATTGATTGGTTGCGGGAACAAAAGATTCCCTTCATCGAAAAGAAATTGACAGATCAAGGATTATCCTTCGGAGAGTTTAAAGAAATGTTGAGTCTGACTGAAAATGGGACGACCGATTTGTTGTCGGTACAAAAGAGTGTCTATAAACAAGCGGCAGAGAAACTCGATGAAATGTCGATACGTGAGCTATATAGCTTCGTCGCCTCGAATCCGCAAATCCTGAAAAGTCCGATCGTCTTCGACCATCATCGCATTCAGGTTGGGTTCAGTGAAAAGGAGATTCGGACGTTCATCCCGAGACATGACCGCATCGCTGAACTGAAGCGTTTGCTCCATAACGCATAAATCGTGCCGCTTTCGCGACACGATTCTTTTTATGCCTTTTTTAATTTTGCCGCCAGTCGATTCCCGAAGGATTGGATGGACTGTACGAGAAGGATGAGGACGAAAATGGTCACGTACATGACTTCCGGTTCAAAGCGGAGATGTCCATATTGATAGGCGATGTCGCCAAGTCCACCTGCCCCGACGAGTCCCGCCATGGCCGTCGCTCCAATCAACCCGATTGTCGCAATCGTCAATCCGAGAACGATGGAAGAACGTGCTTCGCGAATTAACACATACCAGATGATTTTTCTCGTCGAGATCCCCATCGCCTCATACGCTTCGATGACCCCACGGTCGACTTCGAGCAGTGCTGACTCCATGAGTCGCGCGATATACGGTGCCGTGAAGACGATCAAGGGGAGCAAGACGCCCTGCACGCCGATTGTCGTCCCCATGATGAATCGTGTGAACGGCAAGATAAAGAACAATAGAATGATGAACGGAATGGAACGGATGACGTTGATGACGCTCGATAAGCCACCATAGACGAATCGGTTCGCGAGTCTTCCGTTCGGTCTTGTCAATACGAGCAACGTCCCAAGCGGCAATCCGATCAAGGTCGAAATCAAAAGAGCGATACTCGTCATCGTCAAGGTTTGGACCGTTCCCGTCCAGATTAAGTCACCCCAGTCTGTCCAAAACTGTTGCATGGTTTGACACCTCCCTCACATGTACACCGCTCGTTTTCAAATAACGGACGGCGAGTTCTGTTTGATCTTGGTCCCCATCAAGATGGACGAGCAAATTTCCGACGAGACCCGCCTTTAATTTTTTAATCCCGCCTCCGATGATGTTCGGAAGGATACCGAATCGTTTGGTCAATTGTGCCAGGACTGCCTGTTCCGTCTGACTGCCGATGAACGACAAGTGGACGAGCGTTCCCCGGGTCTGGAGTTCAGAGACGACTTCTTCCGGCACGTCGAGGTTCGTCTTTAAAAACTTCTGGGTCGTCTCGTGTGACGGATTGGAGAAGACGTCTAGTACGTGTCCTTGCTCAATGATTTGGCCACGGTCGATGACGGCGACCCGGTCACAGATTCGTTCGATGACTTCCATCTCATGCGTGATCAAGAAAATCGTCAATCCGAGCTCGCGATTGATTTCGAGCAGTAACTCTAAAATCGACTCGGTCGTCTCAGGGTCGAGTGCACTTGTCGCCTCATCACTGAGGAGAATGTCTGGCTCGTGGGCGAGCGCTCGCGCAATGGCGACGCGTTGTTTTTGTCCACCCGACAATTGTTCAGGATAATGGTTCCGATGCTCGCTCAGTCCGACGATTTGGAGATAGCGGTCGACCCGTTCTCGGATGACCTGTTTCGCGAGACCTTCGAGACGCAGCGGGATGGCGACATTTTCTTCGACGGTCGCAGTCTTCAGCAAGTTGTAGTGCTGAAAGATCATACCGATTCGCTGGCGTAACGTCGACAGCCCTTTCTTTTTGAGGAGCGTGATATCTTGTCCCTCGATCTCGACAACCCCTGATGTCGGACACTCCAAGAGATTGATCATCCGGATGAGCGTACTCTTACCGGCACCACTTCGCCCGATGATTCCGAAGATTTCTCCTCTCTCAATCGTGAGGGAGACATCATCAAGTGCCGTGATTGTGTCTCCGTTGACCTTGAACTCCTTGGTGATCTGTTTCAGTTCAATCATAAGACCCCTCCTTAAAACGCCGGCACGACCGAACCATTGAATTCTTCTTCGATAAAGGCACGTACTTCATCTGAATGATAGTAAGACTCGAGCGTCTTCACGACTTCATCTTCTTTATTGGCTGAACGGACGACGACGTAGTTCGGATACGGGTTGTCGACCGTATCTTCATGGAAGAGGGCATCTTCATTAATAGATAGACCCGCTCCCATCGCGAAGTTCGTGTTGATGGCTGCGAGTGCCACTTCCGGGAGTTGTGTCGGCAGTTGGGATGCTTCGAGTTCAATAAATTCGAGGTTGAGCGGATTCTCAGCAATGTCGCGCTTCGTTGCTTTATCCGTCAATCCTTCTTTTAACGTGATGAGCCCGGCTGTTTCATATAGTCGTAACGCACGGAGCTCGTTCGCCGGGTCGTTCGGGACGGCTACTTTATCGCCATTCTTTAAGTCTTTGATATCCGTCAATTTCTCTGAATAGAGCCCCATCGGGAAAGCGACTGTCTTGAAGACGTCGTCAATCTTATAACCCTTGTCCGCTTTTTGCAGTTCGAGGAACGAGAGCGTCTGGTAGCTGTTCACGTCGAGACTTCCTTCATCGAGAGCGGTGTTCGGCGTGTTGTAGTCATTGAACACTTTGATGTCGATTTCAAGCCCATCTTTTTTTGCGAGCTCTTGTACTTTCTCGGCGATTTGCTCGTGTGGTCCACCAGTGACGCCGATCGTCAGCTCTTTCGTGCTGAGCGTCTCGCTCGCCTCGGATTGTCCGCACGCTGAGAGTGCGATGGCCGCAAGGATAGATGCACCTGCCAAAATGGATTTTTGTTTGATGTTCATGAATGATTCCTCCTCCAAATGAAAGCCCGCTACTCAAAAAGAGCGGCGGGCACGACACGTGAAAGTCGGACACGCTCATCTCCCAGACGTCTCGTCTGTTGGAATTAGCACCATGATCATTCCTGATCTGGTTGCCGGGTTTCATCGGGCCAGTCCCTCCACCACTCTTGATAAGCAATCGGTTCTATTATTTTGTTATTATATTACTGATAAAAGCATTATCTGTAAACAATTTCTTCTAGATTTCTTAAAATTTCTTTTAATCGTTCGGTATCTTCGACCTTATGAATGCCTTGAATCGTCATTTCCTCGACGACATATTCGATCAATTCATCGATTTGATCCAAGTGAATGCCGAGTTGTGTTAGTGAGGTCGGTGCATCGATGGATTGTAGCCATTTTTCAAGAAATAATGTATCTTCGGATGAAATCATTCGTTCTTGAACGATCAGCCCAAAGCCTACCTTGTCCCCGTGCAACCAGTGATGCGTCGAGTCAAAACGACTGAGTGCGTTATGCACCGCATGGGCAACGGCGACTCGGGTGCCGGCGTCACCGAATCCACCAACGGCACCACCGATGGCAAGGACATGGTCGACGATGGAACGGATGTCCGTGCCATAATGGCGGAAATCATCTTCACGAATGGACAAATCCATCAACGCTCCGCATTGTGCAGCAAGTGAGAGCCCCGACTGAATCCCTGCATCTCTTGATGTTGTTCCGCTAATATATCGAGCCTCGAACCACTTTGCGACCGTGTCGATGACGCCAGCCTTGAAATAGTCATAAGGTGAATCACGTAACAGTCGTTCATCCGCAATGACGCGCTCGATGACGACAGGGAACGTATCGTACCGTAAATATGTACCATCTTCACCATAAATAACGCTGAGAGGGGTAAACGTGGCACAGTTCGACACAAGTGTCGGAACAACGATGAGCGGGACCGACTGGGTGAATGCAATCCGCTTCGCCGTATCAATCAATTTACCACCACCGACGGCAATCCAGACGTCAGGTCGATAATCATTTAAACGTTCCACTTCTTCGTCTGAACATTCGCCATTGAATCGAACACTCGGTAACTCGGTGAGATGAGGAGACACACGAACCGCTTCATCGTATCCGTTTAATCCTCTTAAAACGAGTGCCTCCCGATTCCCAATCAGTGAGTAAAGTTGATCGAGCGCATCGTTCGAATGGTCATACTCCAGCACCGCTTGTCGAATCATTGATGGACCTCCTCGTAGGCTGCAAACAGTCTCTCAATCCGTTCTACCGCTTCATCAATCTTCTGTTCAGACGACACGAGGCCAAACCGGATGTGGTGCTCCCCCTCCGTTCCAAAAAAGTAGCCCGGTGTGACGGCGACGCCCGCCTCGTGAAGTAACTTTGTCGAGAATGATTTTGCATCTCCTTCAGGCACTCTCGCCCATACGAAGAAAGAACCTTTCGGCGCCTCAATCTCCCACCCTGCCCGGCGTAACCCACCAATCAATCGGTTTCGTCTTGTTTCGTAAAGCGAGGCTAGGTCGTCACGTAAGTCACGCGGGGATTCTAACGCCACGATGGCCGCCTCTTGAATGGCAGAGAACACAGAGACGTGGACATGATCTTGGTACGTATTGATCGCCTCGATGATATCTGCATTTCCGACTGCGAACGCGACACGCCATCCCGACATGTTAAACGCCTTCGACATCGTATATACCTCAATCCCGATTTCTTTTGCCCCGTCTGCTTGGAGAAAACTTGGCGGGACGTGCCCATCAAAGCCTATGCTCCCATAGGCGAAATCGTGTACGACCATCAGATCATGTTTTGTGGCGAATTCAACCGTCTCCTCAAAGAATGCCGGCGTCGCGACGGCACCGGTCGGATTGCTCGGGTAGTTCAAATACATGAGTCGAGCATGAAGGGGATCGAGCGTGGTGTAATCCGGGAGATAGCCGTGTTCTTCCTTCAACGTCAAATCGATGATGTCCGCTCCGGCGAGGCGCGCGCCAGAGATATAATCGGGATAGCCGGGGTTCGGGAGCAAGATGCCTTCACCCGGCTCAAGAAGACATTGGGGCAACGTGATGAGACCCGATTTGCTGCCAATCAAGATGGCCACTTCTCGCGCCGGGTCGAGGTCGACTCCGTATTCCCGGTGATAAAATGCGGCCACGGCTTCTTTCAGTCGAGCCTGCCCTCGGAACGGTCCGTATTGATGTGTCGTCGGGTCGGTCAATGCTCGTTCAAGCGCCTCACAGATTGGAGCTGGCGTTGGTAAGTCGGGGGTGCCTTGTCCGAGTCGGATGACGGTCTTGCCACTCGCTTCTACTGCCGCGACTTCCTCTGCTAAGCCGACGAAGTGTTGTGTCGGTAATGATTTTAATAACTTGGAACGTCTGTCTGCCATAATGGGTCCTCCTCATACGAAAAAACACCCCTTTCTGAGGAAAGGGGTGCTCGATACAGACGTATGTAGTCAACCACCTTTCCATCTCTCAAGGTCACCTTGCTGGAATTAGCACAGTATTTTGCAATCTGTTGCTGAAGCTTCATCGGGCCAGTCCCTCCGCTTCTCTTGATAGAAAGTGTCATTCGTTATGTAATTTTTGTATGTCCCTAAGTTAACCAGACATTCCCAACGGTGTCAAACATTTTTTTCAAGGTGAACATCTATTGAATCCTTTTCAAAAAACATTCATAGTAAAAGAGTAGAAAAATTATATTTGTATGAGGGGATAGAGCATTGGAGCTTAATCGTCAACTTATTTGGAAGCTGAGTGTCATCGGGCTGATCTTACTCGTCTTATGGCGTGTCATCAGTGAACCGGATACCATTTCTCGTGTCTTACAATACACGTTTCAGTTACTGACCCCTATCATCATGGGGATTGCCATCGCCTTGTTACTCAACACCGTACTCTCTTATATTGAAGAACGGTTCCACTTGAAGCGGTATCAAGGACTACTCATCGTCTATATCACATTTATCGGAATCCTCGCAATTTCCGTCGTCACGTTGTTCCCGCGGATTTACTCGAGTCTCGCATCATTGATCGAAGAACTACCGGTCTACATTCGACAAATCGATGCATTTCTTGGAGACGTGAACAATTATTTGAAAGATTATAATGCGACCATCGCCAAAGCGATTGATTTTGCTCAATTCGAAGCACGATACTCGGGTTGGGTCGAGACGGCTGTACTTTCATCTGTCAGTTATGTCTCCAGCTTTACGATGACCCTGATTAACTTCTTGATTGGGATTGTGATCTCGATTTATTTATTGAAAGATAAAGAAGTCTTTGCACGTATGTTCAAGCGCCTTCTCTATGCGTTACTGCCAGTCGGTACAGCTAAGACTACCATCGATATCTTTCAAGAGATGGATTACATCTTTAAACGGTACATCATCGGGAAGTCTCTTGACTGTCTGATCATCGGTGTGCTGGCTGTCATCGGACTCTTACTGATTGGTGCGCCATACGCCTTATTGCTTGGGGTCATTGTCGGTGTCTTAAACTTCATTCCGTATGTCGGTCCACTTCTTGGAATGATTCCGGCGTTCATCATCACCTATTTTTACGACCCGTTCACGGCGTTGCTCGTGCTCCTATTCATCTTCCTGCTACAACAATTCGATGGACTGTGGCTCGGTCCAAAGATTTTAGGAGACAGCGTCGGCATCACGCCATTTTGGGTCATTACCTCAATCATCATCGGGGGCAGCTTATTCGGTCTCATCGGAATGTTTGTGAGCGTTCCCATCACGGCCATGATTCAAGTCGTTTTATCTCGGTTAATCGATTATCGACTCAATCGAAAAAATTTAAACGAGTTACTTTGATCCCCTTCACAATTTAGTTGACATATTGAATAAATGTGTCATACAGTTGAAGTGAAGATTAACAAATAATAGAAAGGAGAGGTTCCCATGTCAGTTGTATCTTCGAAACCATTCACTCAAGTTCATACTGATTGGCAGGCACCTCTTCGATTGATTCATATCTAAGACGCCTGCCTATCGAGGCATGCATAAACAACGTGGGACGTCGTATGCCTTCATGCATATGACGTCCCTTTTGTGTATCAAAATTAAATAAAGCAGGTGACTTTTATGTTTCAATCACTCAAACGATTAGATCGCAACATTTGGATTCGTTTCTCTGGTGAAACCATCACAGGGATTATGATGTTCATGATTGCCCCGTTCCTCGTCTTATATTATAGCGACCAGTTGGATAGTTACCTTCAAGTCGGAATCATCATGGCAACCGGTCCAATCATGGCCCTCCTTGGATCCATCATCGGAGGGCGACTCGCGGATATATACGGACGCAAACCGATCATGATGATTGCGATTGTCGGCGATGCGCTTGCATTGATCGGATTTGCATTCGCGGACTCGTTCTGGCCCCTACTCTTATTGAACGCTATGCTTGGTTTGACGAACTCACTCTTCCATCCTGCGGCTAGTGCAATGGTCGCTGACGTCACAGAACCTGAGCATATGAATGAAGCGTTCGGTCTCCTCCGGATGGGCCATAATATCGGTGCTGCATTCGGTCCTCTTCTTGGGAGTGCCGTCTTATTCATCGACCGCGAACTGATCTTTTTCGCAGCGGCATTTGTTTTCGGATTATATGCACTTGCCCTCGGGACATTCATTCATGAATCACTACCTGAGAGCACAGAAGGAGAGACGCCAAGTAATCGAGAAGTATTGCGCGTATTTTATAATGATCGCGTGTTTCTCATCTTTATCTTTGCGGGTATATTCATATCAATGGGATTCTCTGTCGTCGAGAGTATGTTACCGCTCTTTTTGAAAGAGTCGCTTCCAACGTACACAGCGCACCAGAATCCATTCCCGTATTTATTGGCCCTGAACGGAATCATGGTCGTCCTTCTTCAGTTCCCGATTGCATCAAAACTTGGGAACAAACCGTTTGGAAAAGTTATGTTGGCAGGAGCAACGGTATTCGGGGTCGGGATGATGTTGATCGCCATCGTGCCTCGACTATTATACGCGCTCGACACGCCATACGTACCACTCGTCACAGTATTACTAGTCGTTTACGCTTTCTATACGCTCGGCGAAATGATCATGTCTCCCGTACAACAAACGTTCATCGCCTTGATTGCACCAGAAAATATGCGTGGTGCCTATAACGGGGCTGCGAGCATCCAATGGTTGATTGGTGGTGTCACGGCTCCGATTATCGCAAGTATCTTTTTTGACAATCGCGCAGGACACATCGCATTGATTCTGATCGGTGGCGCGAGCTGCCTCTCAGGAATCATCTATTGGCAACTCGGACGTCATGTTCAAGCGACGGAGGCGAAACAGAAGTCGGCGTAATCACTTTTAGACCACACTCTATGTTTACGGAAGTGTGGTCTTTTCGTTCTTTTCAACTGTATTAAAATTTGAAATTATCATTCAATTCACTTTACAATCATAACAATCCTTTTTATGATAAAACGGTTAAGGAGGGATCTTTCATGGAAAGGATCGACAAACAAACAATCGTGGATAGTGTTCCACAAAAAGGGTTTCTAGGACAACCGAAAGGGTTGTTCACATTGTTCTTTACAGAGTTTTGGGAACGTTTCTCATACTATGGCATGCGGGCTATTCTCGTATTCTATATGTATTATGAGGTTTCCGAAGGTGGACTAGGGCTTGATCGAAACGTTGCACTCTCCATCATGTCCGTTTACGGAGCGCTCGTCTATATGTCTGGGGTCATTGGGGGATGGCTTGCGGACCGAATATTCGGGACATCACGGGCTGTATTCTTCGGTGGTGTGTTCATCATGCTCGGGCATATCGTGCTCTCCATTCCAGGGAGTGTCGTGTTCTTGTTCATCTCGATGGCATTGATTGTCATCGGTACTGGATTACTTAAACCGAACGTATCAAGCATTGTCGGGGATATGTATAGTGAGACGGACCGCCGTCGTGACGCTGGATTTAGTATCTTCTATATGGGAATTAACTTGGGTGCATTTATTTCACCACTCATCGTCGGTCAAGTGCAAAAGGACTATGGTTTCCATTGGGGCTTCGCCCTTGCTGCCATTGGGATGTTCATCGGTCTCGTCGTCTTTGTGATGACGCGTAAGACGAACCTTGGCTTGGCAGGTTCATATGTACCAAACCCATTGACGCCTGACGAAAAGAAAAAGACAATCAAAGTCGTCAGTATCGTTACCATTGCCATCGCTATCTTACTTGCCATCTTGATTCCAATCGGATGGTTCACAATCAACACCTTCATTACGTTGGTCGGGGTGTTCGGGATTGCGATTCCGACGGCTTACTTCATCATCATGTATCGTAGTCCGAAGACGACAGAAGTGGAACGCTCGCGAATCATCGCGTACATCCCATTGTTCATCGCATCGGTCATGTTTTGGGCCATCCAGGAGCAAGGGGCGACAATCCTTGCGAGCTATGCGGATACACGGACCGATCTCGAGTTCTTCGGCTTCACGTTGTCGCCGGCTTGGTTCCAGTCATTGAACCCGCTCTTCATCATCATGCTTGCCCCAGTCTTTGCTTGGCTATGGGTTAAGCTCGGTGATCGTGAGCCGAGCATTCCGACGAAATTCGCATTCGGGATTTTGTTTGCCGGAATCAGTTTCTTGGTCATCCTGCTTCCTGCCTACTTTAGTGGACCTGATGCCCTCGTCAATCCGCTCTGGCTCGTATTGAGCTACTTCATCGTCGTCTTGGGTGAGTTGAGCTTGTCTCCGGTCGGATTGTCGGCAACGACAAAGCTTGCACCAGCTGCATTCTCTGCTCAAACGATGTCTCTCTGGTTCTTGTCGAATGCTGCCGCACAAGGAATCAACGCGCAACTCGTCAAGTTCTATTCACCAGAGAATGAGATGCTTTATTTCGGGATGATCGGTGGTGCTGCCATCGTCTTAAGTTTGATTCTCTTCGCACTTTCACCGAAGATCAAAGTGTATATGCGTGGAATTCATTAATCTAAATAAAGAAGCCAGCCGATTCAATTCGGCTGGCTTCTTTTTATTTTCGTACTTGAATGAGTGACAAGTAACGATCAATCATATTGTGGTTAAAGTAATCATGGAAATTGTCTTGTTTCAGTGACTGAATCGATTCATGGAATGTCGCTGGAAGTGAAGCGATTCCTTGACTTTCAATTTGTTTCGCCGAGTACTCGAATAAGTCGTCTTCATTCGGTGAAGATGGGACGAGTTGTTGTTCGATTCCCTCAAGACCTGCATAGATGAGGGCTGCGAGTGCTAAATAAGGGTTGGCACTCGGATCAGGATTTCGAACTTCGACGCGAGTCGCACTTCCACGGGATGCCGGGATCCGAATCATCGAACTACGGTTTGATGGGCTCCAACAAATATTGACCGGAGCCTCAAATCCTGGCACGAGCCGTTCATACGATTCAGGGAGCGGATTCGTGAAGATGGCTGTCGCGCGAGCATGCTTCAAGATTCCTTCAATGAAGTGACGTGCCGTTTTCGACAAACCATAATCCGCATCAGCCTCATCAAATGCGTTGTTCGTCGCATTCCCAGAGTCGTCGTTCTTCCATACCGAGATGTTGAGATGCATTCCAGATCCGTTCACATCACGCAACGGTTTCGGTAAGAAGGAAACGGAAGCTCCTTTTTCTTTTGCTGCGATTTTAACGATTTCCTTAAAGAACTGGATGTTATCTGCTGTATGGAGAGCATCGTCATATTTGATGCCGATTTCATGTTGTGCAGGCGCGACCTCATGGTGTACGGCCTCGATGTTGAACCCAACATTGCTCAAGCGGTTCGCGATATGCTGTCGGACTTCATAACCCTTGTCCTCTGAACGGGTTGAAAAGTATCCAGCCTCGTCATAAAATTCCCCATTTTCATCAAAGATGAAGAATTCAGGCTCCGCTCCGACAAATACCGAGTACCCATCACGAGCAGCACGTTCAAGTGCCTCTTTCAATACATTTCGTGGGTCGTATTCGTATCGCTCTCCTTCCGGTGTACATACGTCACAGAAGAACGCTAAAATCTGTTCATCCCCATCTTGCTCGTACCGTGGTCGATCTAAATCCGGTCTCAAGAATAAGTCAGAGTTTTTGATGGAAGAGAATCCGTTGATGGAAGACCCATCAAACATCGTTTTTCCTTCAAATACTTCTGGCAACAATTTTGCCGAAAGGGTCAAGAGTTTCAAGTCACCGAGTACATCTGAAAAGTAAAGATGGATTTGGGTGATGCCTTTCTCTTGTACCGTTTTCTCAATCTCTTGTTGCTTCTTTGCTACGTCATCCTTGTCTGTTCCGAATAGATTTGCCATGATTCTTTAAAACCTCACTTCAATGGATTTGACAGGCAAGCTGTCGTTACGCACCGTTTGTACGCTTCTCTATTGTTGATAACCGACTTCTATTTTTTCTAAACATGGAATTTCAAAAGAGGTGAAGTGGCTACATCACACGAGACTTGGTATGATGGATGAATAATGCGATAGAGAGGGAGAACGCGATTGTATATTTTTATGACTGGTGGAACTGGATTTTTAGGAGGACGGCTCGCCAAAGAGTTGATTCAACGAGGACATCGGATCTGCATGCTTGCCCGGACACCTGAGAAAGTAAAGGCTCAATTCACTGAGAAAGAACGTGAATCAATTAACGTGTTATCAGGGGATTTGACAGCAGAAGCGCTTGGTGCGGATGAGCGCTTCATCGATACACATTCTGGGAAGATTGATTTATTCCTTCACATGGCGGCGCTCGTCAAATTTGATGAGGGACTCCGCGAAGAATTGTTTGAGACGAACTTGACCGGAACGAAAGAGGCTCTTCGATTGGCTCAGGCGGTCGATTGCCAGAGATTTTTCCATGTGAGTACCGCCTATACACTCGGTGCTAATGAAGTCGGTGGCGAAACGCTTTACGATGTCTCACAATCGTTTTTAAATCCGTATGAAGAGAGCAAGGCCTACGCCGAACAAGCCGTCTGGGAGATGCGAGATGAGCTTGAGGTGTCAATCTTCCGACCAGCCATCATCGTCGGGGACTCGAAGACGGGTGAAGCGGATTCAAAATTCACGATGTACGGCTATATGAAAGCCCTTGAATTGTTCAAACGTAAGTTAGAGCGTCGTGGACATGACCTCGACACGATACGGCTCATCGGGTCCGCGACAGGTACCTCAAACCTCGTCCCTGTCGATTATGTCGCGGACGTCTTATTGGCCGCCATCGAGCACGCCAAGGCGAGCACCATCTACAACGTGACGAACGATGCACCACCTCAAAACAAGACGATGCTTGATTATATGAAAGACTCATTATCATTCCCGCATCTGACGATTACGGAGACACCGGCATCGACACTCAGTTCAGTTGAACAATCGTTTAATGAGATGGTGAACGTGTTCAATCCTTATTTAAATCGAAACATCACCTTCCATGATGAGAACACAAAGCAGTTATTACGCGATGCCGGTTTTCCCCCACTTCGACTCGATCACCAGTCGTTACGCCGTATCGTGAATGCCTATTATCAGACAAAATAAAAAATGGACCGGGATTGCCGGTCCATTTTCATTTATCACAAACTAAAACGATTTTTCCGTCTTTAATTTCACGTTCGAGGGATTCGACCATTTCTTTCGTGAGTCCGAGGCTCTCCATTTGTTCCATTCGGTCATCTGAGTTGCTCGTGAACTTAGATAACAACGACTCGAACATCCCTTTCTCCGGGATACGATACGGCTGAACGCCGGCCTCTGCGGCCAAACGAACCGTCAATTCTTCATCTTTCGCAAATAAATAAATATGTTCGTTCACACAGCCGCCCGAGACCATCTCATTCACCTCGTGGTCTACAGTCGTCATATCATTCACTACTCTCGTCTCTAACATGCCCATCCTCCTATACGTTCACAATTATTTCATGGTTTTTATTATTCCCCGAAAATGAGCAGATAAACATCATTGTCTGAAATTTATTCGTGCGTCCATTCTTCGATCCCAAAGTGCTCCACGATTCCTTTGATTCGCTCTCGCTCCCCTTCAATCATTGATCTTCCCTCTAATCGAGCGGTGACGACGAACTTGTTCTCTACTTCCCGAATTCGTGATATACGATACCCTGCTTGTTGAAGTAACCCCGCAATGATTTCAACTTTCTCTCTTTCACCTGATCGGAACGTATGCATTCATTCCATCCCCTTTCATTTCTGTGACGCTTCCATGCTATCATATCGTTTCAGAATGATGATGATATACTAAAGTTAGAGAAAAGGAGTGATTTCCGTGCCGAAACAAGACTTGAATACGATCATGCTTGAATACTTGAATGAAAAAGAAGATTACGAGGCGTTTGCTACAAAGCTGAAAGCACTCCTCAGTGAACTGTTGACGGAAGCCGGAATCCAATTTCATTCAATTGTCGCACGTGCCAAGGAAGCGGACAGCCTATATGCTAAGCTATCACGAAAGCCCTACCAGTATCGCTCGTTACGCGATGTTCAGGATTTAGCAGGGATTCGGATTGTGACGTATTTTCATGATGACGTACGGGCCGTCGCACAAATATTAGAGGACGAGTTCACCATCGACCGTGAACAGTCCATTGACAAGTCGACATTACTGGATGCCAATGAATTCGGTTATCTTTCCGTGCATTACGTGGTAGAGCTGAGCGAGAAACGACTAGCGCTTGGAGAATATCGCCGATTTGCTGAAAAGGAGGCAGAAATACAAGTCCGCTCGATTTTACAGCATGCTTGGGCAGAAATCGAACATGACCTCGGATACAAAAACCCGAATGCCGTCCCACCGGAAATCAAACGAAGTTTCAGCCGGGTCGCTGGTCTTTTGGAGATTGCCGACTCTGAGTTCGTCAACATCCGAAAACAATTGCGGACGTTCGAACAAGAAACGGTCGAACAAATTCTTGATTCCCCTGAAAAAGTGACGATCACGCGAGATAACTTGAATTATTACATCGCGAACGACCAAACTGTCGAAAAACTAGACAATGCTATTTTCCAGAGCGAATGGCTGCTTGAGACCGATCTCTCGGCCATCGTTGAATTGACGAGAATGTTTCATTACGCAGATATTCGAACGTTCAAAGATTTGAATGACACGCTCTCTATGTATTTCACGAGTGCCGTTGAATGCGCATCGCATTTACCGTCCTCTTTGTTACCAAGACAAGGGATGGGGGTTGTCTATGCAGTCCTTGCGAAACTATTGGCGGAAGGCGATGATCCTCAAATTGAATTTTTCTTTAGACGCTTCTATCCCGACCTGAAACATTATGAAGATATCATCCAACAAATTCGGACGAAAGATGAGCCTCTATAACTTTACAGACAACATGTTTTTGATGTAGAATGTTTTTATGTTCTGAAGTATATATGAATAATATTTTTGCCAGGAGGTAGTTTCGAGGATGACAACACCTGTACAGACGGCTTCACGTCGTCAGCTCGTCGCTGATGCTGAACGTGGAATCCGAATGAACTATCGCGGAGTGAAAAAAAATCTCCGTTCGATGTTCTCACAATATCTAACCCGTAATGAATTCTTCATTCTACGTTCTCTATGCCAACAAAGTCCTCAAATCGCCTCTGCTTTGTCGAACGAGTTTCAATTCTCGGCTTCGATGATCACGGCACTCGCTGATGAGTTGACGAAAAAAGGATTGATTTCTCGCGAACGTAGCGAGCGTGATCGTCGTGTCGTCGAACTTCAAGCGACAGATGAAGGTCGTGCATTATTCGAGACACTTGAAGACATGAAGATCGAATATTTGATGGATGTCTTCCATGATTTTTCTGATGACGAACTCATTTTACTTTCGAAATTATTAGATCGAATGGATGCTTGACCCATACAATAAAGGAGATGCGGACCTTTTGGTCGCATCTCCTTTTTAATTCGATTCAACTAAATGGGCCGTGACCACGATACGATCGAGATACCCTAGATTTTCATCATAAGGTCCTGCGCATGTAATCAATTGAACCCGACTTGCCTGTGTCGCCGCAAAGATCGATGCGAGCGGCACTTGATCTACTCGATATTGTTTGACACTGACCACTTCATACGTTGCGATTTGATCTTTCCGTAGGAGGGTCACCACTTCTCCAATTGGAAGTTGATTTAAATTCGCAAAGATGGCCGGACCGTTCAAATCATCGAGATGACCGGATAACACCACATTTCCCATCTCTCCTGCTTTCGCTCCATATTGATACCACCCGACCTTGTCCACTTCGGAGGGGGTGTCCATTCGACCGACCTCGTCCTTCCCGACCGCTTCGATCGATGCCTCGACGGAAATCGATGGAATAATCAGTCGGGATGGGACGAATCGATTCGTGTGAAACGACTGTCGATCAATCTGTTTTGATGTCAATACGAGAGGTTCTGCAAAATCAGCCTTCGGCATGACAAAGGTTTTGTCTGGAGCGTCTGCTTCTGAGTCAAAGATAAGAAATAGGAGACTTCCTAAAAAGAGAAGTTCAAGCGTCTTGCTTCTGACGACGAAAGACATAGAACCCAGCCGCTGCCGCTCCAACTACCGCTGCCGCGAGCAACCAGTTCATTGATGCTGTCTGTGCGAGTCCACCTTGCCCTGTCTCAGGAGCCATCGCCATTTCCCCACCGTCTGCGGCGAGAAGGACTTCAAACGCCGGTTCTCCTTCAAGGAGTCCGATTGCGAATGCTGTATAGTTCTTACCACTTTCGAGTGCGACACCGTCAAGTGCTTTCACGACGTCTGTCGCTCCGGCCGGACGCACTTCAAGGTCATACGTCCCCGCATCGAGTGTGCCGTAATCACTTACCGCTTTGAACTCGAGGTTTGAGAAGAGTGGGTCGCCACCTTTAGGTGCGACGTCAACCGCTGGTGCATCTGGTGCGAAGTGAGCGACACGAACTTTCGTTTTACCGTCTTCAAAGTTTGCATCGTCTTCCATTGCAGCGATTTCGATGTTCTCAAGCTGACCAATCGCAGCGGCTGTATAATATTTGCCTGCTTCGATTGAAAGGTCTGCTGCGACAACGACTGTTTCTGCATCCCCTGCCGGCTTGATTTCAACGTTGTAATCCCCTGCAGGAAGTGTCAAATAGTCTGTGAGATCTTTGAATTCAGCTCCCTCGACCGCGACTTCCCCATCCACATACACGTCAACTGCCGGTGCATCAGGTGAAGCATGTAGCACACGGACCATCGCGTTTTCGTGTCCATCGGCACTAACCGGTAAGACGAAAGCGAAAGCCAGTGCTAGAGTACCTAGTAAAGACATCAACTTCTTCATGTGAAATTTCCTCCTTTTTTCTACGGTAACCTACGACGTGCATACAACAAATGTGATGCAGTGCTACATGGTGTGCTACATCTGATTGCTATGTAGCTCGGTGACATCTTAAACTTAAGACAATCTGACAGTGACGTAAAGGGAACACTATGCTGTGAATGTGCTCCGATATGCTCACGATTGAAAGCGCTTCCTTTACAGTATATGAAGTTCCCTACTAAAAAAATATATAAAACCCTTTAGTCTGCGACTAAAGGGTTTTTCTTGACCACTCGACGTCATTGACGAAAATGGCATCGACTTGTAACGCTCGGCAACGCTCGAGTTGAGCATCTGTCTTAATCGTATAGGGTCTGACAGGTACACCATTCTCTTGCAACCATTTGATTTCAGCATCCGTGATGCGGTCGATGTGAGGATGGACCCCATCGGCACCGACTGTTCTCAGATAGCCGACCATGTCAAAGAGTGGTTGTGCAATTAAGATGGCCGCTTCGATTTCGGGTCGCATCCTCTTTAAACGATGAATGGTCTCATGATTAAATGAGGAAAACAAAATGCGAGACGGTTCAATCCCACTTGCATCGATGGCATTGATGATCTTTGTTTCGATTCCCTCATACCGAAGGACATCCGTCTTCACTTCAAGGTTCAATAGCACCGATTTGTCTTGGACAAGCTTCAATAAATCTTGAAGTGTCGGGATTTTATCCTCACGACCATGACGGATCCCCGCATTGAATGCTCTCAATTCATAAATGGTACAGGCAGAAACTAGACCGTTTCCATCTGTCGTTCGATTTAACGTTTCATCATGAATGAGAACGAGTTCGCCATCTTTCGTCATATGCACATCCGTCTCAATCCCATCTGCGCCTGCCTCAAGTGCGAGGTTGAAGGCAGACATCGTATTTTCCGGGAGGTGTGCCATCACGCCTCGGTGTGCGAATCGCTTCATTTGGAGACGGTCTGATATTTCTTCGTCAAATAGCGAACAAGAGGCTGTACTGAGATTTCTTGACCTGTCACTTTATGAATGAGTTCGTTCGGTGTGAGACGCTTCCCGTATTGATGGACATGTTCTTGCAACCAAGCTTTGATTGGTTCGATTTCACCGTCTTGAATCAACGTTTCAAACTCAGGGAGATCCGCTTTTAACGTCTCCGTCAATTGAGCCGCATAGATCAACCCGAGCGCATAGCTTGGGAAGTATCCGAATGACCCACCTGCCCAGTGCACATCTTGAAGAACTCCTTTGGCATTCGACGGAACATCGAGCCCGAGATATTCCTTATACTTTTCATTCCACGCGGCCGGAAGCTCATCGACGGATAGCGTCCCTTGAATGAGAGCTTTTTCGAGTTCGTAGCGGATGATGATATGGAGACTGTAAGTCAATTCGTCCGCCTCGATCCGAATGAGGGACGGCTTAGCTTCATTCACTCCACGGTAGAATGTATCAAAGCTAATGTCCTCGTATGATGAATGCAACTGTTGAAGTTGCGGATAGACGCGACCCAGGAACGCTTCGCTTCTTCCGATGAAGTTTTCAAAGAAGAGTGATTGCGATTCATGGATTCCCATCGACGCCCCTCCCCCAAGGCCGAGTTCATCGAGCATCGGGTCAATTTGCTGCTCATAGGTCGCATGCCCGGCTTCGTGCATCGTACCAAATAGAGCATTTCGGAAATCTTCTTCGTCATATTTCGTTGTAATCCGGACATCGCGTCGGTTGATTGTAATCTCAAATGGGTGCACGGTCGCATCCAATCGACCACGTGACAAGTCATAGGCGACGACGTTCATCCAGTCGTGACAAATTTTTTCTTGGACGTCCGCAGGCATCGACCAATCCATGGAGAGCGATTCCTTCGGAAGCTGTTGAATCAATGGCACCAGTTCGTCTCGGAGTGAGGCGAACAATTCATCTAACAGTTCGACCGTCATGCCGGGTTCGAAATCATAAAGGAGTGCGTCGTACGGATGCTTCTCATAACCGAAATATTCCGCAAATTTTTGCTGGAAGCCGATGATTTTCTTTAAATACGGAGCGAACATGTCCCAATCGTCCTGTTCCTTCGCTTTTTCCCATGCTGTTTCCGCCTCGGACACAAGTGTCACATAGGCTTGATACTCGTCATGTGGGATTTTGGCGTTACGCTCGTATTGCGTCTTTGCGACAGCAAGTGAACGTGCTTCAACATCAGAGAGCCCCTCCTCATCTGACATGCGATCGAGCAGTGAGGCAAATGATTCACTTGTTTGCCGTTTGAACGCCTCGGTCGACAAATAACCAATCGTCTCCGCACGTAAAGGTGCCGATTGTTCCGGCATCTGAGTGCGCATATCCCAATATAAGAGAGAGATTGCTTCATCAAAAGCGCGTAGTTGTTTAAAATGTTCTCGCCATTCTTTCGTTATTTCCATTTCAAGTCACCCCTATATGTCATATTTTCTCTTTCTATTTCATTATAGCTGTCAACCTTTACCGACACCAGGTTACAAATCTCCACGCTTGTTGTAGGTAAGTGGTTTTGTGGCAGGACCCTCTAAAACGTCCCCTTTCGCATCAAAGCGAGATCCATGGCATGGACAATCCCATGACCGTTCGGCATTGTTCCATTTCACTGTACAGCCAAGATGTGTACAGGTCAGGTTGACCACATGACACTGGTTATCGAGGTCTCGATATACACCCCTGGTCTTCCCATCAACTTGCACGATTCCCCCCTCATCTAACTGAAGCTCTTGAACATCTCTTCGTTCAAGCACCCGATCGACTGTCCCTTTTGTGAACTGAGTGGCCGTATCTAAGTTTGTCTTAAGGAATGCGCCAATATCAGCAGGTTTTACCGTTTGACGGAGTGGAGACATCACTTCAATGAATCGATTCGGTCGACCTGTTAATTGGTCGGCGAGTAAAATCCCGGCAGCGATTCCGTTTGTCATCCCCCACTTCGAAAATCCTGATGCTACAAAGAGATCTGGTTCTCGCTTAAACATTTGTCCCACATATGGAAGTTTGTCTAGCGTCATGAGATCTTGGGACGACCATCGATAGGATGCTCGATTCGTCCCGAAATATGACTTGGCGTCATTCTCCAATCGATCATATCGCAGACGCGTATCAGTAACTTGTCCCGCAGGGTGACCCTCGCCACCGACAAGTAGATAATTCGTTCCCTCTTCCTCGTAAGATCGAAACGAGCGGCTATTCTGTCCGACCTCTAAATACATCCCTTTCAGCGGAGGAACATTCGTTTCACAGGCAACGATATACGAACGCTCAACAGAAAACTTTGACACATATAGACCGCGCAAGTCATTGAACGGATAGTGGGTCGCAATCACGACCTGATTTGCTTGTACCCTTCTACCGGTAGATGTAGTGACCACCGGACGTGGTCCCCGACTCACTTCCGTCGCTCTCGTTCGTTCATAGATTTTTCCTCCATATCGAACAAAACGCTCGGCTAATTCACGTAAATACTTTACGGGATGGAATTGAGCTTGATTATGGATTACCAGCGCTTGCTCGATTGAGAATGGGAGAGCCGCTCTTACTTCTTCCGTGGCGTCACCCCCGTCAATTTTCAATTGACGATAGGCATCAAGTTCTTTAGAAAGTTCCTCGTTCGCCTCTCTAGAATAAAGAAACGAATGCTCTATCGAATAATCACAGTCAAATCCTTCAGCCACTTGATTATTTAAGTAAGCGAGTGCTTCTAAATTGAACTCGTAATACAAACGGGCGATTGATTCATTGAAATGACGAATCAACTGATGATAAATCGCTCCGTGTTGAACAGAACATTTTGCCGTCGTATGACCAGTCGTCCCGTGCCCAATCTCTAACGCTTCTAAGAGCGTCACCTTTTTCCCCCGTCGTTGTAGTTCATAGGCACAGACTAACCCGGCAATCCCTGCCCCGATGACGACGACTTCGGTCGATTCCGAAACGGCGAGCGGCGGGTAAAGATCTCCCGAATCATGTTGTCGCCAAATCGAGTTCGTGAACGGATAACGGTGCATGACACATTCTCCTCTCAAAAAGTGGCATCTCTACTCTTATACCCGAAACACAATTCTTTCATCGTCTGTCAATCATTGACCTAGTTCTTTATTTTAACAGCGAAAAAAGAGAGCGGTTTCTATTATGTTTATCATGTAAAGATAAAAGGAGGGACTTTTCTTGACCCGTAGAAGGAGACATCAAAGAAGAACGTACATCATGCGAAGAATGATTGCAGCGATCGTGTTGCTTGGAATCCTCGCATTGATCCCGGCATTAGTCGGATTTAAGCAGGATCAAAAATCACCGACTCCAGCAAAAGCGGCCACCCCTAAAGTTGAACAGATGAAACAAGGTCCGGTCTTTCCGAAAATCGAAATGGGAAGTTGGTCTCTGAGTGACACTAATTTGATTGCGAACGAGGACATTCCTGTTGGTGCCCTTACCTTCGTCAACGTGACCGAACAGAAAATATTAATCGACAAGAATGCAAACGATCGTGTGTTCCCAGCCAGTACTACGAAATTGATGACGGCGCTTCTCGCTTATGAGAAAGCTTCAGAGAAAAACGAGCTTGATCAACCAATCATCACCATCAAGAGTTCGACACTTGATATCCCGTGGGACAGTCACATCGCACATCTCGCCATCGGTGATACGCTAACCGTGCGACAAGCGCTTTATGCCACACTTCTCGAATCAGGTAACGATGCCGCAAACAGTTTAGCGGAATACACGAATGACTCAACCGATGATTTCGTGAAATTGATGAACGCACGGGCTGAAGTATTAGGTTTGACGGGTACTCATTTTATGAACGCACATGGCTATTCTGATCCGAACCATTACACGACGGCGAACGACATGGCCAAAATCGCATACGCTTTCAGTACATATCCAGAACTCGTTGAAATTGCGGGGACATATGAATATGAAGCAGAGTTCAAGGACAAAGATGGAAATGGTAAACGTCGATGGTGGTACCACCTTGGCTCATCAATTAATGAAAGAAGTGTTAATTATTCAAAGTATGTGACCGCCACAAAGACAGGTTATACGGATGAATCAGGATATACGATGGTGTTTATCATGAATCATCAGGAAGAAACCTATATTCTTGTCACTATGCAAGCAAAATCTGGTCAAACATTCCCGGCCATGCGTCTTGTAGAAGAATATGCATTTCAATAATTTAAGGAAGAACGTGAAATTCACGTTCTTCCTTTTTGCTTTTTTTCTGAAAAAAAGCTACGAATGTTACAATCATGTTACACAGGGAAGTCCTCAGTATTTCAAATACTCAGAATATTTAAACTTTTTACCAAAGGATTTTCACTCTTATCCGTTGATATGATGGGCTTTAGAGCCGTTTTTCTGAAAAGGTGACAGTTTGCAATCATTTAAAAGGTTCTGTAAGGTAAGTCACAAGTTCGCCTTTTCAACTTTAGTTACTAACTGTGTGATGTCTTCACACAATCGCGGACGATTTGATTAAATAGATTTCTTAACTTAATAGGAGGTAATTCAATGCTATGGCAAGAATGGGTATCAATCGCGCTTTATCTCGTGATGATGCTTCTTATCGGATACGTTGCGTATAAACGAACGACCGATTCATCAGATTATATGTTAGGTGGCCGAAAAATGGGGCCAGGAGTTACAGCCATGTCAGCCGGAGCTTCGGATATGAGTGGTTGGATGTTAATGGGACTACCGGGTGCAATGTATGCAACTGGACTATCAGCAATTTGGTTAGCCGTTGGATTGGTCATCGGAGCTTACTTGAACTACTTGTTAGTTGCTCCACGACTTCGCGTCTTCACAGAGATGGCGAACGATTCGATTACGATTCCAGACTTCTTAGAGAATCGGTTCCGAGATCACTCGAACTGGCTACGGATCCTATCTGCATCCGTCATCATCATCTTCTTCACGTTCTACACGTCAGCCGGACTTGTATCTGGCGGGAAGTTGTTTGAAAGCTCATTCGGATTAAACTATCAGACAGGTGTGATCGTTACAATCAGTGTCGTGATCTTGTATACCCTCTTCGGTGGGTTCACGGCAGTAAGTTGGACGGACTTTGCACAAGGTGTCATCATGTTCTTGGCACTCGTACTTGTACCACTTGTTGCTTTAACAGATATTGGTGGAGTAGACACTGCTGTCAACTCTGCAACGACAATTAACGCTGATTTGTTTGATGTCTTCAAAGGGACGTCGACACTTGGGATTATCGGTCTTCTTGCATGGGGACTCGGGTACTTTGGTCAGCCACACATCATCGTTCGCTTTATGGCGATTCGTGATGTGAAATCATTGAAAACGGCTCGCCGAATCGGAATGAGTTGGATGACCGTTTCAATCATTGGTGCCGTCATGACAGGGTTTGTCGGAATCGCGTATTTCCGCGGACAAGGAAATCCACTTGGGGACCCGGAAACAGTCTTCATTCGATTCTCTGAAGTCTTGTTCCACCCGTTTATTACTGGCTTCTTGTTAGCTGCAATTCTTGCAGCCGTCATGTCTACCGTGTCGTCACAGTTGCTCGTTACGTCATCTGCTTTGACAGAAGACTTCTATCGTAAGTTCTTCAACAAAGAAGCAAGTGAAAAAACAATGGTACGTGCTGGACGCATCGGTGTCTTGCTCGTCGGATTTGTAGCGACACTTATGTCACTCAACCCGTCTAGTACAATCTTGACACTCGTTGGTTATGCTTGGGCCGGTTTCGGTTCTGCATTTGGACCAGCCATTCTCCTTTCACTTTATTGGAGTAAGATGACACGTCAAGGTGCCCTCGCTGGTATCCTCGTCGGTGCGGTTACCGTAATTCTTTGGATCGTGACTGGACTTTCAACCGTCCTTTACGAAATGGTCCCTGGTTTCTTCTTGAGTATGTTGGCGATTGTACTTGTCAGCAACTTCACTAGCCAGAAAGAACAAAAACGGATCAACCGTGAATTCGGTGAAATGGAAGCTGAATTGGCAGCTGCTAAGAAAGAATAATTAGATGCATCAAAAAACTCGGTTCCTTTGAAGGGAACCGAGTTTTTTGTATTTACATCGATGCTGCGATTAACCAGACACGAATCACGAATGGCACGAGAACCAACACGAGCATCGCGTTCCGCATCCACTTGTTTCGATTCCAGTAATACGCCATCAATACGAATGGATGAAGGGCGACTAATTCGTAAGGATTGAACCAAAACCATGTGATCACCAAAACAATCAAATAATAGAGTACCGACTTCTCTTTAGTCGATCGATATTCACGCCACATGTCATATGCACCCTTGAAGAACGCAATGAATGTCGTAATCCAAAATAAAATGACAATGATATTGTCGAATCCACTAAACAACTGTGTAACCACCTTTTAGGAAGCATTTTCTACATAAAAACCGCCCCAATAAATATGACGGTACGTAAACTCTTTTCCACTCTCTACAGTAATCACAATTTCATCTTCCGTCAATACAAGAACGTGAACAGGTACCTCTCCTTGACGTAACATCGGACTGAACAGTTGAAATTGTTTATTCAACCACTTCCGTTCCGAGAAATTTTGATAATGATGAAGCGCGAGCATTGGGTGGACTAAGTATGCTGCGCCAATCAATGCAGTGGCGACGGGTGGCGCATTGATTTCCATCAAAAAGGAGAATACGAGAACGAGTGACAATACCGCATAGCCGAATTCTATTAACTCCATGAACGAGGCACGGCTAGCAATGACATATTGAATCACACGAAACATGAGATACAAGATGATACTGACGATCAAGTACTCTGAGAACGGCGAATGTCGAAACGAGACATCAAGGTAGAACAAGACAGGTAACAACAGAACCCATTTCCAAAGATGTAAGGCGAGGTAAAACAATGATTGATCGATGAAACGACGATTGTGAACGAGCCGTTGCATATCCATGTTTCCCACCTCCGCTTAGTTGATGTGGACCTTACGTTACCATTCCCTATTCTTTTAAATGATAACTAGCAATTACACGTCTAGCGAAGTTTTTTCTTTTCTCTCCATCAAAGTCGCATTTAAAAGTCCTCCGAGCAAAATAACAGTTGCCGCTAAATAGAACCAAATCAATAAAACGATAAAGGCACCTAATTGTCCATAGAATTGTTCATAGTTTGCAAACTGAGAATAGTAACTGAACACATTCGATACGATTAAGATACCCAGTGTAGCAAATGCAGCGCCACTCCAACTATTTTTAAATGTTCCAGATACACTTGGTAACCATTTATAGACGAATACGAAAACGGTGAATAGGAGGCTCGACCCTACAATCCATCGAAAATAGAACCAGATTTGGGCATAGTCTGTCACGATTTCATCAATGAAAAGCACATATGAAGATAATTCTCTAAGCGCCGTCTCAATTAATGGTACAAGTAGCGAGAACGGAAGAACGAACATAAGTGCCAAAGTAATCGCGATATCTTGGATCAGACCTCTCCAAAAGGCCTTATGGCGTACAACTCGATATGCATCGTTTAATGCACGGACAAGTGACTGAACTGCCATCGATGAAATCCAAAGCGCCGGTAAGATACTGAATGATGCCAATTTCAATTTAGAATTATCAAAGATTGCCTCAATGTTCCCCTGTAACAAACGATAGCTTGCTTCTGGCATGATAAGGGACAATGCTTGAATCACGTCCCCACTTGTAAACGGTAAAAACCCGACAATCCCTAGCACAAACAATAAAAATGGGAACGTCGAAAGAATAAAATAATAGGCCAACATTGCTGCCTGATCAAAAAAACGCTCTGTAAAAAATCGCTTGACGATTGTCAAAAATACTTGTTTCATTATTACTCTCTACTTTCTTATTTTATCTTAAAATACGGTACTTGAAATAATTTTACTTTGATCGAAGGATTAACTCCTGTTGCCAGGAGCTCCCTTCGATCAACTTAGCTGATTTCTTCTTTTTTCGCTTCCCACGCCTCAATATGTTCTTTACCCGGAAGATCGACCCCATCTTTGAAGAACTCTGGGTCTCGTCCGGCTTTTTTCTGAACGATATAATCATCGAGTAACGTCTTGGCGACTTTACTTAGTCGGAAAATCGCATACATGTTGACAAGTGCCATGAGTCCCATAAAGATATCTGCAATGGACCAAACAAGCCCTGCCGATCGTACGGAACCAAACATGACCATTCCGACAACAGCGATGCGATAAATGATCAAATATTGCTTTTTCTCCGAGATGAATTCGATATTCGTTTCGCCATAATAGTAATTAGCCAAGATTGAGCTAAAAGCGAATAATAGAATCGCGATTGTCATAAGCGTCGTCGCAATCGGACCGATTTCAACGAGTAATGCCTCCTGGGCAAGCTCGATTCCTTGGAATGCTTCAGAGCCCTCCACACCTGAAATCAAGACGATCATGGCCGTTGCGGTACAGATGAATAACGTGTCCACGAATACGCTGAGCGATTGAATCAATCCCTGTTTGACGGGATGACTCACCTCGGCCGTTGCTGCGGCATTCGGTGCAGAACCCATCCCTGCCTCGTTCGAGAACAATCCGCGACGAATACCTTGTAGAACAGCTGCCCCGACGGCACCACCAAACAATTGTTGTAATCCGAGAACCCCTTCCGAGAAGATGGCAGAGAACACTTGCGGCACGACATCAAGATTCGTAAAAATGACCCAAATGGCTAATAAAATATAGCCACCTGCCATGATTGGTACAATGATTCCAGACAAGGTCGAGATAGAACGAATCCCACCAAAGATAACGATTGCGGTAATAACGGATAAAATGAGTCCGACCCAAACCGTGTCGACTTCAAATACATTGTTCACTGATAAGGCAATCGTATTCGCCTGTACCGAATTGAAAGCAAATCCGAATGCGAACGTAATCAAGATAGCGAAGACAATCCCTAACCAGCGCTCTCCTAAAGCGCGTTCGATATAGTAAGCCGGTCCACCCCGCCACGCTTTACCGTCATGCACTTTATATACTTGTGCAAGTGTACTTTCAACAAAAGCAGATGCCGCTCCAATCAGAGCAATGAGCCACATCCAAAATACTGCACCCGGTCCGCCTAGAGCGATTGCCGTCGACACACCAGCGATGTTTCCCGTACCGACCCGTGCAGCCGTACCGATTGCGAATGCCTGGAATGATGATACCTGACCTTTCTCATGCTTAAGTCCTTTAACAAATAAGAGCTTGAACATCTCAGGGAGCATTCGGAATTGGACAAATCCCATCCGAATCGTAAAATAGAGTCCCCCAATGATCAATACGAAAATGAGAAGATACGACCATAAATAGTCATTCACTTGCATAATCAGTTCACGAATATCCAACGATATCGCCTCCTTTTATCGGGTTTTTACCCGCTCTGAATCTGACAGAAACAGTGTGGTCACTGTACATGACTTAGAATTTCTTCACAGAGACGATGTGTCTCGAGACTGTCTTCGGCAGTGACCGATGTGTTGTTCTCACCACTTAGCAGTCGGATAAACGATTCAATCATGTCAACAAATCCCCGACGCTTCAAGTTCGACTCCCACGGGTCGAGTGACCATTCCCTCATGCCGTCTCGTCCAAAATCGATTATCCGCTCCACGTCACGGGTGACCCGCTTTACGGTCGGTGACATGACTTCCATCACTTCTTCGGTACAACCGTTGTCTCGATTCATCCAACCGATTGCCTCGATCCCTCCTGCTGTGAAGTGAATCATGAGTTGTCTCAATACATCCCCTTCATACCGAGGGGTGACACGCAACCGGTCGACGGGCTGAAGGTCGGTCAAATAACGGAGCGTATCGACGACATGCACAAAGTCCTCAATTACGAATTCACGAATCGTCGCCGGTTTATACGTTCGATTCTTTTGAATGAAGACCATATTTTTATCTTCTACTTGGTTCAGCGCCTGCGTCGCTGTCGCAAATCGGCGATTGAATCCCGTGACGAGATGGACACCTTTCTCTTTAGCGAGCATAACGAGTCGTTCCGTCTCTTCAAATGTGAACGTGATCGGTTTATCGATAAAGACATGCTTCCCTTGTCGTAAACAATACTCGGCTTGCTCATAATGAACAGCTGTCGTCGAATGAATCATGACCGCATCGATTTGTGTCATCGGAACGGCTTGAAGATCCATATATCCCTCTTTGAAACGGTAAGTCGATCTAATGTCCTGTAACTTCTGTTCATCTCGAGAGACGAGATACACGTTGACATCCTTCAATCCGGCATATACTGGCAGATATGCTTTTTTGGCGACATCCCCAATGCCCACTACTAACATATTCATCTAATCACTCCTCCAATAATATGTAGAAAGCCCGAAGCGACTGCCTCGGGCTCACGTGATGGATACAATCTCAAAACTAGTAATCGGTTCACGAATAGCGTCTGATACAATTTGGTACACCGCATTCAGTTCCTCTTGATTATTTAGATCCGGTACCCGGTCCATCTCGACCTCGACCGTGCGAGTGTTCTGTTCTTTCGCGTGTAACTGGTATTCAACTGTATGCTTTTCCATCTTATGTCCCCCTCTTATTATACATATGTTATGTATAACCTGTTCGGCGAAAGATGAAACAAGTGAGTTCGTTCTAGAAAATAGAAAATGACCGCTCAGTTGAGCGGTCATGGATTCATTACTCTGTTTTCGCTTTTGCGTCACGGTCCGGACGTGGACGACGCTTCCCGAAGTATTGGTAATACTGCGTTTCAATATTACCGTTATAAAGCTTACGACGCTTCGTCGCCGGGCGACCGTATGCTTTCTCGAAGTCTTCATAGCTCGTCAACATGTAGACGCTATAACCAGGGTATTTCGCATATTGCTCCCCGATTCGCTCGTACAAGTCGATGATCTCTTCTTCTGACTGGAGACGTTCCCCATAAGGTGGGTTACCGATGATGACGCCGTACTCCTCTTTCGGTTTCAGTGCGGCTGCGTCACTATGGACGAACGTGATCGCATCACGGACGTCGGCGAGTTCCGCATTGTCTTTCGCGAGTTTCACCATACGCGGGTCGAGGTCGATTCCATAGATTTTGAGCGGTTTATCCCACTCCGCTTTCTCGTTCGCTTCGTTCATGGCTGCATACCATGCTTTTTTCGGGATACATTCCCAGTCCTGAGCGAAGTATTCACGATTGATACCCGGCGCGATGTTCCGTCCGATCATCGCCGCTTCGATTGCGAGCGTACCTGACCCGGTGAACACGTCATAAAATGGCATGTCCGGACGCCAGTTCGTCAACTGAATCATCGCTGCCGCCATCGTTTCTTTAAGCGGTGCCTGGGAATGCAATTCACGGTAGCCACGACGGTGAAGAGGACCTGACGTATCAATTGTGATCGTCGCCACGTCTTTCAATAGAGCGACCTCGATCGGGAATTTCGCCCCTGACTTCGGCAACCACTCCCCTTCTTTGCGGTAACCGCGTTGCATCGCTTCGACGATCGCCTTTTCCGTGATTTTCTGGCAGTCACGAATGGAGAACAGTTTCGATTTGACCGAGCGACCGTCTACCGTGAACGCCGCGTCCCATGGCATGAGGTCCGTCCATGGCAACGCCACCACACCGTCAAACAATTCTGTAAACGTTGTCGCCTTGAACTCGGCAACGACGAGCTTGACCCGGTCTGCAGTCCGTAACCACATGTTGAGGCGTGGAATGTCTTCCATTTCCGCATCGATATACACGCGACCGTTCTCGACCTCACATGTGTATCCTAAATCTCTTACTTCTTTAGCTACGAGTGCCTCGATTCCCATCGCCGCCGTCGCAATCAGTTTACGTTTTGCCATTTAAACATCTCCTTCTTTCTACATTGAGTCGATTCATGTTGTACATTCTAAAAAGTTCATGAAAAAAGGAGTTCAAGTATATGTGCTTGAACTCCTTGTCGTTGTCAGTTGAGACTATGTTGTCCTGTAAGCCATGTTCTGTACTCCGGTGCTCATAACGGTCTCCCTGGCACGATGGAGTGACAATCATCTATCTGCGCACATCGGCGCCCTCCGTTCCGTTCGGTTCCGGTTCGGAAGTTCCCCTACCATAGTTTGGGTTTCTCGCTCGTGGGGTTTACCTCGTTCCACTCTGAACGTTTCCGATCAGACTCCGTCACTGTGGCACTTTCAAGAAGCGTATACCATATCCGAGGACTTAGGTATTTCTTCTGCCGTCAACTTGCGTTGCCTACACTTATCTTTTCGTGTAGCACGATCACTACAGCCATCACAGGCTGTGCGAGCATGGACTTTCCTCAAAACTTACGTCCCGCGATTGTCCAGACCTCATAGTCACTTCAACCATTGTAGCGGAAATTCGAACGGTTGACAACTGAAATTCGAAACTTGATTTTACATCCCGTCAGCGCTAAAATAAGGCGTGTTCAATGAATAAGGAGGGATTTTGATGCATCAGGATGCAAAAAACGGTTGGATTCAACGTCTGACTTATGTAATCGAAATCGATGACATTAAAGTGCTCCACCCGAACAACGGCGTGTTCGCCTTCTACCGAAATAATCGTCTCGTCCGAGGGTTTGAACCGTTCGATATTAAAGCCCCGAACGAACTCTCAAAACGGTCTTATCATTTTGACCATCACAATCTGGCGCACTTAGAAGAACGTTTTCCGGATGCCATTCCAGTTTTCGATGAAACAAAGGAAACGCGTCGTGGCTGGAGCGATCGGGTTCGTGTCGGTTTATGCGAAATCATCCGAGATGGCAAACTCAGTTTCGAGCATATTGATGACCAAGGAAACGTATTAGAAGCGAGTATCCGTTGGTGTGGTGAAGCCATCACCATGGATTAAATAAACGAAGCCGCCGCTCCTTATGGAGCGAGCGGCTTTTTTGATCAAGTCGTTTCGGGGACTGGTGTGTCTTCTTCAACGATCGGAGGTTCATATGTTGTCGTCACAACTTTTTCACGGATGTCCGTCGGTTTAAGGATAACCGTGAGACGCTGAGTCGTGTCTCCTCTTACGGGAAACTTGCCAGGGATATGGAGTGCCTCATACATCACCTTGCCCTCTGAATCTAGAACGGTCACCGTGCCTTTTCGTGTCGTGTGCAACGTGAACGTCAACTCGTCCGTCGCTTCGACGGAAATCGAGGTCTTTAACGTATTGACGTATTCAATCGTCCGACTTGTATAACGTTTATATTTTCCGTCCGTCACTTGCCCAACGATTCGATATTGACCGCTTGGTAGCCAGTCCCCGTTCGAATACATTGTGAACGACCGGTTCGGTGTGAGCGTTTTGACTTTCTTGCTCCCTTGATACAACGAGAACGTTGATTTGAGATTGGAATGATTCATTACACTCAGTTTAACGTTTTTGACATATCGACTCTCCCATACGGAAGGGGTTGAGATATGAATCGGGCGTGCTGTTGCTTCAAGCAGCTTCATCGTATTTAATTCTGTATACGATTTACCTGAAGCGCGCGGCATTTTCGCAAGTAAATGATCGACCTCACCCGGTGTCAAATATGGATTGATCGATTTCACGAGTGCGAGGCTTGCCGTGACCATCGGTGCCGCCATGGACGTCCCGTCCATATAGACAAAGCGATTATTCACTCCAAGTGATAAAATGTTCACCCCAGGCGCGACGATTCTCACATGGTCATCCATATTGCTAAAGCTCGCAATTCGGTGGCGAGAGTCGATGGCTCCGACCGCAATCACTTCGTTCATGCTGGCAGGAAACGATGTCTGACGTTTCCCATCGTTTCCTGATGAAGCAACAACGATGACGCCCTTCGCTCGCGCACGCTTGATGGATGTCGCCAAGCGGGTATCGTAGTCATCTCCACCCAAAGACAAGTTGATAATGGTCGCGCCTTTGGCGACCGCCGTATCGACCGCTTTCGCGACTGTCCATGAATCGGTGGATTCCGAGTTTTTACCGTAGAATACGTTGTAGAAGTGATAGCGAACATTAGGTGCAAGTCCGGCAATGCCGACTCGATTATGTTTCCCCGCCATAATTCCAGCAGTATGCGTGCCATGGACGTCAGCCGTATAAGGGCCGATCATCGAATTGACAACACGAGGTACGTTTTTTAAGTCCATATGATTACGATCAGCCGAAGAATCAATCAAGGCGATGACGATGTCAGAGGCACCGCGCGTTTTACTCCAAGCCAAATCGGTTCCGATTTGACGTACATAATATTGACTCGTGACACGTGGTTCCGAGACCACATAACCGTGTTTTTCAAGGATGACAGGTTTCGCAGCATCTACTCCGACCGGCAGTAAAAGGGCAAGCGCTGTCAAAAGGGCAATCTTTTTCATTCCTTCCGCTCCATTCCAAACTTACAAAGTGACTTCATTATCTCAAACTTTGGATTAGATTTCCCTTTTTTTGAATAAAAAGTTGTCGGAAAGTTTACCAATAACTCGTTTCGTCCGGGTGTAACATATCGAACTCGACGATTCGGCCGATTGTCAAGTACGTATAGTATCGGGCTAGTTCGACTCGACTCGGGTCGGGACGGAATCCCTCAAGGTCTTCACCGAGCGGAGAACCATCGATTGTCTCGAATTGCTGACAAAAAAAAGACTCTGTTTCGGCATCCCAGACGATTCGATCTCCGATATACCCGCTTCCGAATCGGATGTAGTCGATGATGGACGGAACGATGACTTCCGCAGGCAAACGTTCACTCATACGACCGACCAATTCATATCGTAGGCGATCTGCCTGGTCAGCTTCCTCTAGGGAGGCACATTTTAATACTTCTTTATTGATTTCTATCAATACGACATAATCCCCCGGCTCGATGGAGAGCTTCATCGCCTCACCTCACTTTTCATAGCTTCATCGGATTTTCTACATGTGAGTATTCGAGATAAAATGTGGGAATCCTGTTCACTCCTCATTTTTTTCCAAATGTCAGTTGAATTCGCAACGTCCAAGATGTTTTTGTTATACTGAACATATGAAGTTAGAGAGGAAGTGCATCATGGCCAAACGACCGTTGACCCCTCGTGAAAGTGAGTTGATTGCGACTGCGCTGTTTGTTGTCGGAAGCGTCCCTTATTCGGGACACATCGATCGTCTCGAATCCCTCACCTTACGTGACATCGCTGATGACTTTATTAACGGAACCTCCACTTCCGCAGACGCGATGGAGGCACTCGATCAGTATATTTATGTTCGACGTCATCGTTTTAAAAACGTGACCCCTCATAACCTCTGGACATTAGATGACCGAATGGAGCAAGAAGCGTTGCGTCACATCTCGAAACGTCCAGAACTACAGAAGGGACAAACATTAAATAAGCGGAATCAACCGTTTCAAGTGGGACAAGATATCGAATTCAAGGTAGACAAGCATGTCGACCGAGGACAGTTCCGGATTTATATCGGAAAACAACAGGGTTATACGTGTAAAGCTCAATCAAAGGAACGCGAGAAACTGAAATCGGTATCTGGATGGATCACCCATATCGATCTGAAAGACCGATTAGTCTTCGTCAACGTGACGGACTTTGGTCGCCTCCCTATCGAATCCTCTATGAAACAAGAGCTCGAGTCGATGAGTACGTCACTGCTCGGATGGTTCGCTACGGCCACCATTCCTTCTGAAGAAGAAGCCCTTCTCGCAAAACGAATGATTGCCACGCTACAGCGGCGCGATCAACCTTACTGGTTTAGTCTCACGACCGCGATGAACCATCCTCGACCTGAACATGTGAAGCGTTGGGGGACAGTGGTCAATCTCCTCGTGAAAGCGAGCAATGGTGACCAAAAAGCCATTCAGACACTCGAAACTCAAGAAGACAAATATTTTAAAGATGCTTTTATCCGCGCACTCCGTGCCCTACATGAAAATATGACAAAGTAATTGAATGAAACGAATACGACATGAGGTGACTCGCGAAGAGTCACCTCATTTGACGTAAACTAGTGATGAAGGGAACATATTTATGCGAATACTCATCGTAGAAGACGATCCATCAATTTTACGCCTTGTGAAGGAGACCTTCGAGGATGCGGGTCATGAGGTGATAACGGCGACTGATGGGAAGACAGGCGAAGAACGTTTTACGATGCATCCGATCGATGCTGCGATTGTCGACATCATGCTCCCCGGGCTTGATGGCCGTGAATTGTGTCGACGACTCAAGGCGTCTCTCGATATACCCGTCATCCTTTTGACCGCTCTTGATGAATGGGAGGATAAACGCCAAGGTTTCGAGTACGGGGCAGACGACTATGTGACCAAGCCGTTCATCCCAGAGGAATTACTGTTCCGATTGCAAGCCGTCTCGCGTCGATATCAACGCTCGGCCGCTTCCCAAATTCAAGCCGGTCCGCTCCACTTAGATTTGAGAGAATATGAGGTACGTTTAGACGATCAGTTACTCTATCTCCCTAAAAAAGAGTTCGAGCTCTTGTTTCAATTAGCCTCGTTTCCAGGGAGGGTATATCGACGGGAGGAATTGATTGAACTCATATGGGGATTTGATTTCGAAGGAGATGAGCGAACGGTCGACGTGCATATCAAACGTCTCCGTCACCGTTTCGACCATCCAGCTCTGACGATTCGTACCGTTCGAGGCGTTGGATACTCGCTTGAGGTGAACGCATGAAAACTCTTTATACGCGAATCATCGTGACGATGTTTTTGATTTTACTTTTATCAGGGGCAATCTCCTTGTTGGTCAGTAATGTCGCTTACTATACGTGGTGGCAACCATCCTATAGCGAGAAAACGGAACGGGTCGCCAAAATGGCAGAGTCGTATATTGAGGAACATACCGACTTAGACCATGATGCCTTCTACACCTTTTTAGCCGCGACCGGATATCAATTGGTCGTCGTGGACGCAACGAACGAGCGTCAACGTTTTGGCGGTGAGTTTCGAGACGAGACCATCTCTGATTCGGTAGTCCAATCTGTACGGAACGGGTCACCCTATCAAGGAATGCGTGACTTCCCGTTTCATCTCTTCTTGCTCGGACTGTTCGATAACGAATTAAAGAACACATATGGATTTACACTTGAAAACGGAGACGTCATCTTTATCCGTCCGGATTTGAGTGCCCAAATCCGTGAGTTACATCTGTTCGTCGGACTATTTTTTGCGCTCGTCACGCTATTAGCATTTGGCTTGATCGCCATTTCGACAAGGTCCCTCGTCCGGCCGTTACAGACGCTCACGAAAGCAACCACATCCGTCGCCATGCGTAAAGCTCCGGAACACCTACCTGTCGAGCGACAAGATGAAATTGGGACGTTGGCACGTCAATTTCAATATATGTCGAATGAGATTGATCGGACAGAAGCGAGACAACGGCGATTTGTTTCGAATGTCTCCCATGAATTTCAATCTCCGTTGACCTCCCTAGTTGGGTATGCTGAAAAATTGTCTGACGAAACCGAAGGAGATTCGAAGGAATATGCGCTTGTCATTGAGCAGGAAACGAAGCGTCTGTCCCAATTGACGAAGCAACTCCTGCTGTTATCACGATTGGATGAAAATCCACCAATCCTCGAGACAAATGTGAATGTGCTGCAATCAGTATCCGAAGTCATTCAAATGAACGCCTTCGCCCTTGATCAAAAAGGAATTGCCGTCGTTACCGATATTCCACAGGATGCGGAATTGATGAGCGATCCGGTTCTACTCGCACAAGTTTGGAACAACTTACTGGTGAACGCCATCCATGCTTCACATGATGGAGGTACCATCCACGTCACTTGTACACTTGACCCAGACCTCGTCATCTCGTTCACGGATGAAGGGATTGGAATGGACGAGGAGACGAAAGAGCACCTCTTCGATCGCTTCTATCGCGGTGACACAGCTCGAACGAGTCAGGGGACCGGTCTCGGTCTCGCCATCACATCAGATATCATCGAATTACATGGTGGAAAGATCACAGTCGAATCAAGCGTAGGTATCGGTACCACGATTCATCTACATTTTTGATGTCGTTCATATTCTGTTCATAAAGATTGCTTACACTTCCTTCATCAGCACTTGAAGGAGGTTTTTTTATGCAGTTAGGTTGGAAAGAGATGTGGCGACAGAAAAGAAAATTTTCCATGTTGTTCGTCATCACATTATTGATTGTCATGTTGACGACGCTCATCACAGGGCTAGCAGACGGCCTCGCATATGATAACGGTTCTGCTCTGCATGAATTGAATGCTACGACCTATCGGCTAGATCCGGACTCAGAAGGTCAATTGACACGATCGTTCATCGAGGTCACGAAGGATACATCAAAAGAGACGATGAGCGTCCGACCGCTAACGGTCACCATTGACGGTAAAAAAGAAGAGGTGACACTATTCGCTCTTCCAAAAGATAGCAATATCGGTCCTGTTTCCCCACTTAGAAAAGGTGAGGTTGTTTTCGATCCTAGTCTTTCAGAAAATCTTAGACCAGGTGATCCGTTGATCGACTTCGCTTCCAACTACCGGTTTACGATTGCCGGTGAGGCACTAGGACGCTATAGTCATGGACCAGTGATGTACACGACGAATGAGACGTGGTTCGATTATTTAAATCATTCCGAACAACGTCCATATGTATCTGCTGAGATTGGAACGGAATCTACGGTATCCGATGCGCTCGTCATGAGTCAACAAGATTTGATTGAGTCGGTCCCTGGATATAGTGCCGAACAAAGTACGTTCACAATGATGCGTGCCTTTCTGCTCGTAATCGGAACGTTTATTTTGACCGCCTTCTTTTATTTATTCACGCTTCAAAAATTACCTGAACTCGGAATTCTGAAGGCAATCGGTTTATCACCACGCGTCATCGGACGTGCACTGCTCTTTCAGGTCATCGTCATCGTTTCCGCAGCAGTCGCCACGTCGATTGGGATCATGTACATCGTCGACGCGTTGATTCCATCGACCCTACCGTTTCTTGTTGACTTCGGTCATGTCGCGCTATTCGGCTCCATGTTCATCTTTTTATCGGTTATCGGCGCATTGCTACCGTTATGGAAACTCCGTCAAGTCGACGCAATTGAAATCATAGGAGGAAAAGCATCATGAGGTTAAGCCATGTATCACATCAGTTTGACGGTCATTTCGTATTGAATGACATCGAGTTACATGTATCACCAGGCGAATGTGTCGCCATCGTCGGTCCGAGTGGTAGCGGGAAGAGTACGTTGTTATACATCCTCGGTCTATTGCGAAAACCAGATCAAGGAGCATTCTTCATGGACGAACGCGACGTCTTCGAATTGGATGAAGAAGAACTTCGTCTGTTACGCCTACATGAAGTCGGGTTCGTGTTTCAGCAGGCTCATCTGATTCCCTACTTGACGGTGCTAGAACAACTTGAATTGATTCAGGAGAAAAGAAAAATCGATGCGAAACAACTATTGACCAACCTCGGCTTAGGACACCGTCTGCACCATCTCCCGACGACCTTATCAGGAGGTGAAAAGCAACGAGTCGCCGTCGCACGGGCGTTGGTCAACTCCCCGCAGCTCATTTTGGCAGATGAACCGACAGCGAGTCTAGACTATGAGAATGGACGTCGTGTGATGGAACTATTAGCCGAACAGGCTCATGAAGAAGGGAGACGTGTCGTCGTCATCACACATGATGAACGGATGCTCGATGTGTGTGATCGTGTCCTTCGCGTGATTGACGGTACCTTGACCGAAGTCAACAAGGAAGAACGGCATCACGAAGACAGATTTGATGCAATTGATAAGTGAGCCATCCACCCAGGCGAATGGTGACGCTGATTGCCCCCTCCTCCGAGACGGCCGCTTCTTCAATCGTCATCAGTCGTTCGGTGATATGATTCGATTCGAGTCGAATCCCCGAGAGGCAGGAGAATGCGCGGACGATTTCAGCCGGTCGACACCCGACTAGACGCGCAATCTCTTGAACCTCGGTCAGGAGGGTCGTTTTGTTATAGAAAAAGTAACGGTCTAGCAACAAGTCGAATACCAGACCGACCACTCGATCATCTCCCTCGCACGTCCATGAAAATGTTACTCCTCGATCTAGTGTCCCCTCCCGATTGCTCAGTACTTGTTGAATCATTTGAAAGATATCTATCCTCCCCATAACATCCCTCACCTCTCTTAATTGTCACTTCATGATATCGCTAATGAGCACGTCGCTCGAAGCATCGTGTTGTCTTGATGATAGCCGTTTATGCTACTTATACTTCCTTCTTATGTAAGAAAAGAGGACCTCATCTGTATCTTTCGGGTACAATAACGATGAAAGGGGTCGGTCTTTTTGAAACGAAAATGGCAAATTGGATTAGCATCATTATTCACAGGTTATTATGCGGTCAGTTATTACGCCTTTAAGCGAATGACGAGAGGAAAGCGGAAGACACCGGAGATGTTACTTGCTCCGTATACGGATGAGGATCGTACATTCTATCATGACGTCCCATTCGAGCATGTCTCGATTCAATCGCGCGATGATTACCGTCTCTACGGTCGTATTTATCGGAATGAAGGTTCCACAAAATGGATTGTATTCGTCCATGGATATACGGCATCTCATAGTTTCATGGCACCTCACCTCGCCATGTTCCATCGGCTTGGATTCAACTTACTCGCCGTCGATTTACGTTCACATGGGGAGTCTGAAGGAGTGTACGCATCATATGGGTATCACGAAAAAATCGATATGATCGATTGGGTCGACTGGTTAAGAGAAAATGAAACGGTCGAGACGGTCGGTCTCCATGGTGTGTCGATGGGCGCTGCGACCGTTTTACAGACGACCCCGCTCACCGAAGTAGATTTCACTATCGCGGAGTGTCCGTTTGATGATATGAAACAGCTGATGCGTTATCAATTGAAGGAGTTACACCATATCCCTGCCGAGCTTTTCCTACCAGGAATCAATTATTTCTTATGGTCTCGCGCCGGGTTCACCATGAATCAAGTTCAGCCTAAAAAGGCCGTCACAGAAACGACGACCCCTATCTTGTTCGTTCACGGCTCAAAAGACGACTTCGTTCCAACTTGGATGTCAGTCGAGATGAACGCTTTAAACCGGACAAACGATATAAAATTGATTGACGGTGCCGAACATACCGATTGTATCATCAAGGACGCTCCTGGCTACGAAGAGGCAGTCACTCACTTTTTGTATCGACATGGATTGGGCCCGCAATCAAGTCAAGGAGTACATGTATCACCATAACCGGCCATAATACACCCATCCCTAAATAAAGGAGAGCGAGTCCGAAACCGACGACGCCCGTCGTGAGGACTCCTTTAATCCCTTGATAGGCGTGGGCCATACCGAACAGTGCACCTCCGATAACGGCGAGCGTCAGGTTCGGCGCTTCTATATAGAGCGTGATCGTATACAAGAGCACTCCTCTGAAAATGAATTCCTCGGTCACGCCAGCAGTGACCGAGACGGCACTCCAAGCCTGTTCTTCAGATTTAGTTCGGGGAAGGAGCAGTTTCTCTAAGTCTAGTTCATAGTATGGGCGCAAGGTATTGCGAAGTCTGGCAGAAGTTTTGACTAGTAAATAGAAGACGAGCGTAAAGGTAACAAGGATGCATGATAAATAAAAGACTTGCCATGCCCCTTCGTTGCCGGGTTCTGGTGCCAACCTTAATCCAACTTGAGATGGCGGTACTTGAAATAAGAATATGAGGGCAACGATTAATAAACTGAGCCCCCAAGCTGATTTCACAGTCTGTTCATATACCCAAGTACGTCCTTTCGTTTCGATTAAGGGGCGAATTAATCTCGCATTGAAGATTTGAACAATCAGCATATAGCCGATGATGGCTGAAAAAACGAGTCGTTCGAGCATCCATATCCACTCCTGTCCTTCCTCTTAGCTATATGCTACACTATTCGGGTATTGTCTAAAAGCTAGGAGGCGGTATCTTGAAGCGAATGATGCTGCGACTGACCGGTTTCATCATTGTACTCGTGCTATTGCTCGGTGCAGTCGGCTGGCTCGGTCAACATGATAAAGTCAATAATGGATTATATCGTGTGTACTACGGGGAACATGGTGTCCCGAATACACATATCGACATCTATCAAGACGCGGCTGAAACGTATGACGTCGATTGGCGATTACTTGCAGCCGTACATCGTGTAGAGACGATCTTTTCGCACAGTTCTTCGATGCGATCATCTGTCGGTGCAATCGGTCCCTTTCAATTCATGCCTCGTACGTGGCTAGGATGGGAATATGATACCGATGACGTAAAAGGCGATGTCCCAGAAGACGAAGTCGATTTGACAGACCTCTCATTGATTGAACAATATGGAGGACTCGGTCGCGATGGCAATGGGGATGGAAAAGCAGATCCACATAGCTTGGTTGATTCTGCCCATACAGCGGCGTATTATTTAAGTGAGCATGGAGGCAGAACATCTGATTCGATCTCATCGATTCGTAACGCTATCTATGAATACAACCGAAGTGAGCAGTACGTCAATGATGTGATGACATACTTCGAAAACTATGAATCCGGGATTACGTATATGCCAGATGAACGTGACACATTTAGTCAACATGTCGCTTATTACACAATTCGTTATATCGAGTGGTTTAAGACACTCGGCTGATGCTTACATGAAAAAGTGAGGAATGGAAATGAATACGCATGTAGAAGAAGTAACCATCCGCGTCAAATCAATCTTCAATGAAGATAAAACGAAACGTTATATGCGAACGTATGAATTTACCGACGTGGAGGACGGGGTCATCTGCGCCGTCATCATTTATTCACCGCGGATGAGCGATGCCTTTTTGTCTGGCACGACAACACAGCGTGCTTATATGCTGATGCAAAATCATTTGACCCAACCAATACGAGAGATGCGTGTCATCAGCCTCGTTCCGACGCTCGCCGTCAATGATAATCTTCCATATGTGGAATCACAGCTCGATGAGACGAACTATCATTACGTCGAAGAGACGCTTCAAGAAGTAGAGGCCAGTGGCGGGATGATTATCGTCGGTTGGGGCTCACCAGGTCGATTGATGCACCACGCGACATCTTATAAGTCGCTCTTTGCGGATTATGAGGCAAATATGTATTGCATCGGTACAACAGCTAAAGGCGAACCACAACAGATTCGAATGGCGAATGAAAACACCGTCCTTGAGGCGTTCAACAATGAATCGGTCAAACCGAAGTTCCGTATCGTGAAAGAAACGAAGAAAGACGACTCTCCGTGAGTCGTCTTTTCATATGCCGATCCAAATGGAAAGGCCGAACAGTATGAAGAATATACCGGACCACATGTAGTCGGACGATTTGATGTCAATCCGCTCATAGACGGTCCGTTTTCCATTCGTGAACCCTCTCGCCTCCATCGAGAAGGCGACCCGTTCCGCCCGTCGAATCGAACCTGCCAACAGCGGGAGAAGGAGTTTCGGTACATGTCGGATCCGTTCCCATTTCGTGTCGAGCGGAACACCGCGAAGACGATGCGCGTATTGAAGCTGATGCATCTCCCGTTGCATCAACGGGAGGAAACGGAATCCGACGAGCGCGCTATAGGCAATCGTCGGTGAAAGCCTCGCCTGTTGCATCAAACTCATGACGAAACGTTTCGAATCGGTCGTCAACATGAAGAGGAGCGACAGTACGGTGAATGCCAACACACGCAGACTAAGAGACGTAGCGACGCGTGCCTCTTCTTTTGAAATGTCTTGACCAAGAAGGGTCACCCACGTCTCTCCTCCGAGCTCCTTCCCAAACACGAGCGTCGTCCAAAACGTCCCAATCGCCGTGACGAGAAATGGGATCAAGAACAGGCTCCACTTCTTCCAGGACACGTCTGTCGCCAGAAATTGAATCGTCAATGTACCGACAATGATGACGAGCGGGGTCCACGGGTTATAAAACAAGGCCAGCCCGAACATGATAATCGTCATCGTCCCAAACTTGATCGTCGGATTCATATCATGGAGTGACATCGCTCTCGACCTCCCGCTAGTCGATAATGACGAAGTCTCTCCGTGTCCTCCCAAAGCTCATCCCCGAATGGTCCTGAGAGTTCCCCATCCTTCATCAAATAGAACGTATTGGCGATATGGGCGAACGACAAGTCATGGGTGACGAACAAGATGGTCTGTCCCTTATCCGCATGTCGCTTCATCAATTTCTCAAGGGCATGGAGAGACGGCTCATCCTGCCCTGCCGTCGGTTCATCGAAGGCAAGCAACTGTTTGTTTGAAAGTAACTGGATCCCGACGGCGAGTCGTCGCTTCTGTCCATGACTGAGCGATAGTGGATTAAGAGACCGTTTATCCGCAAGGGATAGCTCCTCCATCACGAAATCAATCGATTCCTCATGACCAAACTGTAGCTCTTGCTCGACCGAGTTCATGAAAAATAAGTGTTCCGGAGATTGAGGGACAAGTCCGACTCGGCGATCACTCTCCGTCAAACTTCGTAAAAACGTCGACTTCCCGCTTCCATTTGGACCCAATATGGCGATCACTTCCCCGATACGAGCTGTTAGGGTCACCCCTTTTAATCGAAATGTGTCGCGCACTACCTCGTCGACCAAATAGTGCTCGCCTTCTTGTTGTGATGCAGAAGTTCGTGTGAATGAAAAATCATCGACCGGTTGAAACGGTTCGTTCTGTATAATCCGCCCTTGATCGAGTTCGATATGCCAATCAAAAAAGTCTCCCCATAAGTGCGCGCGATGTTCAACGACGATGACGTTCACGTTGTCCAAGTGATCGAGCCAGTCGACGAATCGATTCGCGGTCACTGGGTCAAGGTGTGTCAACGGCTCATCGAGAAGCAACCATTCCGGTTGTCCGACGAGGGCGCAGGCGACGGCGATTCGCTGTTTCTCCCCGCCTGACAAGGAATCGATGTGACGATTTCGGTAATCAGTCAGTTGGAGTGACTCGAGAATCTCCGTCACGCGCTGATCGATGACCTCGACCGGCGTCTGCAAATTTTCGAGTGTAAAGATGAGTTCTTCATCCACCCGTTCCATCACGAACTGCGTGTCCGGGTCTTGGAATACCGTCCCGATCCGCTGATTGATTTCACCTGGTTCGTAGTCGTCGTGTGAGCGACCCAATAGTTCGAGTCTGCCTTCAAGGATCCCATCACAATTCTCCGGATAGAGACGGTTGAATAGCGCGAGCAGGGTAGACTTCCCGCTTCCGCTCGCTCCTGTCAAAATCGTGCGCCCAGGTTTTATGGATAGTGACACATCTTTTATGATGGTGTCCTGACTTTCAGGGAATCGGAATGAAAGCGATTCTGTCTCAACCATGGACGTTCCCACTCCGAGCAATCGCATAGCCACGAAGCGACCCCGTCTTGAGCAACAGGTCACTGAGCAACTTCCCACCGATTCCTGCGATGACCATGCCACTGACCGCACGCAGCCCGAACATCGTCGCCACATATCCCGGTTCAAGCATCGCAAATCCGCTCATGAAGTAGGTGTACACGAAACTCGTGACGGCCGAGCCAAATCCAGCTAGCATGAGAACCCATAGCTCATATCGACGATAGCCCGTCATCGCAAAGACAGCTTCCGCCCCAAGACCTTGGACGATGCCGACCAAGATGATGCGGGGTCCGATCGCATTTCCAATCAACATCTCAATCGTCGCTGCCATCACTTCCGAGATGAAAGCAGCACCCGGCTTCCGGATGATATACGCCGAAATGATTGACACGATGAACCAGATCCCGAAGATCCACTCATAGGCAATCGGTCCAATCAACCCTGCCCATAAGTTCCCGATATGGACAAACAATAAGTAGACGACGGCAAAGACGACAGACAATACGGAGACGAGGACGACCTCTTTCAATTTCCACGATTTAAGCATGTTGACCTCCATGTGACGGACTGTTCACACTGAACGTCACCGTCATGACGACGTGGCGATTCTTTTCGCGCGTCCGGTTGAACGCCGCCTCGTAATACGAGAACACATCATCTAAGTTCCCATGAATGCCTGATGCGTAGTGCATGGAGTCATTATAGACACCCGCCTGTTTCGCTTGCTCGATTTCATCATAGATGAGATCCATGTAGTGCTCCGCCCCCATCGGATAAAGCGCGAACTGTGACGAGACATACTGTTCTCTTGAAATTCCGTTCAATGGTTGTGGTGGTGCCTCGAGCGCCTCATCCCCTGCCGAATCTCCCGGACATCCGACAGAGAAGGTTCCGCTCATCGAGACATGGCGTCCTTCTTCCGAAGCCAGGCTCAACACGGTCCGTGCGACGTCGAACACGTGCTCGGCGCGACCTCGGATCACGGTCGACACGTCGTCCGTATGTCGCCACACACCCGTCATATTTGTTCCTTTCAATGCCCCTTTGATCGTCCCGATAAAGTCATCTGTCATCGGGCTAAGCGTGAAGCGAAATCCGACAATCGGACTCTTGCCACATGATTCATTCATCTTGTTTCCCCCTCTATATGTGTTTGCATAAAAAAAGCCGCATTCATGAGAATGCAGCAACAAAATCTATACAAACTTGCATAGAGAAAGTGCCGCACTTCCTCACGCCAGTATTACCTGGATCGAGTTATAAGGGATCGGAGCCATGCTCACATCTCAGCCGAAGCACCCCTAGTGCAGTCATTGATATGCGGTTACTTATGCAGTCACAGTATAGCGATGTTTCATCAGTTTGTAAACGGTCAATCTGAATAGGTGACGAGTTGGCCAGTACCAGGAAGTGGGTCATGGAACGAATCCCACGCCGCTACCATCTCCTCATCCGTCAACAAGCAGGCGTCAAGTGATTGCTCGACCGCCTCCCGGTCCATCCGTTGACCGATGAGGACCAATTCGTTCTGTCGGTCTCCGAACGGCTCGATGTAATCTTCGCGAAGTTCCGGTTCTGAGGCGAACATGGCCTCTCGTTCACTCTCCGGAAGGGTCGCTAACCAACGACCCGCATGTTCGAGCGTCGATGCGTATCCGGCCTGGGAGAAGAGACAGGCAAGGTCGTTCCGTGACGCGATCCACAAGAAGCCTTTGGTGCGGACGATTTCTTCAGGGTAATGCTCCATCCAATTCATCAAGCGCTCAGGGTGGAACGGTCGACGACGACGGTAGACGAACGAGCTGATGCCATACTCCTCCGTTTCCGGCGTATGTTCTTCTGCCTCAAGTTCTTGAATCCATCCCGCCGCACGCATCGCCTGATCGAAATCGAACAACTGGACGTCGAGTAGATCGTCTAACGCTACGTCGGAGTAAGTTGAAGTCAGTAATCGGGCGCTCGGGTTGAGTGTCTTAAGTAGCCCCTTCATCTCCTGCAGTTCCGCTTCAGACACTCGGTCTGCCTTATTCAACAAGATGATATCCGCAAATTCGACTTGGTCGACGAGTAGGTCGACGACTTCACGGACATCTCCTGTATCGACGGCTTGTTGACGTTCCATGAGCGATTCACCAGAATTGAAATCTTTGAAGAAGCGGTACGCATCGACGACGGTGACCATCGCATCGATATAGACACGGCTCGTCAAATCGATTCCGAGCGCATCATCGGCATACGTGAACGTTTGCGCAACGGGAATCGGTTCAGAGATACCAGAAGACTCGATGATGATGCCATCGAGGTCGCGATCCTTTGTCAACTCATAGACCGCTGTCAGCAAATCCTCACGGAGCGTACAACAGATGCACCCGTTCGAGAGTTCGACTAATTTTTCATCGGTACGGGAGAAACCACCCTGTTCAATCAATTTCTCATCGATGTTCAACTCGCTCATATCGTTCACGATGACCGCATATTTTTTATCTTCCCGGTTATGTAAGATGTGGTTGAGCAGTGTCGTCTTTCCGCTACCAAGATAACCCGAGAGTACCGTGATTGGAATTCGTTTCATATTGATGAACCTCCATTAAATCGTAATCATTACTTTTTATATATTGAAACGACTGATCCGATTTGTCAACAAAAAAACACGCCATACGGACGTGTTTTGAAAAACATGCTCTTATTCTTCCAACGCTTTTCGTTCTGCTTCCGAGCGGGGATAGGCGTTCGCTTGCCACTCCGCCCGATAGATGGAGTCGAGTTGCGTCAACCCGACCTCATCCTCGTCCTTGTCAGAATCGACACTCGGCACCTCGTCCCATTTTGGGTCGAGATAAGAATGATCCTCTTCCCGTGCTCGATTTTCTTGCAACTTTTGGATCCCCATCTTGACCGCTGCCGCAACTGCCAACCCAATACCCGCTCGAACTAACAGTCGTTTCACCATTGCATGTCCTCCTCAACGCCCAAAGCGATATAGCGGCATCCCTTTCACCTCTGTATCGATGATAAATACCGATCCAGCATCCGGATATTCGGCTAACGCTTCCTCATCCATCCCCTCACGAGCCGTCGTGATGGCCAATCGATTGAGCCCATCCCCGATAAAGGCGCAGGATGTGACATTCGGGGCAGGAACGTGAACTTCTAACAGTTTTTCACCGGTTGATGGATTCCAGCGAGATACTTTACTTCCGGCGTAATGCGCAATCCATAAACATCCTTCCGTATCCGATGTCATACCATCCGGGAAACCATCCTCGTCCGCGAAATCGATGACGACCTTTCCGTTCGATAATGTGCCGGCCTTCATGTCAAAATCATATTGGCGAATCGTTTCAGTCGGTGTATCGATATGATAAAAAACGGAATGGTCAGGAGACCACGTCAATCCGTTCGAAAGTGTGAGCTCATCCATGAGTGTCGTCGTCGTTCCATCTCGATCGACACGATACAATGTCGCTTGATTCTCTTCGTCTTCGAGATGAAGCGTTCCGGCGAAGATTCGACCGTATGGATCGGCTTTTCCGTCATTGAACCGCAATTGACCGTCCGGATCATCCAACTCGACAATCTTCTGCAAGTCCCGATTGATCTCATCCCATTCATAAATGCCATCCTTCAATCCGAGAACGACGCCATCCGTCACTTTTGGAATGACGAAACCGACTTGTTTCCCGACTTCAAACGACGAGATTTCATCTTCACGCTCATCATACCACCACAATGTATGCCCTTCGATATCCACCCAATAAAACCGCTTCAGCTCAGCATCCCAACAAGGACCTTCACCAAGCGTATTCCGTACACGAATCCACAACGACGCATCTACTTTCTCCATTGCACAGCCTCCACTCTATCCATTAGTTCAGAAATCTATTCCCCTCTCGCATCGGGACTAAGCATGAATCCGGAAAATCGTGTTGGATTTTCACCGTCGTCCGTTCGTTTTGCTATAGTGAAAGAAACGTAGCGAGGGAGTGAAAGGTTTGTCGAAATGGGATGAACGATTTAGTTCGGAAGAATATGTGTATGGGACAGAGCCTAACGAATTTTTACGCGAATGGGTCACGTCTCATCAACCAGAAAGAAAACGCGTATTGGCCATCGCGGAGGGCGAAGGTCGAAACGCGGTATGGCTCGCCACGCTCGGCTATGAAGTCGAAATGTGGGACGCTTCGAAAGTGGGGCTCGAAAAGGCGAAGCGCTTGGCGACGTCACAAAATGTCTCTCTTCAGACGAAACAGATCGACTTAAATGAGGCCGATTGGCCAAACGAGGCGTATGACATGGTCATCTGTATCTTTGGCCACTTTCCTCCGCCTGTCAGAGAAAAGGTGTTCGCCGGTATCCAAAAAACGCTTCGCCCTGATGGTTTCTTCCTGACAGAAGTCTACTCTACAAATCAACTCGCTTACGGGACAGGCGGACCAAACGACGCCTCACTTCTATACACCGAAGAGATGTTCCATCAACTAGAGGACGATTTCGTACCGCTCGTCTTACACGAGACGGTCGTCTGGCGAGAAGAAGGCACGCTCCATCACGGGGAATCTGCTGTGATTCAATATGTCGGGCAAAAACGGTAAAAAATGGCCTCCCCGAGATTTCGGAGAGGCCATTTTTTACTTCGCGCCTTCGACGTTCATATGCTTACTGCGGAGTTGTCCGCATGCCGCATCGATATCTGTCCCGTGCTCGAGACGGACACCAGTGTTGACGCCACGCTTTTTCAAGATGTCGTAGAACGCCATGATGTCCTCAGGCGTGCTTCGCTCATATTGGATGTGCTCGTTGACCGGGTTATATGGAATCAAGTTGACGTACGACTTGTCTTTGATGTCTTCGATCAAGTCGGCGAGTTCTTCCGCATGTTCCGGCAAATCGTTCACTTTTGAGAGCAGGATATACTCGAACGTGATTCGTTTATTCGTTTTCTCGACATAATAGCGAATCGACGGCATGAGTTTATCAAGCGGGAACGCCCGGTTGATTTTCATGATGCGTGTACGTAATTCATCGTTTGGCGCATGAAGAGAGAGCGCCAAGTTGATGCGTAAGTCGAGGTCTGCGAACTTGTAGATCTTATCCGCGAGACCACTTGTCGACACGTTGATTTTACGTGGGGCGATCGCAAGTCCACGCTCATCTTTGACGACACGCAAGAAGTCGACCAAGTTGTCGAAGTTATCGAACGGTTCACCGATTCCCATAACGACGATATGGCTGACGCGGTCCCCTTCACCCTCTTCATCGAGGAAGTGTTGGACGGTCATGATCTGCTCGACGACCTCACCCGCCGTCAAGTCACGCGTCTTTTTCAACAAGCCGCTTGCACAGAAGCTACAGCCGATGTTACAACCGACCTGAGTCGTCACACAGACCGAACGTCCGTATTTGTGACGCATGAGCACCGTTTCGATGTAGTGCCCGTCATGTAATTTAAGTAAGAATTTGACCGTCCCGTCGCCCGCTTCTTGTTTGACGAACAGTTCTTGTGTCGAGATGACATATTTCTCTGTTAAGTAATCACGCACCTCATCACGTACGTTGAGGTCGTCCATCGATTTGACCCGGTCCATGTAGAGCGAGTCCCAAACTTGACGTGCGTGGAAAGCACCGTATCCCGCTTCCGTACACTCGTTTGTGAGTTGATCGAATGTCAACCCGTATATAGATGATTTCATTGTAATCTGTCCTTTCTCTAATCCGCATACGTACCATTGTAGCGGACGTGAGAGACGGGTGCAACTTACGAATAATCAGGAGGCGTCGGTCGTGTGACGAATTGTTCGAATGCTAAGGCGACTCGGATTAAATCACGTTCCGCATAGCTCGTCCCCGTGAACGAGAGACCGAATGGGGCACCGCTCTTTTTCAATTGATATGGGATTGTAATCGTCGGATGACCTGCTTTTGCAGCCATGTCATAGTTCATGTCATGTGGCAGCATGAGTGCGTCCAGTTTATGTGACGCAAGCAATGTGTCAATCCCTTCCGTTTTCGCGAGACGGACGTCCTCGATGCGACGGTTGAGATAGTTCGCTTCAGTCAGTTTCCCAGATTTGGCGTTCGCTTCTTCAAAGATGGTCTGGCCGTGCGGAATTGATTCAGGATGTTCCGCGTTCCACTCGATCAAATCGGAAAGCGTTTTAAACGGCACGGTCGTGTTGGCAAGATACGCCTCGACCCCGAGCTTGAATTCGTCGAACAAGATGTCCGCCTGATTTAGCGCCTCATGCTTTGGTAGCGTGACCTCAACGAGTTCGACCTCGGCTTGCCGTAGCAATCGGAGCGCCCCCTCATACAATCCGACTTCTTCGTCTGAAATATTTGGCTTGATAAATCCGACACGCATCCCGACCGCTTGCCTCACATCGAGACATGTCACATAAGGCGGTCCGACTGGAGTTTCCCACGTCGCCGGGTCTGATTCATCCTCACCGCACATCGATTGTAAGGCGATGACCGCATCACGAAGCGTACGCGCCATCGGTCCCGCCGTATCTTGAGAACGTGAGATCGGGATGATTCCGGAGCGACTGATCAATCCGACGGTCGGCTTGATCCCGACGATGCTGTTATGGACACTCGGATGGACGATCGAACCGCTCGTCTCTGATCCGACTGCGAGAAGCGTGAGGTTTGCCGCAACCGCTGAAGCCGACCCTGAACTTGACCCCCCGACATCCAACCCGTCGCCGTATGGGTTCATCGTCTGTCCACCGACGGCACTCCAACCGTTCGGCATATTTTCTGTTAAAAAGTTCGCCCACTCGGACAGGTTCGCTTTGCCAAGGATGATGGCCCCGTCAGCCCGCAACCGTTTGACGAGCTCGGCATCTCGAGCGGCGAAATGATGTCGCATCGCGGCAGCACCTGCAGTCGTTCGCATCAGACCGTTCGTCTCGATATTGTCTTTGATTAAGACGGGAATGCCGAGTAGCGGTTTGCGTACCCCTTTTCGGTAGGCCCGGTCTGCCGCCTCTGCCTCGAACAGTGCGTCCGGATTGACTTGAATGACGGCGTGAAGTCGTTCATTATACGTCGCAATCCGTCCTAAATAATAGGCGGTCACGTCTCTCGCCGTGAATTGTCCCTCTTTATACCCGCGATGTGCACGTTCGATCGTCAGTTCATGTAATTGGATTTGTTCCATCATGCATTCCTCCTTTATCTCTTCCCCTTTATTCGTGCTCTACGTCTGATCTCCTTTTCGTATCGCCAAGTCGATATGTTCTTGATACACTTAAGAAAAAACTGGAGGTCCCAATGACTCGCTCCTATGTCTTTGTGTTGCTTGCCGTATTCGGTCTATTTTTCTTACAGCTATACGGGGAGAATGTGCCGTATGGTACGCTCATTTCCATCGGGTTGATTGGATTCATCATCGTCTTGACGGTTTTTCAGTTGAAACGAAAACCGAATCATTGACGAATGTATTTTGAGGGTGGTATGATGCTCTCACCAACTACATATCGATATCAAGAGTGAACGAGAGATCTGGCTCCGCGACTTCACAGCAACCTGCCTTAGGCAAGGTGCTACGACCAGCAAGGGAAACCTTGGACGATATGACGAAAGCGCTCATGTCATCCGACGTGAGCGCTTTTTTGTTGAATGACGATTTGGAGGGAACGACAGTATGGAAAAAGCAACATTCGCAGGCGGCTGTTTTTGGTGCATGGTGACACCATTTGAAGAATTACCAGGGATCGAAGGCATCGTGTCCGGTTATATGGGCGGACAGGTCGACAATCCGACGTATGAACAAGTGAAAACTGGGACGACGGGGCACCTCGAGGTCGTTCAAATCACATATGATCCAGCATTATTCTCGTATGAACGTCTCCTCGAACTGTATTGGATTCAGACCGATCCGACGGACGATGAGGGGCAATTCCAAGACCGGGGACCTCAGTATGCGCCAGCCATCTTCTATCATACGGAAGAACAACGAGTCGCGGCTGAGGCGAGTCGAGACGTATTAGCGGTAAGTGGTCGCTTCACGGCTCCGATCGTCACGAAAATCATTCCGGCGACGACGTTCTTCGCTGCAGAAGACTACCATCAGGATTATCATAAAAAGAATCCGAAGCATTATAAGGAAGACCGGGCCATTTCAGGACGTGACGAGTTCATCGAGGAAAACTGGACGGAAACCGTATAACGGTCATCAGACGCGAATGTTAGCATTCGCGTCTTTTAATAAGCACATTAATCGGGAAATGGGATATAACGGTTCATACATCCGAAAAGGAGGACTCATATATGAAAACAAGTACGAACCTCATCATCGGTGTGATCGGCGTAGCCGTAATCGCTGTTGCCTGGTGGCTCATCTCCCCACTATTTTTAACCGAGACGGTCGATAAAGGATTGCCGCCGACAGCTATCGAATCACCAACTCCAGAGGTAGAGGAATCAGATCAAGAGTCGTCCGAGACACCGGAAGCACAACCAAGTCCAACCGAAGTAGCGGGTGTGTTCATGGACGGGGAGAAAAATTATGAGACGATCGGCACGATCCGCTCGGTCGAGGCAGAAGACGGGACGTACCTCAGATTTGAAGAGTTCGAGACGACGAACGGTCCTGACTTATTCGTCTATTTGACGAAACCAGGGCAAGAGACGACCGAGGGCGTCAGTCTAGGGGCGCTAAAAGGTAACATCGGGAATCAAAACTATTTAATCCCAGAGGATGTGAATCTAGAAGAGTACAATACCGTCGTCATCTGGTGTCGTGCGTTCAGCGCGACGTTTGGGACGGGAGAACTGGCTGGATCAAGTGAATAATCAGACTGAAGGGTGGCTGAATGAATCGACCACCCTGTTTTATTTAAAATCGCCTGAAAAGACATCCAACAACAATTGAGAATATGCTATCATATATGTAAATAAGTGTAATTCAATTGAGGAGGTACGATTATGGAGCAGACATTCTCGCAACCGTACAAACACTACTTTCGGAAACGTTTCTTTCTCTTCTTCATTCCATTGCTGATGGTCGGCATACTATCCGAACCGATGATTATTCAAAATCCATTTGAAGAGCTCGAAGACTATGGGGCATTTGTATTATTCTTAGGAATTTATATCCTTGTACTCGGTGCATGGTCGGCATTTTTGACGTCGATGATGTGGCGGTTCAAACAATTCAAGTTGAAGCAGTGATCACGTTAGTTATCTGTGGTTACTGCGTTTCGATTCTCTCCTTCTTAACTATTCAGCTGCACGAGTGATTAATCATCTCAAGTCGTTTCCTATCCAATTTTCCAACCGCTGTATAAGGCAACTCCTTCACAAACACGATTTCTCGAGGAAGCTGATATGTTGTCACTCGTTCACGCAACCAGCTCACTAGTGCCTCTTCTGTCAGTACTTCATCATATACCTGTACATATGCCTTCAAGATGTGACCGGCGTACACATCCTCTACCCCGACGACGGCGGCGTCCTCGACATTCGGATGGTCGCGCAAAACCGTCTCGACTTCCCCGGGATAAATATTGTTTCCTGCCGAGATGATCAAATCGTCTGTTCGTCCACACAAAAAATAATAGCCGTTCTCATCCCGGTATCCGACATCACCCGTTTGAATCCAGTGGTTCTTCCTGCTTTGCATGGACCACTTATTTCGTATGCAAAATTCCCCGATGGCGCCTGCCTTGACTTCCATTCCATCCTTCACTACCTGCAAGTCCCCTCCCGGAATCCTTCGCCCGAGCGTATTCGCATCATACTGTAAATCTTCTGGTGTGGCGATCAGATTCAAGCCCGCTTCCGACGTCCCATATAGATTGTATAAGACGTTCCCTAACTCGTTATGGACTTCACGGACTAAAACGGGATGAAGCTTCGCACCACCGGACGCGATACAAGCGAGCGAACCAAGCGATGTTGGTTCGTGTCGTAACATTTTGTGGATCATGAGCGGGACGACCGTGACCACTTCTACCTTGTGTCGCCGAATGAGGTCACAGGCTCTTTGCACATCAAAGCTCTCCTGAATGACGACCTTTTTCCCTAGTGCTAGAAAAGATAAAAGGATGGCGATGCCATAGCCGTGGTAAATTGGGGTGGCAATATAGGCAGTGTTGAAAGACGGTAACTGCAACCGATTCAATAAAGCCGTGAATGGAGCTAGAAAGTGAAAGAGGGATGGTTTGTGAGTCACTTGTTTCGGACTACCCGTAGTGCCACCGGTCAACAGCACGATTTTCCCGCTCGATGCGGCCTGAAGCTTTCCTATATGAGGTCGCTTCGAATCCGATAAACGGTTGATTGATACCTTCTCCTCATGATAGCTGACGAGGGTCGAATGTTCGTAAGACGAGTTTTCAATTAAGTCTTTAAACTCATCATCGTAAATCAAAAGATCGAATGATTGTTCTTCTACGAGCCGGTCGAACTGCAGTTGACTCATCGATGAATGAAGCATGTAGATGTCTGCACCGAGTCGTGAGGCCGCAAACATCCCTTGCAAGAAAGACGCGTGGTTCTTACAAAGAAACGCCACTTTTTGTCCCTTTTTAACCCCATACTGATCAGCCAAATGATGAGCAAGGTGTTCGCAACGTGTCTTTAGCTCCTGATATGTCACTGTTTCTCGACTGTCCACTAAAGCCGTATTTTGACTCCCTGCTTTTTCAATCAATGTAAAAAGAAGCATCAAGTTGATTCCGTTTTGACGGATTGCGACGAACAGACGGCCTAGGTTCAATGGTGATAGAAAATGGAGCTGCGACAAGACTTTCAATAACTTAACCATTCTTATTGTCACGCTCCTTTCTCTTAAGGAATGTAGGGACCATCCAGTCTATCGGTCTTCTGAAAACAAGTGATGCTACTTGACCGAGGAACAACCACCACGGCTTATATACTGTTCGTTTCGTATACAAGGCATGTCCGATCAGTTCTGCCACATGTACCGGTGACATGGCAGGTGAATGCTGATAAGCAAGCGTCGGTTTAATCATCGGAGTTTTTACTAGCGGTAGATATATAGTCGTCGTGGATATATTGTTGATTGTGAGTTCCGGAGCCGTTGAGCGAAACCACGTATCGAACGCGGCTTTTGATGCCTGATAGGCCGCCCAGTGAGGAAAAGGATGAAGTAACACATTGATGGTCGACACATTGACGATCTGCCCGTTCTTCTTTTCGAGCACCGGAATGAGCGATAGCATCATTTGTACCGGAGCAAAATAATTGATCGCCATCGTACGCGTGAAGTCATGGTATCGATCGAGTGACTCGATGATGGGACGATTGATGGAGATTCCTGCATTGCTGACGAAAACATCCAATCCTTCCGGTAGTTGATGGAGATACGACAGCAAACCATTCCGTTCCTCTTCAATTCGAAGATCTGCCGGGAACACGGTCACCGTGGCTGACCCCTTTTCTATTTCAGACTTCATGGCGTTCATGTCTGCTTCTCTACGGGCAACGAGAATCAGATGCGCGGTTGTATCTGCTAGTAAATAAGCGAACGCCTGCCCGATTCCTGAGCTCGCTCCAGTAATCAATACCGTTTTCCGATCTAACGCTGATTTTATTTTCTGATGATCGCAAGAAGGAAATCGGAATAGGAGTCTCTCTAGTAACGTGTAATCATACATATAGACAGCCAGCACCTTTTATTTATATTCGTCTCGCACCAAGACAATCATTTAGCCTAACATGACAAACAGCAGCGTCCACTTTAATGGAAAAGGGACCTGCTGTTCAAAGCCTCCGTTTATCTTTTATACACTCTTCCCATTCGCATATCGAGTGAAATTATCGAGGATCGCCTTCCAGCCTAGTCGTTGCATTTCAACCGGATTCATCGATTCCGCATCAAACACCTCGACCACCTTCGTTTGATCACCTTCTGAAGCAAATGAAATTCTGACTCTCCGTTCATCCTCAAGGCGATACTGAATGAGCTCATTTACTTCAACTTCCTCATATACCCCTTCAAAATCAAAGCCCATGCTCTGATCTTTTGCTTCCATCCGACTACGAAACTTCCCACCGATCCGTAAATCATTTTCCGCCTCGGTCGTATGCCAATCGTCAGACGCATGATTCCATCGTTTGATATGTTCAGGGTCTGTCCAGAGTTTCCAGACTGTGTCAATTGGTGCATCGACGAGCGTTGAGATCGTCACGACATTTGATTCCATGATTCGTTTCCCCTTTATTCTACATTTTTCTAATCAATCACGATTACGCTGTACGCCCTATATGACGAACGCAACATGAGATTACTTCCCTATCGATTACATCTTCTCCTGCCCTCAAGTCAACGATTAAAATTTACTCAAAACAAAAACCTTGAATGGCACTCTACGTTGAGTGAGCATTCAAGGTTTTTTAGTCCATCATTAAAAATTTAACTCTTGGCAATCCCAAGCATAAATCCGGCAACGACAATCAAACCGATTCCCATAAAGACGAAGACACGTTCTTTTGTCGTCTTCTCTTCTTTCAAGAGATAGATTCCACCGAGTGTCGCCACAACGACGTTTAATTGGGATAAGGCGAATGAAGTCGCAATCCCCACTTCTCCGCTTGAAACGAAAAGTCCGAAGTTCCCGATCCCCCAAGCAAGCCCGGCCAAGATATTTTTGAATGTGCGTGGATCCAGTTTCTTGACGTCCTTTTCACGAAGACTGAAAAGCAGTGCTGCGATGAACATCCCGACAGATTGTGGGAGAATCGCGGTGATTCCTTCTACTTCAAAGTAGTTCGTCAAGACGGCATACGTGACGTAACCGATACTCGAGACGAATAGGACGAGTAATCCCTTTTTCAAAGCTCCGGCACTATCCTGATCTTTCTTCTGTTGGTATGAAGTCATGGTCGCCCCGATGATGATCAAGACGAGCGCTGAAAACCCTAACCATAGCTCCGTCGTCGTTTGCCAGTCACCGAGAACGATGACCCCAAAGAGAGACGTCCCGACGAGCTGCATCCCCGTACTAATTGGCATCGCTTTGGAGACGCTCAAGATTTGGAACGATTGGAACTGCAAATATTGACCGAGCGCCCAGAAAGCCCCTGAGATAAATCCGGTCACGATGGCGAGTGTCGTGAACTCCGGTCGGAAGACGAGGGCAATCACGGCCGCCATGATCATCGCCCCGATGGTTGTTCCGATTAACTGCTGAATCGGTTTTCCTCCCACTTTCGACACGATGAGTGGAATACTCCCCCACATAAGTGCCGGTAAGAGTGCCAAAAGAATCATTTCCATGAAGCACACCTGCTTTCTTAATATAACGTCTAACATGAAATTCCCACGTCTCCAATTTTATAAACCTAAATTCAAAAAGGGAATTGCCATGTCGAATACTACGATGATATAATGATTTCGAACGGGGCATTAGCTCAGCTGGGAGAGCGCTACGCTGGCAGCGTAGAGGTCAGGGGTTCGAGCCCCCTATGCTCCATTAATTTGTCACATCTCGAATGAGGTGTGGCTTTTTTATTGGCATGATGCGATTCAACCCCTTTCTGAACGGGTAATGTTAGATAGACTTTTTCATATAAGGGGGAATTTTTGATGGAACGCACATCTGTTGAAGAGACATTGACGAGCGTGATTGAATGCATGCGCGCTTGTAATCATTGTTTCTCAAAAAGTTTACAAGAAGAAGATTTACACATGTTCACTGAATGTATCCGATTGACACGGGAATGTTCTGACATCTGCACATTGGCTTTAAATGCCTTAGAAACAGATTCAGCCTTCTCAAAACCAATCGTCGCACTATGCGCCCAGGTCTGTGATACATGCGCGGTTGAGTGCGGACGCCATCAGCATGACCATTGCCAAGCCTGTGCCAAAGCATGTGAGCGTTGTGCGGAAGCTTGCCGTACCCTCGTTGCCGCTTAAGCACGACATTCGTCTAACTTTCTGTTAGACTTTTTTTATTGCATACGAAAGAAGGTAAACTATGAACCATACCATTCTCGCACTTGACGTGGAGACCGCTAACCGTGATAGTCGCAGCATCTGTTCTGTCGGATGGAGCATCCTTCAAAACGGAGATGTGGTCGAAACAGACCAGCGACTCGTCAACCCGGAGGAAGACTTTGATATGGGTAACATCCGCGTCCATGGCATTCGTCCTAGTGACGTGTGGGATGCACCGGCCTTACCGGAAGTGCTTTCCTCTCTTTACCCGATTTTACGGGAAGTGGACCTCGTCATCGCACATAACGCCTCATTTGATATGGGTGCCTTGAGAAAGGCGATTGTGAAATATGATCTATTCGATTTCCCTACAATCGAGTACGGTTGCACCGTCAAACTGTCACGTAAACTGTATCCAGGACTCCCGAACCATAAGTTGAACACGATGGCAGAACACTTGAACGTGCCGTTTATTCATCATGATGCCGCAGAAGACGCTCGCGTATGCGCGCTACTTATGCGAGACATGATGCAAAAAACCGGCATCACAAGCCCAAAAGAATTACATCGCTATACGTCCGTGAAAACAGGAACGCTCGCATATTAAACCGGTCATGAAATCATGACCGGTTATTTTTTGAAAATCCATCTCTTCTGGACATAATAACTGACGAAAAAGAGAAAACTATCGACGATTACTTTTAGGATGACCTCGCCTTGTCTGAGCAAGAGAAACAAGAGATAAACAAGGAGTGCTGAAACAGCCATTTGAAGCACGACGAGACTAAAATATTTCGGAAGAGACCGCCGCGCCTTCGAATCGAAGACTACTTTTCGATTAACGAGATAATTGAAGAGAGAGGAAATGATTCGAGCGATGACCGTCGCGATGACGACGTGAGCCGTATCGAAGTATGGGGATAATAAATAAATAAAGAGCGCATACATCCCTACGTCGACAAGGAACGAGGCGACAGAGGATAACGAATACATCAAAAACATCCGATAAATTAAAATCGAGTCGAGAATCGGTCTAAAATGGGATGAATCATTTTCATTCTCATATACGGTCTGGATGGTCGTTTGTTGAATCGGGACCTGCAATCGTTTCGTGAACGTGAGCATATTCATCTCGAACTCATATCGATTTCCAGGAATGTCAATCAGTTGTCGCGCATATCGCATCGGGATGGCTCGAAGTCCCGTTTGCGTGTCTTTTAACTTCAGCCCGCTCCCAATCAACATGACAAGCCGTGTCGCCTGATTGCCGAATCGGCTCCGGAACGGAATCGCCTCTCCGCTAAAATCTCGACATCCCATGATGAGATGATGTGGTTTATTCACACCTTCCTCATACACGTTGACGACATCCTCTGGTAGATGTTGCCCGTCGGCATCGACCGTGATCACCCCTATTTTTTCCGGGTACGTATCTACCGCGTAGCGTAATCCTGTCTTGATTGCTGCTCCCTTCCCTTGATTCTGTTCGTGCGTTAGCACTTGGTCGACAAATGATGCAATCTTATCAAATGTCCCTACCGTCGACTCGTCACTACCGTCATTGACCACAATGATGGTCGAAAACCCGCGTGCCCTCAACTTCTCAACGAGTGTGACGAGTGCCTCGTCAGGGTTATAGGCCGGAATCAAAATCGTATACGCTTGCCGTGTTTCCACTTCTTGCATTTGCATCGCCACCCCTCCTTCCATTCCCCTATACCCGAAGCAATGAATTCGCATTCCCAATTTAAAAAACATCAGCCCTAAGGCTGATGCATGAGTTCACCCGATAAAGATCAAGTAAGACGAAACGAAATAGACGACGACAACGAGTAACGAAGGAATCACATAACGTACCTTCGACGTGACATTTTGTCTGAGCACACTGTACATCACAAGGATCGATAGGATGGTGATCCCGACCGCAGATACGAGGTGTGACGTCGAGACATCTGCGAGGATTGACCCATTCCGATAAAAGACATCGGACATGGCGATAATGAGCATATTGAAGATATTCGAACCGAGAATCGAACCGAATGCCAAGTTGACATTACGAAGTTTGAGTGCCATGAACACGGCGACCGCTTCCGGGAGTGACGTCGATGCCGCAATCAAGAAGCTACCGACAAAGCTAGAACCGAGTCCTGTGACGACGGCAATCTGGTCTCCCGTGATCGAAAGGGCTGTTCCTGCCGCCATGATCACGATTGCAGCGATGATGAATCCAAAGACCGCACGTTTCAGCGTGATGTCTTCATATTTCCCGACAACCACCTCTTCTTCGACCTCTTGTTCCGCGATCGGCTCTTTCGGTTGTTTCCCGATATAGTAGATTCCGATGCCGTAAAGGATCGCAATGAGGAGTGCGTCGACTCCGATTCCGATAAACGTCATGTCGACGCGAACAATCAAGGCAATCAACGTCGTGACGGTCAAGAGTAACCCAAGTCCGGCCGTATACAGATGGTCCCGGCTCGCATAGTTGAATAATTGCTTCTGTCGGAAGTATAGGTCGAACATCGCTAAGATAAAGATATTGAATAGGTTACTCCCAAGCATGTTCCCGATGGCAATGTCGGGGTTGTCAATCATGACAGCCGATATACTCGTTGTCACTTCCGGGAGCGACGTCGCTCCTGCCAATAAAACCGTACCGACGAGCATCCCGCCCATTTTCGATTTTTCAGTCATGACGTCGGCGTACGTTGACAATTTGATGGCGGCATAGACAGTGATGGCCGCGGCCAGTAAGAAATAAACAAATACCATTTTTTCTCCTCCTTGGGTAAACAAAAAAGACCTTTTTATGGACGACAAAAACGCCCATAAAAAGGTCTTGCGGACTTGTAAAAGCTCGATGGACCGAGTGCGTATGCACTGTAATGACGACCCATCGACCACAACTGTGGTCGCTACTCCCCTTTTTATCTTCCTTTTGACTATAGCATGAAGAGAACTAGTTGACAATCGAGCGGCGCATGAGTGCGAGAAGCTCCTGTGGGTCGAAAGCCGTCCGATATGCGAGCTCTTGCATCCCTGCGAGTTTCTCAGGTGGCAACGGCGTGGTCCAACCCGCTTCGTGAAGTCGTTTTCGGAAGCACGCAATCTCTTCGTCATCAATCGTCTCTCGCGCAACAATCTCTCTTAACTCATATGCCGTTTGACATAGTGGTGCCGATTCTTGCAACCATTCGTCCTCGATGAAATAAGTCAACATGGATTCGAGGAGTCTTGCCACTTTTCGATCTTTCGCATTTTTCTCACCGTAAAATAATAGATGGAGTTCTTGTTCATACAAGCCAATCAGGTCTGTCGAGCTCCGAAATGGTTCAAATGCTGACAGCAACTCATGGTAATACCACGATTGGTCCCGCATCGGCCGTTTAAAACGTTGCCACACCTTCATCCCTTCCATCTCAAGATCATAACGGATGGAGCGGAGATTATGTAGCTTATCCGCCACGAGAAGTGCGACTTCATCAAATTGAAGTGACTGCACCTGTTGAAGTGTCATCCGTTTTCGCTGTTCCCACGACTCTTCACGATTTTTCTCCGAGACCGCGAGAACGAGCCTGTGAACGTCAGAACCGAATTTTGATAAGATTTCTTGTGGGTCTGTCTTCGTGTCCTCAACCAAATCATGAAGCAAACCTGCCGCCACCACTGCCGGTGGTTGATGATCGGACTCAAGAAGCATGGCGACCGAGAATGGATGTGACAAATATGGAATGGTTGAACCTTTTCGATACTGTCCTCCGTGACGAATAGACGAAAAACGCAGTGCTTCTTCAACGAGCGGATTCATGTCACGATCCTCCTTCTTCCGGATGAAAACCCTTCTATCCCTTACCCGGAATTAGGTACATATAACCTAAATTTCGACCAATTTTAGGTATATTGTCGCATCATTCTTCATAAATCATTTTTTTCGTCATTCCCCCATCGATGACAAGATTATGACCGTTCACAAAACTGTTTTTACGGTCAATCAAGTACTGCACAGCGCGGACGATATCTTCCGGTTCACCGACCCGTCCTGATGGGTGCTGCTCATGATCAATCTCGCGTAATGCCTCATCGGACGTATGAATCCATCCTGGACTGATCGCATTCACCGTCACAGGGCGGTCGCCTAATGAGATGGCAAGTGAATGGGTCAAGCCGACGATTCCGCCTTTCGAAGCCCCATATGCGTCCCAGTGTGGCTCATTTTGAATGGCACGAGTCGAAGCCATATTGACGATTCTTCCGTACGACTCACCTTGATTCAGTTCTAAAAAGTATTTCGCACAACTAAATGTTCCGACTAAATTGACATCGATGACTCGTTTGAACGTGTCAATCTCAAGCTCATCAATCGGCTTGACCAGCGAAGCGATTCCTCCATTGTTGATCAATACATGGGCTCGACCAAATTCGTTGTGAATATCGTCAAAGACACGCTTAAGTTCAGACGTGTCTCCAAGGTCTACTTGATAAAAGCGTAACCCTTCGATATCCGGATCATCTCCAATGTCTAGCCCGATCACTTCATACTGATTTACGAAAGCTTGTGCAATCGCATAACCAATTCCTTGACTAGCTCCTGTTACAATCATCACGTCTTTCATCATTCATCCCTCCTAAAAGACTGTATACCCAAATCTCGATTAGTCGGACCATAGTTTTCGATTCGAAGTCGTGATCACACTCGCTCCCGCATCAAGTGCCGCTTGGACTTCCTCCTTTGTTTCAATCAGCCCACCTGCGAAAACGGGTATTCCCGTCTTCTCCTTTACGCGTTGAATATACTTCGGCACAATACCTGGTAAGACTTCGATATAGTCCGGTTTTGAACGTTCAATGTGTTTGATACTCTTTTCGAGCGATGTCGAGTCAATCAAAAAAAGTCGCTGCACCGTCACGACATCATTTTGTTTCGCCTTGACGATGACATTTCCTTTCGTCGATATGATCCCGAACGGTTTATATGTTTGGCAAACATATTCCGTCGCATACTCGTCCGCCTTCATACCTTGAATCAAATCCATATGAATGAACACTTTTTTATCATGTTTCCCCAATAATTTGAAGATGGAGTCCAATCGACTCATATGAATCTCTAATAACACCCCTAATTCGAAATCACTCGATAAAAACCGCTCCAAATCCCGCATGTCCCGTATCGCCGGTAAGATGGATTGACCATTGATCATCAACTATTCCCCCTGTCTCTTTCTCATTATGCAGATAGCCGATTTTATAAATCAAGGTTTACTCATTCAATATATCGGGAAAATAAAATCAACTTGTGTAGAGGGGGATTTGAGTATGGTCAATGAAGTAACTGTAAAAGTCGAAACACCGACTCCTGAACAACATCAAGCGTTACGCGTGAAGGCGGGGATGCCACGACGTTCTGATCGAGGCACGGTGAAAGGACTTCAAAATACGCTTTTTGGGATTTGTTTATACTTAGATGATGAGATTGTCGGGATGGGACGTGTCGTCGGTGACGGCGGAATGGTATTCCATTTAGTAGATATCGTCGTAGACCCGGAGTGCCAGGGTCTTGGACTCGGAAAATTAATCATGGAGCATTTGATGGACTGGATCTTACAAGAAGCGGATGAAACGGCCATCATTAGTTTAATCGCAGACATTCCAGCCGATGGGTTGTATCGACAGTTCGGTTTTGATTACTCACGACCTGAATCCGTCGGAATGGAGTATCAATGGAATCAAAGAGAAAGCTAATTGGGGTCATGAGAGGAGATGACGTATGGATGGATTAAATATCATCGTGTTGCTCGGATTGGCGCTCACCCTCATCTCTGTCCTCAGTTTCCTGATTGAACGATTATTCTTTCCGAGTATTTTAGCGTTTATCGCAATCGGGGTCGGGGTCGGATTTTTCTGGGATGGGAATGAAGTCTTTAAAGTCGCGGGAGAGATTGGAATCATTCTTTTGTTTTTCCTACTCGGTCTAAAGTTTCCACTACGTGAACTTTGGAAGCGCATGCGGAAAGTATGGAAGGCGGGAATACTCGATATCATTCTGTCATTCGGGGTATCGTTCGGGATTGCTTTAGCATTTGGTCTCGATTTTCCTCGCGCCTTTTTAATCGGGGCCGTCTTATATGCGACGAGCTCCTCCATCTCTGCGAAGCTGCTTGAGCGGCATTCCGAAAAACATGAAGATATTAAAGAATTTGTGCTCGCATTACTGATCTTTGAGGATATTTTTGCCCCACTCCTCTTGACGGTCGCCCCTTTCATCATCCAAGAAGAACCGGTTGCGATGTCCGATATCGGAAAAGTGTTCGCAGGATTTCTTATATTTGGCATACTCTTGTTCATCGGTTCGAGATTTGTATCCAAGCAACAAAAATTTTCGAAGCACTTACTGCGACAAGATGATGCGAGCATCGGTCTGATTGGACTCATTCTCTTTTTCGCAGGAATCGGCATGGTGTTTGGATTATCTGAGATTTTAGGGGCATTTATCGCCGGGATCATGCTCGCAGATATCCACGATGTGAGACCGCTGAAGCGTTTGACCGTACCCGTCCGAGATTTATTCTTGCCAATCTTTTTCATCTCGTTCGGTATCTCGATCAACCTCGAGAAAGGTGTCATCGTAAATGCACTCTTCTTCGTCTTGATTGTGTGGGGAGTATTATCCAAATGGATTGTCGGACGCGTCGGGGGCAGAATCTATGGCTTGACGCGTGTTCAGGCGAATGAAGCCGGGTTCTCACTCGCGCCACGTGGGGAGTTCTCTATTTTATTCACCGCCCTTTCGAACGGGGCCATCAACTTGTTTGTCGGTCTCTATATTTTCGTGTCAGCCATTGTTGGAATCATTCTGTTCCGTTTCTCAGAGTACTTGGCAGAAAAAACGGAGAAAACCCTCACGAAAGTCTTACCTGACGAGAAAAAAGAAGAATGAATTGGCGGACCCATACGCTGGGTCCGCCTGTTTTGCGCGTTAGTCTTTCGCTAGTTTGTTGTGCCGTTTTTTACGCCATACGATATAGATGATGACCCCGATGAATAGTAGCCCATAGATTGCATAAGAATAAGCATCGAGGTATGCGAGAATATCTTGCCAGTTCTCCCCGACTTTCATCCCGATGACGATGAGAATGGTATTCCATAAAGCTGTCCCAGCCGTACTGAGCAGTAGAAATTTCACGAATGGCATGTTTGACATCCCTGCAGGAATCGAGATCAGGCTTCGAACGACCGGCATCAAACGTCCAAAGAAGACCATCCACCCTCCGTATCGATCGAACCAGGCATCCGCTTTTCGTACATTTTTGATGTCGAGTCGGAGCCATTTCCCGTATCGCTTTGTCCATTTTTCAATTTGCTCAACATCAAACAAGAGTCCGAGGCCATACAGCAATACCGCTCCTAAAATGGCACCAACTGTCGATGCCACGATGACGAGCGTGATGGACAAGTTCGTCTTTACAGCAAAAAATCCACCAAACAAGAGAACCACTTCAGACGGGATGGGCGGAAATACGTTTTCAATAAAAATCATGAATGCGATCCCTATGTACCCATATTGCTCGATTACTGAAATCATCCAGTCACTCATGTCAATTCCTCCATTCCCACTCCATATACCCGTCCATTTCCGTACATAACCACCGAGACATGCTACACTTCTTATAAAAGGAGTTGAGTATTTTGGTTGAAACATCACGCTGTCCTTGGTGCGGAACCGATCCGTTATACGTTCGTTATCATGACGAGGAATGGGGAAAGCCCGTTCACGACGACCAGAAGCACTTTGAATGTTTGACACTCGAGAGTGCACAAGCTGGTTTGAGTTGGATCACGATTTTAAGAAAACGTGAAAACTATCGACATGCTTACGCAAACTTTGAGGTACAAGACGTTTCCATGTTTACAGAAGAGGATATTGAAAGGCTTATGTTAGATAGTGGCATCGTCCGAAATCGAAAGAAAATCGAGGCATCCATCAATAATGCGAAGCAATTCATCAAGATTCAACAGGAATTCGGTACGTTCGATTCCTATATTTGGTCATTCGTCGACCATGAGCCCGTTATCAACAGATGGGACAGCTTGGATGAAGTTCCTGCCACGACAGAACTGTCTGAACGATTGAGTAAAGACCTCAAGCGACGGGGCTTTAAGTTTTTAGGCCCGACGACGGTGTATGCCCACCTACAAGCGACTGGTCTCGTCAATGACCACCTCGTGTCTTGTACATTCCGTTAATTTAGGACCAGCTCTCAAAAACATCTTTACATTTCCCCTCTTGTTGTGACAATATTTTGACAAAGTGATATTCTATAACTGAAAGCGTTTTCATTTATTTTTATTCGGGGGGATGTTGATGAACGGAATTTTAGTGTCCATTGTTCTTTATATGGCACTGATGGTCTTACTTGGGATCATCGCGTATCGGAGAACAAGCAGTATCGGAGATTACATGTTAGGTGGACGTGGACTTGGTCCTGGAGTAGCCGCTTTATCTGCTGGCGCTTCTGACATGAGTGGCTGGCTATTAATGGGCCTACCGGGAGCCATGTATGCCACAGGAATCTCGAGTGGTTGGATTGTCATCGGGTTGACAATCGGTGCTTATTTAAACTGGTTATTGGTCGCACCAAGATTACGCATTTATTCATACATATCGGATGATGCGATTACTATTCCAGATTTCTTTGAGAAACGATTTAAAGACACAAAAGGTGTATTGCGTTCATTTTCAGCTGCTGTCACGTTAATCTTTTTCACACTGTATGCGACAAGCGGATTCGTCGCAGGTGGTCGCCTATTCAATGCCGTCTTTGACATTGAATTTGTCACGGGAGTCGTCATTCTCGCTTCCATCATTATTCTGTATACGTTTATCGGTGGTTTCTTAGCCGTCAGCTGGACAGATTTTGTTCAGGGATTGATCATGTTGTTCGCCCTTATTTTTGTACCTGCCATCGCCATTATGGCAACTGATGGGGTTTCGACCGCTCTTGACACGGTACGAAATATTGATGAAGCATTGCTTGACCCATGGACAGGACAATCACTCATCGGTATTGTTTCATTATTTGCCTGGGGTCTCGGCTATTTCGGCCAGCCGCACATCATCGTCCGTTTTATGGCAATCGGAAAGCTTGAGGACATTAAGACGGCACGTCGCATCGGGATTTCATGGATGGTCTTCACCGTTGTCGGGGCGATGGCGACCGGGTTGTTCGGTCTTGCCTATTACACACAACAAGGCCTCACCATCGATAATCCGGAAAACGTCTTTATCAACTTATCTGACTTATTATTCCCGGATTTGGTGACGGGCGTTCTGTTGGCCGCACTCCTTGCTGCCATCATGTCGACCATCTCGTCGCAATTACTCGTCTCATCAAGTGCTGCGACGACAGACTTTTATCAAAAATTCTTCCGTAAAGATGCTGGCGACAAAGAACTCGTCATGGTGGGGCGGATCACGGTCATCCTCGTCTCGATTGTATCGATTATTCTCGCACTCGATGCAGATGACACCATCCTAAATCTAGTCGGATATGCATGGGCTGGTTTCGGTTCATCCTTCGGGCCACTCATCTTGTTCAGTCTGTTTTGGAAACGGACGACTCGTCAAGGAGCGCTTGCCGGAATGTTGACGGGTGCCTTTGTCGTCATTTTATGGAAGAACTATGCTGCATCTCTTTTCGGTACGTTTGGGACAATGTATGAAATGATTCCCGCATTCTTCTTGTCGGCACTCGCCATCTATATCGTGAGTTTAATGATGCCGCCACCAAATGAGGTCATTCAACGTGAGTTTGACCAAATGCAAGATATGGTTAGAGAGCATATCAAATAATTCTCATGACAGGTCAAAAATGACCTGTCATTTTTTAATTAGGCAGGATTTTTCTTAATTATCGACGAACTTTAGGGTTATCGTACGAATCTGTCGTGAAAAGGAGAATCGAGATGAAACCAATCAAGATTGTCTCTCGCCTTACCTTCATGTCTAGTTTTGTTTTATTAATTGCTTGTGGTACGACTCCGGCAACAAATCAAGAAGTACCAACAGTACCAGAAGAAGTCGAAAAACCGATTGTTGATCTTCCTGAAGAAACGCCACCTGCTGAACCCGAGCCAATTGTCACGTCTGCCTCAATATATGCAATCGGGGATGTGTTGTTACATGACAACGTGTATGATGCCGCTCGTACCGATGACGGATTTGACTTTGATTCCGCTTTTGAACAAGTCGCCCCGATCTTGAAGCGCGCTGATATCACCATTGCGAATCAAGAGAGCATGATTGGCGGAAGTGAAATCGGATTATCAAGTTATCCTGCCTTTAATAGTCCCTTTGAGATTGGAGATACACTCAAACGGTCTGGTGTTGATTTAGTTACGACAGCGAATAATCATTCACTTGATCGTGGCGTCCAAGCCATCGAGAACTCTATCGGACACTGGAACGCCATCGGAATACCTTATACAGGCTCATTTCTATCTGCTGAGGACAAAGCGAATATTCGTACGTTGACGGCCAACGATATTTCTTTTTCCTTCCTCGCATATACGTATGGAACAAATGGCATCGTGCCGAAGCAACCATATCACGTGAATTATATCGACCTCGCACAGATGCGACCAGAGATCGAGAGGGCAGAACAGTCCACCGATCTGACAGTCGTTTCTCTCCATTTTGGTACGGAATATGAGCGGTTACCGAATGAGACCCAAACTGAGCTCGCCCAATCATTAGCAGACCTCGGAGTCGACATCATCATCGGTCATCACCCTCACGTGTTACAACCTCCAATCATGCTTGAAGGTGTAAATGGTAATCAGACATTTGTAGTTTACTCTCTTGGTAATTTCTTCTCTGGTCAAAAAGGAGATGATCGGAACACGGGAGGCATCATCGGAATCGATGTTGTCAAAACAACCACTGATGAGGCAACCACATTTGAACTCAAACAACCGATGTTCTATCCAACCTTTACGCAAAAGTCATCTGATGGACATTATGAGGTTGTTCCGTTAAATTCAGTCAAACCTGAACTTCTTTCCACTGTCAGCGACCATATGTCACAGTGGTTACCAGAGCTTACAATCGAACAATGATGACCACGAAATCGCTCGTGGTCTTTTTATTTTCAAAAAAAGGTTGCCACGCTTTCGGTTATCCCTTACACTAAGTCGTATATTTATAAATAAAGATTAATAATTATTCATAAGGGGTGTTCATATTTTGAAACAGAAACTCGTATTGGCTTACTCAGGTGGTTTGGATACATCGGTTGCGATTAAATGGTTGGATGAACAAGGATATGATGTCATTGCCGTCTGTTTGAATGTCGGGGAAGGGAAAGACTTAGAAAAAATTCAGCAAAAAGCGATGAAAGTCGGGGCAAAAAAATCAATCGTGATCGATGCGGTTGATGAATTCGTTACAGAATTCGCTCGTTACTCTATGCAAGCGCACACGTTATATGAAGGTGTCTACCCACTCGTTTCTGCTCTGTCACGCCCTCTCATCTCGAAAAAATTGGTCGAGGTCGCACAAGCCGAAGGTGCCGTCGCTGTGGCTCACGGTTGTACAGGGAAAGGAAATGACCAAGTGCGTTTCGAAGTGTCCATTCATGCACTCGACCCTTCACTTGAAATCGTTGCACCCGTTCGTGAATGGAAATGGTCACGCGAGGAAGAAATTGCTTATGCGGCGAAACATGATATCCCGATTCCAATCGTTCAAGAAGAGCCTTTCTCGATTGACCAAAACATTTGGGGACGCGCCATCGAATGCGGTATTTTAGAAGATCCTTGGGCGGCACCACCAGAGAGTGCTTATGAATTGACGGCAGCTCTTGAAGATACACCACACGAACCGACTTATCTTGAAATTGAATTCAAAAATGGAGTGCCGGTTGCAATCAATGGTAAGAGTCAATCATTCACAGATATTTTAAAAGAAATCAATATCGTTGCAGGTGCACACGGTGTAGGAAAAATCGACCACATCGAGAACCGTGTCGTCGGTATTAAATCACGTGAAGTATATGAAGCTCCAGGGGCTATGACATTGATTACTGCGCACAAGGCACTCGAAGCGTTGACCCTCGTCCGTGAAGTCGCACACTTCAAACCGATTGTAGAGCAGAAGTTAACGGAGACCATTTATAACGGACTTTGGTATTCACCACTTACGAAGGCACTCCTTGCTTTTATCGATGAAACTCAGGCAACCGTCACAGGAACGGTTCGCATGAAGCTGTTTAAAGGACAAGCCATCGTTGACGGACGTAAATCACCGATTTCACTCTATGACGAGGAACTGGCGACATATACATCAGCAGATACGTTCGATCAACAAGCAGCTGTTGGATTTATTAAACTATGGGGCTTACCTACAAAAGTTCAATCAGAAGTCTTAATGGAAAAGGGAGCTTTTATCAATGAGTAAATTATGGGGTGGTCGCTTCGAGAAGACAGCGAGTGATTGGGTCGATGCATTCGGTGCATCGATAGAATTTGACGCTCAACTCGTCTTGGAAGATTTAGAGGGAAGCATGGCTCACGTGACGATGTTAGGAGACCAAAATATCCTCTCTAACGATGAAGTGACTCAACTACTTGAAGGACTCAATCTGTTAAAACAAAAAGCAATCGCCGGTGAATTAAAATTCGAAGTGTATCATGAAGACATTCACATGAATCTTGAGGCACTGTTGCACGAGGAAATTGGTCCCATCGCCGGAAAGATGCATACAGCACGTAGCCGAAACGATCAAGTCGCGACAGACATGCATCTTTACTTGAAAGAACGTGTGAAAGAAGTGATTCACTTGATTGAATCACTTCAACAAGAATTGCATGCACACGCTTCAAAAAACGTCGAGACGATCATGCCTGGCTATACGCACCTTCAGCGTGCACAACCAATTTCACTTGCGCACCATTTACTCACCTACTTTTGGATGCTCGAACGGGACAAAGAGCGATTTACAGACAGTTTGAAGCGAATCGATTGGTCCCCTCTTGGCGCAGGCGCGCTCGCTGGGACAACGTTCCCAATCGACCGCTTCCGGTCAGCCGAATTGCTTGGATTCAATCGGGTTTACCCGAACAGCCTCGATGCTGTCAGTGACCGCGACTTCATTCTTGAATTCCTCTCGAACGCATCAATCCTCATGATGCATCTTTCCCGTTTCTGTGAGGAGTTGATTCTTTGGGCCAGTGAAGAATATCGTTTCATTACCGTGTCGGATACGTTCTCTACCGGTTCGAGCATGATGCCACAAAAGAAAAATCCGGACATGGCCGAACTCGTCCGTGGAAAATCGGGTCGTGTGATTGGAAACTTGATGGGATTATTGACGCTCATGAAAGGACTTCCTCTCGCATATAATAAAGATTTACAGGAAGATAAAGAAGGAATGTTTGATACGGTCAAGACCGTTCAAGGCTCACTCAGTATCATGGCGGGGATGATGAATGAATTGACGTTCCATCCTGACGTCATGAAACAAGCGACCGAGCGTGATTTTTCTAACGCTACCGAACTTGCTGATTATTTGACGGCAAAAGGAGTACCGTTCCGTGAAGCTCACGAAGTGACAGGTAAACTCGTCAAATATTGCGTGGATGAGCGATTGTATTTACGCGAGCTCCCAATCACGGTGTTCCAAACACACTCCGAATTGATCGAAGACGATGTGTATGATGCCTTGACCCCTGAACAGGCAGTCGCACGTCGAAACAGTTACGGTGGGACAGGATTTGATGCCGTCCGCGTACAATTGAAAGAAGCTTCAGAATGCATGAGCAAGCTGACCCATTCATAACAATTACGCGTCCTCGTCAGTAAACGAGGACGCGTATTCATGTTCATCCATTCAATATAAAAATTATATAAATCAGTGCTCGTCGTCTAGTTCCCCCTGTTAATGATAGCAAGAATCCTGCTCAACAAACAGACTACACTTTAATACGTTCATCGATTGAGGAATTACGTCGAACCGGAAACGATCACATCATTGATTAAGTTTGAAAGGCAAAAAACTACTTGCCATCCCTATTCGAACATGTTAACTTTTATATTGTTAACGTTAACTGAAAAGGGGTTTACATATGAAAATTCAAGATATGACACAAATCGCTTTTGGCGCAGCACTCATTGCCAGTGTCGGCTTTATTGAAATACCGATTGGACCTGTTCCGATCACCTTGCAAACACTTGCCATCATGACGATTGCCGGTGTATTTGGGGCACGTAAAGGATTTTTAGCGGTCCTTGTTTATTTACTTCTTGGGTTAATCGGTCTTCCAGTATTAAGCGGACAAGGCGGTTTCGCACCATTTGTCGGACCGACAGTCGGCTATTTAATCGCTTTCCCGATTGCGGCATTATTGATTGGTTGGTTTAGTGAAAAGCATCGTTCAATTCCAGGATTGATTGGGTATAACGTTCTTTTTGGACTCGGGTTCGTCTATTTACTTGGATGCATCGGTCTTGAAATTGTTGTCGGCATGTCCTTCATTGATGCGCTAAAAGTGAACATCCCGTTTATTTTTGGTGATTTACTCAAAGCAGTGATTGCCGCTATTCTTGCAGTTAAAATTTCAGAGAACGTTCAAGTCCGCCGCTCTCTTGCTTCGTAAACGTTCTGACGTTTCACCTCTACCCCCCTGTGGAATACTTAAAGTATGGAAGGGGGTGTCTCTATGAGCGACTCGACGTTTAAAAAACGCTTGCAAAAAGCGACCCATTTTTATCAACGTTCTGACAAAGGGCAACGTCAAGGAGTAGACAAGTCGTCTCATGAAAAACGTGACACTGAAGCGTTTGAGCGCAGACTCCGTGAGGCGAAAGGTAAGGTTGGCGAGATTCAAGAAAACATTGACCATATTGCTAGACGTTAAAACCCCGTCCATGGACGGGGTTTATTTTTTGCGTGGTCGAACAACGAGTGTAATGATGAACAATAGCGCCAATGTGACGAGTAATACTAGGGATGCCGTATTCCATCCAACCAGGTTAAGCGCCACACTGAAAGCGACGGTGATATAAAATCCCCCGAGTGCTTTTTTAACGTGTTGTGAACTAAAGCGTTGCAACTGTTTTGCTCCAAATGGTGACCCAATCATCGCACCCGCAATCAAGGCAAGACCGTGCAAATAGTTCGTTTCCGCACCAGCGACAGCGTAACTGATCACACCAGAAATGACGATGAGGAGCGCTGCAGAGATGCTCGTTCCAACCGCTCGCTTCATTTCAGTATTCAATAACTTTACTTGGAGTGGAGTTAAGACGAACCCACCGCTCACCCCCATCAAAGAAGAGATAAATCCAGCGAAGACTCCGATGATCCCGAGACGTGGAACAGAATCTGTACCGACACTCCCCTCGACATGCTGTTTCGAGCGAAAGAATGAAATCGCAAAGTAAGTGAGTAACGCGATGTAAACAAGTGAGATGATGAGTGTCGCCCCATCTACTCCTTCTAAATAAAAGACAAGTGGCGTCGCAATCCATGTCCCGAGTACGCCAAACAAACCAATCCATAGCGCATGGGATACGTTTACGTTACGCAAGCGAATGTGTGAAATCGTACCTGCAGTCGTTGAACCGAGCGTCAACATAAGACTCAGTGCAATCGCCGCACTCGCCTCATACCCGAAGACGAGAAGGAGCGGCGTCAATAAAATACCTCCACCGATTCCAAAAAAACCGCTCAAGATCCCGATTAACGTTCCGAGAAGTAAAAATTGTATGACTTGTAATACGTCCATGTTCTACCCTTCTTTCATTGGTCTCGTGAGCAATCATATCAAAAAGGGGCGTCAAATGCGCCCCTTTGCTCACAATGATTTTTCTAGAAAATCAAAGATTCGCTGTTGATATTCGCTTTCGAACGCGTGATAAGACCCGACATGTCCATCGTTATCCGTCACCCAAAGTTCGACATTTGCTTGTGCATCAGCAAGTTTTTCACTTTCCGATACAGGAATCGCATCATCCCCTTTACTATGAATCAAGAGGATCGGCGCATCGATTGCTTCGATATCATGAATCGGCGAAACGACATCGGCATCGAGACCAGTGAACCACGGTGTCACGGTCATAATGACAGGAGTGAATGGAACGTTTGGCAAATCACTCCATACCGGAAGATTCGTTTCAAGATAGTTTCGTAAATCACTGAATGGACTGTCTGCAATCACGGCAGCCACTTCGACGTCATCTGCCGTAGAGAGAGCCGTTGCGGCTCCCATCGAAATGCCGTATAAGACAATCGGACCATCTGTTCTTCCTTTCGCATATTGAATAGCGGCCTGTAAATCCGATTGTTCCTTAGCTCCTACTGTCACACGATCTCCCTCTGAAATACCCGATCCACGAAAATCAAACGTTAAGAATTGATATCCTTGTTCGTGGAACTCTGGAATCAAGTCTTTAAGTGGAAGATCATCTTGTTCTCGGTTCTTCCCATAACCGTGAGCAAACACGATGGTCGCACGAGGCGTCGGATGCGGAATCCACCATCCGTACAAGTCGTATCCTTCTTCCGATTGAATTGTCACATTTTCATACTTTAATCCAAGAGATTTCGGCGTATATGTCAATGTTTCTCGTTCAGGTGACGTCAATTGATCTCCGATATGAGCCGAGATTCCTGCAATCGCCAATCCGGCCACAAGCAACATGATCAGTACCGTCATACTAGCAATTTTTATCCAACGATTCATCTGATGCTTCCCCTCGTTTCTGAATAATTATCTCAACCAGCTTCGTAATGCGATGAGCGCATGCTGAACCGGTTCCCACGTGCTAGCGGGTATCAGATAACATGTTGCTTCGTTAATAGTGAACGTACGAACATCTTTTTGTTTCACAATATTCTCACCGATTGCACCAAACGGATCACTATTCACATCGACGTGATCAAATGTTATCCATTTACGCTCTCCGGCTTCGTAAACGGCACATCCGAACGATTTCACCGGACCTTCGATTCCGTACTCCGCAAAATGCCATAGCGTCGTCGCATCGAGTGGAGAACCGAGGTGAAGGACACGTGCGTCACGTTCAATCATTCGTTCGATTGGAGAGCTCGGTCCGAATCCAACTTCTACCGTATGTCCGGAAACGATTTCCTTCGCATTCTTTCCCCATGCCGCCACAGACCACATCGGGTGATCACTCCGATACACATTTGGATAAGTCCGAAACAGCTCGGGTACACGTCCCATACCTCGAGTCAATGTCTTTTCTTTTTCATACGGTGGCATTTCCTCACGGATCGTTTGCCACCATTCTACTGGGACTGGTGGTGCCTCCCACTCGGCCGGGTCTGAATTGTCTCCTGTTTGTGTTGCCATCATTAGAAGTCCTGATGGTCCCACAACTTCTTGTAATGCCTCAATGACGGTTTGGGCACCACCACATACCCACCCCAGTTTAGATAACGATGTATGGACAAACAGCGATTCTCCTGCTTGAACTCCCGCTTCTTTTAAATCATTGATGAGACTTGACTTTGTCACCATCTGTTTCACAACTATCACTCCACAATCAGCTGGATCGTCGACCCGCTTCTAGTTTTACTGACTTCAATCCGTGCATCCACACGGTCTTTCAATTCTTGAACATGACTGATGACCCCTACGAGTCGACCTGTCGACTGGAGAGACATCAATAATTCAATCGCCTGGTCTAATGATTCGGCATCGAGCGTCCCGAATCCTTCATCAATCAGCATCGTCTCAAGACTGATGCCTCCACTTAATTGTTGCACGACTTCCGCAAGTCCAAGTGCAAGCGAAAGCGACGCTTTAAATCCTTCGCCTCCGGAAAGGTTTTGAACACGACGGGATTGTCCTGTATATGCATCGAAGACGAGAAGTTCAAGTCCTGATTTGGCGTTCCCTTTTGCCGTTTCAATTTTGCGCTCGAGTCGGAATTGTCCGCTCGTCATTTGATCTAAATGAATGTTAGCAGCATGTAAGATTTGATCAAAAAATGCTGTTTGGACATAGGTTTCAAACGTCATTTTTTGTGGATTGATCCCTTTCCCAGTATCAGCAATCAATTTGATGGTTTGTAACTGGTTCTCTTCGTTGGCTGTACTCTCACGAAGGGCAGACCATTCTGAGGTGATTTGGCGATGTCTCGCTAACGCGTCTTGTGCTGTGATCAACTCTTTTGAAACTTGTTCATATTGCGCAGTAGCTTCCCTCACTTTTGCTTCCACCCGCTCAAGATCGGGCCGGCTAACATCTCCAAGTTTATCCTCGATTATTTGCTTTCGATGACGGAGGCGAATGCCTTCTTGTTCCTCTTCAAGCAGTTGATCGCGAATCATCTGTCGTTGATTGATTTGACTCGCAATTTCTTCATAGCGTTCCCGCGTCAGATTGGTCGACGCAAGTTGTTCGGTCCAAATCGATTGGTGCGACTCGTATTGTTTTTCCAACTCTCTCAATTGTTCACGGGTCACGGAAAGACGCTCTTCTTCTTTCCACAGCGCTTTCTTCACTGCTTCCAATTGCTCATCAAATGATTCGAGGTTCTTTAAAAGTAGTGTCAGTCGATGATGTTTTTCATTTCGTTCTGATTGCAGGGACTCCAACGTCACATCATCCGTCTGACCGAGGCTATGCAGTTTTTGTTGAATCCCTTCAAGTTCTGAGAGAACACGCTGACGTTCCTCAAACTGGTCACGACGTTGTTGTTCCAATTGTCTAATCTCGTTGGTCAGTTGACGCAATGTTCGCTCATTCTCTTGGCGAAGCTGTTCGTCACGCTGTAGCGACTTTAGATGGGACTGCCATCTTTCAATCTCATCCGAAATATCATGCTTGTGTTGAACGTCTTTAGATGCCTGTTCAAACTCCAAGCGTGTTGTTTCGAGTTGTTGATGAAGAGAACGATAATCTGCCCTCGCCTCAATCAAGCGTGTCGACAATTCCTCAAGTCGTAATAACGCTTCCTCTCGAGCGGCAATGTCTTCAATCACGGCTTCGGGTTGTGACATTTCATGGTGACGAGATCCACATACAGGACACGGTTCACCTTCTTCAAGTGTGTCACGTAGCTGTGTCGCTAAAACGAGTTGCTCTTGTTGTTTATATGTTAAAACGATTTCTTGCTGTATCGTATATTGTCGCTGAATCTCTTTTCCAGAGCGTTCACATGCTGCAAGTTGTTTTGAGAGGTCACTGATTTTTGTTTCAAGCGTTTTCAGTTGAATCAATCGATCGACATAACGTTCGACATCGACAGAACGTTCAGTTGGCTCAGTTTTCAAGCGTTCAACGAGTTCGTGTTCATGTACTTGTAGTTCATTCAATCTCGACTCTTTTGAGAAGTCCGCTAATGCCTTCGATTTCGTTTCTAATTGTTGACGACGAGAAACGAATAAAGCACGTTCTTCGATTTGAGGCATCAACTCATCAATCACTCGAAGCCGCTCACGGAGTGACCCGACCTCTTGTCTGCCCGCTTCCATCGACGACTGCTGTTCTTCCAATTTTGATTGTGTCGTTTTCAATTCTTCGTACTTAGTCAAAGAAGTTTGTTTTTCAGTCGTCAATCGCTGTAGTTGTCGTTCCATCTCAACGAGACGATCAAACACAGGACGAATATTGGCTGCCGCCTCTAACAGTTGTAGTCGGTCTCGACGTTCGTTTCGTAACACTTCACCTTCTAAAAAGGCTTCGAGTGCCCGATTCGTTTCTTCTCGTTCGTTGAACAGTCCGATCAGAGACTTCGCAACTTCAAGTTCATCTCGAACTTCTTCGAGCGTTTTAAGATATTCTCGTTTCTTGAGATCCACCGTGTCACACGTTTCAATTAAACGCTCTTCCCGTTCTTCAAGCCATCGAATAATCTCATCAATCGGTTTGACCGAGACTTCTTCAATTGACTCGTCTTCGAGTTCGAGTAACTTGAGGCGTGTTCGTTCCACCGACCACTCGACTTGTTTTCGATATGCGCTATATCGTTCTGCCCATTTTTCTTGAAACGACCGATACGCTTCCGTCTTGAAAATAGATTGTAAGATTTGTTGCTTTTCATTCGAATTAGAGTCAAGCAGTTGTCTAAATTGATTTTGCGGCAGTAACAAAATTTGACTGAATTGTTCATATGAAAGTTGTAAAATCCATTCGATTTGTTCTTGAACCTCATTGACTTTAGTAGCCAGCGGTTTCCAACCATCCTCCCATTCATATAGAACCGCCTCATGAGGGATTGGCGTCTTGTTTACAGGATGGGGTTGCTGCGGTTGTCGAACGATTCGATAGCGTTCTCCTCGAATCGTGAATGAGAAATCGACCTTTGTTATCGTTTCAGGTGTCGCGTACTGGCTTCTGAAGTCACTCGCGTTTCGGAGCGAACCACTCGCCCGTCCATAAAGAGCAAATGTCATCGCATCAAAGATGGTCGTCTTTCCCGCACCTGTCCGACCACTTACAACAAACATGGAACGACCCAACAACTGTGTAAAATCAATTGTCTCTCGTTCTGCGTATGGCCCAAACGCTTGCATCATCAATTCGACCGGTCTCATCAGACATCACCTTCTTCTATCATTTGCTTCACGGTATCTGGTGCAGTGCGATCATGAACGGCCTCAAAAAATTGTACATATACTTCTTCGACCGACTGTCTCTCGAGCATCTCACGTTCAAACGTGGACGTCTGTTCCTGACGGCGCAACATTTCCAATTCAAGATGTAGGATATTCGGATAGACGGTTCGGAGCTTCGCCATCGGATCGTGTAATGCTGTCTCATTGGTCAACACAATTTTGAGGTAATCATCCGTTTTCTGTTGCTGATAGAAAGTTGGGGAAAGGAGCTCATCTAGCGTTCCGGTAAGTTGTCGCATATCTCGCTCTGGTGTCAACGCACGGCGACGACGGTTCCATCGCCCGTCCCACTCTAGAATATCCACAGATTTCTGATGATTGACCTCGGAAAACGAATATTTCATGAGCGATCCACTATATGCGATCGTTTCAGAATGAATTGCATCACGATTATGTAGATGACCTAGTGCCGTATACGAAAAAGGCTCATACAACCCTTTCGCGACCTGTCCTGCCGTGCCGACAGATAGTTGACGTTCTGAATCCGTCTCCAACCCACCTGCCACAAAACTGTGACCGACCGAGACCGCGTTCTTCTCAATGTCTCCATACGCTTCAATCACAGCCTCTAGTGCGTCATGATGTGTGCGAATCGTATCGATACCGAGAATGTGTCGCACCCTGGCCGGTTCAAGAAACGGGATTGGATAGAACGGGATGCCCGCGACCTCGAGCGGACCAATAGCGGGGTCTAGTTTCCCGATGATATGGAGCCCCACTTGTCTCAGCAATTTCGAACTATATTCGAGACGTTCTGCAGAATCATGGTTTCCAGCGATGGCAATGACGGGGATTTCCCGTTTCAGAACAAGTTCTCGCCACATTTCATCAAGTAGATCGACCGCTTCCACGGGGGGGACGGCACGGTCGTACAAATCCCCTGCGATGATCACCGCATCCGGTTGTTCTTCATCCACAATATTTAAAAATGAATGAAATAGTATATTCCGTTGATCTTCTGTCATATGACGACCGTGGACAATCTTACCAAGATGCCAGTCGGCCGTATGAATCCATTTCATCACGTATCACCTCTCTTTCCTATTCTAGCATGAGTCATTCGAATGATTCGACGTCTTGACACCCGTTTTTGAAACAGCGAAAGTAAGAAGAGAGGAGGATTGTCAAAATGAAATCATCAACATGGCAAACTTTTTTTCAACTGTTCAAAATCGCAAATCCTCCGAAAGGATTATTTGTCGGCGCTATTCTCATCTCACTCCTTCAAGCCGTCGCCTCACTGGCCATTCCGCTTATCTTGCAACGGGTGGTCGACCGATGGAGCAGCGACTTATTGACACCAGAATGGATTGCATATTTCCTCGTTGCATTTCTGATTCAGATTGTCACGAGTGCCGTGTCGATTTATTGGTTACATATTGTCGGCCAACGGGTCGTCGCCAATTTACGCACGACCTTATGGGATCATCTCGTCAAATTGCCGATTCCATTCTATGACGGCATCAAGTCGGGTGAACTAGTGTCTCGATTGAACAATGATACGACGACACTTCAACAACTCTTGTCCGAACAGAGTGTCAGGTTGTTGACCTCAATCGTCTCCGTCATCGGTGCCGTCGCCATCTTGTTCACACTCGATTGGCAGATGACACTCGTCATTTTGTTTTCTGTCCCGACCACACTCATCATTGTCATACCGCTCGGACGAAAGCTACGGATTATCGCAAAAGAAACACAACAAGAACTCGGGAATCTTTCCGGCTTCTTTGCCGAACTGCTCGGTGAGATTCGCCTCGTCAAATCACAAGCGACGGAACAAACGGAAGTGAAAACCGGCAAAGCAAAAATCGAGACACTGTTCGATTACGGGGTGAAAGAAGGACGAATTCAAGCAATCCTCATCCCCCTTCTCAATGTGACCTTGACCGGGATGTTGATTGCCATCCTCGGGTTCGGCGCATATCGCGTCTCGACCGGGGCTTTATCAACGGGCGAACTACTCGCCTTCATGCTCTATCTCTTCCAAATCATCACGCCGCTCATCACGATGAGTGAATTCTTGACAAGGCTTCAAAAGGCGCGTGGAGCTACGGAACGCATTGCTGAATTGCTCGAAGTCAGTCCCGAACCATACAGCACACATGAAGAAACGATTCATCAGACAGCACTCTCATTTGAAGACGTTGCTTTCCATTATGGCACTGAACCCGTCATCCAAGAATTGACACTTCACGTTTCACCGGGGGCGACAACCGCCATCGTCGGACGGAGTGGTGCCGGCAAAACGACACTTTTCTCACTTGTCGAACAGTTCTACACACCGACGGCAGGAACGATTCGATATGGAAATCGAGAGATTCAAACATACGGGCGTGACACTTGGCGTCAAATCATCGGATATGTCGCTCAAGATTCACCTGTTTTATCTGGATCTGTACGGACGAACATCCTATATGGACTTCGACATGAAGCGAGCGATGATGAAATCAGAGAGGCCTGTGAGATGGCCAACGCATGGTCGTTCATTGAAACGATGCCACATCAGCTCGATACGGAAATCGGGGAGCGAGGCATCCGTTTGTCTGGCGGGCAGCGGCAACGACTTGCTATCGCGCGTGCGTTGTTACGAAATCCACAGATTTTATTGCTCGACGAGGCAACATCAAGTCTAGATTCCGAATCAGAACGTGTGGTCCAAGAAGCGTTAGACCGCCTGATGGTCGGGCGAACGACGCTTGTGATTGCCCACCGACTCTCGACTGTCAGACATGCTGACCAGATTGTCGTCTTAGAAGACGGACGAATCAGCGGGATCGGGAAACACGAGCAACTATTAACGGAGAACGCACTATATCAGCGACTCGTTTCACAACAACTACTAGGGGGACAAGCCACATGAAAACAATCGGATTTATCGGACTCGGGGTCATGGGTCAATCAATGGTACGTAATTTGATGAAGCACGGATTTGACGTGCAAGCATATACACGAACGAAAGAGAAGGCAGCTACACTGTTAGAGGAAGGTGTGTCATGGTGTGACTCGGTACGGGACGTTTGCCGAGATGCCGATGCCGTCATCACGATCGTCGGCTATCCGTCCGATGTCGAATCCATCTATTTTGGCGAAGGGAACATTCTTGATTCGGCACAACCAGGTACATTGTTGATCGACATGACGACGTCTTCTCCAAAACTGGCTGAACGAATCGCCGAGACTGCCATTGAGCGAAGTCTCCTCCCACTTGACGCACCGGTCACGGGAGGCGATGTCGGAGCAAAAAATGGAACGCTTTCGATTTTAGTCGGTGGGGGTGAGTTCGCGTTCAATAAAGCGAGACCGTTATTTGAGGCGATGGGACAATCGATTGAACGAATGGGATACGCTGGAAGCGGACAATACGCAAAACTCTCCAATCAAATCGCCATTGCTGGAATCATGATGGGGAATGCTGAGATGCTAGCGTTCAGTAAACGGGCTGGGATTGACCCAGAGGCACTCGTTCGTACGATTCGTGGCGGGGCAGCCGGTAGTTGGACGCTTGAAAGTCTGGTTCCACGCATGATTGTCGAGGATTATGCACCTGGTTTCTTCATCAAACACTTCATCAAAGACATGACACTCGCCATCGAAAGTGCTCGTGAGCTACAAGTGACATTACCAGGTCTCGAGCTCGCACATCGCCTGTATTCAATTCTTGAAAAGAACGGGTATGGAGAGAATGGCACGCAAGCACTGATCGAGTATTATCTCCATCAAGACGTTTGAAACCGGACGTTTGTGGAATTAGTAGGAATGAAGGAGGCGATTTTCGTGCCATGGAATATGAAAGACTATCCGGAATCACTGAAAAACTTCGATCCACTTGTAAAAAAGAAAGCGATTGATATTGCGAACGCATTACTCGCGCAAGGTTACTCCGAGACGAAAGCCATTCCCATTGCCACCGAGCAAGCGAAAAAGTGGCATGCGGATGCGTCGGAGGAGGAAAAACAAGATTTTGAAGACGCCCCAAATCCGAAAAAGTCAGATCAGCACTAAACGTCAACAACCGGTCGGATTATCCGACCGGTTGTTTTGCTTGATAAGAGGCTTTCATCTCTAAATAGAGACCTGAGATGGCCGTTTGAAGATATGGCGTGACAAAGATGTATGCCAGCCCACCAGTGAGGAGCACTATCGCGTACCAACCGATAAAACTTGCAAATAGTTTTAACATCGTTTGCTTGTGCCCTTTCATCATCTGTCGACTCTTACGCATTGCCTGAAACGCTGAAAGGTCAGGCTCATCCCGCATGATGAACGGAACAACCCGATACGTCAAATAAAACCAGACACCAGGTACGATCAGCAGGAGCATCAGTACGTTTAGCCCTAAATAAAATACCGCATAATAGACCACGGCACGTGAATAGTCTTTCAGGGACCCGAACGATTCAATCAACAATCTGAACGTCGGCTTTTCATCTTTCGCTACCTGAAGAAACACCCAATTTTTCCCGAGCTCGATGGGAGCGAGCAATACCGTTGCCCCGTACAAGAGTGCCACTGAAGTAAGAAGAACTTCAGGGTCGTCCGTCGAAAGGTCAAGACGTGTCGTAATCATCGCTTGAATGACCATGACCGTTAAGACAACGAGTAATGAGATGCCCCACTTCCCTGATAGCATTCGTAGCGCATATTGTTTGTAAACGGAAGATTGCATGAATTCACCTACATTTGTTGTTTTCTCTCATTATAGCAAAAAAACAGTCTTTCGACTGTTTTTCGCCTTGGTTCACCCTCGAAGTTGTTTGAATTTCACTTCATCGAGCTCTCCGTCCGTTCGTACCCCATTTCCGATGTGAACCATTTCAACATCTAATCGTTCTTGTAGGACAGGTAATGTTTCCACATGGATTCCTGCGCCAGGCAAGAGGGTCATCTCGGCTACTTCATGTAGTCTGGCTAATGTGTCGATTCCGTCCAACGCGGTGTCAGCACCACCTGACGTCAACAAGATATCCACTTCTGGATATTCGTTCAACACTTCAATCGCTTCCAACACATCACGTGATGCATCAAATGCTCGGTGGAATGTGAGTGTCATTTCCCCTTTATGTTTAATGACTTCTCCTAAAATGCGTTCATCGATTGCTCCGTCCTGTGTCAGCGCACCGAATACGATGCCGTTCACACCTAATTCACGGCACAGACCGATATCCGCAAGCATCGTTTCAACGTCATCCTCGTTATAATAGAACGAGCGTGTATGTGGGCGAATCATCACATGTACGGGAATCGAAACGTGTTCAACCACATTCCGAATCGTTCCGAAGCTTGGCGTAATTCCTCCGTTATCCATGTCGGCAATCAGCTCAAGCCGATCTGCACCGAGTTGTTCTGCCCGTATGGCTTCTGATAGTGTTGTGACAATCACTTCAATTTTCATCTAATCGCTCCCTTTACGGCGCGAACTTCCAGTCCACACCATGTTCGGCTAGAACGCCTTTAAAATCTTGAGGTTCCGGAAAATCAGAGATAATCGCCGTCACCTTCGAAAAGTCACAGACACGATACCGCTTCTGCTGATTTAGTTGCGTATGGTCTGTCAATAAGAACGTCTCGCGACTTTGTGACATCACCGATTGTGTGATACTCGCTAAACCGAACGCATCACAAGTTAATCCAAGCGACGAATCGACCCCTTCAACGGACAAAATCGCAAGATCGAACATATAGGTTTGAAGTTGTCCAAGGACTTGTTCACCGGTCGTCACGAGATGCTTCGGGTCGATTGTACCACCTAGTAATTGAATTTCGCCACCAAGGACACCTTTCGCTCGTTGTTCAAACAAAGCTTTCGCAACAGTTAACGATGGAGTGACCACTGTGACATTTCTACCACGAAGCCGAGCTGCCACTTGTTCGGCAGCGACACCGTGTCCAATGTAAAGAAGCGTATCATCTGGAATTAATTGAAAAGCCGTATAGGCAATACGACGAATGCCGTCCATGTTCGCAATCACGATTGGTTGAAAGGACATGCTTTGATGAAGGACCGCTCCCCCGTACACTCGTTTAATGCGATGTTCTTTCTCTAATTCTTCTAAATAACGTCGAATCGATTCCCCTGACACGTTCAATCGTTCGATCAGTTCGCTCGTTTTCACTTTTCCTTCACGTTCGATCCATTCGACAATTTTTTGTTTACGTTCTTCACCGATTAAAGACACGTCCCTGCCTCCTCCACAAAAATCTTTCCTTTTCTAGTGTAACGAACGCATGTAAATTTAACGTAAATTGAAAGTAAAGAACGAGCAAATCCAACATGTTTTTGTTTCTTTTTTGTGTAAATCAACGACAATGCACAAAAAAAGGCACGTCATCTTTGACGTACCTCTCCATTCTCATTTCGTCTTGTTTTGAAAAAGTGGAACTTTCGGTTCTTCTCCCGCTCGAATACGTTGCCAATTCGTACGATGTTTAATGATGATGAATAATGCCAAAGGTACGATGACAATGAGTGGTAACCAGTCTTTCGTCAGCAAACTGTATGTCGTCGCCGTGATGAGCCCCACAACTGCAGCAGCCATCGAGGAGAGGGATACCATGCGCGAAATCAATAGCGTTATGATAAATGTTCCAACAACGACGACAAAGAACCAAGGGAACGCGGCCAACAGAACGCCACCGCTCGTTGCGACCGATTTCCCGCCTTTGAATTTCGCAAAGATCGGATAAGAATGACCAATCACAGCCGGAATCCCGGCGAGAAGCAAGCTCATCTCACTTCCAAATAGCAGCGGCAATAAGGCGGCGATAAGACCCTTTCCCATGTCGCCGAGGAGGACCAAGATGCCAGCCTTCTTTCCAAGGACACGGAACGTATTCGTCGTCCCGAGGTTGCCGCTCCCATGTTCACGCACATCCACTCGATATCCGAGCTTTCCGATGATGAGTGCAAATGGAATGGACCCGAGTAAATAGCTTAAAATCACAATCAAAATTTCTGTCATATATGGCATCGCAATACCCCTTACTTCATAAATTCTGCAATATACCGATCATATGGCTGATTCAATTCATGCACTCGTTTCGCATGCTCAATACCGATATACCGTAAATGCCACGGCTCATACATATATTCGGTCTCATTCTCAAACGCTTTCTGATAACGAATGATAAAACCATACTCATGTGCATGATCCGCTAGCCATTTGCCCTCAACCATCTCACCCAGATTTTGAGTGAGTTGATAATTCACTGAGGCACTCGATACGTCAATGGCAAGACCTGTTTGATGTTCCGAATGGCCAGGCGGTGCGGAATATTTCATAGCTTGCTCTTTTCCGTCCCGTTCGACATATGCATTGAATAGGTTGACTTGATAATCGTAAGAACGAAACGCACTCGTCCCTTTTAAATCGATTCCGTCCGCTTTCGCACCTTTCATTAATGCTTCAATTGCGCGTGCCGCTTCTTTTCGTAACATTCGACGTTCGCCGACTGTTGAATCGACAAAATCAATTTTCGCTTCCACCAAATCGCTTGGTTGGTAATCAGAAGGCAATGCAATTTGCTTGTTTACTAGAATCAATTCATCTAAATCCAAATTAGCCATTCCATTTACCTCAATCGGTTGAGCAGCTGTCGCAGGCTCTTCTTCTGCAGGTCCTGTTGGTTGTTCAGCTATTGGCGCATCCTCTGTAGGTTCTTCTTCAGTAGGTGACTCCACGTCCCCTACATCTTCCTGATTAACATTCGTTTCATTTGGTTCAGTCTCTGGTTCATCTATAGTTGATGACTGTGTCGTTGGTTCTTTCGGTTCAACTTGCTCGTTTGTGGTACAACCGGCTAACATGAACGTCAAGGCGCCGCAAACCATCAAAAGTGATGGATAACGCATGCGATCTTCCCCTTTCTAGATAACAAAAAAGTACCGTCAAGATATGATACCATACTGACGGTACGAAGACAGAAGATTCTTAGACAGGATTCATGACGTTCAAGTACATCTCATGCCATTTCGGGAATTCCCGATCGAGACGAATCGGTTTGAAATCACCACGTTTGACGACTACGTGCGTCGTCGTCGCTGTGCCGACCAGTTCTCCGTGTTGATTCGTCAATTCGTAACCATAAATCGTTCTGATTTTGGAGTATTGATCGACCCAAACACGAACATGAACCGTATCACCATACGTTACGCTTCGTTTGTAATCCATAGACACGTTTGTGACGGGTGATACGAATCCCGCCTCTTCCATGTCTTTATATTCGACACCGAGTTGTCGCAACAGTTCGGTACGCGCAATTTCTAAATAAACTAAATAGTTGGCATGATAGACGATTCCCATCATGTCCGTTTCTTGGTACCTTACTGGAATTTGAACCGTATGCATTGAATCATCCTTCTTTCCTACTCCTAGTATATTATAACTTACTCTTAATATCTACTACTAATAATTGTTGAAGAGCTAGTTCATCCTCTTCTTCATTCACGAGTCGATATGACTGTCGGGCAATCGATTCATCGATGACGGAGAGGGCCGTCCGTGCATTCGCATGTTGGATATCGCTTAATCGATTCGCCAATGCATCAGTCGCCTCTTCATTCATCTCATACCCAAATTGATTCGCATAGTTTTTTGCGATTTCAACTAACTGTTCCTGAGAATAATCATTGAAATGAATAGTTCGTTTCATTCGACTGCTCAGCCCTGGATTCGATTCAATCAATCTGCGCATCGGCCCTTCATATCCTGCAAGGACAACCACCAAGTTCTCACCGTGCTTTGGCATCTCATCCACGAGCGTATCAATCGCTTCCCGACCGTAGTCGTTTGCCCCTCCGTTCAGACTATACGCCTCATCAATCAGTAAGACCCCACCGAGCGCATCACGAATCGCTGCTTTCGTTTTTTGAGCTGTCTGCCCTACATAACCGCTGACCAAATCCGCACGACTGACGACATTCACATGCCCTCGCTTTAAATAACCTGTTCGTTTCAACATCTGAGCATACAAATAGGCAAATGTTGTCTTCCCAGTCCCACTGTTTCCAGTGAGTGTCATATGAAGTTGGACTGGTGCCGTTTTTAAGCCGAGCGCCTTCCGTCTCTTCTGAATCTCAACGAGTGCTTCGATTTCTGCTAGTTGTGCTTTCGCCTCTTCCATGCCTACAAGATCGTCTAAGGAAGTTTCGCCCGAGTCGTCCGAAGCCTGCTCGAAATCCTCTTCTGTCAATAATGCCATCTCGTCGAGTGGGGCGTCTGCTCCGAAACGAGATCCTTTTTTGAACATCGCATCGAGCAAAATATTATGAACCGTACGGGCGTTACCAAACGATGAGTCGACCCGTTCCCGGTCAATTCGAGTAAGGAGTGCGCGCTTCGCTCCCTCGGTCAACACATAATTATTCTCCTGTGCCACTTTTTCACCGATAGCAACCAATTCCTCATCACGATAGTTCGGTAGCTCATAGTGATTCGATTCAGGAAAGCGTGAACGTAAACCAGGGTTTGCCAATAGAAAATGACGCATTTCTTCTGGATAACCTGCTAGAATGACGACAAACTTGCCCGCATATTCCCCACTCGTCATCGCTGCGACAAGCGTATCAATTGCCGCTTGCCCATAATCACTTCCGCTTGCATCTTGTCGCTTCAACGCATATGCCTCGTCAATGAACAAGACGCCACCTTCCGCTTCTTTTACTTTGTTCATCACTTGCTCTTCTGTTTGTCCAACATACGCGCCAACTAGGCTAGACCGATCCGCCTCGACGAGGTCTGGACGGCTGAGAAGCCCGAGTTCAAAATAGATTTCTGCCATGAGTCGTGCCAAGGTCGTCTTACCGGTTCCTGGGTTTCCAGTGAAGACGAGGTGTAAAGAAGGCTGGTGCTTAGAAGAAAATCCAGCTTTTTCTCTTTCTTTTTGAAATAGGAGAAAACGATACCACGCCTTCACACGTTCTTTAATATCATCAAGACCAATCATTTCCTCAAGCGACTCAATCGCGCTCGAACGAGTTTCGATATTACGTTCCGGTAACAGTTCACAGATCGTATCTAGTCGTTCTTTAACGAGTCCGACCCGTTCCCCGAATCGACGAAACGCTTCCCGGCTAAAATAATTTCCTTGCATCGATGCCAATAAGGAAGCTGTATCATCCTCAAGGGAGGCGACCTCCTGCATTGCCTCGATAATTGCCTCAAACAGATTCTCGAGCTGCCCCCGCCATTCTGAATCACGCAAATCTGACTTTGCAGCTTCCACTTCATCGTGAAGTTGATCGAGCTGATCGAGTAACGCGGATGTCTTCGATTCGTACTCAGTCAAAATTTGCACCTTCATCGAAGCATAATCTGCCTCACGTAGTGTCGGCCAATCGATTTGAAGCGCCTGTTTCGCTCGACGTAACTGTTCATTCAACTGAAAGAACCTCAACTCCGGAGGTAACGCATTCATCGACTCTAATTCTTTCACCCAGCGGTTGAGCAATGGATCCATTGTCCCTTTGTGTTCGAGACGGTGTGTCGCAAGTAATGTAAGTGAACGAATCAACTCTTCCTGGTGATGCGTGGCGCGAGACCAATGTGCATAGGATAGCAATGCTGCCTCATCAATCTTTTCTCCAGCTTCCCAGTTCGTCAAATCCGTTTGGACTTGTTCCACTTGAATTTGTTTCATACTGTTCTCCCTTTCAGACGACAAGGGAGCCGACATCATGTCTGCTCCCCATCGGATTATCTTGATTCAAAAGATGTCATCCGAATCGAATGGAATAACTTCCCGTTATTCCGCGATTCTGCCGCGAGCAAAATTCGTTCATGCGCATCGACATAGTATGTGACTGTCTCTTTATTCTCTTCTTCACTAAAAATTGACGGATAGTTTTTAATCCATTCTTCCGGGACCGTCTCGGCAGATTCAGACTTCACGTAGGCTTGTGCCGTTCGACCGACGATGTCTGTTTCCCCTTCACTCGAACCGAGTGTTCCATCATCTAACCATTTACGGATCTGTTCGTTCGTGGCACGTGATAAGAATGGATGAGGGGCCACGGCTCCTGATTGAGTTTCCTGACGAAGAATCTCTTCTCCATCCGGGTCAAATTCTAAATACGTTTTTCCGTCCCATTCTGCTTTGGCGCCAACGTTTGGGCCCGTTACGACTTCTGAGACGAAATGCCCGTTTTCGTCATACGTGACGAGATATTCTCGTTCCTCAAGTTCTTCCCCTTCTTTCGGAAGTTTACGCTCCTTGTATCTGATGACGACATTTGAATAGAAAGGTTCGACCTGTTCTTCTTCTCCAGCATTGAAATTCATGAGTACATAGAAATTGTAAGCGAGTAGTGCCCCGACAATGAGGATGCCGGCCAATATCACCCAGCTTAACCGTTTTTTTATCTGTTGTTTCATAGCCTATCCTCCTCGTTTCTTCACTTACTATCCTACACTAGCGAGGAGGACAATCAAAATATTTTCAACTAAAAAAGGGTCTCCCATGAGACCCTTCCCGATTTAACCTAGTTTATCGTCGTCTTTCTTTTGCATTTCAATCCATTTATCTCGCTCATCTGGTTCGTCGGCCAAGTCCTTGAACAAGGCAACAATCATAAAGATGAGAACGAATATGAATGGGAACGCCGCAAGAATGGCAACAGCTTGTAACGCATCCAACCCACCCGCGTAAAGAAGTACGGCAGCGATGGATGACTGGATGACACCCCAAGTCAATTTAATTCCCATCGGCGGAACGAGCTTCCCGTTCGAAGTAAGCATACCGAGTACATATGTCGCGGAGTCGGCAGATGTGATAAAGAAAGTCGAAATCAAGAAGATGGCGACGACACTGAGCACAGTACCGAATCCGCCAAACGTTTCAAAGAGGGCAAACAGCCCAACTTCAGTCCCAATCTCATTTACTTTACCAATCAAATCGTAGCCACCGAACAAGTCAGCCCAGATGGCCGATCCACCAAATACAGAGAACCATAACAGACCAAATGACGTTGGTACAAGCATGATTCCAATGATAAACTCACGAATCGTACGTCCTTTTGAGACACGGGCGATAAATGTTCCGACGAATGGTGACCATGAAATCCACCAAGCCCAGTAGAAGATCGTCCAACCGTTGATCCATTCACGTTCAACTGGCTCAAATGCAGCGGTACGGAAACTCATACCAGGGAGTTGTTGCAAGTATGTCCCTACTGTCTGTGTGAATAAGTCGAAAATGAATGCTGTCGGTCCGGCGAACATTGTCGCGACAAGTAACACGATGGCAAGGAAAATATTCGTATTACTCAGGATTCGAATCCCTTTTTCAAGACCGGTTGAAGCACTAATCATATAGAAGACTGTGACGACGGCGATGATGATCAATTGTGTGATGAAGGCGTTCGGTACCCCAGGGATGAGATAATGAAGGCCACCGGCAATCTGTTGAGCACCAAATCCGAGTGATGTCGCCACCCCGAATGCTGTCGCGATAACCGCAAGAATATCTACCGTCTGTTTAACAGGCTGCTCATAACGATTGTGTACTAATGAACCGATTGTTTCCCCAATCGTTGCAGGGCGTCCTTTTCTAAATGTCGAGTAGGCAATCGCCAGTGCGATCATGGCATAGATGGCCCACGGATGGAAGCCCCAGTGGAAAAACGCATAGCGCATTGCTGTTCGTGCGTCCCCTTCTGGTGTCGGTGAAGAGAATGGTGGTGAATGGAAGTGAAGCAACGGCTCTGCTGCTCCCCAGAAGATTAGACCAATCCCCATCCCCGCGCTGAATAACATAGCGAACCACGTCAAATAGCTAAATTCAGGTCGGTCCGTATCTTTTCCGAGACGAATCGAACCGTAACGTGAAAAGATTAAGAAGATGGCAACCAGTAAGAAACCAGTCGCGCTCAAGAGATAGAACCAACCCATCCCGTTTGAAAGCCACCCTTGTAATGTGCTCGTCACATTGATGAGGCTAGCATTTCCTAAAATACTTTCAGGGAAGAGTCCCCAAATCGTGAATAAGCCAGTTATGATTGCAGATACGACGAACACGGTCGTCACACGGCTTTTTCGTTCCATGAAAAATCACTCCTATTTAATTTTCTATTTTCATATACGTTTCCCACCCTAACATACTTTTCAAACAAGTCTCAACCCTAACTGTCTACAAATGTGTCGTTTACTGTAAAACAGATAGGTGTCTTGTCATGAATTTGATTCTTTCGGTTCAAGGGATACAATCAACGTCTCATCCACCACATAATACGGTCTCGTTGGTAACGTCTTTAAATAACCACCCTCACGTAATCGAGTCAAATCGAGCTGTAGTGCATCTTGAAATTTTCGCAACGGTAATTTTTTTTCTTCATCCATGTACAAATCGAGGGCACGTTGAACTTGATCCATCTCATAAATGACATCTCGTTCTTCTTCCGGTACGATATGAAACGTCTCTTTTGACATATAGAAACGTTGTTTCGGGACACCGGATAAATGATGTTTTAATCGTTTGGTGTCGATTTCTTGCGTGTCATCTAACAAGACGGTACGATTGACCCCTTTCGGTAACGTCTGTTCATATTCATGGATGGCTTGTCGCAATTCGGAAAGCGTCACATCGATCTCGCGATCGGATTCCACTTCTTTTTGTTGCGTCAAACGTCTCCACCAACTACTTTTCCCTTTCTCCTCTCGCTCCATAAGCACACCCCTCCCTGTCTTCCTGTTCCCGATTCCTTTAAAACTTTCACCATAAATTTGCATATTCATGAAAAAAACCTTCCTTTTTTCAAAGGAAGGTATGATTGTCTGAGACTTACTTCAATTTGTTACGGAGAACCATTTGCAAGATTCCACCATGACGATAGTAGTCGATCTCAACTTCTGAATCGAAACGTGCGATGACTTTAAATTCAGTCACCGTTCCGTTCTCATGTGTCGCTTTCGCGTTTAAGATATCACGTGGACGAACCGACTCGTCTACTTGGATATCGATTGCTTCCTCTCCAGTCAATCCGAGTGATTCTGCTGATTCACCTTCTAAAAACTGAAGCGGGAGGACACCCATCATGACAAGGTTTGAACGGTGGATCCGCTCAAAGCTTTGTGCGATGACGGCACGAATACCAAGGAGGTTTGTCCCTTTCGCTGCCCAGTCACGAGATGATCCCATTCCGTAATCGTTTCCAGCGAGGACGACAAGTCCTGTTCCCTGTTCTTTATACTTCATCGCCGCATCATACATCGGCATGATTTCACCAGTTGGCCAGTACGTTGTGAAGCCACCTTCTGTACCTGGCGCAACTTGGTTACGAATACGAATGTTCGCAAACGTACCACGCATCATGACTTCATGGTTACCACGGCGTGAACCGTATGAGTTGAAGTCAATTGGTTCTACCCCTTTTGAAAGGAGGTATTGACCAGCAGGTGTCGTTTTCGAGAACGATCCCGCAGGCGAAATGTGGTCAGTTGTGACCGAATCCGCGAACTTACCGATGACACGTAAGCCATTCAATGCATGAACCTCACCCGCTTCTGGCTCAAGTTGTTCGAAGAACGGTGGGTTTTGGATGTATGTCGACTCATCTGAGAAGTCGTACAAGTTTCCTTCTGGAACATCGAGTGCGTTCCAACGCTCGTTACCAGTGAAGACCGTTTCGTACTCTTTACGGAACGCTTCAGGTGAGACGACGTCTTGTACAACCATCTTGATTTCATCGTTTGATGGCCAGATGTCTTTGAAGTACACTTCATTTCCATCTTTATCCGTACCGAACGAATCATTCATGATGTCGAAGTTGACTGACCCTGCGAGTGCGTAAGCGACGACGAGTGGTGGTGACGCCAAGAAGTTCGCTTTCACGAGCGGGTGAACACGTCCTTCAAAGTTACGGTTACCCGAGAGGACTGACGACACGAGCAAGTCGTTATCCGTGATTGTTTCTTCGACTTCACGGTCAAGTGGACCTGAGTTTCCGATACACGTCGTACAGCCGTAACCGACCGTATTGAAGCCGAGTTCGTCCAAGTAAGAAGTCAAGCCGGCTTTATCGAGATAGTCCGTTACGACTTTCGAACCTGGTGCGAGGGATGTCTTCACGTATTTTGGAACCGTCAAACCACGTTCTACCGCTTTCTTCGCAACGAGTCCAGCACCGACCATGACGTATGGGTTTGATGTGTTCGTACAACTTGTGATGGCAGCAATCGCGACATCTCCCGTGCTCATGTCGACCGCACCGTCTTCATAGTTGACAGTCGCCTTCTTCTCAAGTTCCGAACGGTCAAGTCCAAATCCGCTGTTCCCTGCTGGAGCGCTCAAGCTGTCGATAAACGACGTTTGAACGTCTGAGAGATTGATTCGGTCTTGTGGACGTTTCGGACCTGCTAGTGAAGGTTCAACTTTTGACAAGTCGAGCGTCAATACTTTCGTGAATGTTGGATCAGCTTGGTCTGGCGTGTAGAAGAGATCGTTCGCTTTTGAATATTCCTCAACGAGTGAGATCAACTCTTCAGAGCGGCCAGTTGTACGCATGTAGTTCAATGTCTCTGTATCGACTGGGAAGAATCCACATGTTGCACCATATTCAGGAGCCATGTTTGCAATCGTCGCACGGTCTGAAAGTGGCATTGTATGAAGCGACGGTCCGAAGAATTCGACGAACTTCCCGACAACTTTTTCATGACGGAGCATCTCTGTTACGACGAGTGCCACATCTGTCGCTGTTACACCAGGGTTGACTTCACCGATGATTTTGACACCGACTACTTCTGGCACTGGGAAGTACGATGGTTGACCGAGCATACTTGCTTCCGCTTCGATTCCTCCAACGCCCCAACCGAGAACACCGAGTCCGTTGATCATTGTTGTATGTGAGTCCGTTCCGACGAGTGAATCCGGATAAGCAACTGTACCTTCAGCATCATTTTTCTCGAGGACGACTGAAGCCAAGTACTCTAAGTTTACTTGGTGAACAATTCCCGTTGCCGGTGGTACAGCACGGTAGTTGTCAAATGCCGTCTGAGCCCAACGTAAGAACTTGTATCGTTCTTCGTTACGTTCAAACTCGATGTCCATGTTTTTCATCAATGCGCCAGCGAAACCGTACGCATCTACTTGAACAGAGTGGTCAACGACGAGGTCGACAGGGATTTCTGGGTTGATTTTGTTCGGGTCTCCACCGAGGTCCGCCATCGCTTTACGAAGTGAAGCGAGGTCTACGACCGTTGGGACACCCGTGAAGTCTTGAAGAACAACACGTGCCGGTTTGAACGGAACGTCAATGTCTTTCGAGACGTCGGCAGTACCCCATTTTGCCAAGTTCTCGACATGCTCTTTTGTAATCGCGCGACCGTCTTGTTGACGGAGTACCGATTCGAGAAGTACGCGAATCGAATAAGGTAAACGGCTGATGTTCGTTAACCCTTCTTCTTCTAACTTTTTCAAACGATAAAAATCATACGATTGCCCGTTCGCCTCGAACGTCGTCCGAGATGCGAAGGCGTCTAAAACATTCGTCTGTTCCATTGCAATTTCCCCCTTTTTGAAAGCGCCGACCACACGACAATGCGTAATCGCTTACTTTTCACATATTTATCATAATACAAGTATAGCGTGACGTAAAATACATTCCGTCACAAATTAGTCATAAGTAAAACTTATCATCATCTAAAACCTTCTCCGAACAATAAAAAACACCTCAAAAATGAGGTGCTCCTTGCTTATTCTTCCGTTCCAATCTCTTCGTTGACATCTAAAGCCTCTACGAGCGTCAAATCGTCAGCGTGACGTTCTGCGAACCGCTCGTACGTGAACTCGTTCGCGAACAGGAATACCGGGCGCTCCCAGCGGTCCGTAACGAGCATGTTACGTGAATCTTGGAATGGTTTCAACGCCTTCAATTCCTTGTCTTTGACCCAACGTGCAACGCTGTATGATACAGGTTCCATCCGGATGTCCACGCCATACTCATTGTTCAAACGATATTCAAACACTTCGAACTGGAGTTGGCCGACCGCACCGAGATAAATCTCATTGTATTCGTTGCGATAAACTTGGATTGCTCCTTCTTGGGCAAGTTGCTCCACACCTTTGTGGAAGTGTTTCGACTTGAGCGAGTTGACAGGTGATACACGCATGAATAACTCAGGTGGGAATGTCGGCAATGCTTCAAAGGCAATCTTTTGCTTCGATGTCGTGATCGTATCCCCGATTTGATACGTCCCAGAGTCATAGATTCCAATAACATCACCGGCGAACGCTTGGTCGACCGTTTCACGATCATTGGCCATGAGTTGAGTCGACTGGCTCAATTTAATTTTCTTCCCGGTCCGGGTGAGCGTCACATCCATCCCACGCTCGAACACACCTGAACAGATTCGGACGAATGCGATTCGGTCACGGTGCGCTGGGTTCATGTTCGCTTGAATCTTAAAGACGAACCCACTGAAATCTTCCGATGTCGGATTGATTGGGCCGACGTTCGATTTACGTGCCTCTGGAGCCGGAGACATCTCCAAATAATGATTCAAGAACGCAGTCACACCAAAGTCAACGAGCGCCGTTCCGAAGAATACCGGCGTCAATTTACCGCTTTGAATCGCTTCCACATCAATCTCATTCCCTGCTCCGTCGAGGAGGTCGATCTCATCACGAAGATTCGTCAAGTTCTCTTCAGAAAGATGATCAGCGAGCACCGGATCATTTACCCCGTCCTCACTTAGTTGAAGTGTCGACTTGTCTCCGCGGAACAAATGAACTTCATTTTTCATTCGGTCATAGACGCCCTCGAACTGCATCCCGCTCCCGATTGGCCATGTGATGGCAACAGAAGGCATGCCGAGTACTTCCTCAAGCTCTTCCATTAGTTCAAGCGGGTCTTTCGCCTGACGGTCCAACTTGTTCATGAACGTAAAGATTGGGATTCCGCGCATCCGACAAACTTGGAATAGCTTTTTCGTCTGCGTCTCGATCCCTTTCGCGGCATCGATGACCATGACCGCGCTATCGACCGATGTCAACACGCGATACGTGTCTTCTCCAAAATCGTTGTGTCCTGGTGTATCCATAATGGATACGACTTTGTCTTGATAGATGAATTGCATGACAGACGATGTAACTGAGATTCCACGTTGTTTCTCAATTTCCATCCAGTCTGATTTGGCGTGCTTTGAATTTTTGCGTGCCTTGACCGTACCGGCTTCACGAATCGCACCACCGTGCAAAAGTAATTTCTCTGTTAATGTCGTCTTACCCGCATCCGGGTGAGAGATGATGCCGAATATTCGACGTCTCTCGACTTCTTGTTTCAATTGGCTCATATAAGATAGACCTTTCCTTTCTCGACTCAGTTCATGCTTATTCTCGTAGCAACGCTATCTATTCTATCGAAATCGATTGAGTTCGTCTATCCTAACGAGACGTGCGCCTTTTGCAAATGGATTCTTTTTTGTATACTAACGTTGATAGCAAGTGAAAGAATAGAACGGGGGAAAGACGATGCCAGAAAACTGGATGATGTATTTCATTGTATTCTGGGGATTCGTCATGATTGGTCTCATGACGATTGGCGGGTACTTCATGTTTCGCAAGTTTTTAAAACGTATGCCGAAAGAAGATGGACGTTCCCTACTTGACATTGAAGATGATTATATAGAGAGAACCCGGCACCTGTGGACGCCAGAAACACGGACGCTTTTAGATCGGCTCGTCTCGCCGGTTCCCGAATTGTTCCGTGACGTCGCCATCCGAAAAATAGCAGGAAAGATTGGTCAGTTCGCACTCGAATCGCGTGCGAAAAAAATGACAACGGAACTTGTCGTCAAAGGGTATATTGCCGCAACACCAAAGCGAGACCACAAATTTTTAAAAAAGGCGTTATCTGAAGAACAGATTGATTGGACACCTTATGAACATTATTTTCAGCAGTAGACTCTATCTCATTCAGATAGAGTTTTTTATTTGTCGAATTGTGCGATTTGCCTAATAGGTAAAAAGTACCTTTTATTTTACTATTTATAATATCAAAATAACGTTCAATTTTTAGACAATATTGAAAACGCTTACAATAAATTGGTATGACCAATATTGATATAATTTCTCTCAGTTCGACATAAAAAAAAGGCATGACTCTCCTTATTTTCACACCGCATAATAAATCTATCTTGTAGATTAGGAGGAATCATTATGCATGATGTCACACAATCAGCACAGACGACGAGTCACCATTCCGCTCACTCGATCACCGAACACGAGACGTTTCATCGACTGATGCGTGAAAAAAATCGCTTCATCGTCCCAGCCATTATTTTTTCACTATTGTTCTATTTCACACTCCCTATTTTGACAAGCTATACGACTATTTTAAATACGCCGCTCATTGGAGACATCACTTGGGCTTGGGCGTTCGCCTTTTCTCAGTTCATCATGACTTGGACACTTTGTGTACTGTACAGTCGCCGTGCCCGGCGCTTTGATGCGCTCGTCCAACAATTAAAAGAAGAGGTGAAATCATGAATTGGACAGCCATCGGTCTCTTTACCGCAATTGTCGGACTCACACTTGTGATTACATATTTTGCAGCACGAAAAACGAAAACTGCTAGTGATTTTTATACGGCAGACGGCGGTTTGACCGGTTTTCAAAACGGTCTCGCTATTGCAGGTGACTATATGTCCGCCGCATCGTTCCTTGGAATCGCAGGCATGATTGCACTCGCTGGATTCGACGGCTTCTTTTATTCAATCGGATTTCTCGTAGCGTATCTCGTCGTACTTTATCTCGTTGCTGAGCCGTTACGAAATCTCGGAAAATATACGATGGCCGATATGATTGCGGCACGTTTCAACAAGCCAAGGGTACGTGGTGTCGCCGCGATGAATGCCATTGTCATCTCTATCTTTTATATGATCGCTCAACTGGTCGGAGCAGGTGCCTTGATTGAGCTGTTACTCGGAATCCCTTATACGACAAGTGTCGTCGTCGTTGGGATCTTAATGACGGTCTATGTCGTTTTCGGCGGGATGACGGCCACTTCGTGGGTTCAAATCACAAAAGCCGTGTTGCTGATGATTGGAACGGCCATTATCTCATTTTTAGTGTTCGCACGATTCGATTTCTCAATTGCGACGATGTTCAGTGAAGTCAGTAAAGCGACACCACTTGGTAGTGACTTCTTGAATCCTGGGAACAAGTTCAAGCTCCCTCTTGATACGATTTCCTTGAATATGGCACTCGTTCTTGGTACAGCAGGACTTCCGCATATCCTAATTCGCTTCTTTACCGTCAAAGATGCGCCAACCGCACGTCAATCAGTCGTCTATGCAACTTGGATTATCGGAGCATTTTATATCCTCACAATCTTCTTAGGTTTCGGTGCTGCCGCATTTGTCGGACGAGATGCCATCCTTGCTGCTAACCCTGCAGGTAATATGGCGGCTCCTCTTCTTGCTCAAGCACTTGGTGGTGATCTTTTGTTTGCCTTCGTTGCCGCTATTGCATTTGCTACGATTCTTGCTGTCGTGGCTGGCCTCGTCTTATCTGCGGCTTCCGCATTCGCTCATGACTTTTACGGTCATATTATCCGAAAAGGAGAAGCAACCGAGAAAGAGCAAGTGAAAGCTGCTCGAATTGCATCTGTAGCAGTCGCACTCGTCTCGATGGGGCTTGCCTTCTTCGCTCAATCGATGAACGTGGCATTTCTTGTTTCTCTCGCCTTCGCTGTTGCAGCGAGTGCGAACTTGCCCGTTATTCTCTTCACAATTTTCTGGAGACGCTTCAATACAGGTGGTGCGATTTGGGGAATGGTTGTCGGTCTATTCTCTTCGTTAATTCTAGTCGCACTCAGCCCGAACCTTTGGGCACCAGATGGGTCAGCCATCTTTGTTGGAGAAGCCCTATTCCCATTATCGAATCCTGGGATTGTATCAATTCCGCTCGGCTTTATCGCTGCCATAGTCGGTACGTATCTCTCGAAATCGGATGAAGTTTCAGGGAATTACGAGCGCATACTCGTCAAGGCGAACACAGGAATTGATGCCGAGACAGAAGTTGCCGTTACTACCGAACAATAAAAATGGAGTGGCTCATGGCCACTCCATTTTTATGCGGTAACGATTCGTTTATATTTTTGATACATGGCGATTCGCCAAGGTACAATCATCCCCCAGGCAATCAAATAAAACAGTCCGCCTGTAGAAAAGAGATCGACATCGTGTCCAATCCACACTTTCATCGCTGTACGAATGGCAAGAAGTGCAAAGACAACGATGAAAAATGCTTTCGATCGTGACAGATAGACTTCACCGTCCCGTTTTTCAAAATTAGAAGTCTTGATTAAGAACAGGCTGAAAATCAATCCTACCGCGAGTGCCTCAGCGACCTCCACCCATGTCAGGCGAAACGCGGGAATCAAAAATTGAATCATTCCCGTTGACATCGCAAGCGGTGGGATTAAGATTTTTTTTGCATTGGTCGGTTTCGCAGAGGCTTTCACACGTACGAAGCTTGCCACGATCCCCATGAATAACGCGATGAGAGTTGATCCCCATAACATTGACATCTCGGTCAACTCCTTAAAATCCGGTGAATCCGACAAGTTCGCTCATCCAAGCAGCGAACCGATTCATACCGTCAAAATATAATAGTACGCCGAACGCCATCATCAAATAGCCCCCGACTTTTGCAACTTTTGCACTGTTTCGCGCTAAGTACTTAATTTTACCTACAAACGCCACCATTACAAGGAAGGGAATGGCGAAACCGATGATGTACGCCAACATATAACCAAGACCTTGACTCGGGTTAGTGGCGGCCAGTGCAATCACACCCGCTAAAATCGGACCCGTACAAGGTGTCCAGCCGGCTGCAAATCCAATCCCAATTAATACAGTTCCGAAATATCCGCTTTTTCTTTCGCCGATATTCATTTTCTTTTCACGCATCATGAACTCTGGTTGCCATAGACCTGCTAAAAAGACACCAAATACGAAAATCAAGATGGCGCCGATCATGCGTAGACTGTCCTTATATTGGATAAAGACGTCTGCAAGCAATGAGGTCGATAACCCGAGGACAAGAAAGACAATCGAGAATCCAAACAAGAAAGAAAATGTGTGGAACCAAGCTGTACGCTGTTTCAATCCTTCATTTTTTAATTCAGATACGGAAACCCCTGTAATATACGAAAGAAAAACCGGATATAACGGGAGCGTACATGGTGACAAAAACGATAAGACGCCCGCCCCAAATGCGAGCCATAATGTGACTTCCATGACGATTTCCACCTTTCACGACCATTATAGCGAAAACCTATTTAAATTGCTCGCATCTTTTCTTTCAGACTCCAACATCATTTTGTAATTTTTGAAATGGAAATGAAACTTGTCATCTGTAAACGGAGGTGCTAAGATTTGGATATTCTAGTTCACAATATTCTATTTTACATGATGGGGGAACGAACGTGGCAGTCACCGCAGCAGATACACTACACCAGGCCATTGAACAAAAACGTGATGAACTGTATAAAATCGCGTCAAAGCATTCTTGGACCTCACCTGAAGTCATTTCAGTTAGCCAAGAGCTTGATTCTTTAATCACTCGTCATGTCCTATCTAAACATAAAAAAAATCAGCTTCATTCTTGAAACTTGACGGCTCGTCACCTTGTGTGGCGAGCTTTTTTCCATGGAAAAAAGGATACCTGAATAGGCATCCTTTCCAATTCAAGACATCAGACGTTGACCGGATTGTAATTCATACATCTTTTTGTACAATCCGTCTTGTTTCAATAACTGTTGATGATTGCCCCGTTCCACAATCTCACCGCGATGCAAGACCAAAATTAAATCCGCATCTTGAATCGTCGACAGGCGATGGGCGATTGCAATCGTCGTCCGACCACGGCGCATCCGATCGAGCGCGGTCTGTACACGCTCTTCCGTTTCGGTATCAATGGAACTCGTCGCTTCATCCAGAATAAGTACTTTCGGATTACGTGCGACCGTACGGGCAAAGGCGAGCAATTGTCGTTCTCCGCTCGAGAACGTCGCGCCTCGCTCTCCGACGACATGACCATAGCCAGCGTCCAGCTTCTCTATGAACGTATGCGCTTGTACGAATTCCGCAGCCTCCCGCGCGCGTTCAGAATCAATGGCCGGATTAAAGAGTTTTAAGTTCTCTTCAATCGTTCCGGTAAATAAGAATGGATCTTGTAAGACAAGACCGACCTGTTGACGAAGCTCTTGCTCCTCGAACTGTTCGAGCGGTTGCCCATCAATCGTGATACGACCTGATTCATAAGGATAAAATCGTGTCAATAAATTGATGATTGAACTTTTTCCGCTCCCCGTATGACCAACGAGGGCGACCGTCTCTCCAGGTTTCGCAACGAACGAAATCTGTTTTAATACGTCAACTTCTCCGTCATAACTGAACGTCACATCTTCGAATCGAACTTCTCCTTCGGTGATGTGCGCTTCACCAGGCAACTGTTTACCAGGAGCCGGCTCATCCGTATCTAAAATTTTAAAGACACGGTCTGCCGATACGACCGCTTGTTGAAATTCGCTCAATCGTTGCATGATATCAAGCACCGGACGGAAAATACGTTCAATATAGCTGATAAACGCATATACGACCCCAACTTGAACCTGTTCACTCATCGAGAGTACTCCGTAATAACCAAGCAGACCGATGATGGAGAAGGCGAGAAGCAATTCGATAATCGGGCGGAGCAACATGCTATCGAGTTTTAAGTTACGATATCGTGCCTCCTGATGTGCCTCATTCGTCTCTTCGAACTGTCGGATGAGACGCTCTTCTTGACGAAATTGTTGAATGATGCCCATCCCATTGATCGATTCATTCAACTGGGCGTTGAGTTGTGACAACAAATCACGCACCTGTGCGAAATATTTCGTCGAGAAACGACGATACGCCCAAATGATGAGCCAGAAGAGAGGCAACAGGATGAGTCCCATCGTCGCGAGCGGCGGCTCCAAGATGTAGAGGAAGATATACGTCCCGATCAACTGAACAGCGGACTGAACGAACGTACTCATTACTCCGACATAGAGCTCTTTTACCGCCTCCGTATCATTCGTAATTCGCGATACAAGGACGCCCGCTGGTGTGCGGTCAAAATAGGCGAGCCGCATCCCCATGACATGACGGAAGATATCCATCCGAATGTTTTGGACAATCTTCAACGCAATCTTTTGAAACGAAATCGATTGTAGATAATCAAACACGATTGCAGATATATGAAGAACCATATAGACGGCGAATAGAGCGATGACCCAGTTCGTCGAATAGACACCCGGTGTGACGAATTCATCGATGAACACTTTGATTAGAAACGGTCCTGCCAACTTTGCACCTGTCGCAATCAAAAGAAATACGAAGGCAACACTTAGCGGTTTTCCGTACCGTTTCGCGTAACTGAGCAGGCGCTTGATGACTTGCCATTCTTGGACATCATGTTTCATCGTGTCCACCTCCTTCCACAATCGCTTCAAGTTGCTGACGATCATATGTCTCTCGATACCAGCCTGTCTCTTGAAGCAATGCCTCATGACGACCTCGCTGAATGATATTTCCGTCCTCAATCACGAGAATCTCGTCAGCATGCTCCACGGCGGAAAGTCGATGGGCGACAATGACGCGTGCCTGGTCCGGATTGCCGACTCGGAAATGCTCGATAATCGACTCTTCCGTTTTCGCATCGACCGCAGATAACGCATCATCTAAGATCAATACATCCGCCGCTGTCATGAGCGCCCGCGCGATGGAAATCCGTTGTTTCTGCCCTCCTGATAATGTGACTCCACGTTCACCGACGAGTGTCGCATATCCTTCTGGAAGACGAATGATATCTTCATGTACTTCAGCGACTTTCGCCGCCTCGATGATTTCTTCCATGCTCGCTTCAGGCCTTCCGAACGCGATGTTATTCGCAATCGAATCCGAGAATAAAAAGTGGTCTTGTGGTACGACCGCAATCTTATCCATCAGAAGCGATTTTTTCACTTGGCGGATGTTGATCCCGCCGATTGTAATCTTTCCATCTTTCACGTCATACTCACGTGTCAACAGACGGACAATTGTTGTCTTCCCCGCACCTGTTCTGCCGACAATCCCGATTGTTTTTCCACGTTCAATCCGAAAATGAACATTGTGGAGCACAACGGTCTCGTCATAGGCGAAGTTTCGAATATCGACTTCCACCTCTGAATGAGAGAGCGTCGTCGCAGCCATGCGGTCGTCTTGAATCTCAGGTTTGACGGCGAGCATTCGCTCAATCCGGTCGTAAGACGCGCGACCTCGCTCCACGATGTTAAACAACCATCCAAAGGCTAACATCGGCCACGTCAACAGTGCCAAATAAGCTGTGAAGCTGACAATCTGTCCAATCGTCAATTCACCTTGTTCAATCAGGACGGCTCCATACCCAACCGAGAGGATATAAGAGAGTCCGACAATTCCGAAGATGGTCGGGTCGTATAAGGCATCAATCTTCGCGACTCGTACGTTTTTTGCCATGACCTCACTCGATAAGTTTTCAAACGATTCCACATCCCGGTCGACTTCCCCTGTCGACTTTAAGACACGGACGCCACTGACACTTTCCTGTACTTTGTCATTCAATTCTGAAAATGCCGCTTGGGCGACCCCAAATCGGCTATGTAACATCTTTCCATACCGCGTCGTCAAAGCGACCATGACTGGTAACGGTAGCAAAGCGACGAGCGTCAACTTCCAACTGATTGTCGTAATCATCGTGATGATGACGAACGTCCCGAGTGTCACGCTATCGACGAGCGTCAAAATCCCCGCCCCCGCCGTCATCGATACGGCTTGTACATCATTTGTCGCGTGGGCCATCAAATCCCCGACCCGTGATTTTTTATAAAACCGTTGATCAAGATCTGTGAAATGTCGGTATAGTTGGCTACGAAGCATTCTTCCTAGTCGAATCGACGCGCCGAAGATAAAATAGCGCCAAAAGAAGCGAGCGATATAATTCCCAACCCCAACGGCGGCAAGTCCCCCGAGTAACAACCAAAGCGTGTTTGACGATAGCGAACCACGATTGATTTCATCGACGATCCGTCCGATAATGCGTGGTGGAATCAGTTCCAGACCAGCCACGAAGATCAGTAAGACAATGCCGAGCGCGTAGGTCTTCCACTCAAGACGCAAAAACCAAGATAACTGTTTAAATACACGAATGTGAAACGCCCCCCTTTGTCTTTAGATAAAGATTATTCATTAATCGTAGCGAAAGTTTGTTCGATTGTCTAACAAAAAGAGGAAACAAAAAAGCACTTCGGTAACCGAAGTGCTTTCGTGATTGATTATGATTTCTTTTCGTTTTTCATCTGCACGTTCATGGCGCGCATCACTTGGTTGACTTTCTTCTGTGATGGCTTTTGACCCATCTGCATCATCAACGTACGAATCATATCTTCATTGATTGGCGGGTTCTGTTCAAGGTAGTTCATCATGTATTTACGCGCGATGAAGAATCCGATCGCGATCCCCCCGATGAGTGCTGCCACGACAAGAAGAATCCAGAATAATGTACTCAAGGCTTTACCTCCTCTACCATATGAAACATCGTTTTTTACTATACACTAAATTGCGCAACTTCGCTAGTCGTCCAGAAAAAAAGTGACGGCCAAATGAATGGCCGTCACAACAATCTAACTTGAGATTAAAGTGATTTTACTGCATTGACGACGTTGTCGACTGACATGCCGTACTCTTTCATGAGGAGGTCTCCAGGTGCAGATGCTCCGAACTTGTCGATTCCGAGTACTTTACCACCGAATCCTACATATTTGTACCATCCAAGTGTCGCACCCGCTTCAAGCGATACGCGTTTCGTCACTGAAGATGGAAGGACAGATTCTTTATATTCTGCAGATTGCGCTTCGAAGAGTTCCCATGATGGCATCGAGACAACTGCCGCTTTCACGCCTTCTGACGCGAGTTGCTCACGTGCTTCGACGAGGACATGTACTTCTGAACCTGTACCGAGCAAGAGAACGTCTGCATCTTTCGATTCACCTGCAACGACGTAAGCTCCTTTTGCTGCCGTTTCAACAGATGTGCCTTCGAGTTCTGGTAACGCTTGACGAGTCAAGACGAGAAGTGAAGGAGTCGTTTTCGATGTCACCGCTTGTTTCCAAGCTGCAATCGTTTCTTTGCCGTCAGCAGGACGAAGAACTGAGAGGTTCGGCATCGCGCGGAAACTCATCAAATGCTCGACCGGCTCGTGCGTTGGACCATCTTCACCGACTGCGATTGAGTCGTGCGTCAAGATGAACGTTGATGGAAGTCCCATAAGTGCTGCGAGACGAACTGCAGGACGAAGGTAATCCGAGAAGACGAAGAACGTTGCACCGTAAGGAAGCACACCACCATGAAGGGCCATACCGTTCACAGCCGCTGCCATCGCGAACTCACGAACCCCGAACCAGATGTTACGGCCAGCTGGATCTTCATCGAAGTCCACTGCACCTTTGATCATCGAGTTGTTCGACCCGGCAAGGTCAGCCGACCCACCGAAGAGTGTCGGTACTGCTTTTGCGATCGCGTTCAACACTTCACCGCTCGTTTGACGTGTTGCTTTTTTCGAACCGATTTCGAATGTCGGCAACTCGCTATCCCAACCTTCAGGAAGCTCATTGTTCATTGCACGCTCGAACTGTGCACCGAGTTCTGGGTGTGCCGCTTTATATGCTTCTACAAGCTCGTTCCAGTCTGACTCATATTTCGCGCCAGGCTCGACAACTTTCTCGTTAAACAAGTCATATACTTCGCTTGGTACGTAGAATGACTCGCCTTCCCATTTATAGAACTGTTTCGTCAATTCGATTTCAGCATCTCCAAGTGGAGCACCGTGTGATGCCGATTTACCTGATTTGTTCGGTGAACCGAATCCGATGACCGTTTTCACTTCGATCAATGTCGGTTTTGACGTTTCAGCTTTTGCTGCATCGATTGCTTTTGCGATTGAATCAATATCTGTTCCATCTTCGACACGAATGACTTGCCATCCGTACGCATTGAAACGGTCTTCTACGCTTTCAGAGAATGACTTATGAAGGTCGCCATCGAGAGAGATGTCGTTTGAATCGTAAAGAACGACGAGTTTACCGAGCTTTAAGTGACCTGCGAGTGAAGCCGCCTCAGCAGATACACCTTCCATCAAGTCTCCGTCTCCGCAAATACCGAACGTATAGTGGTCAACGACGTTGAACTCGTCACGGTTGTAAGTCGCTTCTAAATGTTTCTCAGCCATGGCCATCCCGACAGCCATCGCAATCCCTTGTCCAAGTGGTCCCGTTGTCGCATCTACCCCAGCCGTGTGGCGGTATTCAGGGTGACCAGGTGTCTTCGAGTCCATTTGACGGAATGATTTCAAATCGTCCATCGACAAATCATAGCCAGACAAGTGAAGGAGCGAATACAAGAGCATCGATCCATGACCCGCTGAAAGCACGAAACGGTCACGGTTGAACCAGTTCGGGTTTTTCGGGTTGTGACGCATTTTATCCGTCCAAAGTGTAAACGCCATCGGGGCAGCCCCCATCGGCATCCCTGGGTGACCAGAGTTCGCTTTTTGGACCGCATCAATTGAGAGCGTCCGAATCGAGTTAATCGCTAATAATTCTTTAGTAGTTGTTTCCACTAATTTCATCCTCTCTGTGTTAAGAAGGTTTTCTACCCGTCATATTTTATCACACTCAATCGTGTGTCACAACTAATTAATTAGTATAACACATTTGATGAAATCGTTTCCTTCTATTGAATAAAATAGCGTGTAATCCGTTCGTCTGATGCGTGTTCGTGTATAACAAAAATGCACATCCTATACGAAATAGGATGCGCATTCAGTATCACTCACCGCGATAGCGTTTTTGATCTTCTTTCAACTTCTCTGGGGTAACGTCGTTTCCATCTGGGTCAACGACTTTCATCCCCATCATTTGTGATTTGAACGACTGACGAAAGGCTTTCAAGTATTCTTGACGCAAGTCCTGTTGTTCGTTCATTTCTTCTTGAGACAGTCCTTCTGTCTTCGCTTTGTTGGCGAGGAAATTGATTCGCTCCAATTGTCCTGGTGCTAACATCCGACTCGCCCCCTCTCTAGTGAATTTGTTCTTATACTTTACAAAATCAGAGAGGAAGAATCAAGTTTCAGCAACTGACTGGTGTTCGAGATATCGTCGATTGACCGTTGCTTTCGAGACTTCATAGCCAAATCCTCGAAGTGTCGCCGCAATCTCAGCGAACGTCAAGCCACGCTCGCGCAATTGAATAATCTCTTCGATTGGAACTTCAATTCGATGTCGCCCGCCTTGATCATTACTTTGAATGTTACGTTGTGGGTTGAATCCGTTAGCGACCGCACGACGCATCCCACGAGAAATTTTTGCGTTATGAATCTTACGCTGATACTCTTCGACAACACTGACAATCTCCAATACCATTTTCTCGGCATCGGAAACGACATAGTCCGACGTCGACTGCATCGTCAGCAATCGAACGTCATGCTTCATTAATGTATGCAAAATCGCAATCTTGGCATTGCCTCGTCCTAAACGGCTGTCGTCCGTGACGAGAACGGCATCCAGTTGCGAAGTGGATACATGGTCAAGCAAATCGAGTAACCCTTGTCGGTTCACTTCATAGCCACTTTCTTGCTCAGTGATGACATCAATAACGTCGGCCCCTAATCGAGAAGCCAATTCCTGTAATTCTTCGACTTGCCGACTGAGTGATGTCTCTTGGGTAGACTTGTTCGTCGATACCCGACAATAGATGACGACTCGCATCGCATCACTCCCTTTCATCGCATTCATTTCTTACGATACACAGTTCGTAAACCGTTCGCAATGAAGAACGATCACTCAGCGGCATACCATTTCATTTTTCGTTCATTATGCGCTTCGCGCTCAGCCATAATCTGTGCTTCGAGTGATTCCGCTTCGACGTATGCGACCTCTTCTTCAATCGTCCGCTCTGTCGTGACGACCGGATCGACAACCTTTGGTTCCCCTCGCATTTCCCCAGCCAAATAAAAGGCGAACATCCCGACCAATAGCATCCCGACTAAAATGATTCCGTTGAGTGTATCTTTCATGATTGCATTGCCTCCTGTATAAGAATATACGTTCGTTAGAACGTTTGTTCGTTTATCTGTTCTCATCATAAAACAAGAACCCGTGTTCGGTCAACATAAAAAAACGAACGAATGTTTGTACGCTCATGTGTTCTTGTGTTACACTAGACACATAAAGAATAGGATGCGATTGCAGGTTATTCGATTATATCGAGGTGAACATAATGAAGAAAATGTCAGCGCGACAACAACAGATTCTTGATTTCATCAAAGACGAAGTACGGGCTAAAGGTTATCCACCTTCTGTTCGTGAAATTGGAGAAGCCGTCGGTCTAGCATCTAGTTCGACCGTACACGGTCATCTAGATCGTTTAGAAAAACGCGGATTGATTCGTCGAGACAAGACGAAGCCTCGCGCGATTGAAATTTTGACTGACGATATGCCGTCAATGGAAGAACAAGAGTCCGTCATGTACGTACCGGTCATCGGGAAAGTCACTGCCGGGACACCGATCACCGCCATCGAGAACGTGGAAGAACACTTCCCGCTCCCGGCACATATCGTCGGTTCAGATAATGTATACATGTTGTCTGTCTCTGGGGATTCGATGATCAACGCAGGCATCTTGGACGGGGACCGGGTTCTCGTCCGCCAGCAGAGCACGGCAGACAATGGAGAGATTGTCGTTGCTATGACGGAAGAAGGCGAAGCGACCGTGAAACGGATTTACAAGGAAGCTTCAAAGGTCCGCCTTCAACCGGAGAACGACGAGTTAGAAGCGATGTATTTTGACAACGTCTCGATTTTAGGGAAGGTTATCGGTGTATACCGGACGATTCATTAATGGCTAGTGGCAAGACCCATACTCGTACGAATCTCGTGGCAACCGGAGCACTTGCGGTTGCCACGCCTTTTCTTGAGATCGATGTTCCGTTCTCATTGATCATCGGTGCCATCATCGGTACACTCTGGCTCTCCCCGGACCTCGATTTAAAATCAGACGCCTATTATCGATGGGGACCACTCAAATTGATCTGGCTCCCTTACGTAAAGCTTATGCCGCACCGTTCGCTCTTCTCGCACTTACCTGGTTTGAGTGATGTGATTCGGATTGCATATATCGGCTTTCCACTCGTGCTGCTCTTGCCCTTCACGGCATACGAAGAGGCAATCCGCTCATGGGTGGACATTCATGGCTTGTCTTTCTTTTTAGGGCTCGTGTTTGCGACAACGCTGCATACGACGCTCGACTATACTTCAACGTTTTTCAAAAAAGCGTTTTAACCAACAAAGGACCACCTTCGTGAAGTACAGAAGGTGGTCCTTTGTTTTAATTGGAATGATAACGTGTTATATGGTATCCATTTTATGAATGAAATGCTTAAACTAATACGACCCGATCTTTCCTGCACGCAAATTATCGAGATGAGTTGGAAGAAATCCGATATTGTCAAACTATGAAGGAGGAGAACTTGATGGTAAAAGCATTAAATGAGCTGATGGACTTTATCGAACAGCACTTAACGGAAGAACTCTTAGATTCAGAGATCACAAAAATCACCGGACTATCTGCTCACCATTTTAAGAGGATGTTTTCGTATATGTCAGGAATGACACTTCACACTTATATACGAAATCGACGGTTTTCTATCGCAAATGAAAAATTGGTTCATGGTTCAAGCGTAACAGAGATCGCATATCTCTATGGATATCAATCGGTCGAAGGGTTTTCCAGAGCATTTCGAGATTGGTCTGGTCATTTGCCTTCTGAAGTCGTGAAGAATCACATTCAAAAGTCGTTCCCTCGCTTCACGTTTTATATCGATATAAAAGGAGGAACATCAATGGAGTTCAAGTTAGAAGAGAAAGAAGCTTTTCAAATCGTTGGAGTTTCAAAGCGTGTCCCTATTCAATTCGAGGGAGTCAACGAAGAAATCATGGACCTAGCGAAGTCAATTACGGAACAGCAACGGGCTCACATGCATGAATCGGGCAATTTATATCCGCATCGTGCCTTGAACGCATCGTTCAATTTTGATGACGGTCACTTAGAAGAAGAAGGTTATTTGACACATATGATCGGTTTCGCCACGACAAGAGAAATTAAGTATGACGATCTCGAAATAATCTCAATCCCAAAAAGTTTATGGGCAATCTTCCCGAACACTGGACCATTCCCAAACACTCTACAAGAGACGATGGCAAGAACCTATGCAGAATGGTTACCTTCTTCGGGATACGCACTTCAAGACTTGCCAAGCATTTCATTTAGCAAAATAGAAACAGGATATGACAACGTATATAGCGAGGTTTGGGTCCCTGTGAAGGTTAGAGAAGAGTCGCAATCATAAAGACATCCCTTCCGCTATTATGATTTATCAAAAAAGAGTATGGAGCACCCTCAATTGAGGGATGCTCCATACTCTTTAATGTATCTCTTCTATTTAGTAGAGCGTCATGTACTGATCGCGTTCCCACTCTGTTACTTGCATACGGAACATATCCCACTCGATTTCTTTCAACTCGAGGAAGTGCTCGCCGATATGCTCACCGAGTGAGTCCATCACGACTTTGTCTGCACGAAGAACTTCGAGTGCATCGAAGAGCGTTGCTGGGAGATCGTCGATTCCGTTCGCTACACGCTCTGGCTTGTCCATCACGTAGATGTTGCTGTCGATTGGTTTAGGTGCATTCAAATCTTTCTCGATTCCGTCAAGACCTGAAGCCAAGAGGGCAGCAAGTGCGAGGTACGGGTTCGCTGCTGGGTCAACCGAACGTACTTCGATACGAGTCGAGAGACCACGTGCCGCTGGTACACGTACGAGTGGTGAACGGTTGCGTGCACTCCATGCAACATAGCAAGGTGCTTCGTAACCAGGTACGAGACGCTTGTATGAGTTCACAGTCGGGTTACATACTGCTGTGAACGCACGAGCGTGCTCCAAGATACCAGCCGTGAACGCGCGAGCTGTGTCCGAAAGTTCCATGTCACCATTTGGATCGTAGAAGACGTTTGAGTCACCTTTGAAGAGTGACATGTTCGCGTGCATTCCTGAACCGTTTACACCAAAGAGTGGTTTTGGCATGAATGTCGCGTGAAGACCATACTTCGCTGCAATCGTCTTGACGACGAGCTTGAACGTTTGGATGTTATCTGCCGTTGTGACAGCATCCGCGTATTTGAAGTCGATTTCGTGTTGTCCTGGTGCAACTTCGTGGTGTGATGCTTCGATTTCAAAGCCCATGTTTTCAAGTTCAATAACGATCTCTTTACGGCAGTTTTCACCGAGGTCAACCGGCGCCAAGTCGAAGTATCCACCTTGGTCGTTTAGTTCAAGTGTCGGACGACCTGATGCGTCTTTCTTGAACAAGAAGAACTCTGGCTCTGGTCCAACGTTGAACGCTGAGAAGCCAAGTTTTTGCATCTTCTCAAGGTTGCGCTTGAGAGTACCGCGCGGGTCACCGCTGAATGGTGTACCGTCTGGGTTATAAATATCGCAAATCAAGCGAGCGACTTTTCCGCTGCCATCTGTCCACGGGAAGACAACCCATGTGTTGAGGTCTGGATACAAGTACATGTCTGATTCCTCGATGCGGACGAATCCTTCGATTGACGATCCGTCAAACATCATCTTGTTATCAAGTGCTTTGTCCAATTGGCTGATCGGCACCTCGACGTTTTTGATTGTTCCGAGGATGTCCGTGAATTGAAGACGAATAAAGCGTACGTCTTCCTCTTGTGCGATGCGTTTAATGTCTTCTTTTGTGAACGTTTTTCTGGCCATGGTAAAATGTCCCCTCTCACATTGCGTAATGGTTGATGTGTGCGGCGTTATCGATAAAAACGTGAAAGCTCACCTTGAATGAGCGACGTCTTATTGAAACGACCGGCTTCTTGAAGCTGTGTTTTCAACAAATGATGTAACTCTTTTTCCGAAACCTTCGGTGCTTCATTGACCGGTGCGGCAGGAGCAGATGCTTCCGCTTCTTTTTCACCTTCTTGCTCTAACATGTGGCGAATCGCCGCCAAATTAAAGCCTTGGTCAATGTAATCCTTGATTGCGAGTAGACGTTCGACATCATTAAAGGAATAAAGTCGTCGTTTCGATTCCGTCCGACTAGGCGAAATCAGACCCTGTTCTTCATAATACCGAATCTGCCTACCTGTCAATTGCGTCAGATCTTGGACGATTCCAATCGGAAACAACGGGTTGGAGCGACGAAATTGATCGGCCATCCTTACCCCTCCTTTTCTGTCTCACAATGTGAGAATAATATATGACAACAATCCTGTCAATAGATGTTAAGAAAGTTAACATGACAGATTGGTTACAAATGTGTCGGCTGATTTTGGTCGTTGAATTCGACCAATCCTTTACCGTGTAATTGGCTCAACGCCAACATGAGCGCGACTTTTACGTGAGCATACGTCAGACCACCTTGGACGTAGGCTGTGTACGGTGCCCGAAGCGGACCGTCGGCAGACAGTTCGATGGATGACCCTTGAATAAATGTCCCAGCCGCCATGATGACGTCATCTTCATAGCCTGGCATATAGGCCGGTACTGGCAACGCATGGGCATTCACTGGTGATGCCATTTGGATACTCTGACAAAACGCAATCATCTTGTCACGGTCACGGAACGTCACCGACTGAATCAAGTCCGTTCTTGGAGTCGAATAGTGTGGATCAGTTTCAAATCCAATCAACGACAATAGACTTGCCGTCAAATGCGCCCCTTTTAATGCCTGTGCGACTGTATGAGGTGCCATATAGAAGCCTTGATACATCTCTTGAAGCGAATAGAGTGATGGTCCGGCTTCACTTCCGATCCCTGGAGTTGTCATTCGGAACGAACAGCGTTCAATCAACTCTTTCGTACCAGCGATATATCCACCTGTCTTCGCCAATCCACCACCCGGATTTTTAATGAGGGAACCGGCCATCAAGTCAGCTCCGACGTGCGTTGGTTCAATCGTCTCGACAAACTCACCGTAACAATTGTCCACGAACACATACACGTGCGGATGTGCCGCTTTGATCCGTTCGATGGCGACTTTGATTTCATCGACTGGGATACTGCGACGATTCGCATACCCTTTCGATCGCTGAATCCCGACTAGTTTCGTCTCAGGACGAATCCGTTCGATGACGCGGTCGATGTCGATTTCACGTTCCTCTTTTAATTCGACAGTATCGTAATGGACACCGAGTTCTTTCAATGAACCGCGACCGTCCCCACGGATGCCGACGATCTCCTCGAGCGTGTCATATGGTTTCCCTGTGATATAGAGCAATTCGTCACCTGGTAGGAGGACACCGAACAGGGCAATCCCGATTGCATGGGTACCGGAGATGATCTGCGGTCGGCATAGCGCGAGCTCGGCTCCGAACACGTCCGCATAAATCGATTCGAGCGTGTCCCGACCGATATCATCATATCCATATCCCGTCGTCGGATTAAAATGAAAATCCGATACTTTATGCTTTTTAAACGATTCCAGGACGCGATACTGGTTGAATTCGGCTGTTTCTTCTATCTTTTCAAAAAACGGTTTGACCCGCGCCTCTGCTTTTTTCACGAACGGCGCGAGTGCATCATAATGTTCAATCTTTTCTTGCCACATACTTACACCTCAAATTGTTTTAGCGTCGCGTATAGACGCGTGTCTTCTCTCATGTAACCTACTAATTCGACTGATCCGTCATCTAAAAAGTTCTCTTCAAGACGATACATTGCCTCTTTGGCCGGGTGGTAATGTTCAAAAGCCGTCACCGGGAGAATGACGTGGACCTTTGTCAAAATGTCCGCAATCTTATCCTCGAGAGCACCAGTCAACGTCACGATATCTTCTGATGCGATTGCCGAAATCAACAGCGGCCCGCCGACGAAGTCTTCCGTGAGACGGTCTTTCTTATTATATACCTCGAGCTGAGGCACCTCACTCGCCCCGAGTTCTTCCAACACCGCATTTGTCGTATCGATTTGGTTCAAATAATGTGGGTTCGACGCATCGATGACATGAAGGATCAAGTCGGCACCGACCACTTCTTCCAACGTCGAACGGAAGGCCGCAACGAGTTTCGTCGGCAAATCACGGATGAATCCGACCGTATCGGTAATCAATACTTTTCCGCCGCGTGGAAGTTCGAGTTCGCGCGTCAACGGGTCGAGCGTCGCGAACAGTTCATCTTGTTCATACGTGTCGGCATCCGTTAATCGGTTAAAGATTGTCGACTTCCCAGCATTCGTATACCCGACGAGCGCGACCTGGAATACTCGATTTTCTTTCCGACGTTCCCGGTAGCGGTCCCGGTGTGCGACCGTTCCTTCAAGTTGTTTCGATATCTCATCGATACGACGCTTGATGTGGCGACGGTCCGACTCAAGTTTTGTCTCACCCGGTCCACGCGTCCCGATGCCACCACCGAGTCGTGAGAGCTGTGTCCCTTGTCCGATGAGACGTGGTAGTAAATAGTTCATCTGCGCGAGTTCGACCTGCAATTTCCCTTCGCGCGATTGCGCACGGCTCGCAAAGATGTCTAAGATGAGCTGCGTGCGGTCGATCAGCTTCATCTCATCCGGGTCGTTCAAGGCGATGCGAATGTTCTTCGACTGCGCCGGTGTCAACTCGGCGTTGAAGATTAACAAGTCCGGCTCGAACTGTTCGACGAGCATCGCGAGCTCTTCAATTTTTCCTTTCCCGATAAAGGTACGACGGTCGACTTGTTGACGCTTTTGGTCGAGTCGTGCGACGACCTCACCTTGCGCCGTATCCACGAGTTCGACGAGCTCGCCCATCGACTGTTCATATGTCCAATCATCGACATTCGGTAACTGACAGCCGACGATGACAACTTTTTCACGTTCAATCATGTAATCCCTCATTCCATAAAGTCTCACCTTTCATCTTACCATGAATCCGCGTATAGAGAACGTCCGTTTGTGGTAGGATAAAAGAAGAAGGAGGCTCGACCATGACGAAACGAAGAAAAGACTATCCGCTCCCGGAATTTATTGAAACCTATCTTTATCATCTCGGCGCCAGCGGTCGTCAACCCTCGACGCTTAAACGATATCGCTACGACTTGATCGACGTGCATAAATACTTTCACGACCACAACGTCGAACTGAACGAACCGACAGACTGGTTAGACATTCCGCTCGAATCGTGGAAGACATTCGTGAATGACTTCTTAATAGAAGAAAAGCACTATCAACAGGCGACCGTCGCAAGGATCGTCACGGTCATCAATAGCCTGACCCATTTTTTAAATCCGCTTCGTAAAAAGATGCTTGCCTATTCGCAGCCGGCACATACGTTGACAGTTGACCAAGTCGCACTCGAATCTGAATTTGACCGGCTCGTGCAAACGATTCGATCGACGAGAGGACTGAGCGAGAATCAATTGCAAGCCCATCCATATCTCGTCAATCGGAACGAACTGATCGTGATGCTTTTCTATAAATATGGATTGCGTGTCCATCACATCATTCGTTTACGAATGAGCGACTTGCATCTGGCTGATCACACCTTCGACGTGTATGACCGTCTCGGGAACCGGTTCACGTTGAAGCTCTCGCAGGAAGACCAATCGCTGCTCATGAATTATTTGGCTGATATCCCGACTCCGGTGCGGCCACGCTGGTACTCTGAAGATCCGGTCTTCGTCTCATTCGATTTTGCCCGAATGACGTTCCGCTGGGTATATGCGAAGAATCAACCGAAGCAACTGACGATTGTCATGATCACGAAGATGATGCGGCAATTGAACGAACGGAGTGGACTCGCGCGCTCCGTCACCCCATCGATGCTTCGAAACGCCCACGTGTTAAAGACATATGCGGTCGATATGACACCATCCGAGCGAATGAATATCACCTGTATGCATAAGGAATCTTCCCTTCGCCGTTACGAACAGGCGTATGAAGAGTTTGGAACTGAACTGTTCGAGTCAGACGAAAGACCCGCCCTCTCGTGAAGGGCGGGTCTTAGTCTGTCTGTTTCTAAATCTTCCAATGGTACGAAGACAACTTCAAACCTCTTTTGAAATAGTGTCAATCGAATTCTAACCTTGAGGTTTATATAACTTATCGACACTCATCAATGTGTCGTTCTCAAAAGTCGCTTTATAGAGGTCCGGCATGTCGAGTTCTTTCCAAAACTCATATCCATATCGCGCATCAAAATAATTCAAGATGAGAACCATGATATTTCCATGTGTGCCGAGCACCACTTTTTTCCCTTCGTACATACGGAGCAGTGATTGTAGAGCCTCTATTCCCCTAGATTGAGCCTGAACGTTCGATTCTCCACCTTCCCATGCGAACGACGGGTTCTGCCAAACGGTCTCCATGGCACTTTTAAAATCTTTAGCCGGTGCTGAAGTCAAGGTTCGCTCTCTTAAATCATCCATCACTACAATGTCTTGTTCAAGATAATCCGCGATGCCTTGGACGGTTTGAACGGCTCGTTTGTAGGGGCTCGAAGCCACCATATCGATTCCCTCACCGATTAGGAGATTCGTAATTTCAGCAACATCCCGCATCCCACTTTCAGATAACGGTCTAGCGAATTCATCTGGTGTATAGGTAGAATGTGCATGCCTGACAAAGTATATAGTTGTCATCTAGTAGTCCCCTTTTTAAAATACGTATCTTTCTCGTCGTTGTTTACATACGATCCCCAGTCTCATCATAAGCTTTAGATTGATGATTTAGCTGCAAATATTCATGTCGCAACAACCCGTAGACGACATGATCGACGTAACGGTCATATAGCCATTCCGCATCCCGAATGACCCCTTCTTCTGTAAAGCCGAATCGTTCCGGAAGTGCTCGACTCTTCGAATTCTCTGTCGCGACTCGAATCTCAATCTTGTTTAGTTTAAGATCTTTGAAGCCATACTCGATGAGTGTCTCGAGTGCTTGACTCATGATCCCTTTCCCTTGAAACTCTTGTCCGAGCCAATACCCGATTGTGCCACATTGGATTCCGCGATCAATGTCGTTAAATCCAATTGTTCCAGCCAGTTCACCTTTATACATCAATGCGAAAGACTTCGGAAATCCACCCGTTTCAATCAATCCTTTGATACGTCCTTCAATATTCTTCCTTGAGTCTTCAACTGTTTCAATATAATCGAGCCAACCAAGCCACTCTCGAAGGTATGGCTTCGATGCAATCGTCAGCTTGAATAATGCGTCCGCATCGTCTGTATTGAACATTCTCAGTGTGATATCGTCATTTAGTTTATATTCCAGCATGTAGATTCATCCTTATCATTTATAATTTATTCAATTCACTTTCGTAAAGTAACCTACGTAATTGCTTCTTATCTACTAGTTTCAAAGCTTGTTGAATCATACCATCCTCCTGTTATGACAAGTTTACAGAATTCATCAAATTTTGTATAATTATTTTTATATCATTTTATGAAGAGGTGAAAATGTGTAATAACGATTCGTCCAACCCACCCAATTGAATAGATTCGGAGGAGATTTGTGATGAAATCGTTTTACACATTGCTCGTTAGCCAATGGCTCGCAAATATTGGCGATGTCCTATACATTGTCGCGCTCATTGCCTTGCTGTATCAACAAACTGGGTCCGCTCTCATGGCGGCCAGCTTCCCGATTGCCGTGACTGCCGGTATGACACTCAGCGGACTCTTTTTCGCCCGTGTCCTCAGTCGCTACTCGCTAGGGAAAACGCTCGTCCTGTCACAACTGATGAAGACGATCAGCCTAGTTCTCGTCCTCTTTACGGATTCGATTCTTGTTCTCGCGCTCGTCATGATCATTGCATTCCTCGATGGGTTCGCGAGTCCGATTCAAGCGTCATTTATCCCAAGATTGACGACGAATCGTCAACAAGCGAACAGCCTCGTTCAAGGTTCCAATCAGTTCATCCAACTTGCGATGTGGCCGTTCGGGACGATGCTTGTCTCTCTCACGTCGAGCGCCATTACGTTAATCGTGTCACTCGTCCTGTTCAGCCTTTCGACGATTGTGTCGATTTACTTCTATCAATCGCTTGCGGAAGACATTGTTGATGATGGAACGGATGAATCGATTACCTTACGCGTTAGCCTCGCTTATGTAAGAACGTCACCATTCGCTCGTCGTGTGACTTGGTTTGTGGCGTATGAATCATTTGTCAGCACGCTCTGGATTTCAGCGTTGCTTCTCGTTTATCTCGAGCGACATCTGCAAGTCAATCCGGGTTGGTGGGGAACTCTCAACGCATCGTTTTTGATTAGCATGATTGCCGCGAGTACCTATCTTTATCGGTCTCGAAGAGCACCCTCACTGCCGTCGACTGCCATCCTCTCCATTGTCGCCGCCATCTTATTCGGTATGACCGCGCATCTTGCCTTTGCAATTTTGGCGTTAGTGATCCAAGGGGCAGCCACACAAATTCGCATCATCCAAACGAACACCGTCATTCAAGAACAGATCCCGACCGCACAGCTTCCTTATGTTTATAGTGTGCAGCAAACGGGATATGCCTTCGCATTCAGTGTGGGAAGCTTGTTGTTCGGTCTTCTTGCGGATGGGCTACCGATTGATTCGGTATACTTTCTCGGTGCATTTTTGACCCTTCCGTTAATTTGGATTGGGCGATTGACCGAACAGTCCATTTTGACCGCATCTTCTGTATAAACAAGAGGCGCCTTCTCTAAGAGAGAGGGCGCCTTATTTAAATGATTCCAGATTCCCCTTTCTCACAATGGATAAGACAAACTTTAGCGATTCATATCGTATACTAAAAGAAACAAATGATCGGAGTGATTTTTATGTCAAAGCTTTCACACGAAGAAACCCTCGAATTACTTAAGACCCTCGAGTCTCGTTTCTCTGAAAACGTTGAACGACATTCTGACGTCGTCTGGTCAGACATATCGGAGCGTATTCAAATTGATCAGGATAAGTTGACCTCACTCGCCTTGATGGAACAGACCGGCGGAGAACCAGACGTGATTCGACTCCCTAACGGAGACCTCGCTTTTTGCGACTGTTCAGCCGAGAGTCCGAGTGGTCGCCGAAGCCTCTGTTATGATGAGCCGGCGCTCGAAGCACGTAAAAAGAATAAGCCAGTCGGAAGCGCGCTCGCCTTATCTGAACAGATGGGAATCAGCCTTCTCGATGAAGAAACGTACCGTCACTTACAAACGCTCGGGGCATTCGACTTGAAAACGTCGAGTTGGATTCAGACACCGGATGTGATTCGTCAAAAAGGTGGCGCCCTGTTTTGCGACCGTCGTTATGATCACATCTTCGTCTACCACAACGGTGCAGATTCTTATTATGCCGCTCGAGGATTTAGAGGAATGATCACGATTTAAGCAAGGCATTGCGCTTTGCTTTTTTTATTGAAAGAACCAACTCAAGACTCTTGGAATATAGATGATAAAAAATAAACTGATAGGAATCACTGCGAAAAGCCTTAATATCCACGTATATTTACCCTTGAACTTCCTGAAGTAGAACAACAATGCACCAAACGTAATCGCATTCGCTGTCAAATTCGGTTCTTCTATCCCGTTCTCAATCCATTGCATGAAAAAAACCTTCCATCCAGGAAAGGATTCGAGGGCGAACGACTCACTGAAACTTGGGGTAAGGTTGTATTTCAGCCTCACAACCCAGGCTCCTATATAGACAGAGATGAATAAGAGCGCGTAGCACATCAGTGCAACGTTCCATAATTTTTCTTTCCAACCCTCACTTCGAAAGTACAAGACATACATCACAATCAAGACACTAAAGATCACATTTATGATGAATGGTGATGAAATCGTCAGAATCGAAAACGTCTCTCGATCTAACACCATCCCCACTTGAAAGATCCCTTGCTGAAACATAGCCTTTCCTCATTTCTGATATGTATTGATTAAAATACGGTAATTGAAATATTAAAAAATATGTTATATTTCGATTTACTCTATCTGTGCCTTATCTGAATATACTCGATTTCATAGACTAATCCACTAAAAAACTGCAGACAGATCGTCTGCAGTCCTCGTTTATGCGTGTAATGTCACGTTCAACTCTTCCGCGACCGTTTTGAACGCTTCGAGTGCCCGTTCGAGGTCATCTCGCGTATGTTCCGCTGTAACGATAGTCCGAATACGGGCTTTCCCGCGCTCGACCGTCGGGAAGGCGATACTCTGTGCGAATACACCATGTTCCTTCAACTTGTCCGAGAATGTATGCGCAAGCGTCTCTTCACCGAGCATGACCGGTGTGATCGGTGTCGTCGCATGTCCGATATCAAAACCGAGGTCACGAAGACCGTTCTTGAAGAATTCTGTGTTCGCCCACAGCTTGTCGAACAACTCTTCTTCCTCTTTCATGACACGGATCGCTTCACGGTTCGCCGCTACGACTGCCGGTGGATGTGATGTCGAGAAGAGGAACGGGCGACCTTTGTGAATCAAGTAATCGCGTACGTCTTGTGAACAGGCGACATAGCCACCTAAGACCCCAATCGCTTTTGAGAGCGTCCCGACCTGTAGCGCGACACGACCGTCCAAACCGAAGTGGTTGACCGTTCCACGCCCGTTCTTCCCGAGGACGCCAGATGCGTGCGCATCATCGACCATGACCGCAGCGTCATACTTCTCTGCGAGTTCGACGATGGCCGGAAGCGGTGCGATGTTCCCATCCATCGAGAAGACGCCATCCGTCACGACCAGACGTGTGCGATAGTCCTGCGTCTCTTTCAACGCCTTCTCCAAATCTTCAAGGTCGACGTGTTTATAAATGCGACGTGCCGCTTTCGTAAGGCGAATCCCATCGATGATTGATGCATGGTTGAGGGCATCACTGATGACGACATCTTCTGGTCCGAGAAGTGCAGACAAGACTCCGAGGTTCGTCGCGAATCCTGATTGGAAGACGAGTGAGGCTTCCGTATGTTTGAACTCCGCGAGTTCGCGCTCGAATGCTTCGTGCATCTCGAACGTCCCGGCAATTGTACGGACCGACCCTGTTCCTGCCCCGTACTCTTTGACCGCTTCAATCGCCGCCTGCTTCAAGCGCGGGTGGTTCGCGAGTCCGAGATAGTTGTTTGATGACAGCTGGACGAGTGACTTCCCATCGATTGTCACTTCATTCCCTTGTGCTGATTCGAGCGGGACGAGCTTACGGAACGTCCCCTGCTCTTTCATCTCATTGATTGCTTCTGTAATATGTTCAAATGCCATGTTGTTTCCCCCTTTAAGGTATTAAGACGACCTTTCCACATTTCCCTGCCCGCATGAGTTCGAATCCTTTTTCGAACTCTTCGAGCTTGAAGACGTGCGTGATGATCGGTTCGACGTTCAACTGACCCGTCGCAAGCATCGTCGAGACTTGGCTCCACGTTTCATACATCTTGCGGCCCGTGATCCCTTGGACGCGGACGCCTTTAAAGACGACGTCCCGCGTGAGGTCGATAGCGACCGGACGAGCCGGGAGTGACAAGACGTTGACATCCCCACCTGCCGTGACCATCTTGAATGCTTGATCGATCGCAATCGGGTGTCCGCTCATCTCGCAGACGACATCGATCCCGTCTCCGTCGGTCTCACGCTCGATCAACTCGAGCGGATTCTCCTCTAAACTGTTGATGACGACATCTGCCCCCATCTCTTTGGCAAGTTTTAAGCGATATGGATTGACATCAATCGCATAGACACGACTCGCCCCCGCTGCTTTGGCGACGCCGACTGCCATGAGTCCGATCGGTCCACAACCGACGATGGCGACCGATTTGGCCGACACGTCACTCGCCAATACCGTATGGACCGCATTCCCGAGTGGTTCTTGAATCGAGGCAAGTTTCGCTGGCATCGACTCCGGGTTCACCCATAGATTTTCTTCAGGCATGACGACATATTCTGCGAAGCAGCCTTGTGTGTCCACACCGATGATTTTTGTGTTTTTACAGATGTGGTACTGCCCGCGCAAACATTGTTTACACTGATGACAGACGATATGTGTTTCAGCAGACACCGTCTGTCCGACTTTGATCCGCTTCGTCCCTTCTCCGAGCGCCACGACCTCCCCCGAAAACTCATGACCAAATACGTATGGTGGTTTGACGCGGCTTTGCGACCATTCATCCCATTCATAGATGTGGACATCGGTCCCGCAAATCGATGTCGCTTTGACTTGAATGAGTACTTCTCCAGGTCCTGGCGTCGGAACTGGTACGTCGACCAGTTTTGCCCCAAACCCGGCCGTGTGTTTTTGAATCGCTTTCATTACTGGTGTCGTTGTTTCCTTCTCTTTGGTTGACACGAGTTGTTCCATTGAAAACGTCCCCCTCTTGTCTCTTATGATCGAACGATACGTTCTTTATCATCTTGTCATAAAATGACGAAACTGAGAAGATGCATCATGATTTTTTTATGACATTCTTCTGAGAGTTCGTCTTAACACGTCTCACTCAACTGATGTGAGATATCACCAATCGTCACTTCTTTATATTGATTGTTCGAATACTCAATCACTGTCAAGCTCGTTCCTTCAATCTCATCATCAAACCACAACTCAGATATATCTGCTTCCCTGATTTCTCGTAAGATCGCTTGAATGACCATTCCGTGTGTCACAACCAGAACATTGCCACTCATATTCGCTTGAATGATATGTTGCATTGCAGATGAAACCCGATTCGTGAATGTCAACATGGCTTCTCCATGATTCAACCGATGATCATATTGACTTGGATTTGACCAAAATGTTTCAAATACATCCATTCGTTCGATTTCGTCTTCCGCCTTCCCTTCCCAGACACCAAATGAAATTTCATCCAACTCATCTAAGATATGTACCGGTGAATCTAATGATACGTCCATCGCTTTTAACGTTTGAATGGCTCTACCACTGGGGCTCACATACACGGTCTCAAAAGCAATCGTTTGAAGTCGGTTTCCTAACTTTTCCGCATTCAAGACTCCATCGCTCGTTAACGGCGAATTTTGTCGGCCTTGTAAACGTCTTGCTTTATTCCACTCTGTTTGTCCATGCCTGACGATATATAACGTTAACATCTTAATCTCCCTTTCCTCTCTACATTAAAAAGAGGAGCCATCCGCGCCGATGGCTCCTCTTCACAAGAATAGGACCTATGTCCCGACCGCTCATCGTGGCTCTATGATGAGCTTAATGGCAGTACGTTCCTCTCCGTCAATCATAATATCAGTAAAGGCCGGAATGCAAATCAAATCGAGACCACTTGGCGCGACGAAGCCTCGGGCAATCGCGACGGCTTTGATGGACTGATTCAGTGCACCTGCCCCGATCGCCTGTATCTCACACGTTCCTTTTTCACGTAGCACACCCGCTAAAGCACCCGCAACGGAGTTAGGGTTCGATTTTGCCGAAACTTTGAGTACGTCCATTCTTGTTTCCCCCTCGGGTAGGTTGTTCAATCAAACCAGACGGTCTGATCATCTAGGTGTATTCGTTCGATTTTTGTCGCTCGTTTCGTCTGATCATCGATTGTAATGAAAACTCCATTAAGTTGTTCCCGTCCCTCGGCAACTTCAAACCGAACTGGGAGTTGTGTCATAAATTTTTTTAAAACAGTCGACGCATCCATCCCAAGCACCCCGTCTAGTGGACCGGTCATGCCGACGTCTGTAATGTAGGCAGTGCCGTTCGGTAGGACACGCTCGTCTGCCGTCTGCACGTGTGTATGTGTCCCGACGACGGCTTGAGCGCGTCCGTCGAGATGATAGCCCATAGCGATTTTCTCACTTGTCGCCTCGGCGTGGACATCGACAAAAATCGCATCGACCTCATCCCGTACTTCTTCGACGAGACGGTCTACCGTACGGAATGGACAATCAAGAGACGGCAAGAAGACATTTCCCATGACGTTGATCACGGCCAATTTCTTTCCGTTTTGTTTCAACTTCATCATCCCGACCCCAGGTGTCCCGTCTGGATAGTTGGCCGGACGGACGATCCGGTCGGCGTCGTCGATCCAATCAAAGATGTCACGGTTGTCCCACGTGTGGTTCCCCATCGTCACCCCGTGAAAGCCGAGCTCTAAAAATTGTTGATAGATTTTTTTCGTGAGACCCCGACCGTTCGCCGCGTTCTCGCCATTGACGAGCATGAACGTCGGGTTGTATTTGTCTTTCAAGCGACTAATTTGTTTCGTCAATATATCACGGCCGGGTTTCCCGACCACATCACCGATAAATATAATTTTCATATAAAATCCTCCCTCAAACAGAAAAAGCGGAGAAATTCTCCGCTTCGTTTACTTCGCATAATCGACGGAACGTGTTTCACGAATGACCGTCACTTTAATTTGTCCAGGATAGTCGAGTTCATCCTCGATTCGCTTACAAATATCGCGTGCCATCTTACCGGCGACGACATCGTCGACGACATCAGGGCGAACGATGATCCGGACTTCTCGTCCTGCTTGAATCGCATACGATTTCTCGACGCCTTCAAACGACTCACAGATTGATTCGAGTCGCTCAAGACGACGGATGTAGCTTTCAAGCGTCTCTTGGCGAGCTCCAGGACGCGCTGCCGATAGGGCATCAGCCGCCGCCACAAGGACAGCAATCGTCGATGTCGCCTCGACGTCCCCGTGGTGGGAAGCAATCGAGTTGATGACGACCGGATGTTCTTTGTACTTCGTCGCAAGTTCTACACCGATTTCAACGTGACTACCTTCGACTTCGTGGTCGATCGCTTTACCGATGTCGTGTAAGAGTCCTGCCCGTTTCGCGAGCGTGACGTCCTCCCCGAGTTCGGCTGCCATCATCCCGGCAAGGTGAGCCACCTCGACCGAGTGAGACAAGACGTTTTGACCGTAACTTGTACGGTAGCGCATACGACCGAGTGTCTTGACGAGATCTGGATGGAGTCCATGAATGCCGGCTTCAAACGTTGCTTCTTCTCCGTACTCACGAATGCGTTCATCCACTTCACGGCGAGACTTCTCCACCATCTCTTCAATGCGAGCTGGGTGAATTCGACCGTCTTGAACGAGTTTTTCAAGCGTCATCTTCGCGATTTCACGACGAACCGGGTCAAATCCTGACAAGATGACAGCTTCTGGCGTGTCATCGATGATGAGGTCAATCCCAGTCAACGTTTCAAGCGTCCGGATGTTACGCCCTTCGCGACCGATAATGCGACCTTTCATCTCGTCACTCGGTAAGTTGACAACCGATACCGTCGTTTCGGCGACATGTTCAGCAGCATATCGTTGCATCGTGAGAGATAAGAGGTGTTTCGCTTTTTTATCCGCTTCTTGTTTTGCTTTTTGCTCGATTTCTTTTTGAAGGAGAGCAGCATCGTGAAGCGCTTCCTGCTTCGCTTCGTCCATGATGATGGTACGTGCTTCATCTTTCGAGAGGGATGCCACGCGTACAAGTTCTTGGCGTGCCTCTTCGTATAACTCCTCCACTTTGCTTTCGAGCAATTCTGCTTCACGCTTGCGTTTTTCGAGTCCTCGTTCCTGTTCATCTAGTGAATCTTCTTTCCGCTCGAGCATGTCTGCTTTGCGGTCGAGAAGCTCTTCTTTTTGAACGAGGCGATTCTCTTTCACTTTCTGGTCTTCGCGACGTTCACGTAATTCTTGTTCCGTCTCATTACGAAGTTGAATCATCTCTTCTTTTACTTCAAGCCGTGCTTCTTTTTGCATCGCTTCCGATTGTTGTTTTGCTTGCTCTACAATCTTAGTCGCTTCCGTCTCGGCACCTTGAATCTTCGCTTCGGCGATCGATTTACGCACAAAAAAACCTGCAACAAAAGCTATCGGCAAAAGGAGGATCAGAATAAGCCAGTATAGCCATTCCATCATGTTCACCTCCCTTTCGCAAGGTTATTTTATTTTTTTAATAAGTGAGATACACGGGCAAGCCCGCGTATAACTTTATTGTACTTATTTAAGAGGGAGAATGCAATGCACGGACAGGATAGAACTACCAATTGCCTAAAAAATTATACTAAAAAAATCTCACTCGAAAGAATTCGAGTGAGACGATGTGCTTATTCGTCATCGAGAAGCGAGAGGACTTCGTCGTCTTCACCTTCAACCGTAACCGTTTTTTCGCCGTTCAATCCATAGTGATCACGAATTTGTTGTTCAACTTCAGCCGCGATCGCTGGATTTTCTTTCATGTATTGCTTGGCGTTTTCACGACCTTGACCAAGACGTTCTTCATTGAACGAGTACCAAGCTCCGCTCTTTTGAACGATGTCGAGGTCGGCACCGATATCGATGAGTTCCCCTTCACGCGAGATCCCCTCACCGTACATGATATCGACTTCCGCCGTTTTGAACGGTGGCGCGATCTTGTTTTTTACAATCTTGATCTTCGTACGGTTCCCGACCATATCTTGACCTTGTTTGAGTGTCTCCGCACGACGAACTTCAAGACGTACAGATGAGTAGAATTTCAAGGCGCGGCCACCAGGAGTCGTTTCTGGGTTACCGAACATGATCCCGATTTTCTCGCGAATTTGGTTGATGAAGATGACAATCGTTTTCGATTTGTTCGTCGCACCAGACAACTTACGAAGTGCCTGTGACATCAAACGAGCTTGAAGACCGACGTGCGAATCTCCCATCTCTCCTTCGATTTCGGCTTTCGGTACGAGTGCCGCGACCGAGTCGACGACGAGGATATCGACCGCTCCCGATCGAACGAGCGCTTCTGCGATTTCAAGGGCTTGTTCCCCAGTGTCTGGCTGTGAAAGGAGCAACTCATCGATGTTGACTCCAAGGTTTTTAGCATACTTTGGATCGAGCGCATGCTCGGCATCGACGAATGCAGCTTGACCGCCACGCTTTTGAACTTCCGCAATCGCATGAAGCGCTACAGTTGTCTTACCTGAAGATTCTGGTCCGTATACTTCGATGACACGACCACGTGGATATCCACCTGCTCCGAGTGCGACGTCAAGGGCGATTGACCCTGAAGGGATGACCGATACTTGCTGGTCTGTATTTTCACCAAGGCGCATGATTGAGCCTTTACCGAATTGTTTCTCAATTTGGCGTAATGCCATTTCTAACGCTTGTTTACGATCACTCATAGATAAATGAGCCTCCTTTAATTGATACTTTTATTATACGTGAACATTTCATGATACACAAGTTTTTTACGAACATTTATTCGCCTTTTTTCATTTGTTGAATGAGCGTCCATAATCCATCCTTTGCAGCTCGCATGCGGATGATATTCCGTTCTTGATGGGGGTAATTCCGTTCGATGACCTCAATTCCGTCCGGTGTCTTCACGCCGATGTAGACCGTACCGACCGGATGACCTGAATTCGATGTCGGTCCCGCCTCACCAGTAAAAGATAGGGCATAGTCGGCATGTGTCCCCTTGGACAATCCGCTCACCATCTCATAGGCTACTTCTTTTGAGACGACCGAATGTTGTTCAATTGTATCAAGAGAGACCCCTAAATACCTATTTTTTAGCTCATTCGAATACGTCACGACTCCCCCTAGAAAAACAGCTGACGCACCAGGTGTCGATGTAATCATTGACTGAACTTCACCACCGGTCAACGACTCGGCAACAGCGAGCGTCTGATTCAACCGTGACAATGATTGAATGAGATGTGATGCGATTGTTTCATCGTCAGAACCGAAGTAGTACGAGCCGACCCGTCTCAGAATTTCGGTCTTCACTTCTTCAATCATCTGGCGTGCGGTCGCTTCGTCTGTCGCACGGGCACTAATTCGAAGCCTTGCCTCGCCCGTCTCGGCATAAGGGGCGACAGTCGGATTCGAACCGTCCAATAAGTCTTTCACGGCATCGTCGAGAGCGGATTCCCCGATCTCATAAAAGCGTAACGATTCCGAGACGAGTGTCGCACCTGAGAGTTTCTTTGGAAACGTAGCCTCGACCAATGCCTTCATCTCTCGTGGCACGCCCGGTAAAAGCATCCATGTCGTCTCCCCGTCAATCCACATCCCCGGAGCAAGTCCAACTGGATTTTGTAGCACATCGGCACCGCTTAGCACATCGGCTTGACGAGCATCCCCGTCATTCATCTCCCGGTCGCGTGACAGAAGGAATCGTTGAATCGTTTCATACGCTTCCATATCCCGCACGATTGGACGTTCGAGTAAGTCGGAAAGGACCGTTTTCGTGACGTCATCTGCCGTCGGCCCGAGCCCACCCGTGACAATGACAAAGTCGGAACGGCGACGGGCGGTTTCGAAAATCTCTTTCATTCGTGCCGCGTTATCCCCTACAACTTGATGATACAAGACTGGCACGCCGTACTTCGACAGTTGTTCTGATATGTAACTCGCATTCGTATTGACGATTTCCCCTAAGAGCAACTCGCTTCCTACCGCAATGATTTCGGCTCGTTTCATCTCAATTCCTCCTCGACTTCAAAAAAAAGACGAGCTAGATCAACCAACTCGTCTCTGTCGACTTACATCGACTTCACAATAATTTTATAGTTTTGTGCGAAATACTCGGCACCTGAATAAATTGTCAGGGCAAGGGCCAACCACATCGCCCACTCACCGAACGGAATGCCGACATAGCTGAAAATCGGATTACCGAACAGTAAGAAGATGATCGCAAAAAGTTGCACCCACGTCTTTGCTTTTCCAGACTTTCCGGCCGCGACGACAATTCCTTCATCGGCAGCGACGAGGCGTAAGCCCGTGACCGCGAATTCACGTGACAAAATCACGACGACGACCCACGCTGCGACGAGATCCATCTCTACAAGCAACACGAGTGCTGCCGTGACGAGCAATTTGTCTGCGAGCGGGTCCATAAATTTACCAAAGTTCGTGACTAAGTTATGCTTACGTGCCAAATGACCGTCCAACCAGTCCGTAATGGCCGCGATGGTAAAAATCACACCAGCAATGAATTGGTGAACAGGGACATCGGCACCTAAAAAAGCAATGCTTCCCCAATCAAAATCAACAGCGAGTAAGACGACGAATACGGGGATCAAGACCACTCGTAGCATCGTCAATCGGTTAGGTAGGTTCATGTAGAACGCCTCCTCTTAGAAGGAGAGTCGACTTATTCGGCGTCGACTCTCTTTACAAAAATATTTTGTGTGACCGGAGACTCTTGAAGCTCGAGCTCACGACCGTTGACGACGATTTTCTCAACGCCTGCAATGAGTCCGATTCGAATACGAAGCGTGTCCGTCTCGGCGTCTTCGATGACAATCGGGTTCTGTTTCGACTGGTTCGGATACTCCGGTGCAAGAAACGCCCCTTCTAACGACGTATCACGAACACCAACATATGAAGCAGGTGAATCTTTTACATAAATCTCAGTCGAAAGTTTATCACTTGTCGCGAGTTCATATGTGATGTCTGCTCCGTTCGATTCCGTTACCGCAATCGGACCAGATTCCGCTGGCGGTTCTTCTTCGGCAGGTGTTTCTTCAGCAGGTTCTTCATCGGCAGGCTCATCTGCCGGGACATCTTTATTTTGATCGACCGTGACCCCTGAACTTGGTGGTTCGGCCGGACTCGCATCCTGACCACCAAAATCGATGCTTCTCACTGCAAAATAAACGGCCGTGATGAGCAAGAACACCGTGAGGGCGAGAAGCACTTTCGGGACCCAACGCGAGACTCGACTCGTCGACTCTGAAGCTTTTGAATACGTCTTCTTCCGAGAAAGTTGAACGGTTGGCTGTGCCTCGATGACCGGTAAATCTTTAGCATACGTCTCATACAGTTCATCCACATCAAGACCGAGCGACTCCGCATACGTTTTGATGAACGCCCGTGCATAGAAAGAGCCAGGGAGATTTTTGTAATCACCTTCCTCAATCGCGATGATATAGCGCTTTTGAATCTTTGTCGTCTGCTGGATTTGGTCGAGCGTCAATCCGCTCTCTTCACGCTTTTGTTTCAAAAAAGTCCCTAGTTCTGTCACAGGGGTCCACACCTTCCATTCACATAATTATTCAAACCATTCTGACTCACGATGCGTTTCTTGTGGGATGATAATCGTTTCATCCGGATTGTTTCTCAATTCAATAATATAATCAAAGTCTTCATACACGCAATCGGTGTTTCGGACATATAGGTCAGGGTGTTCGATGACTTTCACAGCAGGCAACCGCATGACTTCACGGATGAGCTGTCGATGTCGCTCATCCATCGTACGGGTAGAGACAGCACCATCGATTATGTATACGTGATCGCCTTCCCGCTCCTCTTCAAACAAGGAGGTCCGAACGGTCTGTTTCATCAATGTCGAGGATAAAAACAACCATCGTTTGTTCGCACATACACTTGCTGCGACAATCGATTCTGTCTTTCCGACGCGCGGATTACCGCGTACCCCAATCAACAAATGACGTTCTTCCTTCATCAGTTCTGCGACGAAATCCACGAGGATCCCTAGGTCCTCCCGGACGAAGCGGAACGTCTTCTTGTCATCACTGTCATGATCGATATACCGACCATGCCGAATCGCGATCCGGTCCCGTAATTTCGGACGGCGCAATTTAATGACGGCGATGGCTTCCATTCGCTTTAAAATATGCTCGAGACGATGGACGTGATCAGCTGCCGGAGCTTTAAGCAACATCCCGCGACGCTGAAGATCGACCCCATTGATGGTCACGATGGAGATTTGGAGCATTCCCATGAGAGACGCGATGTCTCCGAGGATACCCGGTCGATTTTGACACAATTCATATTCGAGATACCACTCTTCGAATTTATGTTCCATCCCCAACCATCCTTTCGAGCGAGTTCGCTACCTAGCCTATTTTAAATTATTTTAGAAGAATTGAAAAGAACAGGTTTATGCGGATACAATCATTGCCATCCGCCATCGATGCGTAACACGGCGCCTGTCATATACGAGGCATCTGATGAACATAAGAATCGGATTGTCTTGGCCACATCCTCAACATCCCCAAGACGACCAAGCGGAATGTCATCCGTCACCATTTGTTTCGTCTCTTCTACCGTATCATTCATCGGCGTATCAATCCACCCTGGGGTCACCGCATTGATTCGAACGTTGAACGGACCCGCCTCTCGCGCGAACGATTTGACAAAGCCAAGCTGTGCCGCTTTGACGGTCGAATAAAACACCTCAGCCGCCGCTCCAACTTCTCCCCATACACTCGAGACGATCACGATGTCGAGTTGACGGGCATACGGTTTTTTCGCAACGACAGACTGAATGAGTCGCACCATGGCGCGAACATGTACTTCATAAAGAAGGTCGAGTTCACTGATTGATTGGTCAACAACGAGACCATGTTGTGCGTGACCCGCCACATAAACGATGCGATCAACGATATCGATGGAGGATACCCATTCCTCAACGGCGATTCGGTCAGACAGGTCGCAGGTGATCAGTTCGGCTTGAACCTTTTCCGTCTCAATCAATCGCGCAAGTCGATCACGACCTTGATTCGCATGTAAGATTAGCTCGTCGTCACGAAAAGCGAGCGAGACGGCGCGCCCAATGGCACCGCTCGCTCCAACAATCAACGTCTTCATGGTTTTTTGACGATGCATACCGTTCGTTGTTCAGGACGGAACAATCGACTGTACGCTTCATATAGTTCATCTCGTGTGATGGCATCGATCAAGTTCGGAATATCAAACAGATTCCCATCATTCAGCGCATAGCGAGAAAATTGATTAGCGATGAACTCCGGTGAATTCAAAGCTTTTAAAAATTGCCCTTGCATCATGCGTTTCTTCCGGTCCAGTGTCTCTTGAGTGAGTTGAAGGGGACGTTCCAACGCCTCTGTCACCCGTCCTACAAACGTCTCAACTTCAGGCGTCTCCATTGACAAGGCGGCGAAGGCGAACGTTTCTTCTGACGTGTAGTCGAACGAGAAGGCATCATCAATCAATCCTTCCGCGTACAATTCTGTATAGAGTGGCGCCGTCGTGTCGAAGAGGGCATGCATGAGCAGCTCCACTGTCAACTCTTGCTTGAGGCCCGCTTCCCCTGCTTGCGGGACATCTTTATACCCAATCATGACTTTCGGTACAGAGACATCCATTTCGATGATGCGTTCTGACAGACGAACCGTAAGCGGTTCATCAATCGATTCACGGGTACGTAACGTCGGTTCGTCAAATGATTTGGCGGACTGATTGTTCTGAATGAGTTCGAGCATGTCATCCGGCTCGATATTCCCGACAATGAACAGTACCATGTTGCTCGGATGATAGAACGCTTGATGACAAGTATATAAATCTTCCGCAGTGATTTCAGCGATCGATTCGATTGTCCCGGCGATATCGATCTTGACAGGATGCGTCTCGTACATCGCCTCAATCAAACCGAAATACAATCGCCATCCCGGGTTGTCTTGATACATTTGAATCTCTTGTCCGATGATTCCTTTTTCTTTCTCCACTGACTCTTTCGTAAAATAAGGAGTCTGGACGAAGTCAAGAAGCGTTTGCACGTTCTCTTTGACATTTGATGTGGCACCGAACAAGTAAGCCGTCCGCGTGAAGGAAGTGAAGGCGTTCGCTGACGCCCCTTGGCGACCAAATTGTTGAAAGACGTCACCGTCCTCCTTCTCGAACATCTTATGTTCTAAGAAATGGGCGATACCATCGGGAACTTCTATCCAGTCCTCTAGTTTGAAGCGCCGGTCAATCGAGCCATATTTGGTCGTAAACGTCGCAAACGTTTTTTCATATCCGATTTTTTTCAGTAAGTAAACGGAGAGCCCATTTTCGAGAACATGATGATGTAAGGTCTCCCCGACATTAGGAAAGTCTAATTTCATGCTTCTCCTCCTTTCAAGCAATACACGGCTTCGAGCTCAATTTCTTTTGCAAGGGCGACGACTTGATCTCGCGTCGTATTTTCAATGATCGCCATCTCTTCATCTAAAGAGAATGGGCGAATGTCTGACCCACTCATCCAGCCAATCAATTGACGTGGACTGTCTCCGAGTTGACGACGTTGATGGAACAACATTTCTTTCGTCTGTTGTAACGTCTCATCTTCAAACTCGCCTGCCTGTAATGCCTTCAATTGTTCCTCGATGATCTGTTCGGTCTTTTGCTGGTTCGACGCATCGATGCCGGCATAGACGAACAATTTCCGACTGAGGGAGCTGTATTGAGAGGCGGCATAGTACGCCAAACTCTCCTTTTCTCGGACGTTCATGAACAGTTTCGAGTGAGGGAACCCGCCGAATAGTCCATTCAGGACCTGCATGCGAATCGCATCTTCGGTCCTTGGGTCGACATCAAGGGCATAAGCGAGATGAAGCTTACTTTGTTTGATATCTTGATGTTCTTCTAAACGTTTGAACTCTGCACGACTTGCTTCAGGTAACAGACGCGAGCGACGTGTACCGAGAGGTTCTAATGGTTCGAAGGCAACTTCGACTTGCTCACGACTGACGTCACCGACGACATAGATGTCAACCCGATCGTTTTGAATCATCGACTTATAAGCCTCATACAACGACTTTGGTGTAACGTGGTCGAGTTGTTCGAGCGTACCGAGTGACGGAATCGCAAGCTCTCCTCCAAGCATCTCTTGCAAACGCTGTTGGGCGAATCGCATTTTGTCATCATAGACCGATTCGATGCGTTGACGCTGTAACCGACGCTCCTGCTCTACGATTAGTGGTTGAAATGCTCCATCATAGGCATTCGGACGAAGCAACACGTCTTCAAGTAACTTGATTGCCTGACTCAACACATCTTCTCCGACAAGATGGTCGTTGACGACTTCAAGTTGGAATTGGATGACATGTTCTTTACCGATTTTAGATGCTCCTGCGTACAAATTCGTATCAAACAAATCTTCTAGCGGTGTGTGAAATAACTCGATGGATGGGTACGTTGCCGTCGACTTCTCCATGATGAATGGGAGTAATGCCCGATCCGCAACCGTCTCTGCCGACAACGGTGCGGCGAATGACACGAGACATGTCGTCGTTTTAAATTTTTTGGTCGGATAGACCGAATAGTGCAATTGATGTTGGAACTGAACGATCCCTTTCATCAGCCGATCACTCCTTTTTTCGTTTTGGTTGAAACACGGCAGCGCCGCGTGCATATTCTTGGTCCGGCACCCCTGCTACGACATTCGCGTAACGGGCGACTGTAAATAAGTAATCACTTAAACGGTTAAAATAAGGCAACTGCCTGTCAGCGACACCGAGTGCAGACAAATCACGCTCGACGCGACGACAGACGGAGCGGGCGACGTGCAAACTAGCTGCCGCGACACTGCCACCAGGAAGGATGAAGCGCACGAGTTCTGGACAAGACTCTTCCCACTCATCCATCCAGCGTTCGAGCTCCGTCACGATCGATAAATCGACCGTTTTCGGAGGTTCTTCCGTATACATCAGTTCCGAACCAAGGTCGAACAAATCATGCTGAATCTTCGTCAATTGTTCTCGAAGTGTCGTATCCTCCTGATGAGCGATGGCAAGCCCAATCTGACTATTCAACTCATCGAGATGACCCATCGCTTCAATCTGAGGATGATGCTTCTCGACCCGACTCCCAATCAATGAGGTCTCACCGGTGTCACCGGTACGAGTATATCGTTTCATTCGTCTCCCCCCATAAAATGCCACAAATGGTGACTCAAGCGAGTCACCATTACGAGTTGTGTGGTTGTTCAAATGGTAAGTAAATGTCGAACGTCGTGCCGACCCCGAGGGTACTTGATACACTGACTTTTCCGTGATGGGCATCGACCACATTTTTTACGATGGCAAGGCCGATTCCTGTCCCTGTCTTCGAACCACTCGTTCTTGCCTTATCGGCTTTATAGAATCGTTCGAAAACAAACGGTAAGTCTTCTTTAGGAATTCCGTGTCCCGTATCAGTCAATTGAATCCGTAACCCATCGGTTTCTTCCGTTGCCACAATTCGAATCTCACCAGAGTCGGTATGGGCAATGGCATTACCGATCAAGTTCGTGAACACTTGTTCGAGACGGTCCCCGTCTGCTTCAATCTGTCGGTGCGGTACGTCCGTCTGTAATCGAATCTCTTTTTCAGATGCCATTTGATTAAACTTCCGCATGACACGAGGCAAGAAATCACCGATATCAAACGTACTGAATTTCATCGTCTCTTTACCCGATTCGATGCGTGCCAAATCCAATAAGTCATTGACGAGTCGTGCCAAACGGAGCGATTCGTCATAGATGATGGAGGCGAACTCTTTCGTCGCCTCGTCGCTCTCTGTCATGCCATCGATGATGGCTTCTGAATATCCTTGTAGCGTCACGAGCGGCGTTCGAAGTTCGTGGCTAATGTTCGCCACGAAGTCGGTCCGCATCTTATCGAGACGATGGCTCTCGGACGTATCACGAAGGACCACGACAGCCCCTTCGAAATCATCTTCACCGACGAGCGGTGTGACCGTGAGTGTATAGTACCGATCGTCCTGCTTCACTTCGATCGTCTTTTCGGATGCCCCCTCCATCACTTCTTCATAGAGTGACAAGACGACTTCATGTGGTTGCCCCTCATGAAGCAACGGACTCGCTTGAGGATTCGTGACAATCACGTTCGCATGACGATCGAGTGTGATGACACCATCCGCCATCGAACGAAGAATCGACGCAAGTTGCAACCGTTCCCGGTCGAGCGCATCGACATACTTCGCCAGCTGACTGCTCATTGCGTTGAAGGAAGCAGCGAGTTCGCCAATCTCATCTCGTGTTTTCGTCTCGAGACGTAAATCGAACTGGCCTTCCCCCGTCTTATTGACAGCATCACGCATTGCACGAAGCGGCGCCGTGATTCGAGTCGATAGGAAGAACGCGAAAACGGTCGTGACAATGATGGCCGAAGCAACGGTCCAAAGAATAATGGTTCGTGCCCCCGCGTTCGCACTTGAGATGGCATCGAGAGGTTCTAGCAAGTAAAGTGTGTATTGACCACTCGACAACGTAAATGTGGTTCGGTAAGCAAGAGCAGCTTGATCGTCAAAAGAGGAAAAGTTGCCGATCGCCGTTTCTCCTGCTGCCTGGTACGCTTCCCAATCTTGGCGACCAAGTTCGACCATCAACTCATCCACTTGATCCCCGAAGTTGGAACGAACGGTCCCATTCTCCAAGATGTAGTTGGCCCCATAAACTTCGATAATTTGATCAATCGTTTGGGACGTGTCACCTTCATTCAATAATACCGATTGAACCTGTCCTCCAAGTTTGGCGAGATGTCCTCGTTCTTGGTCAATGTGAAACGAATTGAAAAATTCGAGCATCAATACCGAGACGATGAATAAGATGACACTGACTAAAACGAGAATCGTCAGCCATAGTTTCGTGACGATGCTGTTTCGACGAAGCATCATTCACTAGCAGCTTCGAACTTGTACCCGACACCCCATACAGTCGTGATCATGTGAGCCGCATCTGGCGAGACGCGGTTCAATTTTTCACGTAGGCGTTTCACGTGTGTATCGACGGTCCGAAGGTCTCCGAAAAATTCGTAGTTCCATACTTCTTTTAACAGTTGCTCACGAGAAAAGACTTTATCCACCTGTTTGGCTAGGAAGAATAACAATTCATATTCTTTCGGTGTGAGTGCAATCTCTTCCCCGTCAACCGTGACACGGTGTGCATCGTTATCAATCGTCAAATGTGGGAAAACAATCAAGTCTTTCGATTTCTCGCTCGTTTGCATGAATTTCGTAGAACCAGAGCGACGAAGGAGTGCCTTGACGCGAAGTACGACTTCACGTGGACTGAACGGTTTGACGATGTAATCGTCCGCTCCGACTTCAAATCCTTGCACACGATCGATTTCTTCACCTTTCGCAGTAAGCATGATGACCGGTGTCGCTTTCGTTTTCCGGAGTTCTGTACATACTTCGACCCCGTCCATTTTCGGCATCATCAAATCAAGTAAGATTACGTCGTATTCGTTTTCAAGGGCGAGCGCAAGTGCCTCTTCGCCGTTGATGGCTTCTTCAATTACGTACTGTTCACGTTCTAAGTACATTTTCAAAAGTCGGCGAATTCTCTCTTCGTCGTCGACTACTAAAATCTTCGTTTTCTCAGCCATACCTAAAACCCTCCTAAGACCCATTACGAGTTGTAGTGAATGTTGCACATTTGTGAACATTCCACTCTCTGCCATAACTATACCACTCTATTATTTCGCTTCACAACGATGATTTGGTGGACAAAATGAAAAAGAAGTCACAATTGTGACTTCTTTTGTGTCATGCATATGAATGAAGACCGGCGATGACCAAGTTTACGAAGACGAGGTTGAACATGATGATTCCAAATCCACCGACACATAGCCATGCCGCTCTCGTACCTGTCCACCCGCGCTGAATCCGCATATGCAAGTAGTAGACATAGGTGAGCATCGTAATCAAGGCCCATACCTCTTTTGGATCCCAACCCCAGAAACGGTTCCAGGCAATCTGCGCCCAAATCATCGCGAAGATGAGACCACCAAGAATAAAGACGGGTAATCCGATCGCAACCGAACGATAGCTGATTTCATCAGCAAGGTCGAGATCGACTTTTTTCGCAAGCGGTTGAAGTGCCTCAGCGACTCGTTTACGCAAAATGACGAATCGAAGTAGTACATAAATCACAATTCCACCGATGATTGACCAAATCAGTGTGTTCAACTTGAGCGTGTTAATCCAGTTCGGCAATTCGAGTGACAAACCACTCGCACCAGACAATAACTGAGCACCCTCCGGTACGAACAAAATCGGCATAAAGTATTCATACGATTCGGCTTGTCCTCGGTCGTTCGTGAACTCGACGACACCACCAGCGCCAATCCCTTTAAAGAGCATCGAGACGAGGATAAAACCGAGCGTACACATGAGGACGAACATCGTCACTTCGAGCCACGTCCGTGATTTCGATTGCTCTTTCATTGATGTTTCATTCAATAAGAAAATGAGCCCCGAGGCGAAACTGATTGCCAAAATCCCTTGTCCGAGCGCCGCCGTTGTCACGTGGATTTTTAACCACACACTGTTCAGTGCCGGAATGAGCGGCGCGACTTCGCTTGAAAACATTGATGCGAAGGCAATAACGAGTAACGCCACCGGCATCGCAAACAAGCCAAGTACGTCATTCTTATAAATTCCGTACACAACGAGGAATCCAACGACCATCATCATACCAAAGAACGTCGTGTACTCGTATAAGTTCGATACCGGTGCATAACCGACACCTGCCCAACGCATAAAGAAATATGTCAATTGAGCGATAAAACCGATAATTGCCAAGATATATGCATACTTCCCGTAAGCAATCCGGTTGACGTTCCGTTCTTTACGCATGCCACTCACAGCAATGGTAAAGAGCACCGTTGAGATTGCGTAAAGGAAGAACGCGATAAACAGCATACGGCTGCTCCATTCAATCCATTCCATCAAGATTCCCCTCTTTCATCTATTGACTCGTTCTCAGATTTCGATGTGAACCTTGCCTGGTCTTCCCACATCGGCAGTCCTGTTTGCTCTAGTAACGGTGAAACCTCCCGACGGAGCGAGGACGGGTTTTTGTTCGTGAAGCCCGCAACGAGCACATCGTTTTCATGACGACGAATCCAGACACGTCGATGTGGCCAATACATTCCCATCACGATCCCAATCATGAAGATCGTTGCACCAACGATGAGAATTGGATATGTCGAGTCACTCTTCACTCGAAGTCCGCTCGTACTCGCCATCTCGGTACCCGCAAATTTCACTTCATAGCGGTTGTCTTCATCGGCTACATTGAGTCGAATTCCAATCAAATTCGATTCTGTCGCGCCATCTGGCGTTTCGACATTGAAGAAGAATGCAGGATTAAGTGCACGCGGCGATTTCGTGTTCGGTTGTCCGTCTTTTACTTCAAAGTCGGGATATAAATCCTTCAGCGAAACCGTGACTCCATTGAGATCATACGATTGTTCCGGATTCTCCAAATCAACTTTAAACGGACCATACTCATCACCTGTTTGCTTATCAGCGAGCATGAACGACATCGACAAGAACTCTGGACGACTCGAATATTGCTCCTGATACACTTCAAACTTATCGAATTTAAACGGGTGGTTGACTTTTGTCGAACCAGTATCGATTTGTTCGAGTTGCGGCGATCCGTCCTCGTTCATTCCCGTTTTTTTGAATAATGTCAGTTCGGTCTCATAGTTTTTAGGAACGGCTCCCGCTTTTTCAATGGCTGCTGCAAATTTCGCATCTTCTTCATTGTTTTCCGGGTCGTACATCTCCAGGATGAACTGATCGTTCCGCAAATAATATTCACCGTCCGTCGCTTCTAACGAAACCGTATCTCCTTCGCGCACCCATTCGAGCGTGTCCGTATGGAATGCAGGGAATACGCGGAGCATCGCCCCAAGGAAGAAGATGACGAGTCCGACGTGGTTAACATATGGACCCCAACGTCCGAAACGGTGTTTCTCCGCCAGTAGCGCATCTCCGTCCCGTTTGACATGATACCGCTTCTTCTTGAGTGCAACCTCCATCTCATCCATTTGGGCATCAGTTGCTTCACCTTGTCCGAAAAGACGTTGCCCTTTCATAAAGCGTTCTGTGCGTCTGATCGGTTGATGTTTAAGTGCCTTATAGAGCGGCACACCTCGGTCAATGGATACAACGATAAGCGAGAGCGTCAACATGACAATCAGGCTGATATACCACCACGATGTATAGAGGTTATGGAATCCGAGGGCATAATAAATCGAACCCGGTGTCCCATACTCCTCCAGATAGTACTGTTCAGGAGGTAACTGTTGTGGGATATACATCTCTTGAGGGAAGATTGTTCCGATTGCCGAACCGACAATAATCAGACCAATCAACCATAAACCTACTTTGACCGAAGCGAAAAAGCTCCATATGCGGTCAATAATCGATCTCGGACGACGCTTCGACCGTAAATCAGCGCCATCATATTTCATATCTAGCATCTGTGCGTCCCCCGTTCGCTTACAATGACTTCTCGGCTAACTCCATCAATTTCTCTTTTGAAAGTTCACCTTCATATTTTTCAATTACGTTGCCTTCACCATCGATGACGAATGTGACAGGCAAGTTATAAATGCCGTAGGCACCTTCGACCTCACTCTTCGTATCCATCAAAATCGGATAATCAAGTTTGACACCAAGGTCGTTGATGAAGTTGTCGACGCGAAGCGGCGTTTCACCGACATTCACCGCCCAAAAATCGACGCCCATGTCTTGAAGTGCCGCATAGTTTTCTTGTACGACCGGCATTTCTTTCTTACAAGGCTCACAGAATGTCCCCCAGAAGTTTAGGAGCATCCCTTTCCCTTCATAGTTGTCTCGTTCATATAGTGTCGAACCATCAAGTGTGACGAGCTTGAAGTTCGGTGCCTCATCTCCTGCCTCGATGCGCCCGTCGTTCCCTGCTTGGTCAAATAGTTGCATGAGGGTGATCGCTCCCGCAAAGAGCACTACCGTCATAATCATCAATCGCGAAAAGGATCTCTTTTTCTTTTTCGCGACCGCTTGTTCCATTCGATCGTCTTTCTGTTGATCTTTTGTCATCGTTTTCACACCATCCTTCAGTTGCTATTGTACTGAAAAAACATTAAAAACGCACATTAACAGACTTTTTTCATTTTTTTGTCACACAATCTCCACAATCAAAAAAATCATCCCATTTCAGGACGATTTTTTATTGTTATTTTTTCTTCTTTTTGCCTCGTGGTTTCGGTGGGACGGTCGGGTTCGCGAGTTCACGGAGTTTACTAATCTCTTTGTGTGAAAGTTCACGCCAATCGCCTGTATTGAGACCGTCGAGCGTCAAGAAACCGAACTGTTCACGCTTCAGTTTGATGACCTCGGAACCGATCGCCTCAACCATTCGACGGATTTGGCGATTATGCCCTTCCGAGATAACGATTTCGAGAATCGCTGTGTTCTTCTTCTGATCGACAGACTTCATTTTCACTTTCGCACTTCCCGTTTTAAAACCGTCATCAAGCTGAACGCCTGACTCTAGTTGTTTGATGGCCAAGTAAGAAGGAATATTCTTCACTTTTGCCACGTAGCGCTTTTGAATTTTATATTTCGGGTGTGTCATCATGTTCGAGAACTCGCCATCGTTCGTCAAGATGATGAGTCCCGTCGTGTTATAGTCAAGACGTCCGACCGGGAAGACACGTGCTCCTGGTGGAACGAGGTCCGTAATGACTTTACGTCCTTTATCGTCCTCTACCGTCGACACATAGCCGCTCGGTTTATAGAGCACGTAGTAGACATGCTCTTCTTGTTCGATTTTGACGCCATCGACCTCAATCTCTGACTTCGGTCCGACTTTCGTCCCGAGTTCACGGACGACTTTCCCATTGACGCGAACGCGACCATCTAAAATCATTTCTTCCGCTTTCCGGCGCGAGGCGATCCCCGCTTGTGCGATTACTTTTTGCAAACGTTCCATATGATTAATCCTTCTCCAATCTCTCTTCTTGCTTCGATGGTTCCTGACCGAAGAACAAATCGCCTTCGTCTGTCAGTTCATCTTCAAATGTTAATGGCGGCAGTTCCTCGAGCGAGTTGAACCCGAAATGGTCGAGGAAGTGCTCTGTCGTACGGTATAGTTTGGCACGACCAATCGTCTTCGCACGTCCAGCCGATTCGATCAATCCTTTCGATAACAACGTATGGATGACCCGTTCGACTTTGACTCCTCGAATCTCTTCAATATCCGCTCGTGTGACCGGCTGTTTGTATGCGATGATGACAAGCGTCTCCATCGCCGCGCGTGAAAGAGCCTGCTCAGCCATCGTCCCGACGTATTTTTGAATGTACGGAGAGACGTCCGGTACCGTCACAAGCTTATACACCCCTGCCGATTCCATGAGTTGAAACGGTCGCTTCGATGTTTTAAACGAAGCTTCTAATTTACTGAGCTGTTCTCGTGCCGCAGCCTCTGAAATGTCGAGCGTCTCGGCGAGCGCTCGTACTTCCATTCCTTCGTCTCCGACGACGAACAGCAATCCTTCGATAATCGTCTCATAGGACAGCAACCGCTTCATCCCCTTTCTTTGATGATTCGATGAACGAGATTTCAATATCTTGGTCAAGTTGTTTCGTTTCGACGACCCGTAACTTAATCAACTCCAAAAGTGCCATAAACGTCACGACAAGATCCGAGACGTTCGGACGTTCGACAAAAAAGGCAAAAAATGATGTCTGTCGAGTGGATGACACGTGTTCATGAAGTCGTGTCATTTGCTCTTCAAGCGTCCGTTCTTCCCGCTTGATTGTCTTTTTGCGTCGTTCTTTCCAACGTTTTCGCTCAATCATCTTCGAATAGGCGTGAAGTAAATCTGAAAAGTTGAGTGGTCCGTCGTACTTCGACACTTCTTCAGACATATACGTCGTCAAGTCTTCACCTGGCCGCGTATACAGTTCAAGACGATGCTCTTCCTGTTCGCGCATAAAAACGACGGCTTCTTTATAGGCTTTGTATTCAATCAATTGACGAATGAGACCCTCACGCGTCGGTTCATCACTAAAGTCTGGTACCTCTTCATCCTCGATTGGCACCGGAGGTAACAATTGCTTGCTCTTCAATTGGAGCAACGTCGCCGCCATGACCAGATACTCACTGGCCACATCGAGTTCAAATTTTTGCATCGTGCGAATATAGCCGACATACTGGTCAGTGACTTCTGCCACGGAAATGTCGACGATATCAATCTCCATTTTTCCAATCAAATGGAGCAACAGGTCGAGTGGACCTTCGAACGTATCAATTTTAACGTTATAGGCTTCCATAGAGACACCTGCCATTTTACATTTTTGCGCTTTAGTATAACATGTTTTATAACACCGTGGACACGAAAGGAGAAAAATGATTCATGACCCCTTTTATTCATTATACGTTGCTCTTTGAATGTCATGCCGATTATTTTGAATGTCACGAAGTATTAGAGGAGGCATGGCAAGAAGGTGGACGACAACATCACGGCTATGCGGCACTTATCCAATACGCTGTTATTCACTACCATCTACGACGAGACAATCTCATAGGTGCGAACAAGAGCTTACGACTGTTGCGTCGAAAGATTGACGTCGCTTCCCCCTATTTACATGAGCTCGGTCTGGATGTCGACACCTTCATCACACAGCTTGATGAATGGCCGTTACACACGAAGCTCCCATTACAACAGGATGTTCGTGAGACGGTCGAATCACTAAAACCGACGTTTCCATCGACGGATCTGTCGTTCGAGGAATTGATCCACAAGCATCTTCACCGTGACCGGAGTGAGGTCATCACGGAACGGGAGTTGGCACTTTTAAAAAGGCAACGTGCAAGAAGTTGACGTCAAGATTCAAGAAGTCTTCTTTTCATGATCAATGATGATTTTTTAACTTCTTAAACGCCATCACCCAACTCTCGAGATCGCTCCGATCATGTAAATATTCAGAAGGGGTTTCAAGTAAATCCATGCCAACTATCGTTTGTAAGCAGGACCAAACCACCTCGTCAGAAGCTGTCCAATCAAATCCATCTATATTTTCATACTGTTCCATCCACTGATATGCCCAGTCAAAGACTTCTTCTCTCGTTCGTTCTTGCCTGAGCACTTGCTCCAATCGATTGACCAGTTCATCGATTGTTAATCGATTCATGAATCCACCTCATTTAACGGGTTTGTGATTTACTCTATCGATATGTAAAACCCCCATAATCACAATCGTGATTACGGGGGTTTTTGTCATTAGACGACTAATTGATTCCATTTATCTAATAAATCGCCTGTCTTGCCTGTACCGGTTAACGTCAAATCAAGTGGAAGGACGTTTCTTACCTCATCAAGAAGCTCGTAAGAACGTTTCTCGCCACGGAATGAAGGCGACAAGGCGATATGGTCGATGACCATCGTCGTTCCTTGTTGCTCCATTCCAATGATGCCAACGAAGTCCTCGTCGACTTTCCACAAGTAGAGGAACTTCGACTCCTCCTCGTCATACGATCGGACGAGTTCAAGCAAGCTGAGCGGAGATTTGTCACTGCATGAGAATGCGAGTAGACCCATCGCCGTCTTTTCATAAGAACGTTTATATTTGACCAGCATCGCTGGGTTCACCACCTTTTGTCATTCAAGTTTCACAACGTGAACACGTGAGAGACATGGTTCATTGTGCCATAACCTTCAGGCAAAAATCAATTCTCGTCCCAAACCTTCACTTCTGCCATCTTCGTACCTTGACGAAGTTTGACGGCATGCTCAAGACCAGATGTCACTTTACCGAATACCGTGTGGACGCCATCCAAATGCGGTTGTGGCTCGTGCACGATGAAGAACTGTGAAGACCCTGTATTGCGACCTGCGTGGGCCATTGAAAGTGAGCCCGCTTCATGCTTGTGTGGGAAAGATGTCGATGTCTCACAAGGAATCGTGTAGCCTGCGCCACCCATTCCAGTTCCTTGTGGGCAACCACCTTGGCTCACGAAGCCAGGGATGACACGGTGGAACGTTAATCCGTTGTAAAACCCGCTGTTTGCAAGTTTTTCGAAGTTTTCGACTGTAATCGGTGCTTCACCGTGGAACAAATCAAATTCAATCATTTCGCCATTTTCAAGTTTCATAGAACCTTTTTTCATGTTTCAAGCAACCCCTTTATTTATGGTATGTATCCTGCTGTTTGACACTCACATTACCCATCTTATCAAAAAAACACGTCTGTCTCCACTTTTTTTGTGGAAACAGACGTTCTGTCTTATTGGATGACAGCGTGAACGAGTGGGCGAGCCTCTGGTTTCGTTGCACCAATCGTATATGCATGGTCTAAACGTTCAACGGCTGAAGACATGTCTTCGATGTTCGAACGGAGCACCGCGATCACATCGCCCGCTTCGACACGGTCCCCGACTTTCTTCTCAAGCGTGATGCCTGCCGCGAAATCAATCTTGTCTTCTTTCGTTGCGCGGCCCGCTCCGAGAAGCATCGCTGCGACACCTACTTCGTCTGCGATGATTGACTCGACATAACCTGCTTCTTTCGCGACGAATGTCGTCTCGTAAGAGGCTTGTGGTAATTTTGTCACATCATCGACGAGTGAGGCGTCGCCACCTTGGGCTTCAACGAATTTACGGAACACCTCGAGTGCATGTCCGTCAGCAATTCGTTTTTCAAGGTCTGCATATGCTTCGTCGAAAGTTGGATAGAACTCACCAAGGACAGCCATATGTCCAGCGATCGTGAGTGCGATCGTCTTCAAGTCTTCAACTTCTTTACCTGAAAGGACTTCAATCGCTTCTTTCACTTCGTTCGCGTTCCCGATTTCAAAGCCGAGCGGTTGGTCCATGTCCGTGATGACAGCGACCGTCTTACGTCCGACGTTCTTACCGATTGCGACCATTTCTTCCGCGAGTGCTTTCGCATCATCGAATGACTTCATGAACGCACCAGAACCCGTCTTGACGTCGAGAACGATACTGTCCGCACCCGCTGCGATCTTTTTCGACATGATCGAGCTAGCAATGAGTGGAATCGATTCGACCGTAGCCGTGACATCACGGAGCGCATAGAGGCGCTTATCGGCAGGCGTCAAGTTCCCAGTCTGCCCGATGATGGACATCTTGATATCGTTCACTTGTTTCGTGAATTGTTCTTCCGTCAATTCGACATTGAATCCAGGGAACGATTCAAGCTTATCGATTGTACCTCCCGTGTGGCCGAGACCACGACCACTCATTTTCGCAACCGGGATTCCGATCGACGCGACGAGTGGTGCAACAATCAAGCTAATCTTGTCACCGACACCGCCCGTTGAGTGTTTATCGACTTTTTTCCCTTCAATGTTCGAAAGGTCGATTGTATCGCCCGACTTCACCATTTCCATCGTCAAGGCAGCCGTCTCTTTTTCAGTCATCCCATTGAAATAGATGGCCATCGACAAGGCTGACATCTGATAGTCAGGGATTGATTCGTTCGTGAATCCTTCGACGACGAAGCGAATCTCCTCTTCGTTCAATTCTCCACCGTTACGTTTTTTCAAAATCAAATCGACCATACGCATAACTGTCGTCCTCCTAGAAATTAAGTTACTTACATGATTTTAATCGTGCCACGCACGAGTGAAAGGAAGTCTTGACGAACACGTTCTGTCGTCTCGATGACTTCTTCATGGTTGAGTGGTTGGTCCAAAATACCTGCCGCCATGTTCGATACACACGAAATCCCAAGGACACGCATATCTGAATGGCGTGCGACGATGACTTCAGGGACCGTCGACATACCGACGACGTCTCCACCGAGAAGACGTGCCATTTTGACTTCAGCTGGTGTTTCGTACGTAGGACCTGTGTTCCCGAAATAGACTCCTTTTTGTACAGAAAGTCCAAGGTCTGACGCGACGCGTTCTGTCAATTTCACGAGCTCTTTATCGTACGCTTCTGACATATCAGGGAAGCGCGTCCCGAATTCACTCGCATTTTTCCCGATGAGCGGACTCGTTCCGAAGAAATTGATATGATCCGTGATGATCATCAAGTCCCCTGGGTTGAATGACTCGTTACATGCGCCTGCTGCGTTCGTCACGATGAGCGTCTCGACACCAATCAATTTGAGGACACGAACCGGGAACGTTACTTGTTCCATCGAGTATCCTTCATAGAAGTGGAACCGTCCTTGCATGGCGACGACACGTTTACCTTCAAGTTCTCCGAACACGAGTTGACCCGCATGTCCTTCGACGGTTGACACTGGGAAGTGTGGGATTTCCTCATAAGGAATGGCTACCGGGTTCTCAATTTCATCCGCAAGGACTCCAAGACCTGAGCCGAGAATGAGTCCGATTTCTGGTGTATCACCCATACGCTCCTGCAAAAACGCTTTTGTTTCGTTCCAATTTACCATGAATATTGCCTCCTCAAATTTCGTTTAAGAAACTCTTTCCGTGTGATGGTGCCGCGACGTCAAAGTTATCAGCAACGGTCGCACCGATATCTGCGAACGTCCCGCGAATGCCCAAATCAACCGCCTTCGCTCCGTTATGATGAACGATGAGCGGAACGTATTCACGTGTGTGGTCTGTACCGGCATGAACAGGGTCATTTCCGTGGTCAGCTGTGATGATGAGTAAGTCGTCTTCACGGAGACGCTCCATCACTTCCGGTAGGCGCGCATCGTACTCTTCAAGTGCGACCGCATAGCCTTCTGGGTCACGGCGATGACCGAACAAGGCATCGAAATCAACCAAGTTCAAGAAGCAGAGTCCTTCGAAGTCTTCCTCGAGCGACTCGACCAATTTGTCCATGCCGTCCATGTTCGATTTCGTACGGACGGCTTTCGTCACACCTTCACCATCGTAAATATCGCTGATCTTCCCTAATGCGATGACGTCTTTCCCAGCTTCCTCGAGCGTGTTCATGACCGTCTTACCGAATGGTTTCAATGCGTAGTCGTGACGATTTGCTGTACGGACCCATGCTCCTGGTGTCCCAATGAACGGGCGAGCGATGATGCGTCCGAGCATATACGGATCTTCACGTGTGATTTCACGAGCATATTCGCAAATCCGGTATAACTCATCAATCGGCACAATGTCTTCATGTGCTGCAATTTGGAGGACCGAGTCGGCAGATGTATACACGATAAGGGCGCCCGTCTCGACATGTTCTGCACCGAGTTCGTCCAAGATTTCAGTTCCTGATGCCGGTTTGTTTCCGATGATCTTACGGCCACTAAACTCTTCGAGGCGGTGAATCAATTCATCAGGAAACTTTTCAAATACACGGAACGGCGTCTCGATATGAAGACCCATGATTTCCCAATGTCCCGTCATCGTATCCTTCCCAGCTGAGATTTCTTCCATGCGACCATACGCACTTGGGGCATCCGATGCATCGATGCCTTGAATCGGCTTGATGTTCGAAAGTCCGAGTTTACCCATGTTCGGCATGTTCAATCCGTTATGTTCACGTGCGATATGCCCGAGCGTGTCCGCCCCTTTGTCACCGAACTGTTCGGCATCTGGTGCTTCACCGATACCGACCGAGTCCATGACCACTAAGAAAATACGTTTAAATTTTTTCACAAAAAAATCCTCCTTTTCGATAGTTAGGCACGAGGGTGATGCTTGCGATACACATCCTGTAATCGCGACTTGTTGACATGCGTATACACTTGTGTCGTCGCCAAATCCGCGTGACCGAGCATCTGTTGAATGGCGCGTAAATCTGCCCCATTTTCAAGCAGGTGTGTCGCAAACGAATGACGGAGTACATGCGGAGTAATCTCCTTATCGATACCCGCAAGTTTGGCACGTCGTTTGATCATCTTCCAAAATCCTTGACGACTTAGCCGTCCCCCTCTTCCGTTTAAAAAGAGCGCCTCTGTTTCTCTGCCGCCGAGCCCGTTACGAGCTTGCTGGATATAGCGCTCGACAAAGCCTTGAGCGACGGAGGAAACCGGGATGATTCGGGCGCGCTCACCTTTCCCTTCACATTGTAGATACCCCAATTCAAACTGCAAATCATCCAAATCCAGACCTAAAAGTTCACTGACTCGCATTCCCGTCCCATATAGCAGTTCAAGCATGGCACGGTCTCGAAGTGAGAGTGGGTCGGACGTCGGCACGCTGTCCAAGAGCCGCTCGACTTCCGCTTGTGACCATGTATCGGGAAGTTGTTTCTCTGCTTTTGGTGTCTCTAAATATAGAGACGGATCGGTCGTCGTTACCCCGGTCAGTTTGAGATGATGATGGAACATTCGGATTGAACTGACAGCCCGTCTCAACGACGATGAGGCTCGTCCTGCTTGTGACAGTTCTTCGATATGTTTGACGATGTGTGATCGTGTCACCTCGTTCCAATCTTCCACCTCAAGTTGGGTCAAGGTCGATGCGTATTGCGTCAAATCGCTCGCATACGCTTGTCTCGTATTTGCGGACATCCGCTTTTCAACCGTCATGTATTGAAGAAATGACTCAATATGCGAACGCATCATACCCTCCTCCTTCCTTGTTTCACCTGAATACGCTTACAGCATATCACTTATGTAAACTGTTGTGAAGATGTCTGACCTCATTTTTTGTTCAATTTTTTGTGAACATAAGCGTGAGGAATCTACAGCTCTATTTTCTTATTTTTCTGGCATATCCAACACAGAAGCGATATACTACGCATGACTTATTAAAATATTTTAAAAAGTAGATGGGAGTTTAATTGTGATGAAAGATCCACAACATGCATTACTAGTCGACATCCGAAAGCAAATCGTCCTCCACGACGTATCGACGGTCTCTGAGTTAAGTAAGATCACACACGTTTCATTCCCCACCGTAAAAAAAATGATCGATGACATGATTGAATATGGTGAGGTCATCGAACATGGGCAACACGCTCCTAAAGGTGGACGTCCTGCAAAAAGTTATCGTTACAACCCAACCTTCCGACATTGCCTGACCCTATATATCGAAGCGAACGAGATTCACTATCGCTTGATTGACTGTCAAAATCAGATTGCGGAGGAAGGCGTGTCTTTCGTCACGGGAACTCATTTAGAGACGTTAGGCACCCTCGTTGATGCATTCGGTCAACACACCATAAAGCTTGGCGCCCTCTCTGTCGGTGTCGCCGCTGCAGTAGATAGGGGTCGGATTGTTTTCGCCCCAGAATATCCGTCTCTGGCTCATTTAGATTTGAAGAATTGGTTGATGGACCGGACCGGCCTTCCGGTCGTCATTGAAAATGATATGAACGCTGCCGTCTACGGATTCTCTAAACGGGATGAGACCTCAACACATCAGTCTATCGTCTATCTCGGGCTTGGGAAGAACGGTCCCGGTGCCGGCATCTTAGTCGATGAACATGTCGTCAGGGGACAGTCCGGATTCAGCGGCGAGGTTTCATTTCTTCCGCTTTATGATCATGCATCTTTTTATGACCGGATTAAAAACAAGCCTTATGGACCGAACGTCCTGAAAGAAGAAGAGATTGATGCAATGGGACGTCTAGTCGCTACGTTCGCTGCGACACTCAACCCACATGCATTCATTTTTTCAGATGTCGATCTCGTTCTAGAAGATTTGCCTCCCATTAATCGTGCATGTGAACGATATCTCCCTTCTCGTCACATTCCTGTTCTTCACATAGGGGAATGGGAAGAAGATTATTTTTCTGGACTAGCACGACTTGGTATTGAATTGATGCTCGAAACGATTCAACGAGGTGGCGTATGACGATTTTATTATTGGCCGTGATTTATATCGCGTTTATCAGCCTTGGTCTTCCCGATGCATTGCTCGGTGTCGGGTGGCCACTTATGCATCAAGAATTCTCAGCACCTGTATCGATGCTCGGATGGATTTTCATGACGATAGCCGGGGGAACGATTCTTTCAAGCCTATTAAGCGGGAAGCTGATGGAACGTTTCGACACGAAACAAGTTACATTCGGTTCAACATTACTGACCGCGTTCTGTCTGTTTGGATTTTACATCGCGCCTTCAATCGGTTGGTTATTTGTGTTTGCCATCCCGCTCGGACTTGGAGCGGGTGCCGTTGATGCCGCACTGAATCATTACGTGGCGGAACATTATGAGGCGCACCACATGAACTGGTTACATTGTTTTTGGGGGATTGGTGCGACCGGAGGGCCACTCGTTATGGCGAGTGTATTGACGGAGAATGGATGGCGGGACGGCTATTTGATCATCGCTGCCGTTCAGTTCAGTTTAGCTCTCATATTGTGGTTATCCTTCCCACTTTGGAAACAGAAAGAGGCGTTCATTTCACAACTTCAAGAAACAGCCGTAACAACATTCAATCGTAAGCTACCGACAGGAGTGTCCTATGCGTTGGTCACATTTTTACTTTACTGCGGGGTCGAAGCGTTGATTGGGTTATGGACGAGTAGTTATCTCGTTCAACTGAAACAGTTTTCGATTGCGACAGCCGCGGCATGGGTGTCCATCTACTATGGTAGCATCACAATCGGACGATTCCTGAGCGGATTCCTCTCCTTCCGTTTCACGAACAGACAGATGATTCGGATGGGACAAATGCTCGCTCTCTTCGGTAGCATCCTTTTCTTCATCCCGACGTCCGCGACGATGCTAATCGGATTAGTGTTGATCGGTTTTGGATTGGCACCGATATATCCGAGCATGCTTCACGATACGCCGAGTCGGTTCGGCTCGGCACAATCGAAACGATTGATGGGTTTTCAAATGGCATTTGCCTACTCAGGGAGTACGTTTCTCCCCCCACTATTCGGATTGATTGTATCTATGACCTCACTCCGCTTTTTACCGGTCGTGATCATCTTGATTATGACCGGGATGCTCTTCAATACTGAACGATTGAATCAAATCCTTAGACGCACACCACAGGAGGAGAAGATATGAGAATCGAACATGTCGCGATTTGGGTGAACGACATCGAAAACATGCGCCGATTTTATGAAGTCTATTTTGGCGCAAAGTCCAATGATAAATATGAAAACAAGAAGAAACAGTTTGAATCATATTTTTTGACGTTTCCAGATTCACGTTGCCGACTCGAGATAATGCAACGGCCAAATCTCGTAACGCATCCGAAAGAAACGATTGGCTATGCACACATCGCTTTCTCGCTCGGGAGTACGCAAGCGGTAGATGCATTGACGGAACGTTTTCAACTTGATGGATACACACATGTCGACGGTCCACGGATGACCGGTGACGGCTATTACGAAAGTGTCATCCTTGATCCAGAGGGTAACACTGTCGAATTGACCATTTAATCAGAAGGAGACAACACACATGATCCAGGCAATTTTACTTGATTTAGACGGCACACTCTTAAATGACGATAAAATGATCACGGAACAAACGAAGCGTACGCTACTAGCATTGCAAGCACAAGGTGTGAAAGTGGTGCTTGCGTCAGGACGTCCGAAACGAGGCATGATTCGCTATGCTGAAGAGTTAAAACTGAACGAGTTCGATGGACTGATTGTCTCCTCAAATGGGGCGTGTGTCACGGACGCTTCAACAGGCGACACGTTATTTGAACAAGCGATGCAAATCGATGATGTCCGCTCGATTTTAGAGCATTTAGAGAATTACGAGGTCATCCCAATGATTAACGATGATACGTATATGTATGTTCGAGACGTATTCGAAGGACAACTTGACGTAAATGGAAAATTGATCAACATCATCGAATATGAATCAAGAGGCGGTCAGTTCCAATTGCGAGAAGAACCGAGCCTAATCGACATCATCGACTTTCCAGTCCACAAGATTCTCGTTGCTGGTGAACCGTCATACTTACGAGAAAATGACCCAGCCCTAGCTGCCCCATTCAAAGGGCGGGTCACGAGCATGTTCACAGCGGCGATGTATTATGAATTCACCGATTTAGGCATCGATAAAGCGAAAGCGTTACGTCATGTCTTCAAGGAATTAGGGATTGACCGTGACCAGGTCATCGCTTTCGGAGATGGTCACAACGACCGTTCAATCATTGAATATGCGGGAATCGGGATTGCCATGGGAAATGCCGTCGATGCAGTGATCGACATAGCGACTGAAGTCACAACATCAAACAATGATGACGGGATTTCGAAGATTCTTGAACGTTATGTGACACATTGAAAAAGGACAGATGACCTGAATAGGTCGTCTGTCCTTTATAGATTAACCGTTGATGACTGCTTTATGACCTTCGAGCGTGACGCCTTTTGCTTGGCATACTTTGCAGATACCATGAAACGTCAAGCGATGGTCCTTAATCAAAAATTCGTACTTGCTTTCGACTTTTTTCTCCACATCAACGAGCAAATCTTCCATAATCTCCTCGACCGAGCCGCATTCGACACAGACGAGGTGGTGGTGCGAATGATTCGCGCCTTCTGGTCGCAGGTCGAAGCGTGCGACCCCGTCACCGAAGTTGACTTTATCGACAACACCGAGTTCTGTCAACAACTCTAATGTACGATAGACCGTAGCGAGTCCAATTTCAGGTGCGATGCTCTTGACGAGCATGAATACATTCTCTGCACTCAAATGGTCCGTCTCATTCTCAAGTAAGATGCGTACTGTTGATTCACGTTGTGGTGTTAATTTATATCCTTTGGCGCTCAATTGCTGTTTAATTCGTTCAATTCGCGTTTCCATAAGGCGCCCCCTCTTTACATAGTTCACTACTCAAAGCATACCGAAGTTTTACGCAATTTTCAATTTAAAATCATTACTATGTAAGTTTACCATATAAGTTTCTAGATTAGAATTATTTCAATCTAGACAATTGCCACCATTGAATCGCCATAATCGTCTTCGCATCGGTGATGACACCTCTGTTCAGCAAATCGACCGCCTCATCAAAAGAATACCGTTTCACGTTTAAGAATTCATCTTCATCGAGGTTCATCTCGCCGGCAGACAATCCTCTCGCGACAAACACATCGACTCGCTCACTGCAAAAACCTGGGGCTCCGTAGAATGAAAAGATTTTTTCAAGTGACTCCGCCGTATATCCCGTCTCTTCTTCAAGCTCGCGCTCGGCACTCGATACCGGTTCTTCCCCTTTTTCAAGTTTGCCTGCTGGGATTTCAAGCGACATCGATTCAAACGCTTTTCGGTACTGCTCCACCATGACAATCTTGTCCGATTCATCAATGACGAGTATAGCGACCGCTCCGTTATGGTAGACAAGTTCACGTACCGATGTGTTTCCATTCGGAAGGGAAACGACATGCTTTTCCACATCGAAGATTTTTCCTTGATAGATAACTTCCCGCTCAATCGTTTTTTCTTCCATATGATTACTCCTCACTTTTCGATATACTCTGATTATGAGTCAAACCAACATTTCGAACAAGGAGGAATCCATATGAGTGAACTCGGACTCGGAACGATGACGATTTTGAAACATGGGGAGACTGAGGCGAAGAAGATCCTCGAGATGGCCATTCAATCAGGGATTCGTCATATTGATACAGCAGATGTCTATGCACGACAAGCTGTCGAGCGCGTAATCGGGGAAACGTTAGGTCAGGAACGAAAACAACTCTTTTTAGCGAGTAAAGGTGGAAACGAACTGACTGAAGACGGGATGCGTTGGAATCCTAATACGTCGTACTTAGAGGAAGCGTTACACGGATCGCTCGAACGATTACAAACCGATTATCTAGATTTATATTATATTCACGGTGGTACGCTCGAGGACGATCTCGACGCAACGATTGAATGGGCGCAAAAACAAAAGCGTGACGGTCTCATCCGACAAATCGGACTCTCGTCCATTCGACCGAACGTCATCAAACATTGGGTCGCTTCCGGAGCTCTCGATGTGCTCATGACGCCGTATTCCCTTCTTGACCGACGACCAGAGACGCTTGATTTGTCGATTCCGATCGTTGGACGCGGTGTTCTTGCCAAAGGATTACTGACGGATGAATGGGAGACACGACTCGGGGATAAAGGATTTGAGTCGTGGCGAAAAGAGGAACTTGCCAGTGAATTGGCGATGATGCCTAATCCGATTCAGGCGTATGCACTCGAAGCCGCTAAGCGGTTCTGTGACGTCGTCTTACCGGGTGCCTCTTCAGTGAAGCAATTGAACGAGACGATTCGCGCATACGAGACTGAAATCGATGAAGAAGCGCTTGATCGACTACTCGCCCGTCTGCCAATCCATTCTTATACAAAACACGTGACCTGAACTGTTTCAGGTCACGTGTTTTTCATTACGTTCTTTAATCTGTTCGATTGCCCAGTCTGCCCATCCGGCATAGTTTTCCATCATCCGAATCGCATATTCACTCGTCAATAAATAACCGAGCGTATCTTCATCTGATTGATGTTCTTCCTGGAACATCCGAATTTGTTGCGCGACTTGTTCGTGATGGGCTTTTGTCTCTTCGATATATCGGACCGCTTCTTCGACTGGAAGCAATTGAAGCAAACTGACTCGCAAAAGGTTCTCATCTTTCATTTTTGGTTGAAACGATGTCGGTTGACGTAGCCAGTTGATCAACTCCTCACGTCCTTCGTCCGTGATCGAGTAGATTTTCTTATCTGGCAACTCCTGCTGAGAAATATGCTCCGCCGAGACGAGGTCATCTTCTTCCATCTTCAACAGTTCCCGATAAATCTGTGTATGATGTGCGTTCCAAAAATGAATCATCTGCGCCTTGAACGTCGCGTTCAGGGCATACCCGGTCGCAGGCTGATGGGTCAATAACCCGAGCAATGCGTGACGTAACGCCATATCCATCACCTTTTCCTTCTCATGCTATTTTTATAAGTGTATCACATTCTTCTGTGGATTTATGAATGCCAATCTGTTGACGACTCGTGTAAAACCCGACAAAATAGATAGAAGAAAGGAGAGTTGTCTATGCAACCGATTCATTCATCACAACAATTTGACGAAGCCACAAAAGATCATGGAATAGTGGTCTTCACTACATCATGGTGCCCAGACTGCAAACGTCTCGACATGTATGTCGACGAGCTCGTCAAGGACTATCCACAATTTAACTGGCATGTCGTCGACCGCGACGAACTCCCAGAATTATCGGATGCTCAAGAAGTTCGCGGCATCCCTTCACTTCTTTACTATAAAGACGGGGTAAAACAAGAACACCTCCACTCGGCAAACGCCAAGACGGAGATGCAAATTCGTTCATTCCTCGATACGATTCAAGCATAACCTGATTCCTGCAGACCAATCGGCTGCAGGAATTTTTTAATGATAATGACGTACATACCGTGAGTCAATGAATCGCTTCATGTAGTATGGAAGTCGTCCATGCCACGTGAGCTGTCCAAATGTCAGCAAGGCATGACCTGGTGTCGTCAATAGTATATTCATCGATTGACGTCTTCGAAATGGTTGGTTCGTCTCACCGAGTAACCGCTTAGCGACATAACGCCCCGATCTGACAGCATCGACGCCACCATTTAAACAGGATGCCATATCCCCAGTTACATAAATATTTGTAAACTGATGATGACGTAAATATTTATCCGTTTCTATAAAACAGTCAGGTTTTGCAAGCCCAGATTCAGCCCACCATGCTACGGGAACAACGCCCGTCGCATCTAACAGGAGGCCCTCTGATCCATCATCTTGAAACTGTTGCTTCACGACCATAATGCCTGATTTCACTAGAAGACGTTCAATTTGCTTCTGTCTATGGAGTGGCACGTCTGGCAAAATCCTTTTTGCATACAGCGTCACGTCTTTCGTCCTTGCACACATAAACGCCAATTCTACACCGGCCTTGCCCCCACCGACAATCGTCACTACTGGACTCGAATCGATGTGGTCAAGTAAAGCTTGTGACATCGGTTTAAGCGGTGTCCCAATGCCTCTACTCTTTGCACCAGTCGCCAGCACGAGTTGGTCGTAGTGAAACAATTCCCGTTCCGTTTGAACGGTTTGTTGACGAGGATCAATTGAGATAATCCGTTCTGCGACCGGTTCAAGTTGGGGCAGTTGCACTGTCGCGGAATTCATGAGCCCAGCAATCACTTGAGGAAACGCACCGGTATACACCGTCTGGCTCCCTCCAATGAATTGAACGTCGTAGTGCTCTCGAATCTCCTCTAAACGATCAAGAATCTCAAGCTGACCATGACCGAGTCCTACCAACACCAATCCTGGTTTCATCGCAAAATTCTCCGCGCTTCGATGAATCGTTGCGTGATTGTCATCACTTCAAGCACTAAAAAGATGAGGACAATCCCGCCAACCCAGTTCGGGAAGAGAATCATCATTGTGAACAAGATGAAACACTCAGTCCGTTCAATGATTCCAGGCTGATAATAAAACGTCTTCTCTGATCGCCTTGAACTACTCGCTCCGACAGCTAGGAATAGCGTCATTGCAATCACAAAAGAAGCGATCAGGATGAGAAAGATCGGCATATATTCCGGATAACGAAGTGCAAGCGCAATCACTACAGACAACTCGACGAATCGATCGAGCACAAGATCGAGCACTGTCCCAAACCCACTCGCTTTCGACTTCCGGGCCATCGTTCCGTCTAAGACGTCAAATAGTCCGGAAATCCATAGTAAAATCACCGCTGTCCAGTGCATATCGTTGTAGATAAAGATACCTGTTGAAATCCCAATCATTCCTCCGAGAAGTGTTACCTCATTCGGTGAAAAATTCCACTTGAGCAAGCGGTCCGCTCCTCTTTCGATGACCGGTTTGACGTATCGACTTCCATAAGTATCGAGCATATTATCCCTCCTTTCGTTTAATTCGGTACATCATCCCGACCTGGAATGATTCGTGTGTCGGTAACATGACCGAACGTCCATCTTCGAAATGATATTCTCCAAAACATAGTCCGAACCGATAAATTTTTTTCATCAATCGCACGGGTTCACCGGCCGTTTCCGACACCATCACGTCGGACAATGGTCGTAATTCTCCATCCATCATAAGAAAGTCACCAAACCCCGGTGCGCTTTCATACAATGCTTCCGCCGTCCCTGTTGAGGTCACTTTACCTGACTCGAGTAGCGTCACTCGGTCAGCCATCAGCATCGCCTCTTCACGGTCATGTGTGACCAAAACCGCCGTGAGGTCGAGCTCCTTGACCAAATCACGAATGAATCGCTGGAGTTCAAGCTTCAACTTTGGATCGAGGTTCGTGAACGGTTCGTCCAACAAAAGGACTTCCGGCTCACTAGCTAGCGCACGTGCGAGACTGACGCGTTGCTGCTCACCACCTGACAATTCGTGAACTTCCGCATCGTATCGGTCACCGAGACGGACAACGTCTAACCACCGCTCTGCCTGTTCTCGAGAGCGCGAACGGGTCGCGAGCGTGACATTCTCACCGACCGTCAAATGCGGAAACAATAAAGCGGACTGGGACAACATCGTCACCCGCCGCTTGTGTGCAGGAACCTTTAGCAAGGAACGGTGATTCCAGAACACTTCACCTTCATCACTCGTATCTAGTCCTGCAATGATTCGTAGAATGGTTGACTTCCCTGAACCGCTGACTCCAACGATAGCGTGGATGTCATGCGGTGTGACTTCGAAATCGACACCATCTAGCACTTGTCTCGTTCCATACCGTTTACGTAATGCTTGTACTTTCAAACTCATTGAAGACGTCCTTTCAGGAAGCGCACCGTCCACTGACTCACTCCTGAGAGCAGGAAATAGAGGAGAACAGGGATGATGATGAGCATCCAAGTGTTCGAGAGCGCGAGGTTTCGGTTGTTCCCCGCATATGATTGATACAGTTCAGTCGTAACCGTCGGGACCAGTCCTGCACCAATCAATTGTACGAGCGCGAATTGACTGAGGAGAATGACCGTCGTAAATAATACGATGGTTCGCATCGTTTGTGAGAAAAGCGGAAATAATACATAAACGAGACGACGCTTGACCGTCAAAAGTCGCGCCTGTTCTAAGAGTGGACGACCGATGACCGCCATCCCGTTATAGGCGAGACGGATTGAATACGGTAACGTCACGACAAGTAAGGCAATCACGACACCGATATACGTCCCAATCCAACCTGCTTCCGCCAAGATCAGGTAAAGACCGAACAGCATCGCGAGCATCGGGATGAACATTGGTAAAAAAACGAGCCATTCTAGAACGTGACGCCATCTCGATTCTGTCCAAAGAAGCCACCAGGCGAACGTCATTGATAACCACACGTTGACCGCGGATAAGATGACCGCCAATCCGATTGTGTTTAGTAGCGTCATATCGTTGCCGACTTCAACTGTGGGTACCTTTTGGAATAGGGTCATGAACGGAATCAAGATGAAACAGATGATGACCAACTGACGAATCATCGTTTCACCCCACGTTCAATACGTCGTCGTATGGACGCGGTCAATAAGTAAGACAGGAATACACCGGTTCCGACAAGACATATCCACATGAGGGCGACCGCATAAGGTTCTGTCGCCTCTAAATAAAGTCCAGTCGACAGTCGTTCATAAGCGAGGACTCCAAGTAGTTTTGGATAGGTCACTCCGAGTAATGCAGGGACTTCATACACGAACGAGACGAACGCAATCAAAATCCAAGTAGCATCAAGCAATGGTTTAATCAAAAATGGTAATTCTGCATGCCTGAATTGTTCGAATGGGGAAAGTTGTAGCGTCTTCGCTGTCTCTAAATAGCCTCGATTCAATTGTTCATACGTACCGAGCATCATCAAAAAGACGAACGGGGTCTCCTTCCATATGTAAGTCAGGATGACCGTCACATAGTCTCTTTCATTCGCCTCAATCCAGCCAGACCCACTGAATAATAATAAGATCAAATAGGCAGCGGCAATATGCGGGACGAACATCGGGATTCGGATGACAGATGACGTGATGCGCCACTTCTGTTGTACGGCGGTCCTCGCTAGCCATGTCCCGATGATGAGCGACAGGATGGTCGATACACTGACGACATATAGCGTCATGAACAGACTATCCCGCCACGTCTCATCTGTCAGAAGCGATGCCCAATCTGTACCAACCGCTTGCGTACCTAAAAAGACAATGGAGACGAGTGATAAAAGTGACACGACAATCGTCAACGCGACACTACTTCGTAACACGAGACCATTCCTCACGTACGGCATCAATCACGTCCGGGCCATAGTCCGGAATGGAACGTTCCTGTAACTGCTCTGTGTCCGGATACGTCATGCCGTCTCCAAGCTCTTCGAAGGCGTTTTGGTCGTCAGCATCAAGTTTTGTCAAATCGAGTGATGTCCCATCTCCCCAATATTCAGGACCTTGTTTCACGAGTTGCGCTTCAGGCGACAACAGTTCTTGAATGAGGACGAGCGCCCCATCTGGATTTGGTGCATTGAAAGGGACTGCTAAGAAGTGTGTCGAGGCAATCGAGTGATCTAATACGAGTGCGCGTGTTTCTTTCGGGAAAATCCCGTTCATCACTTCCCCTTCGGCTCGACGTTCATTGAATCCCATCGTCATCCAAACATCCCCAGATGCATAGAGTTGATCGAGCTGTTCAAGCGTCTTTGGATACGTCTGTCCCTCTTTCCATAAGTTCGGGGACCACGTTTTCATATCGTCCCAGAACGAATCTTCAATGGTCACATTTTGGTTCAACTCGTCACCATATCGTTCATATAAAAGATGGCGGACGAAAGCATTACCGGTGAAATCTGTGACTTCAGGATACGTGAAACGACCTGGATTGTCTTCGGTCCAGCGTCGTATTTCCTCAAACGATTTTGGAGGATTGTCTACTTTCGCTGCATCGTAATGCAAGATGAACTGTACATTTCCCCACGCGAGCTCCAAATCCTCTGTCGGGGTGCCGGCATCTGATTGTTGTGCCGTTTCGTTTAACAACGTCGCATTCGGGACACGCTCCATCAATCCGTCTCGAAGAAGTCCAGCCTCTTTCGCATTTCGGAAATTATCGCCATTGATCCAGACGACGTCGATTGTTCCGACTTGTCTGTCGGCTTTTTTATCGAGTGATAATTGTCGAATGAATTCGGCCGTAACCATTGCGACACGATTTAATTCGACATCGTAAGATTTCTTGAGTCGTGGTGCCACGTAGTCATCAATGTAGCTATTGATTCCCACGTCCCCACCCCACATATATAGGTTGACGGTCGACCCTTCTGCCGTCGTCGCCGCTTTTTCAAACGAGTCCGAAAACTCAGCCGCCTGATCATTACCACACGCTGCTACGAAAGTGAGCATGACGGTTGCGAGCAGTACTCTCCATTTTTTCATCGTTCTCCCCCTTTATTTACTTTTTCTCAAATCCCCGTTTTGCGAGCATTTCGAACATGGTTGGGCAGATTGCGTACACATTCGCACCTACATTCATCCACCACGGGGCATTGATTTCACGTTTTCGCTTACGACTTCCTCTGACAATCGCATCGGCCAGCCGTTTCGGGTCAAGCATGATTCCTTTAACACTTTCAGCATATGTACCACTTTTGTCAGCCCGATCAAAAAACGGCGTGGCAATCGGTCCAGGATTGACCGTCATGACGTGAATGCCACGGGGCTTCAACTCTAGTCTAAGCGCGTTTGAGAACTGCAATAGCGCCGCCTTCGACCCTGCGTAGACGGCTGACTTCGGTGTCGGTACTTTTGCCGCCTGTGAACAGATGTTGACGATGACGCCCTCGGGCTCCATTACGCGAGCGACATCTCGCGATAACAGCATCGGCGCGACGGCATTCACACGCATCGTTTCCTCCATCACATCGGTCGATTGATCGGTCACCAAATCAAATTCGGCCATGCCTGCATTGTTCACCCATACGTCAAATTTCCCGAACCGCTCGGTCACATCGTATACGAGAGCGGTTGACTTCGCGACATCAGCGCACATCCAGTCTCCTTCACATGTTGTGGCAATCTTTTTTAATCGTTCTTCGTTTCTTCCAATCAACAATACGTTGTATCCATATTCATAAAAAGAATGCGCCAATGCGGCACCGAGCCCGCTTGACGCACCAGTAATGACTACCCGTTTCACGACATCACTTCTTTCTTTGTGTAAATCCATTTTTGGTCATCGCGATGTCTCTCGATGTCGCCACGTTCTTCGAGTAAACTGAGCCGTGCGAATACCTCACTGAAGACGAGTGGCATTCCACGTTTCATCTTTCTTCCATATAACTTCATCGACCAATCAAAAACGCTGAGCCCATCTTCCCATTCGGCAAGCAATTGTTCACTGCGCTCATACCGTTGGCGGATCCGGCTCTCAATTAGTTCCTCCGGATGATGAATCGGTTCACCATGGCCACTGACGACGAGCTTCAAATCGATTCCACGTAATTTTTTTAGCGAATCGATATAGAGGATGACGGGTGAGGCGAACCCTTCGTCATCGTATGGTTGTTCGATGAGCGGGTTTGGTTCGACCTTGTCGATGAGGTGGTCTCCGGCAATCAAGACTCCTCCGGGACCAATCAAGCCGAGCTGGTCACTCGCATGTCCAGGCAGATGGATTGTCTGCCACGCCCCATCCGCCGTCAACGATTGCCCGTCATCGAACGTCATCGTGACAGTCGTTGGCCCAATCCAGCGAAGCGCTTCGCGATAGTCTGGTAATTTTTCCACAAGTGTAGCCGGTGCCCCGAACGAGACGGCCAGTTCATGTAAGAAGTGGTTGCCCCGCTTCAAGAAGTTTGGAGTTTGTTCTAAGTATCGAACGAGCTTCTCGTGCCCATACACCGGAATCGAGGCATCACGAAGTCGCCACGCCTGCCCCGCATGGTCAGCGTGATGATGCGTCAAAAATAAAAAGTCGATATCCGCCAATGAAAGTTCAAGCTCTTCAAGTTGCCGATTTAACGAGGTCCACGCCTCTTCCGTATCTGGTCCACAGTCGACCATGAAAAAGCGATTCATATGTTCAACGATATATACGTTCACGTTCCCCACTTCGAACGGTGTCGGGATATCGAGTCTTGCCAGTTGGCTAGAAATCCAGTCCGCCACGTCATCACCACCCCTTCTTCCTGTCTTTCTCCATTATACCTGTCTGAAAGACGCGTTTTCAATCAAACAAAAAAGAGGGGGATATCTCCCCCTCACGAATGGTAAATATTATAAGTTGATAACCGTCACTTTGTCGCGCGTCATTGTCTCGAGGCTACGCCCGATTCCTTGAACGCCGAGTCCCGACTGTTTGACTCCGATGAACGGGAAGTGGTCTGGTCCGCGTTCTGTTCGTCCGTTCACTTGAACCGTTCCGACTTCTAACTTGTCAGCGACTGTGAAGGCACTATTGACGTTTTGTGTGAAGACGCTCGCCTGAAGACCGAACTCCGATTCATTCGTGAGTGCGATCATCTCGTCGAGTGATTTTACACGGATGACCGGGAGGACCGGTCCGAACGGTTCTTCCCATGCGACACGCATCTCTGTCGTCACGTGATCGAGTAACGTCGGATGTAGCAAGTTTCCTTCACGCTTATTGCCGTAAACGACCGTTGCCTTTTTGTTGACGGCATCGTCAATCAATCCTTGTACGTAATCCGTCGTCTTCGCATCAACTAAAGGAACGATGAAGCTGTTCTCTTCCGGTGAACCGACTGAAAGTTTCGCGACACGTTCTTTCAACATATCGACGAGCTCATCCGCTTGATCTTCAAGGACGAAGACACGCTTGATTGCTGTACAACGTTGACCTGAATACGAGAACGCTCCGCTGACAATTTGATCAGCAGCTAACGTCAAGTCTGCATCCTCTAAGACGAGGGCCGGGTCTTTTCCACCGAGTTCGAGCACGACCGGCACCATTGACGCTTGTTGTGACAAGTGTTGACCCGTACCCGTTCCACCTGTGAACGTGATCATGTCGATCCCTGGGTGTGAAGTCAAGTAGTCACCGATGACCGAACCGCGACCTGTCACGAGGTTCAAGAGCCCTTTTGGAAGACCTGCATCATGAAGGGCCTCGACCATCTTGATCCCGCTGATTGCACCTTGCGTCGCTGGTTTGAAAACGACCGCATTTCCCGTGACGAGCGCCGGTGCAATTTTAGCCGCTGCTAAGTTTACTGGGTAGTTAAATGGTGAAATCGCGAGGACGACACCAAGCGCTTCTTTCTTGATGATGGCCATCTTGTTTTTCGAACCACCAGGGAACGAATCACCTTGCATGAATCCACCATTGAAACGAATGCCTTCTTCTGCCGTATAACGAATGATTTCCGCCGTACGCACGACTTCCTTCTTCGCATCGTTCAAGTTTTTCCCGACTTCTTGCATGATGATTTGACCAATCTCATCCACGCGTTCTTCGAGTTTTTCTGCCCATGCGTACAATAATTCAGCGCGCTTGTTGACCGGAAGCGCCGCCCATTCTTGTTGTGCACGTTTTGCGCCATGGATGGCTTCATCGACTTCATCGCGTGACATCGCTTGAACGCGACCTACGACTTCGTCTTTATATGGTGAAACGAGTTCAATCGTTTCGTTGCTTGAAGATTCCTGCCATTGACCATTCAATAAATATGGATATGTGTTCATACTCATCATCTCTATCTGCCTCCTGAGTAAGCTGTAATATCTCGTTGCCAACCCCATTGTATGCAGATTTTTTTCCATTGGACAACTATAACGATTCAGTTTATGAGATGTAAACGGTTACTATGAAACTTTTTGTGAATTCTGATGAGAGTTGACACTATTTTTACTGTAGATTTATCGATCGGATACCGATAGTAAAGATGAGAGTACGTGAAATAGGAGGGACTACCATTGAGCACTGATCATAATATTTTACTTGAAGCAGGAACGAACGAACTTGAAATCGTCATTTTCCAAGCCGGACCGTTTCTATTTGGTATCAACGTCATGAAAGTACGTGAAATTATCACGATGCTTCCATTGACGCCACTCCCAGGTACACCGGAAGCCATCATGGGGTTAATCGAGTTGCGCGGTGAGGTCATGACCGTGATCGACCTTCCGATGGTCATCAGCCATCCGCGTGAAGTCGGAAGTGATGATCGTTTGATTGTCTGCGAGTTTAACGGTGAGAAGTCGGTTCTTCGTGTCGACCAGGTGACCGAGATCAAACGCATCTCTTGGGAGCACATTGACACGCCATCCGATCTCGCACGTGGCGTTCAAGGCATCACGAACGGTGTCGTCAAAACAGGTGACCAGATGATCATCTTGCTCGACTACGAGCGAATCGCGCTCGAATTGTCACGTAAAGACATCATGGCTCGCGAATCTGTGAAGCGACTCGGTGCTCGTGAGCGCTCGAACAAGAATATTTGGATTGCTGAAGATTCAGAGATGCTCCGCACACTGATTCTCGACACGTTGGATGACGCGGGATACTTCAATACAACAGTCTTCAATAACGGGAAAGAGGCACTCGATGCGTTTGAACAAGAAGGCGTCGAATGCGACCTCCTCATCACCGACATTGAGATGCCACAGATGGATGGACTTCATTTGACGAAGCGCCTCCGTGAGATGGACCGCTATGCAACGCTTCCAATCATCATCTTCTCGTCACTCATCTCGGATGACTTGAAACATAAAGGGGAAGCCGTCGGTGCGAACGCTCAAATCACGAAACCGGAAATCGGAATGTTGATTGCGACGCTTGATGAATTTGTAGGGTAATAAAAAAGTTTGCGACTTCTCGGTCGCAAACTTTTTTATGTGAATTGTTCGAAATGCGTATTCCACTCGCTTAAAAATCGCTTACTATGCGATTCGATGGTTGCCAACGTCTCGTTCGCTCCATCTAGATGTGCGTTTTCTCCAGCTACTTCGAGGTCGTGGAAAAGAAGGGCCGTCTGTTCTAGACCAACTGAATAGGAGGCCCCTTTTAATAAATGGGCGAGTTGCTCGACACGAGAATAGTCTTTCGCCTCGACTGCCGATTGCAGTTCAGGATACTTCGCCTCGAACTGCTTGATATATGTGGTTGCAATTTTATTTAAAAAATCCATGTTTCCGTTTGCGATTTGGTGGAGCTCTGCTAGTTTTTCTTCATTGAACAGAGCGTCTTCGGGCATTCTAGTCAATGTAACCCCTCCTCAATAAACGATATTCCAATCGTTCCTACTCACTGTAACACGTTTTCGGGAGAAAACAAAAAATCTCCTGCTTTGGATTGCACTCTTCATTTTGGCTACCTATAATAAGATTGAGTTAAGGTAGGAGGAAGATGCATGCTGACGATTTACCGTACTGACGCATCAGGCCATGTGGATGAAATCGAAGACTTTGATAAAGGAAGCTGGATTCAACTCGTGAATCCGACAAAAGATGAGGCCGATCAAGTCATCGAGGCGTCCGGCATTCCAGAAGACTTTGTATATGACCCACTTGATATTGAAGAGAAACCACGTTTTGAAAAAGATGATGAAGGACTTCTCATGATCATCGACGTTCCGTATGTGGAGGAAGATGATACAGGTCGCACGTATAATACCATCCCGCTCGGTATCATCGTGACCGGACGACATTTCATCACCGTCTGCTCGCGAGATCTCGACGTGTTGAATTTGTTCGCAAATGGAAAGGCAAGACTGTTCCGAACGAACTATCGAAGTCGCTTCGTCTTTCAGATTTTACATCGGGTGAGTATGACGTATTTGCGTTTCTTGCGCCAAATCGACCGAAGAATGGACGAACTCGAGCAAGAGTTGCAGCGTTCGATGCGAAACCAAGAGATTTTCCAGTTGATGAACCTTCAAAAATCTCTCGTCTACTTCATGACCTCGTTAAAAGCGAATGATAGCGTCTTGGACCGCATCGTCAAGACACCGAGTTTGGAGAAGCATGAAGAGGACGAAGAACTACTCGAAGACGTTTTTGTCGAACACCGACAAGCGATGGAAATGGCATCGATTTATAACGACATCATCAGCATCAAGATGGAGGCGTTCGGATCCATCATTTCAAACAACGTCAACTTCGTCATGAAATTCTTGGCATCCATCACGATTGTCCTCAGTATCCCGACAATGATATCTGGAATTTTCGGGATGAACGTTCAAGTTCCATGGGAAGGACAACCGTTCGGATTCATCATGGCCATCACGATGATGATTGGATTTTCCGGTCTCGCCTTTTATATCCTTTGGCGAAAGCGATATTTTTAGCGAACAAGAGCCTGACGTATATTGCGTCAGGCTCTCTTCATGTGATTTTGACCGTGACGAGACACAGATCGTCTTCAATCTCAATCTTTGGTACAAGCTGTTCAGCGACGTGACGACTATAGTCCAAACCGTATGTGACAACGTCCTTCTCTAGCCAGCGAATCCCATCATCGATATCTTTGCTGTAACACTCCATGAGTCCATCCGTATACATGTGAAGCGTCATATTCGGCGTGATGTCAATCTCTTTCGACTCATAATTCGGTTCCTCGAACATGCCGACTGGTACCCCTGTCGTCTCGAGACGACAGTTTCCTTCTTCTGATGTCACGATTACAGGGGGATGGCCTGCATTCACATATTCGATTCGACGCTTTGTTGTGTCGATGTAGCAATAGACCGCCGTGAAATAGCTATGCATATCGTCACCCGAGAAAAGGAACGTCATCTGACGGTTCAACTCCGTCATGACGTCTACCGGGTACTGCACGTTCCCGACAAGCCCCGGTAGGATGGAACGGATTCCCATCGTGATGAGCGCCGATGAGACCCCGTGTCCCATGACATCAAAGATGATGACCCCGTATCGGTCCGGAGCGACCTGAAACCATGCGTACATGTCCCCAGCCAATTTTTTAGAAGGCAGATATAACGCCCGAACATCAATCTCTTCATTACTGATTGGTGGCGTAAGCGCGCTTTGTTGAATCTTCTGGGCGAGGTCCAAATCATACTGAAGACGGGCCTCATAAATTTTCCGTTCATCAACAGCCGCCTTATAACGGAGAGCAGAACGAATTCTTGCAAGTAATTCTGTTATTTTGATCGGTTTGGTCGTGTAATCTGACGCCTCCGCGTCGAGCCCCTCGGCAATCTGCTTCTCTTCCGTTCGTCCGGATACCATGATGACCGGCAACTCTTCAAAGTCAGCCATCTGCCGAATCCGTTTACACGTCTCGATTCCTGAAATTCCAGGCATTTCGACATCCAACAAGACGAGATCATACAGCGATGCAGCTTGTGGGGCCATCAGTAAGTCGAGCGCTTCTTCCCCGCTCGAGACCGATACCGTCTCATAGTCGTGCTGGTGAAGCAGTTGCTCGAGTACGAGCGTATTGACCGGTTCATCGTCCACAATCAAAATCGCCATGACTATCCCTTCCTTCTCTACGTATTAATCTATATCGTATTGTACCATATCTTTTCATTCACACACGACATAACCGTCTGTTCATTCTAGTTGAAGAACCTGTCCATTGTTTGGCATACTGAAGAAAGAAAGTGAGGGGTTCCTATGGCCTGGATATTTGCCGTCAGCGGTTTAATCATCTTACTCGTCCTCATCGCATCCATCGTCGTCATCCAAAAAGGATACGCCTATAAAGACAATAAAGATGACATCGTCCTCGACTATGACGAAATCAATCGTCGCATTGAAGACGACAAGAAAAGAGAAAAGACTGACAAGACAGAAGGGCCGCTCTAATGCGCGACCCTTTTTTATTTGAATTCAAATCGGAGTGTACCTTTTTCAAGATATAAAGAAGCATTGAACGTCTTCTCACCTTTTTTGAACGTATGAACGTTTGATTGTCCTCCATTGATCATTTGCTTGAGTTCATCTTTGACGAGTCCAACGCCGAGCACCTGCTTGGAGACGGTGAAGCGACATCCTTCACGATAGCCGCTACAGCCGATAAACTTCGGATGTTCGACGAGACCCTTGCCACAATTCGGACAGACGCCAAATGATGCCTTCGGTCGAGCAGTTCCTTTCTTTCCATAACGCTTCGCCTCAATCGTGTAGCCTTCTGGATTCGCTGCCTCGACCCGCGATTTTGCTTCCTCGACTAGATGAATCGACATTTTTTTCGCCTGTTCAATAAATTCGGCGGCAGAAGCAGATGCTTGTCCGATTTCATGGAGTCGCTTCTCCCATTTCGCCGTCATGACGGGCGAAGCTAAAATGCTGTCTCCGAGCACATCGATTAAGAGACGACCTTTATCGGTCGGAACGAGTTCCTTTTTCTGCAGCTGTACGTATCCGCGCTTTTTCAATCCATCAATGATGTTGGCACGAGTCGCCTCTGTTCCGAGGCCCTCCACCTCTTTCATGATGTGAATCAATTCTTCGTCGTCGAGCTGTTTCCCGGCGACTTTCATCGCCATAATGAGTGACCCTTCCGTGTACCGTTTCGGCGGTTCCGTCTGTTTAGATAACACTTCGACTTTCTTCTCTTTTAATTCTTCACCGACCGTCAAGGTAGGAAGTTCAACGTCTTTCGATTTCATTTCAACGACTTCTCGATAACCGGGACTCACAACGACGGTTCCTTTTGCCCGATACAGGTCGTTTCCGTCAATCAAGTCAACTGTCGTCTTCTCGAGCTTCGCTGCAGGTGCAAATGCCGCGAGAAAACGTCGGTTGATCAAATCGTACAGCTTTGCCTCATCTCCGCCGAGTCGAGTGACGTCACCACACGCCTCCGTCGGAATGATCGCATAGTGGTCACTGACTTTCTTGGCATTGACATAGCGTCGATTTTTCGACGGGTCCTCGGTTAGAACGTCGCGAAGACCCGCATATGCGGATGACTTTAGTAATCTCGCCTTCGTCTGAGGGAATAGCGTCGCCTCATCTGGAGTGACAAAGCCAGAATCCGTCCGCGGGTAGCTGATCCACCCTTTCGTATATAGCTTTTGCGCAATATCGAGTGTTTTTTTCGCCCCGAAACCGAATCGCTTCCCCGCTTCTGCCTGAAGCCCAGACAAACTGAACCAAAATGGAGGTTGCTCAATTTTTTCTTCTTTGTCAATCATCTTGACCGTGGCGGTACCGGAAGCTCGTTTCACAATCGCGTCTGCTTCCTCCCGTGTTTTGAGCTTTGTCGTCTTTCCAAATGTATACTTCGCTTTGAACGTGCCTCGGCCTTTTGCAAGTGTCGCCTCGACTTCAAAGTACGGTTCTGGTACGAACTGTTTGATTTCTCGTTCGCGATTGACAATCAAGGCGAGTGTCGGTGTCTGGACACGACCGAGCGAGAACACGTCCTCGATCCCAATTGTTTTCAACAAGGTCGTATATGCCCGGGATGCGTTCATGCCAACGAGCCAGTCGGCACATGCGCGACTCATCGCCTCATGATAATAAGGGACTGTTTGCTCACCCGGTAACAGTTGAGAGAATCCGCGGTCGACCGCTTGCTCCGTCAGACTCGAAATCCAAAGTCGTGCTAACGGTTTTTTGTTTCCGGCGAGTCGAAGAATTAATCGAACAATCGCCTCCCCTTCCCGCTCGGCATCCGAAGCGATAATCACATCGGTGATGGAGCGGTCATGAAGCCATTTCTTGATGGCGTAAAACGGTTTTGATTTTCCTTTCGAGATTCGATAATCGAACCGTTCCGGAACAATCGGAAGTGCCTCGTATTTCCAAGACTTCCATTCAGGACGATAGTGTGAAGGCTCCTGCAGTTCGCAAAGGTGACCGACCGCCCAGACGACAATCGCTCCTTCCGGGAAACGTGAACATGGTGAGATTTCAATCTCATCTTTTCTTTTTTTAGATGGGTAGGGAGCCGCCAACTTTTGAGCTTGCGATGGCTTTTCCGCGATGATTAGTCTCATAAGAACTCCTTACTTTGCCTTCAGTTTCGTGGCAAGACGTACATGGTGGGATTGCTTCTTCTATGTATTTTACTATACCAAGTCGAGGATGGACATATCGAGAGGGGAGCATTTGTTTGTATTCTATGAATCATATCTTGCCACACGGCTGTTTTCCGATATGATTAACAGAGAACATACATATGTGAAGGAGTGTCGTCATGTCTTACCTCATTTTATTCGCTGCTGTTTTTTTCTTGTCGATGAGCGTCTTGTTCGTCAAATGGACGTCTGCTCCAGCCGAGACGGCTGCGTTTTACCGCATGCTGATCACATGTCTCATACTACTCCCATTCGTCGATTTCAAATCACTCATCACAACGCGACTGATGACACGATATGCTTTGTTACTTAGCGGGACGCTGCTCGCGTTTCACTTTTGGCTCTGGTTTTTATCACTCGATTATACAACAGTAGCCAGCTCCACCCTTTTTGTCACATCGAGCCCGATTTTCGTCTTAATTGGAAACGCCTTGATCTTTAAAAAGAACCCGACGCGAAAAGGATTGGCATACGCGCTCGTCGCCGTCCTCGGTGGGATGCTTGTCGCTGCAGGTGACATTCAGCTCGGACGAGAAGCACTATTTGGTGACCTGCTCGCTTTGATTGCCGCCCTCCTCATTGCAGGGTATTGGCTCGTCGGTCAACATGTCCGGACATCAATGAACACGAATACGTACTCGTTCAGCGTCTATCTCGTCGCAACGGTCGTCCTTTGCTTCATGCTCCTCGTACGCGGGACGACGTTCACCGACTTTGAAACGGTCAACTGGTGGTATTTCCTCGCCCTTGCCTTTTTCCCGACGATATTAGGGCATAACCTGTTCAATTATGCACTCGCTCGGGTCAGTGCGACCGTCGTCAGTATTACCATCCTCGGAGAGGCCTTATGGGGAATGCTATTCGGGTACGCCTTTTTCGGTGAACGACTCGGTCCTTTCCAGTGGCTCGGCGCCATCGTCTTGCTAGGAGGGATTTACTTGTTCCTAAAAGAAGACGCCCGCTCGACACGAGCGGACGTCTGATTATAAGTTTGTCGCTTTCGAATCAACCTGATGTTCTTCCTTATCCTCCTCTGAAGGACGGAACAACAACTTTCGGTCCCAAAACGCTAGACCGACCGCTGTCAAAAATGTCATCGCATCGGCAATCGGGAATGCCAACCATACCCCGAACACACCGAGGAACGACGGGAGGATAAAGACGAGCGGAATCGTATAAAGGGTCTGTCGTGAGAGGGACAAGAACATGGCGACTCGTGCTTTCCCGAGCGACTGATAGATTCCATTGACGAGCATCTGCACACTCGGAAGGAATGAGACCGCGAACAGAATGTGAATCGCCGTCACACCACCTGCAATGAGTGCCTCATCCGTCGAGAACCATCCCATAAGCGTGTGCGGGAACAGTTGTAACACGAGCCAGATGACCACAGCAATCGCGATTCCAGCACGCATCGCTGTCCAGATTGTTTCGCGCATTCGATCAAATCGTTCGGCACCGTAGTTATATCCGACAATCGGTTGCATCCCTTGGACGATGCCCATGATCGGCATACCGACGAGCGCCATGAACTTGTTGATGATGGCGAAGATCGCCAACTCTTCCGTCCCACCGTACGTCCCGAGCATTACGTTGACGCCGACGAACAAAATCGATTGAGATACCATCATGATGAACGAGGACGAACCGATTGCCATAATCTCTTTAATCTCATCAAATCGAATCCGGAACTGTCGCCATTTGAAGCGCAGTTCCGTTTTTGGTTTTCGTGCGAAGAAGAAACGAAGCATCAATATCGAACCGATGACTTGGGCGAGTGCCGTCGACGTAGCAGCCCCGTACATCCCCCAATCAAATGTGAAAATGAAGAGTGGGGTCGTCACGAGATTGACGAGGACGGTCGTCAGCATGACCTTCATTTGATACGGTGCCTGACCTTCAGCACGAACCATCGCACTCGAAGCAAGCGTGAACATGAAGAATGGTGAACTGATCAACACAACCGATAAGTATTGTCGACTGAGCTCCATAATCTCCGACGTGGCACCAAACACCTTCAAAATCTCATCCAGCATAAAGAAGGCAGAACTGACTGCAAGAGCTGCAAACAGACCGACGAGTACGAGCACATTTAAAAACGTGACAGCCGCACCGGCATCATCTCCTCGCCCGAGCTTTCTCGAGCTGATCGACGCCCCACCTAGTCCGACTGCGCTAGACACAGCCATTAATATCATTTGAATCGGGAACGCGATCCCGATAGCAGCGACAGCTGACGCACCAATACCACGGGCGACAAAAATTGTATCAATAATATTGTAGAGCGCCGTTACGAGCATCCCAATCATCGCGGGTAGCGATAACTTGAAGAGGAGTCTGCCGATGGGCTCAGTCCGCAATTGCTCCGTATTTTGGTTCATTCTTCCATCCCTCCGTCTCTATCTCTTAGGGTAGCAGGATTGGACGGATCGGGCGACTATGTTGGCTCGGTCGATGTGTCAAATGAGAGTCCGTGCCGGAACACCTTTTCGCTTGCGCATAATGTAATCAGTTGCGACCGGTTGATCTACTTTTACTCGAATCGTCATCATCGCTTGGTTGGCGGATTCAATCGGCTGACCGTCGACATCCTCAATTGTCTCGATGACTTGTGAAAAACGAACAAATCCGGGTCCGAAAAATTCTACTTCTTCCCCGATTGAGAAGTGATTACGTTGCTCGAGCGTTGCCATACCCGTCACAGGGTCGTATGCGATGACACGAGCGGCAAACGCAAATTGCGGAATCGAACGCGGTTTCCCGAACAATTGCTCTTTTTCTGTCGGAATTCCATAATAGAATCCACTTGCGAGTTCACGTTGGGCCGCCTTCCAAATCTCTTCTTCCCAAGCCGGATCGAACACAAAGTTCTCAGGATTTTCACAGTATGCGTCAATCACTTGACGATAGACGTTACATACCGTTGCGACGTAATGAATCGATTTCATTCTCCCTTCAACTTTCAAACTGTCGACTCCAGCCTCCACCAAGTCAGGAATATGACGGACCATCGACAAATCAACGGAACTCATCGAGAACGGCTCTTCATCTCGTGCCTCCATGTCTTTCGTCAACAATTCGCCTTCTTCAAAAAATCCATATTTCCAACGGCATGACTGGGCACATCCTCCACGGTTGGCATCCCGCAATGTCATATGGTTCGAGAGCGTACATCTTCCTGAATAGGAGATACACATCGCCCCATGGACGAACGTCTCAATCTCGACGTCGACTTCCTGTTTCATTTTGACGATTTCATCCATCGAAACTTCCCGAGCCAACACAACTCGTTCGAGTCCCTCTTCTTTCCAAAAACGAAGCGTCTCATAATTCGTGGCAGAAGCCTGCGTCGATAGGTGGACCGGCAATCCTTCCGCTTCCGATAGACATGTCTCAATCATCGCTGGATCCGAGACGATGACCGCATCAATCCCGATGTCTCGAAGCGTTCGGAAGAAGTCACCCGCTCCTTCGATATCTCCTTCATGCGTCACCATGTTGGCAGCGACATATACTTTCGCACCGCGACCGTGGGCAAACGCCACACCTTCTCGCATTTCGTCATAGCTAAAGTTACCGGCACGTGAACGCAAACCAAACTGCTGACCACCGATATAGACCGCATCGGCCCCGTAATGAATCGCCATCTTCAATTTTTCTAAATTCCCTGCTGGCGCTAATAATTCTGGACGTCGTTTCATCTTGATCCCTCACTTAATCTCTTCTGGCTTGCGTAACAATAATCCCGTTCCGAGACGGAATCCTTCTGGTTGCAGGTCGTTGAGACGGGCTTCCATCTCAACACGGTCAAATCGACCGTTCAATAGGTTCGCACGGGCGAACGTAAACAATTTAACGATTTCGACAAACTGGTCGCCGGCATGCCATCCATCGAGTTTCCACGTATGAAGTCCATGTTTGACTAACGTCGGCAGCTGGCCCATGAGCGTCAAATCTTCAGAGAAAATATGCGTCCCGTTCTCGTCTTCATAAATCGGGTACCGGCTCGATGCATCAGCTGGTTCACTCATATAAAACTCTCGCTGTTTCGCCTCTTCAGAAGGACGTCCGAGTTCATTGAAGTAGTTCGTCACGAGTGGTCGTTTCGAATGATGGATACATGTCGGACCGTACACTTGTACTTCGACAGGCAGTCCGATTTGTTGTTGGATGAGAGCAAGTTCCTTGAGCGTCACTTCACGTGCGACAACCGCCCCGATGGCTTCCCGCTTCCCCCAAAACTGAATCTGTTTGGCAGACGTGACAAGCGTCTGGGCATCATACCAATACGGAATCTTCGCTTGCCGGATCAAACGAATGGCACCTGGGTCCCCGGCGGTCACGTCGTCGACGCCAATCGCTTTTAATGTCTGTACATATTCGGATAATTCTTCGATGTGGTCATTGTGCATCAGGTTGTTGACGGCCACAGTCACATCTTTTCCATGTCGATGGGCAAGTTGTGTGACTTCCCTCACAGCATCAATCGTCCAATCTCCTTTTTGTCGCAAACCGAACCTAGAATTCCCGATATACAGGCGGTCTGCACCGGCTTTGATTAACGCTTCTGCCTGATCGACGCTTTGCGCCGTAGTGACGAGCTGAATCATCATGTCTGTTCTTCTCCCTACTTTGTGAGTCTAATCACATTTTCTTGCTATACTTTAGCATAGGATTCAATGTGCGAACGGAGCAGGATTTTAACAACTCGTGAAGAATTCAGTAACAATGTATGACTTTTCATTAAAGGAGTGGATCATGTTGTCAAAGACAGCTTTAATCACCGGTGGCTCGATGGGAATCGGTTTAGACTTAGCGGTACTCGCTGCTCGTGATGGGTACGACTGTATTTTAGTATCTCGGAACGAACCGCGACTCTACGAGCTGAAAAAAGTGCTCGAGACCAGATACCGTATCAACGTCCATGTCTTCGCTATCGATTTAGCCAAACACGATGCCGCAACCCGATTGACGAAATTGATTGATGAAGCAGGACTGACGGTTGACTTTTTAATCAATAATGCCGGATTCGGCACGTCCGGCGCGTTTGCCGACCTCGACGCCAAGACGGAGGCGGACGAAGTGCGATTGAACGTCAATACGTTGACCGAGCTGACGAAAGCCTATTTGCCTGGCATGCTTGAGCGTGACCATGGTTATGTCTTAAACGTCGCCTCCGTCGCCGCATTCCAACCCGGTCCATATATGGCCGTCTATTATGCGACAAAGGCGTATGTACTGTCTCTTACGGAGGCGTTGCATGCCGAAGTGAAAGGGAGTGGTGTACATGTTAGCGTATTGTGCCCAGGACCGACCGATACGAACTTCTTCAACCGTGCGGGTAGCGAATTATCGTTCTCAAAAATGCCATCTCATCTCGTCGCCTTCTTCGGTTACAAAGGGGTCATGAACAATAAACGCGTGATTATCCCTGGTCTTTCCAATCAATTGATGGTAGGGGTCGCCAAATTGATGCCTCGAGCGCTCAGTCTTGAAGTGCTTCGGCGCGTTCAAAAACCCTCAGACGGTACGAGTGCTGAATCAACCACATAAAAGGAGCGCCCTCAGGGTCGCTCCTTTTATGGTTCAGAATGTAATCGCGATACACTTACAAGCCGATGTAAAAAGACACCTGCCGGAATCATCGTCATGAGTGCTGTAGCGATGACGGCTCCCCACGCGATCACGGCATCGAGCGTCAACCCTCCTGACGTGAGTTGGTCCATGATACTCAGTTGTTCTACTGAAAGAACGATCATGAGTGCTGGCCATACGCTCGCCGCGAGGATGCTCAGCATCGCGAAACGGGCTCTCGTGTAACGTTTTGCCAATAGAATCAGGTTTAGCACGATAAACAATAATCCTACGAGTAGAAACATACCGACTTCTGTGAGATTGATATATGCACCCATCCGTCGTTCACCTCACTCAATATGATTTGACTATTGTATATTTACCCGAGTTGACGAAGGAATATGCGCTCGAACAAGGGACGAATCATGATTAAAAAGATGACATTTGAGATACCGTGGGCAAGGTCAAATGGGAAGCTGAGTAAAAATAACTTCACGACATCCGTACCAATCACCTCAATGAACGCCAAGTTTGTCATCCATCCATATAAGAAGCCCGCTATCAGTCCAAAAAGTGACAAGAGGACCGTCGATTTTAATAAAATCGGCCGAAAAAGACGTACGAGTACTACGACGAGTAGCCACCCTATAAACTGATAGAAGACGAACGGACCTATTCCGAGCAACAGTCCTGATAAAATCGGCACAAAGAGGGCGAGAACGGCTGCCCCGTTCAAGCTGACTAGTAAAGCCGTCAACATCAAGATGGCCGTCGTCGGTTGAACATTTGGAATCGTCATGAAGAGCCACCGCCCAATGACGGCAAGTGCTAACAATTGAACGAACGGTTGAATGGGTGCAGTCGATTTTTCAAACCGGTACAAGACAAACATGGCAGTCAAAAAAGCTAAGACGTATGTGACCATAGCGTACTCCGTTCTTGGAAGAGTGAACGTTCTCCGTGAAAGACGACTTGACCGCTCGCTAGATAAATCACATCCGTCGCAATCTGTATGAGTTCCATGTCATGTGTTGCACAGACGACACGGGCCGACTTCGCCTTTTGTTGAAGCGCTTCAAGGAATGCATCCCGCTCACCCCTCGTCAAATCTACAGTCGGTTCGTCGAGTAGAAGGACACTCGATGAATCGTGGAGGACGGATTGAAGTTGGGCGACCCGTCGCTTCTCTTCTTGTGGGAATGGGCCAACATCAGGGTTAGCCGGAAGATAGACTGCCCGCTCCCCTCTTTTCACCCGCCCCTGAAGCGGACGCCTACTTCTGGCGAATAGTTCGAGTAAGGTTGACTTTCCACTCCCGTTCGTCCCGACGCAAACCGTGAGGCCGGGTTCTTTGATCTGAACCGTCACGTGGTCAATCGCATACGTCGCTTGAAGAGGATGTCGATAGGATACGTCGATTGCATCGATGGAGGGAGTCGTCTTTGATTCGATGAATGTGAAGGTCACTTCGCCCGTAGGTTCTTTCGCTCGCTCGGTATAACCGATTCGCACCCCGATTCCAGCTATTCGACGGAGCAACATCTCCAAGTGCTCTCTTCGAAATTGATCAAGATGGCGAAACGGTTCAATTAGGACGATGGAGTCTGGTCGATTTAACAGCGCATAGGCGACTCGAACAATCTGTTGTTCGCCGCTCGAACAGGCATCGAACCGCTTCGGATAAAGCGCATCGATTTGTAAAAGGGTGGCGAGTTCCGCGCCTCGAAAAGGATCAATGCTCGAAAGTAAGTGTCCGACTTTCCCAGAGAACGATTGTGTCATCTCGATTACAAGTGGATTGTGACGTTTGACATACTGCTCAAACGAGCCGTCAACGATAGATAACCATTGCATCACGCATCCCTCCTTTCGTGAGATATGGATAGATCAGCCAAAAGCCAACGAACAGATGGAGTGTGGCCCAACCCATGACTCCAATGAGGACGATTTGCCACAAATCTTCCAGGTGAAAGCGCCGTATCGGTTCTACGGCGAACCTCGGCTCAGTTTGCTGGCTTTCAATCCCGATTTGTACACCCTCTTGCCAAGATGCTTTTGGATGACTCCTGACCGCTTGGCGTACCGCCTGCTCCATTGACGGGATGAGTGCCCATGCACCGTATAAGAGTGAAGACGATCGTGGAAAGTTCGATAAAAGCGGGAGCAACCGTTCGAGACGAACGATGCGCGCGATCCATAACATTCCGAGTAAAAAGGTGGCTAATTTCAACAGCTGACGCCATATGTATGCATAAGAAATTTCCCAACCAATCAGGATGGGCATGATTGAGATCAGACCAAACGCAATGAGTATATAGAGCATCGGCCAGGGGAAACGGCGTTCAACAATAAGTAGAATCAGGAGTCCAATCACAAAAAAGGTAACGTCGCCGACATTCATCAATACGTACAGATGACAGAGGAGATAGAAAAGGAGCGTGACAGGATGTCTACGCTCCCAATCTGCCTCATTCGAAGAAAGCCACTGCATCTTCTTCGAACCGCCATTGAATGACATCCGTCGATTCTACTTCTTTGGCACCGGCACCTTCATCTCCCGGTGCGCCGTTAAAAGCAAATACCCATCCTGACGATTGTCCTTCTGATTTTTCTTCGATGCCTTCGATGGCCGTCACGTAAGACATGTCACCGTTTCCTGTCACTTCGAGGTCTAGCCCCGTCGCTTTCAATGCATCGAGCACGGTCGCGTCCTCTTCAAGACAGACACTCTTTTCTTGATAGAGGGTTTCCTCCGTCGCGGCATTGTATACAGAAATGGTCGGGCTAACATCGCATGCCTCTTGTTGTGCTTTTTCTCCGCCACATCCGACTAGGAGGCCAGTTGCTAGTAGAGAAATACTCAAATACGGTTTGATCATTCTGTCAAATCCTCTCGTTGATGTATCGAATAGTTATATAGGATCGCAAACCGTTCCCCCGAACTTCGTCCTTCTTGTGTCAGACCGACGAGTTGGATACTGTTGGCGAGAACCGGTTCACGCTGTAGCCAAAACTTGACGAGCTCGTGATCTCGGTTGATCATAAGCATCGATTCATTCTCAAACGTGTACATATCATACAACCCATCGTATGAAAGTTGTAAGATAGGTGCAGACACGACGTCCGTGTATTCTTCCCATGAGGAATCTTGTAAAGTAGAGAGCATATGGTCAAACTCTACTAGTTTTTCAAAGAATGCACGACCGGACTCCTTTCGAAGTTCATCGACCTGTTCGTAGGATAATTGTCCATCCGCATACGTCACGCGAATCTGTTGAAACGATTCGGCTCGCTCAACCATGAGTAAATATTCGATGGTTTGAACGTTTCCATCCCGATCAATTTGCAGTTTTCCTCGATCTAGTTTGATTGAATCGCTATTGATGCGTTGTAACAGTTTTTCTGTCATGTCATCAAACGATTCGTCTGTGACGGAAACTGCTCCGATTTGCTGGGACTCAGCCCGGAATCCCGATTGGTCAAACAATGGGACGAAAAGTAAGACGAGAAAGAAAAAGAATCCTAACAACGCCCCATACCATTTATACCGACTATTCTGTTTCGGAAAGAATAAAAAAGACAACAGAAAGCCAATCGGAATGTGGAACCCGCCAATGGGAAATGACACAATTCCGAGTAACGAATAGAATAAGAACTTTGGAAAGAAGTTGGCTTCCGGCTCTTTTAATTGATTCAATCGAATCCCTAACAGAACGCTGATTGCTAAAAACGCGGCCCATACATAGAGTTGAATGGTCACATCAATCCCCCACTGTATATTCTAGAAAGTCGGTCGCCACAAGACTCGATGGAAAATCCGAAACGACCTCTTGCTCAAATTCTTCCTCTCGTCCGACATAACGAGCCGAAATATGCGTGACAATCAATTGACCGACTGCAGATGTCTTCGCTAGCGTAGTTGCTTCACGTGTCGTCGAGTGACCATATTTTCGAGCGAGCGGTTGTTCACTTTCCATGAATGTCGCCTCATGAACGAGAAGGTCCGCATTTTCTGCTAAATAGCGCGCATTCTCACATGGGGTCGTATCTCCAAGGATTGCAACTACTTTGCCCGGAGTCGGTTCAGTGACGTATTCTTTAGAGCTGTACCATTTTCCTTCATATTCAAATTGTTCTTCTTCTTTTATTGTTTTATAAATCGGTCCACTCGGAATGCCAAGTTCTTTTACTTTATCGACACGTAGCATCCCCGCTTTTTCTGGACCCTTGATTCGAAATCCATATGACGGGAACCTGTGCTCTAATTTTCGCACAGTAACGAGATGGTCGTCTTGTTCAAATGTGTCGCCATCCGAGTACTCGATGACGGTCAATTCATATCCAAGATGCGATCCTGTGACACGTAATGTGGACTCTAACCATTTCTTCAATCCTTTCGGTCCGTACACGGTCAATGGGGCAGACCCATCTAGTGCAGAGCGGGTCGATAAGAATCCAGGAAGGCCAAACACGTGGTCACCGTGAAGGTGTGTCACCCATACCGCCGACACTTTTCTCGGCTTGAGCTTTGTATAAAGCATTTGATGTTGTGTGCCTTCACCACAGTCGATCAACCAAGTAACCTTCGGAAGCTCAAGAGCGAGTCCTGAGACATTTCGCTGTTTCGAAGGCATTCCCGACCCGGTTCCTAAAAACTGTAACTTCATAAATATTTTAGTCCTTTCTTCAAGTCGTTTCATGCTATACTTGACGTAATCGCTGAAAAGGATGTGATTTGTGATGACCAAAGCGGAACAACCCGAATCAATCTATGAGACGATTCGAGAACGCGCAGCTTTGATGAATCGCTTGCACCAACAGGAACAGGGCACCTCTATCCGAATTCAAGACATAGCGATCGAACTTCATTGCACAGACGAGTTGATTTTAGAGTCACTGGAGTTCGCAGCATAACGAGTACGAACACATACGAAGAGCCGACGAATGGTCGGCTCTTTTTTATTGCTTAGGTGATGCGACTTCTTCGACGATCGTGACGACATACTCGACGAGTTTGTACAACTCTTCAAGTGGCATCCGTTCGTTCGTCGTATGAATCTCTTCATAACCGACTGCCAAGTTGACGGTCGGGATTCCACCGCCGGCGATGACGTTGGCGTCTGATCCGCCTCCAGAATGAAGAATTCGAGTCGGGCGTCCGATTGTCTGAGCTGCGCGTTTCGCCACTTCAACAACTTCATCCCCTTCTTCAAACTTGAATCCAGGATACATGATGTCGATCTCGACTTCGGCACGACCACCAAATGACTCCGCCACTTCGATATATGCTTGTTTCATCGTTTCCGCCTGCTTCTCCATCTTCTCATGGCTGAGTGAGCGGGCCTCAGCAAGAACTTCGACATAGTCACACACGATGTTTGTCGCGCGGCCCCCTTCGAAGCGTCCGATGTTCGCAGTCGTTTCTTCATCGATACGACCGAGTGGCATCTTCGCAATCGCTTTCGCTGCGATTTGAATCGCCGAGATTCCTTTTTCCGGTGCGACACCCGCATGGGCCGTCTTCCCGTAAATTTTGGCGTTTACTTTCGCTTGAGTCGGTGCTGCGACGATGATGTCTCCAACCGGCCCATCCGAATCAAGGGCAAAACCGAACTTCGCATCGATTTTCGATAAGTCCAATACTTTCGCACCGACGAGACCCGATTCTTCCCCGACCGTGATGACGAACTGGATTTGACCGTGTGGAATTTGTTTTTCTTTCAACACACGCACGAGTTCGATCATCGCCGTGAGTCCTGTCTTATCATCCGCTCCGAGAATCGTCGTTCCGTCTGTAACAACGTATCCGTCCTTGATACTCGTCTTGATTCCTTTACCTGGGGTTACCGTATCCATGTGTGAAGTAAAGTAAATCGGATCGACATTTTCTTTTGTTGCAGGCAACGTGATGATTAAGTTGTTACCAGAGTGTGCCGTCTTCGTAGATGCATCGTCCTCGTAGACGTCGCAACCAAGCTCAGTGAATACCCCTTTCAAGTGTTCACAGATGACCGCTTCTTCCTTCGTTTCTGAATCAATGCCGACCAATCCTAAAAATGTGTCGAGCACGCGTGTCTCGTTTACCATAAACAACATCCCTCCATCCAAACATTTCTCGACTATTATAACAAACTCCCCTGGATTGCACGAATCTTTTCCATTCTGTACAATGATGGCAAACACGTATATGGAGGCAAACCATGAAGAAAAAACAGAAAAGACGACAACGCATCATTCAAATCGGCGTCGTCGTCATCGTCTCAATCTTTTTGATCAGCACGTTTCTCTCGAGTATGACCATGTTCTTTTAAGAGCAAGATATATCGCTCTTTTAAGATCAAGTAACTTTTTACATCTGATAGAATATTCAACAAGGATGAGCGTACCTCGAATTCCTCACGTGTCGTGGGGAGAGGTACGTTTTTTCGATAATGTTCAATCATCTCTTCAAGTTCCTGCAAAAAAACAGAGGCATCCGCTTGTTCGTTCACATGGTCCCCGACACGTCGTAAGAATGTCGCGACCGGTTTCGCCTCATTCACAACCATTGTGATCTCTCTAGCATTGTCAGCAACCCGTTTGAGAATATCGTATTGACGCTCGCGCATCCTGAAGTATAAATAGTCCATATCTTCGTTACGCTTCCCGATTGAGTTGCCCATACGACGAAGGGCTAAATCTTTGCCTTCTTTCAAATAGTCTCGCGTCTTGATGAGCATCATCGAATGGTTGTTATAGACACCAGTCTCGACACATGCTGCCACATCGTAAAATAATACAGCGAGCGAACGGTCAATGCTATCCTTGATCCGATCAATCTCACGATCAAGCGTCGGCATATACATGTTGACGACAAGTCCGACTCCTACACCTATCGCGATCAATAACAGCTCATTGACGAATAGTTCAAGCGAAAATTGTCCCTCCGTATAAAGGTGAGTCAAGATGACGACACTTGTGATGAGCCCATCTTGCAGTTTCAATTGTTGTACGAGCGGAATGAAGATGACAAAATAGAGTGTGAGCGTCACTGGCGAATAGCCAAGTAATGTGAACATCGCCGCGCCCATCCCGATGGCGAGAAGACTCGCCATGACCCGCTCATATGATGCCCGAATCGATTTCTTTCGGGTCTCTTGAATGCTCAAAATGGCAATGATGGCTGCGAATACAAAATAATCAAGATGAATCGTCTCGGAAATGAGCATCGCGATACCTGCCGCGACCGCGGTCTTTAACGTCCGCGTTCCAATTTTCATATGGATTTCCCCCTTCTCCATCAAATTGTTGACTAAATCAACTCGTTTGGCAATTCAAAAGTTTGGAAGTGATTCGATTGAAACGAAAGAAAAGACTTAAGGGTTGGTCGATGATTGCGACACTCAGCCTCGCCATCGCAGCCTTTTTATGGATTCAATCTTCCCGTGAAGATACTTATACCGTCGAAACGGTGACGAACGGTGACCGTGTCACCCGTTCGTTTGAAAGCCTAGCTGAGGCAAAACGATACATGGCAGCGGGAAACAACCGAACGCTCTTTTCCCCATCCGGAGAGGTCCTCGACTTTACCGGTACGGGTGTCGTCGTCACTCCAAGTGATGCCATCACTCACTTATATAAAGATGCATCATTCCAAAAACGTCAATCATATGTTGCCGGTGGGACTCGACTCCAGTTACTCGAACGAGGTGAAAACCATTTAAAAGTACGTATCTCAGGAGCGGACGTCTATGTCAAACCCGATCAGATGGCATTGTTCCCAGAAGCTGTCGTAAAAAGACGTGGCTATTATGAGATTCGAGATGGGGATGTGTATCACTCGGTCGAGGCGAACGCGAATCTCGCTGGCACGTTTCTCGTCGGACCGACAGAGAAACGTTCCAAAAACCGTTATTATACGGAACGTGTCGAAGACGTATTCGATTCTCCGTATCAGTTCGCTTCCATACGGTCTACATCTCCGTATTCCGCCAAAGCGTTTGATCAATATTTAAAGAGCATCGACTCCCCTCTCTCTGGAGAGGGAGCTGCCTTCAAACGTGCAGAAGAGACCTACGGAATCAATGCATTGTTCTTACTCGCGGTGGCCGGTCATGAGTCTCAATTTGGAACGTCCGACATCGCTCGGGAAAAACGGAACCTATTCGGCTTCCATGCAACAGACGACGATCCAAGCGGAAATGCCACATCGTTCGATACCGTCGAAGCGAGCGTCAAGGCGGCTGCAGAGCTGTTTGCGACCAAATATGTAAAAGGTCCATACGCACGCGGAGATTACCCTGGTAACAAACAAGAAGGAATTAATATCTTTTATGCGTCAGACCCGTATTGGGGCGAGAAGGTCGCCGGTACGATGTACACGATCGACCGAGAACTCGGTTTGAAGTACTTGAATACAATCCAATAACTAGTAGCCCGGCTCATATGAGGCGGGCTACTTGACGTCTGTTTAGTTCATAGAGTGCTCCTCACTTCACCCTCGTACAGTTCGATGAGTCGATTGTTGTCGAGCACCTGATCAGTCGTCTCTTCATATCGTTCCGTGATGAGTTGGATCAACTTTTCTCATAGGACCCATTTGATAAATTGATCACGATAAAGGTTATGATTGAGCTCATACACACTGATTCCTTTCGCCTCTGCAAGACGTTTTTGTGACGGCAACACAGTCGCATCTGGTCCCTTTTCAATCCATTCATCCACTTCTTCATCGGTCACGACAACGCCATACGTATTTTTTGCATAGGATACCCAAGCCCGTTCAAATTTAGCCTGATTGATTGCACGCGATGTAAGTTGATCTTCATCGATAGGTTTGTCAAATTGAATCGACGCTACATACATCCGCTCCGCCAATTTTTGTTCTAAGTCACCTTGTATGTTTGGAGCTACCTCCGTTGAAATCTCAAGAGGATTTCTTTCAATTCTTCCACTGTTAACTCCGAGTTATTTTTTGTTTCTGTTTGGACGAACATCGTATTTTCGACCGGTTCAGTCACTTTTAATGAATCAGACCGATTGATGAGTGCGAGCATTCCGACAATGACGATAACGAATACGGTCCATCTGGCAATGCGCTTCATCTTTCATCGTCTCCTTCTCTAGATTCACGGCATGGTTCTAAGTATCAATTGTTACATCTTATGTATACGTTTCAAGTCAAAGGAATGATTCAAATATGAATCACTATCTTATTGAAGGATTTTCACATCACAAGACGAATACTATAAATGAACGACCATTCATTTTTGAGGGGGAATTAGGATGAAAACGATTTGGATTACCGGGGGATCGTCGGGTATGGGGAAAGCGATGGCGTTAAAATTCAAACAGGAAGGATGGAACGTCGCCATTAGCGGTCGAAACGAGGAACGGCTGCAAGAAGCGATGAACGAATTGAATGCGATCGGCTCAGGTCAGGCAATGAGCGTTCAACATGACGTTCGTGATTATGAAGGATGCGCTCAAGCACTCGCATACATCGTATCCGCATTTGGGCCGGTCCACGCACTCGTCAATAATGCAGCCGGTAATTTCGTCTGTCCGACACTCGAGTTGTCTCCGAACGGATGGGCTAGCGTCATCGACATCGTCTTGAACGGAACATTCAACTGTACCCATGTGCTCGGAAAACATTGGGAAGCAGACGAGATTCGCGGAGGCTCCATCATCAATATGGTGGCATCATACGCATGGCAAGCCGGTCCAGGGGTCGCACCGAGTGCGGCAGCGAAAGCTGGCGTCCTGAATTTGACACGAACACTTGCCGTTGAATGGGGCTATCAGTTCGGAGCTCGCGTCAATGCAATCAGTCCTGGACCGATTGAACGTACAGGCGGTGCTGAAAAGCTCGTATCCCACGTGAAGGAAGTAGAGCGCATTCGCCGTAACGTACCACTTGGACGTTTTGGGACACCTGAAGAAATCGCGGACTTGGCATACTGGATGGCATCCGACGAGATGCGTTATTTGAACGGGGATTGCATCTCATTAGACGGTGGACATTGGCTCAACAAACATCCATTCTAATCAAAAGGACGACCGAGACATTTATCTCGGTCGTCCTTTTATTGATCGATTCCATCCCACTCTTCGTGAAACTGTTCTAAAAACCGCTCCATGAACGCATGACGGGACATCGCTAATTGTTGTGCTTTAGCGGTATGCATACTAGACGACAGCTTCAACAATTTATCATGAAAATGTTGAATCGCACTTTCCGCTGACAAATCGAGCGGTGTACCACGAGAACCCGCAAACTGGAACGTTCGCGCAATGCCGATCGCCCCGATTGCATCAAGACGGTCAGCATCTTGCAAGATTTCACTTTCGCGAGTCGTCGGTGTCATTCCTTTTGAGAAAGAAACCTGATCAATCAATGCTTCCACAAAATGTATTTGCGCTTCTGTGATATCGAGAGTAGCCAAATGTTGTTTGACGAGCCCTTTCGGTCGGCCGAGCTTCTGGTCTTCCACGTCATGTAAATAAGCGGCTAATAGAAGTCCCGTTCGATCGACTGGTTCATGTTCCATCAAGCGCTCCACGAGTCGAACGACTCGCTCGATATGCGCAAAATCGTGACCTGTCTCATCATTTGCATGAACCGTTTCGACAAACTTTCTCGTCTCTTGGATCACGTCCACACTTAAATCTCGATCGTCGTATTCGGTTCAATCAATAGGCCACGACGGTGCAATTGGTCACAAAATGCCTGAGCATCTTGTTTAATCGGCGGGAACGTATCAAAGTGAATCGGGACGACACGTTTCGCTTGTAACCACTGCGCCGCATCCAATGCATCTGCCGGTCCCATCGTGAAGTTATCTCCGATTGGAAGGAAGGCGACATCGATTTCAAAACGTTCTCCATACATTTTCATATCGGAGAAGAGACTCGTGTCTCCCGCGTGATAGAGCGTCAACGCATTCGTCTCGATCATGAATCCAGCCGGCATGCCCATGTAGACAGGGGTGTCTCCCATGTCAAAGCTTGAACTGTGAAACGCTTGCGTCATCGTGACACGTCCGAATGGAAAGGCATGGCCTCCCCCGATGTTCATCCCATGGACAGAGAAGCCTTTTTTCTCGTAATACGTCGCGAGTTCATGTGTCGCCACGATGGTCGCGCCAGATGCCTTCGCAATCAATTCGACATCTTCAATATGATCGAAATGAGCATGTGTGAGTAACAAGTAGTCTGGACGTAGTGTGGACGGGTCTACGTCTGTATGGGGATTACTCGTTAAAAACGGGTCGATCAAGACGTGTACCCCATCAATCTCTAGTCCAACTGTCGCATGTCCGTAATACGTGATCTTCATGTGCATTCATCCTTCCTCTATGAAATCAGATTACAACACTTTCTCTAAGAAACGTTTCGCCCGGTCTGTTTGTGGATTTAACAATAGGTCAGCCGGTTTGCCTTCTTCCATCAGAATTCCTTCATCGAGGAAGAGGACACGGTCAGCCACTTCACGGGCAAAGCCCATTTCGTGTGTGACGACGACCATCGTCATTCCTGTCTCAGCTAACCCTTTCATGACGTCGAGTACTTCATTGACCATCTCCGGGTCAAGTGCTGACGTCGGTTCATCAAATAACATGACGTTCGGCTCCATCGCCAAGGCACGCGCGATCGCGACACGTTGTTTTTGTCCACCAGAGAGTTGGCTCGGATAGGCATCGATTTTTTCAGAAAGACCGACACGTTCAAGTAATTTTTTTGCACGCTCAAGTGCTTCCGTTTTACTGACTTTCAACACGTTGATCGGTGCGTACGTCAAATTGTCCAATACACTCATGTGCGGGAACAAATTGAACTGTTGGAACACCATTCCGATATTTTGACGTGCTTTTGCGACGTTCGCCCCTTTTTTCGTAAGTTCGAATCCATCCACACTGACCGTCCCGCTCGTCGGGATTTCAAGCATGTTCAAGCAACGCAGAAATGTCGATTTACCAGACCCAGACGGTCCGATGACAGCTACCACTTCACCACGTTCGATTGTCGTCGTGATTCCCTTCAATACTTCTAAGTCACCAAATTGTTTGTGTAGGTCTTTTACTTCGATCATCTTCCATCACTCTTTCTTAACCGTTTTTCTAGACGTTGTCCAAGATACGTCAAGATCATCACTATCGTAAAGTATATCACACCGGCGAAGAGAAGCGGTTCGAAGTAGATTGCCTTCTGCCCACCGACGATTTGCGCGCGACGCATGATATCGAGCACCCCGACCGTCGAGACGAGGGCAGACTCTTTCGTCAACGTGATCATCTCGTTCACAAGAGCAGGTAAGATGTTCTTGAACGCCTGTGGCAAGATGATGGAACGTAATTGTTTGACGTATGGGACACCGAGAGCATCAGAGGCTTCCCACTGTCCTTTATCAACCGCTTGAATACCTGCGCGAATAATTTCCGAAATATACGCCCCCGAGTTAAGAGAGAAGGCAATGACCGCTGACTGGTATGGTGTCGTGATGTATCCAGTCAGTTGCGGCAATCCGAAGTGGATGATGGCGAGTTGCAAGATGAGCGGCGTCCCACGGAACACGGCCGTATAAGCATGTCCGATGAAGTTAATCAGACGATTCGGGACGATTTTCAATGTAGCGACAACAATCCCAAGTGAGATCCCGATCAATGCCGAGACGATCACCACTTGGAACATGACTGGAATCCCCTCGAGTATGTAAGGGATTGAATCATAAATCCGGCTAAAGTCCATAGTAAGTCCCTCCTAAAAAAAGGCTGACCGATTCATCTTCAGTCAGCCTCGTACGATTCATTATTTGGCTGGTTCAGCCTCTTCTTCAAACCATTTTTGTGCTAACTCTTCGATTTCTCCACTGTCGATCATCTTCTTCAACTCTTCGTTGAATTGATCGCGTAGTTCATCGTCTTTACGGAAGGCAGCAGCAGAACCTGCTTCTTCTTCGTCTACGATTTCGAATGTTGTCAATTCACTGTCTTGCTCAAGATATTTCTTCGCGACCGTATCTTCGATGACCATCGCATCGATACGTCCTGTCTTGATTTCTTGAATGATCTCAGGAATCTTGTTCAACGAAACGATTTCAGCATCTGTGATTTGGTCCTGTGCGATTCCTTCTTGAATCGAACCGAGCTGGACTCCAATCTTTTTGCCTTTCAAATCATCAAGTGATTGAAGCGAATCATCTTTCGATAAAATCAAGTTTACCGCTGTAAAATAGATATCCGAGAAGTCAGCATTCTCTTTTCGCTCTTCTGTCGGTGTCATCCCCGCCATGACGAAGTCGACACGACCTGCATTGAGAGCTCCAAGCAAGCTACCGAAGTCCATGTCTTCAATTTTCAATTCATATCCCATGTTCTCTGCCACTTTTTTGGCGATGTCGATATCGAATCCGACGATTTCGTCCCCGTTCGCTGTATCGACGAATTCATACGGGAAGTAATCGGCACTCGTCCCCATGACGATGACTTTGTCATCCTCACCATCGGTCGATGTCGATCCTCCTTCGTTCACGTCTGCCCCACATGCGACTGAGAACGCGGCTAGTCCTGCTAAACATAATGCTAGAAAACCTTTTTTCATCTTCATCTCCCTTTCGTAGTTGAATGATAATTATCAGAACTTTAAAAAAATTATGACATATGCGTGAACGTAGCTCAACTGTTCTATGACACATCAGTTGTCCGACTTGTGTCTTCAACCACTATATACACATAATTATTACTTGTAAAGTATATTCATGCAAATTATACAAAAAAAGAAGGTCACATTCGCTCGAAGGCGAAATATGTGACCGTTCCATTGTCGCGAGATCCATACGGTTGAACCTGTTTGACGGAAGACATCGGGATGGCACTATACACGTGAGGATAGCGTTCTCCGTCCTCATCTAACTCATAATGTAACAGTTGTCCAAGGCGGTTGACGTGCAGCGAGACAAGGACAACCGACTTCCCTGGATAGGATTCTTTAACGACTTTTCCAATCTGTTGCGGTGTACAACATTTAATCGTCCCTTCCGATTGAAGCGACGGTTCATTGATTTCACCGCGTGACAGGGCAATCATATATTCTGCCTCCGTCATGATTTTGATGACTGGTTCCATATACTCTGCCCCTTTTCACAAAAGCGCAAAGGCAATGCCTTTGCGCTGATCCGTAATTATGCGAAGTAGATGTCGAACAGTGTTTTTAACTGGTCGACGAGTTCTTCCGCAGTTGACGACTCGATTTCACTACGTTCTACCATCGTCACGATGTTACCATCCTCGAGGAGGGCGATCGACGGTGAAGACGGTGCATATCCTTCAAAATATTCACGTGCGCGGTCTGTCGCTTCACGGTCTTGACCGGCAAATACCGTTACGAATTGGTCAGGCTTGACGCCTTCCATCTTATTTACGTATGCAGCAGCTGGACGTGCAATCCCGCCTGCGCACCCACATACCGAGTTGACGAGAACGAGTGTCTTCCCTTCCTTTTTAAGCGCACTGTCCACCTCTTCTGGTGTCGTGAGCTCTGTGTATCCTGCAGCGCGGACTTCGTTACGCGCTTGTTCGACTACATCTTGAAAATATAATTGAAAATCCATGTTGTTTCCCCTTTCGACATTTCGTCTGTACTCTCTTATTTTACGTCTTGTTCTACCTCGAGGACAAGTCTATCGCTCAATTCGCGTTCTAAGAACGGGTCTGCCCCTAACATCTGTTTAAAGGCGAGGTAACGCGCCTTTGTCTCTGCAGTCGCCACACGGTTCGTCAAATAGGCACGAATCATGATGTTCTTCGGCGTATGCTCGAGATCGATAAATTCAAGTAATTGTGCATCATACCCGACGAGACCGAGTAGTTCAGCCCGAATCGAATCTGTCGCCAGGGAAGCGAAACGCTCTTTGATCAATCCATGTTGGAGCATCACATCCAAATTAGGCGCGTGAATTTGACGATTCAATTCCTTTTGACAGCACGGTACACTCAAGATGACTTTCGCTCCCCAGCGAACGGCACGGGCCAATGCCATATCGGTCGCCACGTCACATGCATGAAGGGTCACGACCATGTCAACAGCTGTCTCCCCTTCATATTCATTGATGTCCCCGACTAAAAACTCGAGTCGCTCATATCCAAGATCTTGCGCGATCGATGCACACTCTTCGATGACTTCTTTTTTCAAATCGAGCCCTGTGATATGGACGTCATACCCTTTCATCTCATGAAGGAAATGATAGAGCGCGAACGTTAAATACGATTTACCTGAACCGAAATCGAGAATGCGTACAGTGCGGTCCGTCGGTAAATGTTTAAGTGAATCTTCAATGAATTCAAGGAAGCGGTTAATTTGTTTGAACTTGTCATACTTCTGACGCTTCACTTTCCCGTCCGCTGACTGAATGCCGAGCCGGATTAGAAATGGAACTGGTTCGTCGAGTGGGAGCACGTATTGTTTTTCCCGATTATGACTCAGTTGAACTTCTTTTTGAGCCGTCTGCTTTTCTTTCAATGTCACTTTGAATTTTTTCGATAATTGGAACTGAAGGTCGGATTCTTTTAATTGAAACTGTCCTTGACGGAACGTTTCGAGAAGCTCATTCAATTCCGCGACGGCCTCGTCTGGTGTCAGGTTTTTATGGTTCATCACCCGTTCGTACTGATACTCGAACTGGATATGATACGCATTTCGTAACATGACCGGTTTCAATTTGACCCGTCTGAGATCGCTAGATTTTTGACGGGGTTGACTGATGGTCGCCGACACGAGATGATTTGATTGGATGACGTCTGCGAGACGTTCTTGTAAAGCTTTATATTCCAATGGATTCAATCCTTTATTATAAATTTTGAAACATATCGTTTCACCTGTCCGTACATACTATTACACGAAGACGACGTTACGTCAAAGGAGGATACACATATGTTTAAAAAGATTTTATCATCAATCGGAATCGGTGCTGCAAAAGTCGACACACGCTTAAATGAAAGTCATTGCACGCCCGGCGGTGAACTACATGGAGTCGTCCATATCGAAGGTGGTTCGGTCGAACAGTCCGTCGACAGCATCTATCTCTTCTTCAACACGTTGTATAAACATGAGGTCAATGATAAATCAACATACTCGACGTTCACGATTGAAAAAATTTTATTGAATGAGGCACCGTTTATGATTGGTCCTGGAGAAGTGAAAGAGATCCCGTTCACAGTCAACGTCCCGTTCAATACGCCACTCTCTGTGAGCCAATCGAAATCATGGATTGAGACCGGACTCGACATCGCCCAAGCCGTCGATCCGAAAGATGAGGATGCGATCACCGTACAACCGAATGCGGCTCAACAAGTCATTTTAGATGCGATGGACGAGCTCGGATTCCGTTTGAAGAAAGCCGACACGGAAATGCTTCCGGCACGCCATCGTTCTGGGCGCCTCCCGATTGCACAAGAACTCGAGTATTCAGCGAACGGTTCACGCTTCGGTCGACAATTGGACGAAGTAGAGGTCGTCATCTTACAAGAAGAGGGTTCGATTGAACTTCTCATTCAAGTCGACCGCAGTGTGCATGACCTCGGAAGCCTTTTCGCCGATTTGATGGGTTCAGACGAATCGACGCACCGTGTGCGATATGACGTCGCACGTTTATCAGTTGCCGAAGTCCGTCGCGACATCGAATCGATGATTGAACAATCGATTTGAGGAACTCACTGACACGCCATTTCTATGAATGGCGTGTTTTTCTGAGGTATTGAATTTTAATATCCATTATTTTACAATAAACATATAAAATCAACTCTTTTCTGGAGGTGACTACATCTTGTTTGCTTTAATAATGATCGGGAGTTTCGGTCTTGCAACGCTTGCCTCACCCATTCTAGAGACTAGTCTTTCTGACTCACTCGCTTTCTTCACGCTTGGTGGGCTCGAAGTATTGATTGGTTTACTTGCGATGTGTCTCATCCGCAATCCGTCGACAAACGCCTTATCATTTATGAAATTCATGCCCTATCTCGTACTCTCCATCCATTTCCCTACATCCCTCCTTATGCTTTGGATTTCTTCGGTCAGACATGATGGGGTTTCTGCATTTTCATTAAACTATATCTTCATATACTGGATGTTCATGCTCCTGTTCGTCGTAATCAGCAGATTGACGTACCGTGCCCATCAACGACGATTTCAGAAGGTGCTGGATTAGAAAGGATGATTCAACGTTGGATTTACTTCAGTTACTCCAAGACCGAGCAATCCCGCTCACACTATTCGCGACGCTCGGCCTATTCAGTCTCATGTTTTCGTTCGCACTGTACAAATCCAAACCACGACTCTCCAAGGGACTCGTCACAATGGGCATGTCCTTGTCGTTCCTTCTCCTATTGATTTCAGCCTTCAGTTTCTTTTTCACGCTATTCATTGGCTATAACTCATAAAAAATGGAGGCACTCGATCGAGAGCGCCTCCATTTTTTAATCAATATACGGTATATGTGTTCGGATCGATCGACTCGAGCGACTGTTTGATCGCTTGTAAGAACTGACCTGCGACGAGACCGTCGAGGACACGGTGGTCGACCGACATACAAAGGTTGACCATATCGCGTGCCGCGAACATCCCGTTCATCCATACCGGACGCTTCACGATCGACTCGACTGATAGGATTGCCGCTTGTGGGTAGTTCAAAATCGGTGCCGATTGGATTGAACCAAATGCACCTGTGTTGTTGATGGTGAACGTCCCACCACGCATTTCTTCTGCCTTCAAACGGTTCTCACGCGCACGTGACGCCACGTCTTGAAGGGCCACCGCGAGACCTTTGATGTTCTTCTCATCCGCTTGGCGAATGACCGGTACGTAAAGGGCGTCGTTTGCCGCGACGGCTACCGAGAGATGGATGTCTTGGTGAACTTTGATGTGATCGCCTGCCCACTCCGAGTTCATCATCGGATACTTCTTCAATGCCTCAATGGCCGCTTTCATAAAGAATGGCATGAACGTCAATTTGACGCCTTCTCGCTTCATGAACTCATCTTTTAACTTCGCACGTGCCTCAACGAGGTTCGTCACATCGACTTCAATCATGAGCCATGCGTGTGGCGCCTCATGCTTCGAGCGGACCATATTGTTCGCAATCGCTTGACGTACCCCGGCTGTCGGAATCGATTCATAACGTCCAGATGACGTCGATGATGATGCGACCGGTTGTGACGGTTCAACGACAGGACGTGACGCTTCAGTCGGAACGTCCATCTTTGTTTGTACCATCGTCTCTTGGACAGGTGCTTGTGTCGCTTTCTCAGGAGTCGATGCCGGACGTCCTTCTGATAAGTAACGAAGAATATCTTTCCGCGTGATCCGACCGCCTAGACCGCTTCCGCTCAGTTCATTCAAATCGATATCATTCTCGTTGGCGAGTCGGATGACAGCAGGTGAGTATCGACCGTTTCCACTCTGTTTTTTCGGAGTAGTGGCGACCGCTTGCTTAGAGACGGGTTCTGCAGGTGTCGTTTCTGCAATCGGTGCGGTCTTCGTCTCAACTGCAGCTTCCTCCGCACTTTCAACTTCCATCGTCAATACCGGTGTCCCGACGCTGACCGTCTCCCCTTCTGGAATGAGGAATTCTTTCACGATTCCTGCACTTGTTGCCGGAATCTCGGCCGTCACTTTATCCGTCATGACTTCCGCAAGTGGTTCATACTCTTCTACACGGTCGCCCGGTTTGACGAGATAGGTCGTGATTGTTCCTTCTGTCACACTCTCCCCAAGTTGGGGCATGGTAATCGTTTGTTCCATGGAGATGCCTCCTTAAAACGCGGCGAGCTGACGCGCCCGCTCGGCAATTTTTTCTGGGGATACGATAAAGAATTTTTCCATCGGTGGCGCATACGGCATAGCCGGCACATCAGGACCCGCTAAGCGTTCAATCGGCGCATCGAGTTCGAAGAGCGCCTTCTCTGCGATAATCGCCGCCACTTCTCCGATGATGCTTCCTTCTTTGTTGTCCTCCGTCACGAGTAACACTTTACCCGTCTTCTTGACTGACTCGATGATTGCTTCTTGGTCGAGCGGGTACACGGTACGAAGATCGAGGATGTGTGTGCTGATCCCTTCTTCTTCGAGCGTTTTCGCTGCTTCTTGTGCCATATGCACGCAAAGACCGTACGTGATGATTGTGATATCGTCACCTTCTCGTTTAACCGCAGCCTTACCGATTTCAACCGTATATTCGTCCGTCGGCAAGTCCGCCTTCAAAAGACGATAGGCACGCTTATGTTCGAAGAAGAGGACAGGGTCGTTCGAACGGATTGCTGCTTTCAACAATCCCTTCGCATCGACTGGGTCTGATGGGATGACGACTTTAAGACCTGGCGTCGAACTGAACATCGCCTCGACCGATTGTGAGTGATAGAGTGCCCCGTGAATGCCACCACCGAAAGGAGCTCGGATGACCATCGGACATGTCCAATCGTTGTTTGAACGGTATCGAATTTTTGCCGCTTCCGATACGATTTGGTTCACTGCTGGCATGATAAAGTCTGCGAATTGCATTTCTGCGATCGGTCGCATGCCGTACATGGCAGCACCGACCCCGACTCCGGCAATCGCACTCTCAGCGAGCGGTGCGTCGATGACACGGTCCTCTCCGTACTTTTCAATCAATCCTTGTGTGGCACGGAATACACCACCACGTACGCCGACGTCTTCCCCGACGACGAAGACGTTTTCGTCGCGCTCCATTTCCTCATGAATCGCTTCATTGATCGCTTCGATAAACGTTTTCATCATTTTTCCTCCTCATAGACGTAATCCAGTGCAGATTCAGGCGATGCGTACGGTGCTTTATCCGCATATGTCGTCGCTTCATTCACTTCAGCATCGATTTGAGCATCGATTTCGGCAAGTGTATCCGCCGTTGCGATTCCATCGTTCACAAGTCGTTGACGGAACAATTGAATGCCATCCCGCTCTTTTAATCCTGCCAATTCTTCAGCCGAACGGTATGCTTTGTCATCATCATCTGATGAGTGTGGCACGAGACGTTCAACTTCTGCTTCGATGAGCGTCGGTCCTTCTCCGCGAAGTGCACGTTCACGCGCTTCCTTCACGACCGCATAGACGGCAATCGGGTCTGTCCCGTCAACTGTCACACCTGGCATGCCGTAGCCTTTCGCTCGATCTGACACGCGCTCGCATGCCAATTGTTTTGTAAGTGGTACCGAAATCGCATACTTGTTGTTCTCACAGAACAAGATGACCGGTAACTTATGGACACCTGCAAAGTTTGCCCCTTCGTGGAAGTCACCTTGGTTCGAAGAGCCTTCTCCGAACGAGACGAACGTGACGAGTTCTTCTTTCTTCATCTTCGCCGCAAGTGCGATCCCGACCGCATGAGGGACTTGTGTCGTAACCGGAGATGAACCTGTCACGATGCGATGTTCTTTCGAGCCGAAATGACCAGGCATCTGACGACCGCCAGAGTTTGGATCTTCCGCTTTCGCGAATGCAGACAACATCAAGTCTCTTGATGTTTGACCAAAGTGAAGGACAACCGCCACGTCACGATAGTAAGGGAGGACATAATCGATCCCTTTCTCGAGTGCGAACGCCGCACCGACCTGTGCAGCTTCTTGTCCTTGACATGAGACGACGAACGGGATTTTCCCGGCGCGGTTCAACTTCCACATTCGTTCATCGATTTTACGGGCACGAATCATCGTTTCGTACATCGCTACTAAATCTTGTTTCGTTAAACCAAGCTCTTCATATGAGTTTACAGTCATCTGTTCCATCCTTGTTCCTCCTTAGGCGTGAATCGGTAATCCATCAACGGCCAGTGCCGCTTCTTGGAAGGCTTCGCTTAACGCAGGGTGTGGGTGCACGAGTTGTCCCATTTCCCAAGCCGTCGCGTTCAAGACGAGCGCAAGTCCACCTTCTGTGATGAGTTCAGTCGCTTTCGGTCCGACGATATGAACACCGAGAAGGTCATCTGTTTCTTTGTCCGAAACGAGTTTCACGAATCCGTCGGCTTGTCCTTCGATTCGCGCTTTCCCGAGTCCGTTAAATCGATACGTTCCCGTCTTCACATCATGTCCGGCATCTTTTGCCGCTTCTTCCGTTAAGCCGACCGAAGCGACTTCAGGGACGCTGTATACACAACGCGGGATGAGCGCGTAATCAAGTGGTGTTGGTTCAAGTCCAAGAATCGTTTCGACCGCTTTCACACCTTCTGCAGATGCAACGTGAGCAAGTTGTAACTTCCCGATGCAATCACCGATTGCGAAGATATGACGTTCTTTCGTGCGATATTGACTATCGACTTGAATGATCCCGTTCTCTACGACGATGGACGTGTTTTGAAGACCCAAATCTTTCGTATTGGCAACTCGGCCAACCGAGACGAGGACACAGTCAACTTGTAACATTTCTTCCCCGACAGCAAGCTCCACTGCATTTTCGTGAATCAATGTTCTTTCAGCGTCGACCGTCACGCTCTTCTTCACACGCACACCACGCTTTTTCAATAAACGCTCTACTTCACGGGAGACCGCCTTGTCCTCAAGTGGAAGCAATCGATCTCCTACTTCGATCAACGTCACGTTCACATCTAAATCGACGAGCATCGATGCCCATTCCACTCCGATGACACCGCCACCCACAATCGCAATCGATTCAGGAAGTGTTTCAAAATTGAGAAGGTCGTCTGAGTTCAAGATTCGTTCGTGATCAAACGGCAATCCAGGAAGTTCACGTGGAATCGAACCCGTGGCGATAATCAATTGATTCGGCAAAATCAGTTCTGACTCACCGCGTTCATCTTCAACTGATACGGTCCCTGGTTGTGGTGAGAAGATACTTGGTCCAAGGATTGAGGCTTTCCCACGAAACACTTCAATCTTTCCTTGTTTCATCAAGTGTTCAATTCCTTTTTCAAGACCAGCTACAAGATCACGTTTATATGTCTGAGCCCGTTCCATGTTGAACGTCACATCTCCCGTTTCTACACCATACGTAGCTCCCTGTTTCGCAGTTTGATAGACATGGGCAGCCTTTAAAAGAGCTTTCGTAGGGATGCATCCTCTATGTAAGCAGGTGCCGCCTAATTTTCTCGACTCGACGATTGCAACAGATTTACCAGCCTGTGCCGCCTTGATTGCAGCCACGTATCCTCCTGGTCCTCCACCGATGACGACAACATCAAATTCTCGTGCCATGTGTATCCCCCTCATAAACTCGTGCGGTCTCTTCCTTCTCGATGACACGAAGCGCACCTTCTGCCAACGCTTTCAATTCATCTTCACCTGGATAAACATAGACCGGCGCAAGAAATGAGACACGCTCTTTAATTTTTTCAGTCAGCCAGTCAGAATAGGCAATCCCGCCCGTTAGCAAGATGGCATCTACTCGACCTAAGAGCGTCGCACCGTGTTTTGAAATCTCTTGAGCGACACGGTAAGCCATCGTCTCATAAAGGAGTCTCGACTCTTCGTCTCCCGACTCCATCCGTTGCTCAATCTCAATGGCATCGAAAGTACCGAGGTGTGCGAACAATCCACCTTGACCGACAATTTTCTTTTTCATTTCCGATTCTTTATACCTGGTACTATAACATAGTTCTACTACCTGTCCAACAGGAATTGAACCTGCTCGTTCTGGGGCAAGCGGTCCATCACCGTCAAGTCCGTTGTTCACATCGACGACGCGTCCATGCTGATGAGCACCGACCGTAATTCCACCACCTAAATGAGCAACAATCAAATTCAGCTCATTGTAATCGCTTCCATTTTCGGTTGCAAAACGTTTGGCGACCGCCTTTTGGTTGAGGGCATGGAAAATACTGCGACGATTGATTTCAGGAATGCCGGTTTTTCGAGCCAACTCATCCATCTCATCGACCACGACCGGGTCGACAATGAAACTCGGGATCCCCTCTTGCTCGCCTATTTTGGATGCGATCAATCCACCAAAGTTAGACGCATGCATACCGAATCTTCCGCTCGTCAAATCTTCACGCATGAGATCGTTGACGGTATAAGTTCCTGATGTCATCGGTGCAAGCAAGCCACCACGACCGACGATCGCGGTCAAATCATTGACCGCGATGTCCGTCTCTTCTAACAAGGCGCGTACTTCTTGCTCACGATGAGGCAACTGCTCTGGAAGTGTGAGACCTGTCACGTCGATCGCATGTCGGACCGTACGTGTCATCACTTCTTCCTTCCCATCAAACAATCCAACTTTCGTCGAGGTCGACCCTGGGTTGATTGCAAGAATTAGCCGTTTTGTCATCTTAGCGTCTCCCTAGAATGCTTTTTTCAACTTTAAGGAACTGACTACGTGAACGCGACATCATGTGAATCCGCTCTTCCGCCATCTTATCGGCAGCAACGTGTGTCGGTACACCATCGCGTTCTGCGATTTCAAAGACGCGCATCATGTTGTCGTAGATGAGTTCGACTTTCTTCATTGCCCGCTCACGGTTGTAGCCTTCAAGTTCGTCTGCGACGTTGATGACTCCACCGGCATTGATGACGAAGTCTGGTGCGTATAGGATTCCATTTTCGTCGAGCACGTCTCCGTGACGATCTTCTGCCAATTGGTTATTCGCAGCACCGGCAACGATTTGTGCTTTCAATTGTGGGATCGTTTTGTCATTGATGACGGCACCAAGAGCACATGGCGCGAAAATGTCACATTCGACCGCGTAAATCTCATCTGGCTTGACGACCGTCGCCCCAAAGTCTGCTTCTGCACGTTTGAGCGCTTCTTCGTTAATATCTGTCACAATCAAATGTGCCCCTTCTTCGTGGAGGTGGCGGCATAAGTTATAGGCTACGTTTCCGACACCCTGTACGGCAACCGTCTTCCCTGCGAGTGAATCTGTTCCGAATTTCCATTTCGCAGCGGCTTTCATCCCGCGGTAGACGCCATATGCTGTTACTGGTGATGGGTTACCACTTGAACCGAATGCAGGACTTACGCCCGTTACGTAATCCGTTTCCATGTGAATGAAGTCCATGTCGGCAACTGTTGTATTCACATCTTCAGCCGTGATGTAACGACCACTGAGCGATTGAACGTATCGTCCGAACGCACGGAAGAGTGCCTCTGACTTATCCGTTTTCGCGTTTCCGATGATGACAGCTTTCCCGCCTCCAAGATTGAGACCCGCTGCCGCGTTTTTATATGTCATCCCTTTTGCGAGACGCAGTACATCCGTGAGTGCCTCTTCTTCAGATTCATAGTTCCACATACGGAGACCTCCGAGAGCTGGTCCGAGTGTTGTATCATGAATCGCAATAATCGCTTTTAAGCCAGACGCTTGGTCTTGGCAAAATACGATTTGTTCGTAGTCCTCAGATTGTAAGACATCAAAAATACGGAAGCGTGGCTCTGTGTTTGTTTCCATCATGATTAATTCCTCCTGTTAAGTAAGATTAGTTTTTGGCATGCAACAAAGCGAACGCTAGAGAATACAGCTTCGCCTCGGCAGTATCGGCACGACTTGTCAATACAACAGGGGCAGATGCGCCGACGACAATCGCCGCTACGCTCGCCTCTGCGAAATACATGATTGATTTATAAAGGACGTTGCCGACCTCTATGTAAGGTACGACTAATAAATCGGCTTGACCGGCAACTTCGCTGTTGATGCCCTTTTGTTTTGCAGCGACCATGTCGACTGCATTATCAAGCGCGAGCGGTCCGTCCACGACACAACCTTTGATTTGTCCTCGCCGGTTCATCTGACTGAGTAACGCGGCATCGAGTGTCGCGTTCATTTGCGGATTGACGACTTCTACCGCTCCGATGGCGGCTACTTTCGGTGATGCGTAACCAATGTCATGCATCGCTTCCACTGCGTTGTGAATGATTTCGACTTTCTCTTCTAACGTTGGCGCGATATGGATCGCCGCATCCGTCACCCCGATCAATTTTTCTCGATTCGGGATTTGGAATAATGCGATATGGCTGAGCGTTTGTTTCGTACGAAGTCCAGCTTCTCGGTTGAGGACGGCCTTCATAAATGTCGAAGTCGACACCATCCCCTTCATGAGCACGTCCGCCTCTTTGTTTTTTACAGCTAGTGCGGCACGTCGAGCAATCTCAGCGTCACCTTTTGCGTGTAAAATATCAATGGCTGACTCATCGATTCCATGCTGTTCACATAATCTTCGGATTTCTCGGGATTCACCAAATAAAATAAAGCGTGATAATCCATGATCCGTAGCGAGTTTAACGGCGCGAATGACTTCTTCGTCCGCTGCCCCCGCGATTGATACGGTACAGCCTTCTAGCTGTTTCGCATTCGTCAGCATCCGTTCAAAATTCATCATTGTCCCCCCTTGCACTCTACACTATAACATAAGCAAGTTTCTTTCCTAAATTGTAAGCGCTTTATAACGTTAATAACCATGCAATTATTTTCTTTGTATGCATAAAATTTCATGCACATTATTGCGTGGTCCCTATTTTATTGTACAGTGTTCGAATCGAAATCTTTAAGCGTCGGGCTGCTTCAGACTTGTTCCCATCCGCTTCTTCAATCGTTCGTTCGATTAAATCACGTTCGTACTTCGCAACCGCCTCATGAAATGTACCGGACTCGACAACTTTTTGGCTCGTCGAACGATTCGATAACTGTAAATGGTGAGGTGCGATCCACTGTTCGAAACTCGCCATATAGATCATCGCCCGTCCAATCACATTCTCAAGTTCTCGTACGTTCCCTTTCCAATGTTGGCTCTTCAGTAAAGACAAGGCATCTTCATCAACACCGCGCACACTGCGCCCATATTCTTGATTCAGTTTACGGATGATGCGTTCACATAGTGCTTCAAGTTCGTTTAATCGCTCTCGAAGAGGCGGAATATGAATCGGCATGCGATTAATGCGGTAATATAAATCTTCTCGGAACGTACCGTCCGCCACTTTTTGTTCAAGGTCAGCATTTGTCGCGGCAATGATGCGGACATCGATTGGGATTGCCGTCGTACCACCGACGCGAACGATTTCATTTTCTTGCAAGACACGCAACAGCTTTACTTGGACATCTAGAGGTAACTCCCCAATCTCGTCAAGAAAGAGTGAACCACCGTCCGCCTCTTCGAAATAACCGGTCTTTCCACCACGCTTGGCTCCACTAAAGGCACCGTCTTCATATCCGAATAGTTCACTTTCAAGAAGGGTCGGTGAGATGGCCGCACAGTTCACGCGAATGAATTTTTTAAATTTACGAGGAGACTCCCCGTGTATGGCGTGTGCGAACAGTTCTTTTCCTGTTCCCGATTCTCCACGAATCAATACCGTCACCGGGGTCACAGCGGCAAGTTTTGCTTGCTCGATGACAAATCGCATCGCATCACTCGTCGCAATGATATCGGCAAACTGGTATTTGGCCTCTAAATTTCGAATGCGCGTTCGCGCCTCTTGTAGTTCATCGCGAAGGGCACGAATCTGTGACACGTCACGGATGACACCAACCGAACCTCGTAACTTTCCTTCCACGATGATCGGTTCCGCGTTCACAAGAATATCCCGTCGTGTCGCCCCGATTTGCATCCGGATATCCCGAACCCCCTGGCCAGTAGATAATACTTTCAAATGGACACTCTCCTGCATCCCAATATCTGCTGTTGCCGGTTTGTCGACGACGTCCTCTTTTTTGAACCCTGTCAATCGTGTATAGGATGGATTGATCAAAATGGTGTTTCCATGATGATCCGCCACTGAAATCGCTTCGCTCGTGCATTCGATAATCGCTTCAAGCATCTGTTGGTTCTGTTTCAATCGCTCGACGACGATACGGATGAATTCCCCTGGTAAGACGACCGCATCCTTGAAATGATCTTTTAACTGTTCGAACGTCTGATGCTGCCCGGTCGTTTCGATGACAAAATCTAATGTTGCGTCAGCATACTGTTTCCAATCGTCCGTCACAGATATGCCATAACTTTTAGCAAGGGCGATTCCTTCGGCAGATGCGTCAGAATCTACGACCGCAACAATCGTCGCGAGCGGTGAATCCATCAGCATATGAAGGACCTCGGTTCCCCCTTTTCCTGCCCCCACAATCATCAATCGTTTATTCATACGTATTCCCCCATCATCTTTCTTCTCTATTTCATGCTACTGAATCCTAACCTGATGCGCAAGCCGCCCAAAAATAGACCGTGTGGAACATAGTGATTTCTGTTAAAATAATGTATGGTAAAGGAGGAGATTGCATGCGTTTCATTGCGCTTCTAATCTTAATCGTCCCTGGATTATTAGGTGTATACGGAATCAAATTGCTACGCGACAGCTTCTTTTTGAAGACGAGCGCACCGTTTACATGGATTGATTCACTCGCTGCCGCCTCCATGTTGCAGGGGACGTTTGGACTTCTGCTCGCCATGGGCGGGATCGGATTTGTAGCCGGTTATATTTTCAACCGCGACAAAAAAACAGGAAAAGTTCAACGATTCGACTCATAAGCACACAAAAAAAGGTTCCCTAACTTGACTTCATTTCAAGTGCGGAACCTTTTATTCGTATTGAATTGTGATCACTACGGATGATCTCCTTTCCAACTACATCACTTACTTTGACATGATATCCAATGTCTTCTTAATGAAGAAGTATGAAAGAACTTTAGTAACTGCCGTCTTGCGTGAACGGAACAAATCCATCCGAGTTACTAACGGTTTAATTATCGGATCATGTCCAACCATCCATCGTGAAGTCGAACGCTTGCCATAAACTGTTCAACGGTTGACAACACTCCTTTTGGTTAACTGAACGATTTGTTTTTCCTATATCAACCCCTAGCTTCGAGCTGATGATAGAATCGTCTCGCGAATGAGCGACTGTCGCGACCTCACGTCGGGACATTAACGACTTGAGGTGTCGTTCCCACCTCTGAGCTATGATCGGATAGCGAACCGAGATGATTTTCTTCTTCAAACACTGCTCCGGAACACGTTTGAAAAGCGTTCATCTGACGCTTGTCCAAGTAACTTGGTACACCTTTATTATAACAAAAGCCAGCCGTTTTGCAAGCGCTTTCTTTCTTAAAGTGAATAAATCTTTTACTGATTGATTCACAAAAAGGACTAAGTCGTTTTTGACTTAGTCCTCAGGAAATGATTTAACTACTTTTAAATGAAAGATAGGTAACAAAGTATGAGATGAATTCCGAGTTTTTCGGACTCCGCTCCCGTTCCGGTCGCCCCTCAAACATCTCATGATCGCGCATACCGTTATCCCACGCCGTCTTGATTGCATGACGCATCGCACGTTCCACACGTGACGAAGTCGTCTCATGCTCCTTCGCCACCATCGGATACAATTCTTTCGTGATCAAACCGAGCAAGTCTTGGCGCTCTCGCACGTAAATGACCGCTTGACGAATATACTTGAACCCTTTAATTCGCGGAGAGATTCCAAGTTGTTGAAGCAGTAGTGAGATTTCAATTTCTTCAGGTGTCATCCCATCGAATTCTCGATTTGTTCCTTCTGACAACTCACGGATTTTTGTTAATAGCTGTTGGATGTTGAACGGTTTGACGAGGAAGTAAGAGGCACCAAGTTGTACGGCCTGTTTCGTCACTTCATCTTTTCCGAACGCACTCAACATGATCACTTCCGGTTTCTCATCACCTAATTCTTCATTCAGGCGTTGTAATACTCCGATCCCATCCAAATGCGGCATGATTATATCGAGTAAGAGTACATCCGGTTGGTGTGTCTTGACGACATCCAAGCACGCTTCCCCATCGTGCGCGGTACCCACGACACGAAGATCAGGCTCAGATTCTAGTTGTCGGCTCAACAAATCGACGATTTCTCGATTGTCGTCCGCAATACATAATGTAATCACTTATGACACTCCTTTGATGAACTTCTGTTTTACTTGCTGTGACATCTCGAGTAACTCTTCCACGTGTTGCTTCGTCAAATCTGTCATTTGTGCACCAGCAATCATGCGACCTAGTTCGTCAATCCGACTCTCGTGGTCGAGAGACGTGACATTTGTTTTGGTTCGCTCATTCGTTTCAGTTTTTGTTATATAGAGATGTTGATCTGCCATCGCCGCGACTTGTGCCAAGTGCGTGATACAAAGCACTTGAGAGCCGACAGATAGTCGGAATATCTTTTCTCCCATCGCTTGTGCGACACGTCCAGAGACACCTGTATCGACCTCATCAAAAATAATCGAGGCCACGCCGACCGTTCTCGAGAAAATAGACTTGAGCGCAAGCATGACACGAGAAAGTTCACCGCCCGAAGCCACTTTCGCCAGCGGTTTGAACGGTTCTCCAACGTTCGTCATCATATAAAACTCTACGTCATCCATTCCGTCTTGTTTGAGAGAGGTTGGATTGAAACGGACCTCGAACGCCGTCTTCTCCATGTATAACTCTTTCAACTCTCGATGAATCGCTTGCTGTAGAGATTCCGCTGCCGACTTACGTGCTGCAGACAATCTCCCTCCAGCCTCTTTCGCGACTTGTTCTAAACGCACGAGGTCATCAGAGAGCGTCTGTAAATGTTCTTCACGATTCGTCATCGATTTCAGTTCATTGGACACTTGTTCCCCGTATGCGATGACCTCCTCGATGGTCGTTCCATACTTTCGTTTCAACTGCTGGAACAAAGCCAATCGTGACTCGATCTCGTCCAATCGAATCGGATCGAATTCGAGAGAATCCAACTGGTCACGAAGTTGAAACTTTGCGTCCTCCAACAAATAATATGCGTTGGAGATCGTCTCCGATACGGCATTCAATGACGAAGAGAGCTGTGACGCCTCTTCCATCTCACGCATGGCCATACCGATTTTATCGAGTCCGTTTGATTCTTCGGCAACCGCTTCATACGAGAGACGGATATGCTGGTGAATGCGCTCGAAGTTGGCCAATTCATCACGCTCTTCCGTCAATGACTGTTCTTCACCAGCCTTTAGTTCAGCGGCTTCGATTTCTTTCGTTTGAAACGACAAGAGATCCATTCGCTGTGCGAGCTCTTGCTCACTTTGACTGAGCCGCTTCAATTCATCGGCGACTTGTTTCCAGGCCGTATATGCCGTGCGGTATTCCTCTACTAATGGACCGACCTTTTTCTCAGCGAAATGATCCAGTATTCCTAAGTGAAATTCGGGATCCATTAAATGTTGATGTTCATGTTGACCATGAATATCGACGAGTAGTCGTCCGAACTCACGCAACGTCGACAGCGGCATCATCTTCCCGTTCACTCGGCAAACACTTTTTCCGCTACTATGTAGGTCGCGGCGTAAGATGACGGTCCCATCCTCGACATCAATACCGTATTGTTCGGCCGCTTCGATGACCGGGTGATCCGGTTCAATCATGAACAGACCTTCGATTTCAGCTTTATCTTGACCATATCGCACGAATTCACTTGAGCCACGTCCTCCAACAAGCAATCCAATCGCATCCAACAAGATCGATTTACCGGCACCTGTCTCACCCGTGAGCACAGTCATACCTCGATTAAACGGAATGTTCAATTCGTCGATAATCGCAAACTGTTTGATTGATAGTTCTGCTAACATACGTACGTTCACCTCATAACATTCCGAGTAGTCGATCGATGATTTGCTTCGCTTTCTCTTCATCGCGTGCAATCATTAAAATCGTATCGTCTCCACAAACCGTTCCGATCAACTCATCCCATGATAAATGATCGATCAAAACGCCGATTGCATCAGCATTTCCCGGGAGCACTTTCATGACGACCAAATTTTGTGCAGAATCGACCGAGACGAAGCTGTCACTAAGGATTCGCTTCATTTTCCCGTATGGATTAAAGCGTTGATCGGCAGGCAGACTATACTTATATCGTCCATCGTTCAATGGGACTTTGACCAGATGTAACTCTTTAATATCCCGAGACACGGTTGCCTGTGTGACTGGATACCCCGAGCGACGTAGCTCATCCACCAACTCATCTTGCGTCTCGATTTCTCGATTCGTCACGATGTCTCGAATTTTAATCAATCGCTGTCCTTTGTTCATAAGCGCTGACACCTCATTTTTCGTTTCACATACACATTATCATTCTAAAGTATTGTCGAAAAAAGGTCTAGCATTCCAGGTGGTATTTCCACCATTCCCCATCTCAGAGAAAAGTAAAAAAAGCTACAGACGACGAGGTCTGTAGCAACATCTTATCCCTTCAGTTTGGCATGGGCCGCATTTACGACCTCTTCGACTTGCAGTGATGGCGCAACGCCACCTACTCCCGTATATCGAGCGAAGAGAAGAAACTCAATGTTCCCGTCTCCGCCAGTGATTGGTGAGTAGTCTAATCCTTCGACGAAGAAGCCTTCCGATGCGAAGTAACGGACCATATCGCTCGCTACTCGTTCATGGACGTTACGGTCCCGGACAATGCCCTTCTTCCCAACATCGGCTTTACCGGCCTCAAATTGAGGTTTGACAAGTGCCATGACGACACCGTCTTGCTTCAAGATTTGTTTCAGTGGTGGCACCATCAGCCGAAGCGAGATAAACGAGACATCAATCGTCGCGAAATCTGGTTTGATCGGGAACTGATCGGCCGTCGCATGGCGGAAATTCATCCGTTCCATGACGACGACACGATCATCGCTCCGTAGTTTCCAGGCGAGTTGATTGTATCCGACATCGACCGCATACATTTGAGTCGCACCGTTTTGAAGCGCACAATCCGTGAACCCACCTGTCGATGAACCGATATCGATTCCGACACGACCGTTGACGTCGAGCGGGAACACGTCGAGCGCTTTCTCGAGTTTCAAGCCGCCGCGTCCAACATAAGGAAGAACTTGTCCCTTGACTTCTAGCGGGATATCATCAAATACTTTATCGCCCGCTTTGTCCAAGCGTTCTGTCCCACTGTAGACGAGACCGGCCATGACAGACCGCTTCGCCTTTTCTCGTGTTTCAGCAAGTCCGCGTTCGACGAGCAATACATCTAGTCTAGTTTTCGTTCTTTTTTCCATAATCCCTCACACATTCTGTCGATTTGTCTCCATGACGAACCGTTCAATCGATTCCGCCATTTGGGCTGGTCGAAGTCCAATCTCTTCTAAGAGCTGGTTGACACCGCCATGCTCGATATATCGATCCGGAATACCGAGACGTTGAACACGCGGGTAAGCACCGGTTTCGTTCGCATGTTCGAGCACGCTACTACCAAAGCCACCAGCAAGAGCGGCCTCTTCTAATGTAACGAGCGGGATTCCCTCTGCATACAGTGACGCCAGCATCGTATCGTCGAGCGGTTTGATGGTACGACAGTTGATCACGCGCACGCTGAGCTTTCCTTCTAGTCGTGCACGGACTTCGAGAGCGTCTTGCACTTGAGGACCGAACGTCAAGATGGCAACATCTGTCCCTTCTGCTTCGACTTCCCAATCATCGAGTGAAATTTCTTGAAGTGTCTCACTCATCGGTACACCAATCCCTTCACCGCGCGGGAAGCGAATCGCAATCGGTCCATCATCATAACGTAGCGCAGAATAAACGAGTTGTTGCAACTCTTCTTCATCTTTCGCCATCAGGATTCGAATGTTTGGTACGTGACGCATGAAGGCGATATCGAACACCCCTTGATGCGTTTCTCCATCTGCTCCAACAAGACCAGAGCGGTCAATCGTGAACACGACGTTCAGGTTTTGACGACAAATGTCATGGACAAGTTGATCGTATGCCCGTTGGAAGAACGTTGAATAGATTGAGACGACCGGTTTCAACCCTTGTGTTGCCTGTCCTCCGGCGAGCGTGACCGCATGTTGTTCAGCGATACCGACATCAAACATACGTTCCGGGAATTTCTTCGTAAAGCAATCGAGCTTCGAACCGACACTCATCGCCGGTGTGATGAGCGTCACCCGTTCGTCCGACTCGGCCACTTTCGTGATCGTCTCCGCGACAACTTTCGAATAGCTTGGTCCTTTCGGCTTCCCTTTGATGACTTCACCAGATTCAATCTTATAAGGTCCAAGGCCGTGCCATGTTCCGACACCGTCCAATTCTGCCGGACGATAACCTTTCCCTTTTTTCGTGATGACATGAACGAGAACCGGACCGTCGATTTTCTTCGCGTACTCAAGCGTTTCGAGCAAGTCTTTCAAATCGTGTCCGTCTGTCGGTCCAAAGTAAGTGAAGCCAAGCTCCTCAAAGAACGTTCCTGGAATGAGGGCAGACTTCAACAGATCTTTCACTCGTTCCCCGCTACGCTCAAGCGAGCTCCCAACGAGTGGGATATGTTTGATGAGCGATTCCATCTCTTCACGCGCATGTTTCAGCTTACGTGATGCACGAATACGGCCGAGCATGTTGTGCATGGCTCCAACGTTCGGTGCAATCGACATCTCATTGTCATTTAGAATGACGATGACGTTCTGCTTTTCAGCACCGATGTGATTTAATGCTTCGAGTGCCATTCCCCCAGTCAACGCACCATCTCCGATGATGGCAATAGCTCGATCGTTCGAACGACCTTTCAACTCATTCGCGATTGCAATCCCCATCGCGGCAGAGAGTGATGTCGAACTATGACCTGTTTCCCACACGTCATGCTCACTTTCGCAACGTTTTGGGAAACCACATAACCCATTGTATTGTCGGAGAGTATCAAACTGGCTCGTACGTCCTGTTAAAATTTTATGAACGTATGCCTGATGACCGACGTCCCATACGAGTTGGTCTTTCGGACTGTCAAATACACGGTGTAAGGCAAGCGTCAACTCCACTACTCCTAAGTTTGGCGCCAAGTGCCCTCCCGTTACTGCCAATTTTTCAATCAAGAATCGTCTAATGTCTGAACCGAGCGATTCGAGTTCCGATACAGACATCCGTTTCAGGAACGACGGGTCTTGAATGGATGTCAAGTCCATAATGACCATCCTTTCTCCTCACATTTTACTGATTCGTACCTTTCATTTTACAAGAATGTGACGGCAGATGCCACACATTCCCCTAAAACAAAGGTGACACGATGTGCTCATCGTGTCACCGGGGTTCAATGATTTCGCTTCACTACAAATGACAACATCTCAAGAAGTAACGGCGCTGGAACGGAAAGCGATTCAATGGCATCTTGTGCCGCTCCCACTTCTTCGTTCAGAGCGCGCTTCGCTCCATCCAAGCCGAGTAGTTTCGGATATGTTGTCTTGTCATTCTGTTCGTCCGAGCCGACGCGCTTTCCAATGGCTTGCTCATCTCCGATGATGTCTAGAATATCGTCTTGAATCTGAAAAGCGATTCCAAGATGACGTCCGAACTGTTTGAGGCGCGCCCGATCTTTTCGAGAGGCACCGGCCAAAATCGCACCGGCTTCAAGTGCATAGACAAGTAGCGCACCCGTCTTACGTTCATGGATCGATTGGAGCTCTTGGAGCGTGACGTCAGACCGTTTTTCAGCCAACATATCGTCTAACTGACCACCGACCATTCCTGAACTGCCTGCCGCCAAACCGAAAATGCGAATGATTTCGACGATGTCGGTTGCTGGAATCGGCATTTCAGTAAGAATACGAAACGCATCTGTCAATAGGGCATCCCCTGCCAAGATTGCGGTCGCTTCATCGAACTGCCGATGGTTCGTCGGACGGCCACGACGAAGATCGTCATCATCCATCGCAGGCAAGTCATCATGTATGAGCGAGTATGTATGAACCATCTCGAGTGCGGATGCGACTTCCCGCCCGCACACGACCGGAACGCCGTACGTTTCAAGAACGGCATAAACGAGGGCCGGACGAATGCGTTTCCCGCCAGCCTCTAGCGAGTACGACATTGCATCCCGAAGACGTTTCGGCATCTCACTTGATTCGATGAGTTCCTGCATCGTCTCCTCGACAGTTCGCTTCCATTTGTTCAAGTCATCGGTACGGTTCATGCGGACCCTCCTTTTTCACGAAGGGTACCGTCAAGTTCTAAAATTTCATCCATTTTCTTTTCTGCGGCAGAGAGTTTTGTCTGGCACATTGCAGACAAACGGACACCTTCCTCATAAAGAGTCATCGCTTCCTCTAATGGAACATCACCGCTCTCAAGCTGCGCAACGATTTGTTCGAGGCGCTCAAGCGCCGCTTCAAATGTCTGTTCTTTTTCCGTCACCGACAATCCTCTCCTTCACCTCGGCGACCGCATGACCATCTCGAAAACGGATTGAAATGTCACCGTCGCGTAATTGTTTCACATTTTGTACATAGACACCATCTTGTTCAATGAATGTATAGCCACGTGATAAGACAGCTAGTGGACTGACCGCGTGCAATCGCCCTACTTGGTGGGCGAACTGTTGTTTTGAATGCTCCAATGGCTTTGTTCGATGAAGTCGATCGACTGTTTGATCGATCTTCTCCCCATGCTGCGACAACGTCTTTAAGAATCGTTTTACATCGAGCTGTTGCGACAACTGACGAAGCTGATGCGTCGCTTCGTTCAGATGACGCTTCATCCCTTGCTCAAGGCGGACTTCCGATTGGGCAAATCGTTCCCGTTTCTGAGAAATTGTATACCGTGGCGATTTCAATCCGTAACTATTGATCATCCGTTCGACACGGATGCGAGAATCTTCCAGTTGGTTTTTGATGGTTTTGTGCAGATGGATGTCCAAACGCTCAATATCTTTTCGCTGCGCCTCGATCATCGCTGTGGCAAGTTCCGCCGCAGCTGTCGGAGTCGCTGCCCGAACATCAGCGACAAAGTCGGACAGCGTAAAATCCGTTTCGTGACCGACAGCTGAAATGATAGGAATGGTGGAAGCATAGATTGCTTCCACCACGACATCTTCATTAAATGCCCACAGTTCTTCAATAGAACCTCCCCCACGACCGACAATGAGTACGTCACAATCGGTGCGTTCGTTCATCCAGCGAATGGCAGACGCGACTTGTGGGGCCGCCATCTCGCCTTGTACAGCAACAGGGGCGAACGTAATGGCAACATGCGGAGCACGACGACGAAGTGTGGTCGCGATATCGTGCAGTGCAGCACCCTTAGGAGACGTCACGATCCCGATTCGTTCTGGAAACTTAGGGAGCGGATGTTTTCGATTCTCGTCGAACCAACCCATCTCCTCGAGTTCTCGTTTTCTCGCCTCATATCGTTCAAACAGCAGGCCGATGCCATCTTGGCGCATTAATTCAACGTATAGTTGCACATCACCCGTTGCCTCATACATCGTCACCCTCGAGACGGCGATGACCTTCATCCCATCTTTCGGTTCGAACTGAAGCTGCTTGGCATCGCGAGAAAACATGACGGCTTTCATGCGAGAGGCATCATCTTTCAACGTGAAATAACAATGTCCAGATGAATAGCGTTTGAAGTTTGAGATTTCACCGATGACCGCGACTTGCCGAAGCAATACATCATCATCGAGTTGTCGCTTCACATATCGGACAACTTCAGATACCGGAAGTGGGTTAGCCACGTGATGCCACCTCGACTGTATTATGCATGAGCATCGTGATGGTCATCGGACCGACCCCACCCGGCACAGGAGTGATGGCACTCGCCTTCTCTTTAACGGCTTCATAATCTACGTCACCCACAAGGCGCCCTTCGACTCGGTTGACGCCGACATCGATGACGAGCGCACCGGGTTTAACCATATCCGCCGTGACGAGACGTGCACGCCCAACTGCGACAATTAAGATGTCAGCTTGTCGTGTCATTTCTCCAAGGTCACTCGTTTTCGAGTGGCAATATGTGACCGTTGCTGATTCATTCAAAAACAACATGCCTACCGGTTTTCCAACAATTTGACTGCGACCGACGACGACAACGTGCTTTCCGGCAATCTCAGTTTGTGTTTTTGCAAGGTGCAAGATGCCGTGAGGCGTGCATGGAAGTAAGGTATCTAAACCGAGCATCATCTTTCCGACGTTCTCGGGATGGAATCCATCTACGTCCTTTTCAGGAGAGATGCGCATGATGACTCGTGATTCGTCGATGTGTTTCGGTAACGGGAGTTGCACGAGAATCCCGTGAACTTCCTCATCCGCATTCATCATGTCAATCAAGTCGAGCAATTCCTTCTCGCTAATCGTTTCATCAAAACGGAGGACTTGTGAATCGATTCCGATTTCTTCTGCCGCCCGTTCCTTCCCTCGTACATAGCTATGACTCGCTGGGTCATCCCCAATCAACACTACTTTTAATTTCGGTACGATGCCATGTGCGCGAAGATCCGCCACACGCTCTTTTAACGTTTCTCGATACGATGCTGCCACTTGTTTCCCGTCGATCACTACTGCCATCTCTCTCATCCCCCGTTGTCTTTAGGTTTTTCTGTAGTTGGTCTGGTGTCTTATCTCTATTTTTTTAGTCTTCTTTAATAATATTTCCGAGTACGCCATTGACAAGTTTACCGGCCTCTTCGTCTCCGAACGATTTCGCGAGTTCGACCGCCTCGTTAATCGTGACGTTCTCTGGAATTGTTTCCACATATAATAATTCGAACGTTGCCATTCGAAGAATCGTACGTTCAACGTTTCCGAGGCGATCCAAGCGCCAGTTTTTCAAGTTCTCAACGAGCAACGCATCGATATCCTCGATATGCTCTAGCGTTCCTGTGACGAGCTGTTCGTAAAACGGATCAGACTCTTCACCGTCCAATGCGAACTCGATCGCTTCGTCTACCTCTAGTTTTGATACTTCGATTTGAAAAAGCGTTTGAATCGCTTTCTCTCGTGCTTCATGACGTTTCATTCAGTTACTCTCCTTTTACATGCTTTCATTGTGATAGTTTAGCATAAAGCACTCATAAATTCAGTACAAAAAACCAGGAAACCGAAATAATGTTCGGGCTTCCTGGTTCGAGTTATTTTGCCAATGACATTTCTTTTTCAACGAATTTCGTATCGAACGTCCCGATGCGGAACTGCTCATGTGCCATGACTTGTTGATGGAACGGAATCGTCGTTTTAATACCAGAAACCGTAAACTCATCCAATGCACGTAACATCTTCAAAATAGCCTCATCACGAGTCGGTGCATGAACAATCAATTTCGCTACCATCGAGTCATAGAAAGGTGGGATCATCGCCCCAGCGTATAGACCGCTATCGACACGAACGCCCATGCCGCCCGGAACGATATATTGATCGATTTTCCCAGCCATCGGACGGAAGTCCATGAACGGATCCTCCGCATTGATTCGACACTCGATCGAATGTCCCGAGAACGTAATGTCTTCTTGTGAAATAGCGAGTGGATGTCCGAGTGCCACTTCAAGTTGTGCTTGAACGAGGTCGAATCCCGTGATCATTTCAGTAACTGGATGCTCGACCTGAATCCGTGTGTTCATCTCCATGAAGTAGAACTCGTTTGATTCTGGAACGTAAATGAACTCGATGGTCCCCGCTCCCGAGTACTGAATGGCTTTTGCCGCCTTGACGGCCGCATCGCCCATTAGTTTGCGGGTTGTTTCATCAATCGCAGGTGACGGTGCTTCTTCAACGAGTTTTTGCATACGTCGCTGAATCGTACAGTCACGTTCACCTAAGTGAATGACATTGCCGAATTGGTCAGCGAGAACCTGCACTTCGACGTGACGGAACGACTCGATGAACTTCTCGAGATACACGTCACCATTCCCGAACGCCTGCTTCGCTTCTTTACGTGTCGCGACCAACCCTTGAACGAGTTCGTTCTCGTCTCGAGCGACACGGATACCACGTCCTCCACCACCAGCTGTCGCTTTGATGATGACAGGATAACCCATTTCACGGGCAAGTTCGATGGCTTCTTCATCCGTAACAACACCAGTCGAACCTGGAACGACTGGAACGCCGGACTCAATCATCGTTCGTTTCGCCTCATCCTTGATTCCCATCTTGCGAATCGCGTAACTACTAGGTCCAACGAATTGGATCCCACATGCTTCACACATCTCTGCGAACTCCGCATTTTCAGCTAAAAAGCCGTATCCCGGGTGCACCATCGTCGCATCTACTGCACATGCCACCGATAAAATATTCGGGATATTCAAATAGGAATCTTTCGACGGATTCGGTCCAATACAGTACGCTTCATCGGCCAAATGCACGTGAAGTGCCTCGCGGTCCGCTTCCGAAAAGACAGCGACCGTCGGGATATTCAGTTCCTTTGCTGCACGTATGATTCGAACCGCGATTTCTCCACGGTTAGCAATTAATAATTTCATAACGACCTCACTTCACGCTGAATAGCGGTTGACCGAATTCGACAAGATCGCCGTCAGCAACGAGAATTTCTACGATTTCGCCACTAATTTCCGCTTCGACATCGTTAAACAGTTTCATCGCCTCTAAGATACAAACGATTTGCCCTGACTCCACGCGGTCGCCGACATTCACGAATGCTTCTTTATCCGGAGCAGGACGCGAATAAAATGTCCCGACCATCGGGGATGTGATTGTACGATAAGACGCCTTTTCTTGCGTCACTTCTTCTATTTTCTCTTCAACCTGAGGAGCAGGTGCAGATGGTGTGACCGCTTGTGCCTGCATGACCGGTGCGCTCATGACAGATTGTGTTTCTTTCTTCAGTGAAAGTTTGAAATCAGATGTTTCAAGCTCCATCTCATGGACAGAAGACTGGTCCAATAGTTGAATGAGCTCTTTGATTTGATCGATTTGCATCTTTCTTACCCCCTGTTTATACCTGGTACTAATCTCTACTTCACTATAACTGGTCAGACCAATGAATGCAACGAGAAAAAAAGAGTGCTCATTCATTCGAATGAACACTCTGAAAGATTAACCGTTGTAACGACCCATGAATTCTCCAGTACGTGTATCAACCGTTACTTTTTCACCTGGTTCGATGAAAAGTGGTACTTGGATGATATGTCCCGTTTCTACTGTCGCGTTTTTCTTAACGTTTGATGCCGTGTCGCCTTTGACGCCAGGATCTGCCTCAACGATTGTCAAGACAACGCTTGTCGGAAGTTCGATTCCGAGAATTTCGCCGTTATAGTCAGCGATGCTAACTTCCATGTTTTCAAGCAAGTATGGAAGCGCTGATTTAACTTGTTCGCTTGTCAATTCAAGTTGCTCGTATGATTCATTGTCCATGAAGACATACGTGTCACCCATTGGGTAGAGGTACTGCATACGTTTACGCTCGATGTGAGCGCGTTCGATTTTTTCTCCACCGCGGAACGTCGTTTCTTGAATGGCTCCGTTACGCAAGTTACGCATTTTTGTACGGACGAATGCCGCGCCTTTACCTGGTTTCACGTGTTGGAATTCGATGACTTGCCAAATCGAACCGTCAGACGTTTTAACCGTCAATCCTGTTTTTAAATCGTTAACTGATACCATATTCATTTCCTCCTAAATTCAGACGAGACTTATGCCTCAATCGTGATTAACTCTTTTGGTGACTGCGTCAGACGGTAACATCCGTCCTCTGTGATGACGACATCGTCTTCAATTCGGCAACCACCGACGCCATTGATGTAAATTCCCGGTTCGATTGTCACGACCATACCTGGCTCGAGAACTGTCTCTGAACGGAATGATAGTCCTGGCGCCTCGTGCACTTCCATACCGAGACCATGACCAGTTGAATGACCGAAGTACTCACCATACCCTGCATCTTTAATGATGTCACGTGTCAATGCATCCGCTTCAATACCCGTGATGCCGGCACGCGTGCCTTCGACACCAGCGAGCTGAGCGCGGAGTACCGTGTCATAGATTTGACGTAGTTCATCCGAGATTGGACCGACGGCAAGCGTACGCGTGATATCAGAGCAGTACCCTTTATAATACGCTCCAAAATCAAGCGTGACCAGTTCACCTGATTCGATGACTTTATCGCTCGCCACACCGTGTGGAAGTGCCGAGCGTAAACCAGATGCAACGATCATATCAAATGATGATGAGTCTGCACCTTTTGAGCGCATGAACATCTCAAGTTCATTTGCAACTTCTCTCTCCGTGCGACCAGGGCGGATAAACGTCTGGATGTGGGTATACGCCTCATCAGCGATTGCCGCAGCTTCCTTCATAATCTTAATCTCTGATTCATCCTTAATCAAGCGCAGTTTTTCTACGATTCCTGATGTCTCGATGAGTTTAGCATCCACTTCTTTTTCGTAGGCGCGGAACTGACCGACTGTCATCGCGTCTTGCTCGATTCCGAGACGAGCGACCGACTCGCGTGATACAACGTCAGCAACCGATTGAATAAGCGAAGTATCGAGTTGAATGATGTCATATCCTTTCACTTGATCATTCGCTTGTTCCGTATAGCGGAAATCCGTAATGAAACTTGCTGATTTTGTCGTGATGACGATGACACCGCTTGATCCAGTAAATCCTGATAAGTAACGGATATTCTCACGCTTAGTGACGAGCAATGCGTCAATCTCGTTTGCCTCTAACTGTGCTTGCAGTTTGTTTACGCGTTCAATCATGTCGATTCCTCCAATGTTCGAGTAGTGCATGCAAAGCTAACGTATAGCTGGTGAGACCGAATCCTGCAATCACACCGATGCAAACACCAGCGATTTTCGATTCGTGCCGAAAGGTCTCACGAGCATGCACATTCGAGATATGTACTTCAACGACCGGGGCAGCAATCGCGGATATAGCATCTCGAATCGCAATCGACGTATGCGTATACGCTCCAGCGTTCAAGATAACACCTTCGTAATCAAACGCATCGTGAAGGGCGTCAATCAACTCACCCTCATGATTTGACTGTTTAAAGATGAGTTCAACATTCTCGGGAGCGACGAGCAACAATTCGGCCGCTAATCCTTTTAATGACACGTCCCCATACACGTCAGGCTCACGACGGCCAAGTAAATTTAAATTCGGCCCGTTTAATACTAAGATCCGCAATCTTCTTCCCCCTCGTTCGTCAAGTCTTATCTATTGTAACAAATTTATCGAAAGAACGTGAATTGTGCCTTCTACCCTTTCGTTTTTTTTATGAATCACGGTATAATTCAAGTACAATACTGTAAGAATCGAGGAAAGTGAATGAATTCTAAACCAACCATCCCCGTCGGAGGACAGGCGCTCGTGGAAGGCGTCATGTTTCAGGGCCGTTCCGAAAGCGCCTCTGCCATCCGACGAAAGGACGGCACCATTGAAACGTTTGAGCAAGCACGAATCCTCGTTCCTTGGGTCCAATCCTTAAAAAAAGTACCGTTCCTTAGAGGAATCGTCGCACTCTATGAATCACTTAAAAATGGGTCCGCTCACATGAACTTTGCGAGTGACCGCTACGATGTCGACCCGAGTGACGATGTACAGTCAGACGATGATCAAAAACAAAGCATTTGGATGATTGCCTTCATCGCAATCGTCGGTGTCGTCTCGTACATCTTCGGAAAATTAATCTTCAACGTGACGCCAGCATTACTTGCGGCCATGTTCCAAGACGTACCGCTATTTTCCGGACATGTGATTCAAAACCTCCTTGAAGGGGGAATAAAATTAGTATTGCTACTCAGTTACCTCTATATTATTTCTTTGACGCCACTCATCAAACGCGTCTTTCAATATCACGGTGCTGAGCACAAGGTCATCAACTGTTATGAGTCCGGACTGCCGATTACGGTTGAACATGTTCGCCAGAGCTCACGTCTCCATTATCGTTGTGGCTCAAGCTTTATCTTGTTTACCGTTTTCGTTGGAATTGGCGTCTATATGATCGTGCCAATCGATCCGCTTTGGTTGCGACTCGTCAGCCGAATCGCGCTTTTGCCGGTTGTCATCGGAATCTCATTTGAAGTCCTTCAATTTACTAACCGTTTCCGCGATCATCGCTATCTGTCATTTCTCGGGAAACCCGGACTATCGTTGCAACTATTAACGACCCGGGAACCAAACGATGACCAGATTCAAGTCGCCATCGAAGCATTTGAAGCTTGGGAGCGGAAAGAGTTAGGAGAATCGGTCGTTCATAGAGAGGGATAAGAGGAGGAAGCACCATGATCAGACAAAGAATTGGTTCGACCGCTGCAACAATCGTGTTCATCCTTGGTTTCATCGGGGTAGGACATATGCTCGCCACCGACCCCGGTCGCCTGTTTCGGCAATTGTTGTTCATCGGGATATTCGGGTTAGTCTTTTATGTGATCTATCGCTTTTTTATCGGACGACGTATGTCCCCAGAAGATATGCGTTATCGTAAAACAGCTCAAGCCTCTAAAAAACGGATGCAAGGTACCCGCGGACCTCAAGTCAGACCTTCCGCGTCCATGAAGAATAAGAAGAACAAAAAACCGGGATCAAACGTTACGAAGTTGTCTAAACGTTCGAGCACACACCGGAGCAACCCCCCTCACTTAACAGTAATCGAGGGGAAAAAAGGCAAGAAGAAAAAGAAAGCGAATATGTAAAAGGAGCGCCGCGGCGCTCCTTTTAATTCGTCTCTACATATCCGATGTAAGGAAGATTTCGATATTGCTCCGCATAATCAATGCCATACCCGATGACAAACTCATCTGGGATTTCAAATCCGACATAGTCTGCGTCCAACTGAACAAGACGTCGTGCCGGTTTATCAAGCAACGTGCAGATTTTCAATTGTTTCGGTTGATGGAGCTCCATATGTTTGCACAAGAATTTCAATGTCTGCCCCGTGTCGATGATGTCCTCGATAATGACCACATATTTTCCTTCGACGTCGAGATCTAAGTCTTTACGAAGTTGGACACTACCGCTAGAAACCGTCTTTTTCCCGTATGAAGACGTCGCTACAGTGTCCAATTGAACGCTACCTTTCATATAACGCATCAAATCTGCCGCAAAGACCATTGACCCTTTCAATACAGCGACGATGACAATCGGTGTTCCCATTGCATCGTGCTCAATTTCCTCTGCCAATTCTTTCACACGCGTTTGAATCTGTTGTTCATCAAATAGTTTCCCTTTAATTTGAATCTCCATGACTTAGGCGAATGTTCGCCGTCACCCCCTAATTATTCAATCCACGATTAATATTAGCATATACGAACCCTAAAAATAAACATTATAAGAATAAAATAAACTTTATGTTCGGTTTTAAGTGGATATTTACTAAATATAAAACGCCAACCGTTTCAGATTGACGTTTTTCCAAACCTTATTCTTCGGTAATTCGTTCTTGTTCGCGGAATACTTTAAATTGGTCCATGAGTTCCGGTTTATCCTCAAAAAATTCTACGAACTGCGTCATACAGTCGAGTGTATTTGAGCTCAGATGATGCTCGATTCCTTCGACATCCTCGTATACATCTGCTTCATCTACACCGATCAGACGTAAAAAAGACTCGAGCATCGCATGTCGCTCGACCAATCGTTTTCCTATCTTTTGACCTTTTTTTGTCAGCATGAGCCCACGATATTTTTCGTAGACCAAATATTCTTCACGATCCAACTTTTGGACCATCTTGGTGACAGAGGAAGGATGTACCCCTAAATGTTCGGCAATGTCAGATACTCGTGCATATCCTTTCTCTGACATCAATAAGTAAATGCGTTCTAAATAATCTTCCATACTCGGTGTCGGCATGGGCACGACCTCCCCTAATGTTCCGGTTTCCTTTTTTATTTTATCCTAACTGGCATGAAATCGAAAGGGAAAGCCCCGATTGATTGAGTCAATCATTGTCTCATGACCTTAAATTCATTATAATGAGATATGGTAACTTTGAAAGAGAAAGGAAGAACATCTATGGGAATCGAAACAATCCTCGTCATCCTCCTATGGGTTGCCTTGATCGCCTATATCGTATGGCGTTTCATGCCAGCTCGCGGGTTGAAAAAAATGAAACAAGAAGAATTCCGCGCTTCACTTCGAAAAGGTCAGTTGATCGATGTGCGTGAACCGAACGAATATAAAGGTGGACATATCGTCGGCGCTCGGAATATCCCGGTCGGTCAGTTGAAGATGCGCATGAAAGAATTGCGTAAAGACCAACCCATCTTGATTTACTGCCAAGGTAGTTCACGTTCAAACCAGGCGGCTAAACTTCTCATGAAGAACGGCTATAATAATATTTACATGCTTGAAGGTGGCTTCAAGAACTGGAAGGGCAAGATTAAAAAAGCATAAAGAATGGGCGGTCGATTTGATCATCGACTCGCCCGTTTTTTATTTTACAGATGACGTCTCACGACGCTCATATTTCAAAATCGGCTTACGGGCAGCGAGTGTCTCGTCCATCCGTTTGACGACCGTCGTATGCGGAGCCGTCTGAACGATTTCCGGATTCTCTTCTGCCTCTTTGGCAATCTGGAGCATCGCATCACAGAACGCATCGAGTGTTTCTTTTGATTCCGTCTCTGTCGGTTCCACCATGATGCATTCCTCGACATTTAACGGGAAATAGATTGTCGGTGGGTGGTAACCGAAGTCAAGAAGACGTTTCGCGATATCGAGTGTACGTACCCCGAGGGCTTTTTGACGTTTCCCTGACAAGACGAACTCGTGTTTGCAATACGTATCATATGGCACGTCAAACGCATCTTTTAGTCGCGCGAACATATAGTTGGCGTTGAGGACCGCTTCACGTGATACTCGTGTCAACCCTTCAGCGCCCATCGTCTTAATGTAGCTATACGCACGAACGTTGATCCCGAAGTTTCCATAGAATGGTTTGATTCGACCGATTGAATGTGGACGGTCGTAATCGAGACCGTATCCATCTTCTGTCTTCGTCACGATTGGAGTAGGAAGGAATGGAATCAAATCGCGTTTCACCCCGACTGGACCTGAGCCTGGACCTCCACCGCCGTGTGGGCCAGTGAACGTTTTATGAAGATTCAAGTGGACGACGTCAAAGCCCATGTCCCCCGGACGAGCGATCCCGAGAATCGCGTTTGAGTTCGCACCATCATAATACAGCTTCCCGCCAGCTCCATGAACGACTTTTGAGATTTCAAGGATATCTGCCTCAAATAGTCCAAGCGTATTCGGGTTTGTTAGCATGAGCGCAGCTGTATCCGATCCAACTTTTGACTTCAAATCATCCAAATCGACAAGACCGCGCTCATCCGACTTGACGGTTACCGTCTCAAATCCAGCAACGACTGCAGACGCTGGGTTTGTTCCGTGCGCCGAGTCTGGGACGAGTACTTTCGTACGGGCCGTATCCCCATTACGCTCATGGAACGCTTTGATCAACATGAGACCTGTCCATTCACCGTGCGCCCCTGCCGCAGGTTGCAATGTGACTTCGTCCATACCTGTGATTTCAGCGAGTTGCTCCTGTAAGTCCACCATGAGCTCAAGCGCACCTTGAATCGTCTCGACCGGTTGCAACGGGTGAATATGTGCAAATCCAGAAAGACGAGCCATATCTTCGTTCACTTTCGGATTATATTTCATCGTACATGAACCTAGCGGATAAAAGCCTGAATCGACCCCATGGTTTCGTGTAGATAGAGACGTGTAATGGCGAACGACATCGAGTTCAGATACTTCCGGAAGTTCCGCTGCCTCTTTTCGAATCATCGTAGCCGGTAACAATGTCTCAAGGTCCACCTCAGGGACAGTCGGTGTCGGCAAATTATATCCTGTACGTCCTTCACGTGATACTTCAAAAATTAGCGTTTGCTCGTGTTGCATTATTTCATCCCCCCAACCACTTCGACAAACTGGTCAATCTCTTCTTTCGTACGCAACTCCGTCGCGCAAACCAACATCTGTGTCTGACGTTCCTCTTCATACGTACCGAGCGGGAGACCACCAATCATCCCATGCTCAAGTAGATGACGCGACACGTCTTCTGCGTCACGCCCAAAGTCCACGACAAACTCATTGAACATCGGTCCTTCATCAATAATGTTGAATCCTGCAGCTTTTAACGTTTCTTTCATATAATGAGCAGTTTGAATGTTTCGAACGGCCATATCACGAATACCGTATTTTCCTAAAGCAGACATCGTGATCGAAGCAGCCAACGCGTTGAGCGCTTGGTTCGAACAGATATTAGATGTCGCTTTATCACGACGGATATGCTGTTCCCGTGCTTGAAGTGTCAACACGAATCCGCGTTTGCCGTCCTCGTCGACTGTTTGACCGACAAGTCGCCCCGGTAGTTTACGCATCAAAGATTTTTTGACCGCGAAGTATCCACATGACGGTCCACCAAAACTTTGCGGAATACCAAATGGCTGTGCATCCCCGACCGTGATGTCCGCACCGAGTGCCCCTGGCGACTCCAAAATCCCGAGGGCGAGCGGGTTGCTCGACACGATGAAGAGCGCACCGGCTTCGTGAGCCAGCTCCGCCATTTTTTCTAAGTCTTCAATGCGACCGTAGAAGTTCGGATATTGAACGACAAGACACGATGCGTCCGTCAAGTCGAGGTCGGACACATCTGTTACCCCGTTCAACACATCTGTATAGTCGACTGACAGTCCTGGTCCGTCCGCATACGTACGGATCACGTCCTTCGCTTCAGGATGCACCGCACCGGAGACGACGACACGTTTCTTCTTCGTCTGTGCACTCGCTAAGTATGTCGCCTCAGCAAGAGCTGTAATCCCGTCGTACATCGAAGAGTTCGCGACGTCCATCCCTGTCAATTCACAAATCATTGTTTGAAATTCAAACATCGCCTGAAGTTCACCTTGTGAAATCTCAGGTTGATATGGCGTATACGCCGTATAGAATTCAGAACGCAAAAGCATATGGTTCATCACACTCGGTGAAAGATGATCATACATCCCTGCCCCAAGGAAGCTCGGGTACGATTTCGTATGTTTGTTCTTATCGGCCAATTTCGTCATATGACGAACGAGATCGACTTCCGGAAGCGGAGCCCCGATCGCCGCCAATGATGCTTGTTCGCGAAGTGTTTCTGGAATATCCGAAAGAAGCGCTTCGATTGAATCGACGCCGATTGTCTCTAACATGTCTCGTTCATCTTGTTCGGTCATCGGTAAATAACGAAATTCCATTCTGTTCATTCTGAATCCCCCTGTTTCATTTCGTTCGTTTATAGAAAGGTGTCGGTACGCGTTCGGCTTCAATCTTTTTGCCACGGATGTCGATGACAAAACGATCTTCATCTTTGTAACGTGCATCGACTCGTGCCCATGCGATTGATTCATTTACAGTCGGAGGCATCGTACCGGTCGTGACAACGCCGATTACATTCCCATCCAATTCAACTTGCGCCCCTTGGCGGGCAATCCCACGACCGAGCAATCTCAATCCAATCAATCGATTCGGAATGTTTTCTTTTTGAGTGACGAGTGCTTCCTTACCAACAAAATCAGTATCTAGCTTGACGGCAAAATTGAGATTCGCTTCGAACGGCGTGACCGACTCATCCAACTCATGACCGTAAAGCGGCAAACACGCTTCGAAACGTAATGTATCGCGTGCGCCCAGTCCACACGGAGTAACACCCTCGGCTTCAAGTGCTTCCCAAATAGCAGAAATCGCTTCTGAACGAGCATATATCTCAAATCCATCTTCCCCAGTATATCCACTTCTAGAGATAATCGACGGCACACCCGCCACGTCCCCATTCATGAATTTGAAGAACCCGATTTCATCAAGCGCCACATTTGTGATGGTTTGAAGCACAGATTGTGCATGTGGCCCTTGAATCGCAATTTGACCGTATTCATCCGATTCATTCGTCACGACAACATCACCGTTCACGTATCGACGAATGTGCGCTTCATCCTTTTCGATATTCGATGCATTGACAACGAGCCAATAAGCATCCTCATCTAAACGGTAGACAAGTAAATCATCTACAACGCCGCCGTCTTCTAGGCAGAGAAGATTGTACTGGGCTTGACCGACTTTTATCTTCGAGATATCATTCGTCACCAAGTTTTGAACTTGCTCAAGTGCGTCCGGCCCTTCGATTCGAATTTCTCCCATGTGAGATACATCAAACATCCCCACGTTTTGACGTACAGCCAAATGCTCTTCTTTAATCGAAGAGAACATAATCGGCATTTCAAATCCCGCAAAATCAACCATCTTCGCCTTCGGTTCGATTAAATCGAACAAAGGCGTACGTTTCAAAGTAACCTTTTCCATAATATCCCCCAATCCCGAACATAAAATGCTTTTGTTTTTGAAATCTTTCGTTTTCCATTTCACTTTAACAATTTTTAAACCTTCTGCATAGGTAAAAAAGAGAAAAAGAAAAAGGATGGAAAACGAAAACGTTTTCATCCTCATTATTTCATATTTTCGACTCGGTGGAAACGTCAGAACGTTCAATTCCAGCTGTCCGTTTGATTTCATGAGTTAGCTCAACGGCGGCTTGCTTCAATTCAATCGATTCACTCTTCGCATTGACCCCAAACTCTTTTATTTGGGTAACAGATCGGTTGACCGCATCCACGTGTCCTTTGATCTCATTGACCTGTTGACCAATCACGTCTGCCCGAAGTTTAAACCGTTCCGTTAGGCGGTTCAAGCGGCCGAATTCAGGCTTCATTTTATTTTTAAATAAGAGGTAACCATATACCCCAAGTCCAACTATTGCTAGTCCAATGATTGCGAGATTTATCCAAATCATACGTTCCTCTCCTTCAAACGAATAATGTATTCTGCAATGTCTTCTGGCGTTTGCGTTGCATCAATAGACTCGTCCGCTTCCCGGTAGGATGCATCACGTCGCTCATATAACTCCTTCACTTTCGTTCGTCCTTTTTGAACTAGCGGGCGATCAGATGCCTTGATCCGTTCCCAACATATTTCAAACGGCAGGTCTAAATGAAGCACAGTCCCATGATCACGCATCCATCGCATATTTTCAGGTCGCTCAATAATCCCGCCTCCTGTCAGTACAAAGTCCGCGTCGACTTGTCGTAGAACTTCTGTTTCTACTTCCCGAAACGCTGACTCACCGAACTGTTTAAAATATGTAGCAATATCCATCCCTATCTGGGCTTCAATACACTGATCCAAATCAACCGTTTCACCCGCTTCTCTCAATAGTGGGAATAAGGTAGATTTACCTGTACCCATAAATCCCACAATGTAAAACGGTTTGTCATTCATAAGTCATCACCTCTTTATGACGTTCACCGGATGATAATACCATGTCCACTTCAGTTCGATTGGGTGCAATCGGCCGACATGTCACAGTACCCGTCGGTTTATGAATCGTCAAAGGGTGCTCTTTGCATCGTCCTTTTGCCAATAACAAATGTGATTCGAAACGAATAGACAATATTTCATCGGAGATTTGCCTTGTCGTTCTCTCTACATCAGTATACCAAAATAATGCAGCTCCTAGTAACCATACAATCAAGGTCAGGGTGACGATGAGGAAGAATCCACGTTCATACACATGACGTGCCGCTCTCTTTTGTACGATGAATCGGTCCATGAAATTTGAAATCCTACCCCGACCGATTCGACATGATACTGATTGATTCCTCTTAAAAAGAGTAAGTTCCCTCCTCCGTCTCCCACCATCACCAAATTGCCGTTTACCTGTTTGATTGTCCATGGCCACCGCTCCTCATCCGATTTGACGAAATCACCTCGCAACCGCCCGGCATCGACACGGCAATTTTCACTCCCCATCAAACGACGTACAATCAATTGCGGTGTCGTATGATGGTTCCATTTAGGCTGTTCATAAAGATGTTGACCCAGAGTAAGCAGTTCAACTAAAAGGAAAAGAAACATGGGTAGAATCAGCAAAACGAACGTCATTTCAATCATCGTAAACCCATTTTCATAATGTCGGTAAACAAAATTCTTTCTCACATACTTGTTCACGTCCTGACGGTTCAGCAGCCTCAAGTAGCACCTCCCCTTGTAATCGCTCAAAAATAAACAACGTTTCACTCAGTCGATCGACTCGTTCATTCCCTTGCACTACGAATGATGTCAATATGAAGAACCACCCCATCACAACCGCAATGCTGACACTCAATTCCCACAGTGAATAGCCCATCTCATCCATCTTCACGAACAATCACCTCCGGTTCGTATGTACCGATTCGAAACTTAAGCGTCACAGACGTTTTTCCACTGACAAATTTCCATTGACCTGCATAAGCCGCCGTCGCTTGTGAAAAGGTGATTGTATGATATGAAGGCAAGTATACCTTTACGCCACTCGGCACATCCACTTCTCGAACCACACTTCTCCCACATACAATAAGGTACGTTTTTTGTTTCGAAACCCAAAGCAATTTTGGCACGCAACTCCCATCCTCAGAAATATACGGATACTGTCCCGCTTCTTGAATGTCGGCAACTAATGAGTCAGTAAAGTCGAAAAGTTCAATTCGTTCGAATGGCTTCACAACCGGCGTGCTGATGAGTAGTAGAAAAGATAAGACCACTAACACCCAGGTCACTTCCACTAACGTATAGCCCCTCATTGTCTAGTCAATGTTCCGTCGAGAGGCGAATACGTATAGTCGACCGATTGACAACTATAAACGAGTGGGTCTTTAGCAGAGGCTCGATTGATTTCCTCTAACGTCACCGGATATCCTTTATGCTCTGCGTAGTGCAAATTAATTTCGGACTCGACAATTCGCACGCTCCCTTCACAACTTACTTGATCCGCCCGCGACTTCCCTTCCGTTAGAGATGGGACAAGCAATAAAAGAAGCACGGAAATAATTAACAGAACTGCCGCCATTTCAATCAGTGTGAACCCTTCCTCTTCCTTCATGTGTAAGTTCCCCCTTCATAATTGGGCCATAATGAGTTTGACCGGCAAATACAAGGTATAAAATAAGACTGCAATCATCATGCTTAACACGCCATATAAAGCTGGTTCTACTTTTTCAATTAGACTTCGAATATACTGCTCCATTTCTTCGAAAACGAGCTCTCGATGAAGGGACATCAATTCGCCGAGCTCACCACTCATCGCCCCTACACCCAATAAACTCACGACCTCATAGTCAATGAACGGCTCACTTTTCGTTGCGTCCTCAATACTCTTCCCGTCAGACATTCGCTGATGAATTCGTTTTGCCAGTTCAGCCATCTCCCCTTCCTCATCGGAAAGTCGCGAAATGATTTGACGGATATTTGTCTCGGTCTTCTGAAGCAATGACAGTTCACTGACGAATAGATACGTCATATATAATGTTTTTCCTCGTTTCCATATGTAGAATGGAAGTTCGGTTCCTCTCCGATGTAAAACGTATAAGATTACGCCTATCGTGAAGAACGTACAAAATAGTATCGGAAAGAACCAACGGGATAATAGAACCGTAGCCACTCCGCTATGCGATGAAAGATCTACCATTCCCATCAACTTCGGAAAAATGTATAACGCATAAATCATGCCTAACAGAAGTAGGATGAAAAAAATGAGCAACGGATAGCGGATGAGTCGTTTCAATTCTTTTTTACCGCGCTGCCTCATTTCTAACACTTGAACAACTTGAGACAATCCATCGATGAATCGACCGCTCTGTTCCGCTGTATGTAACATCTCTTGCATCTGTTTATTCGTGACAATCACCGAGAACACTTTAGACAACTCTGTGCCCGACTCTAATAGCATCCTCATGTGATGAACCTTTTCTTTCATATTCCCTCTCTCATGAAACTCCAATGTTTCCATCGTCGTTTTAAGCGAGACTCCTCGGGACTGAAGACGTAGGAATCGTTGAATCAATCGAGCGGATGAGTTGAAGTCAGTGCGGACCATTCACAAGTCACCTCCTGATTCCGGGTCAATACACACCAATGTCTTTCAACAGACGACCTCCCAAGAAGCTGCTCCAATCGTCTCTCTCCGTCTTCTATGGATGCTGTATGGAACGTGGTAATAGTCATATGTCCACTGAGCGCGGCATCATATGCGACAAGTAGCTCTTCTTCAGTCCGAACTTCCCCGATGACAATGATATCCGGATCTGCACGAAGCGTTTCTTTTAACAACTGCTGATGCCCTAGTCCTGCTTTCGCGTTCACCTCTAATTGAATAACCCCTTCAACGACCTGCTCCGGTGGGTTCTCAATCGTTACAATTCGTTCATGCTTCAATTGATTTAATAATGCATATAATACCGTGGTCTTCCCAGCTCCAGTAGACCCACCTATGAAGAATAGTCCACGACGAGCCGCTACCATTTTGTTAAAACGTTCTACATCATGTACATGTAACAGTTCATCAAGTTCGAACACATGGTGCGGAATCCTCCAAGACATCATCGTCTGAGTAAATGAAGGCAAAAATGTCACTCGAATCACATCTTGATTCAGTTCGTAGACACCGGACTGCGGAATCCGTTGATTCGTTTCAGATAATGAACACCAATAGCGCATATGAAACGTCAGTCGATCATACAGATCAACATCGATTGATCGAAACTCGACTAATCTCATCGCAGATCTGATTTGAATTTTCACCTTATCGAAATCCGGTATAAAGTGAAGATCGCTCGCGCCGACTCGACGTGCCGAAATTACTAGTTCTTCAATGAGCTCCTTCATCTCGATCACCTCGCTATAAGCATAAAAAAAAGCCCACTAAGTTAAAAGTGGACTTGTTTTATGAAACTTGGACTGAAACGACATTATGACGACGCGCATATGTTTCGATTGAAACCTTGTCATAGCCGACAATCACTTCTTTTCCATCAGTCAGGATCGGACGTTTTAGTAGTTTTGGATTTTCACTCATCAATTTGAGTAATTCACTTAATTTCAAATCCTCCACATCAACATCAAGTTGTTTGAAGGCCTGGCTTCTCGTCGCAAGGAGGGAGTCAACGCCTTCCTCACTAATCGCAAGTAACTGTAATAGTTCATCGACAGTCGGTGCATCTCTGAAAATATGACGTTCGCTCACTTGCAGTTCCTGTTCTTGTAAAAACGCTTTCGTCTTTCTACATGATGTACAACTTGGATACGTGTAAAACATTAGTTCTGATGCCATTATATGTTCCTCCCTCATTCAACTTCTCACTTCGCTCAGTTTGTATAAGTTGATTATACATCCCTATACCCCTTTTGTACACTTTTTGTACAACTTTTTTATTTTTTTGTACAACTTTATTTTCCGTATTCACTTCACATATTTTTCACGATTATTTTGCTCAATTCTCACGTTTCCATAGCATTTTTTCGAATGTGTTGGTAAAATAGTGAATGAGAATGGAATAATGCACGTATGGGGGGATTAACATGGCAAGAATGTTTCGTGTCCTAGGCTTTTGGACTGGGTTAGTAGCGGCACTTGCTTTCGTAGGCGCACTAGGCGGCGACCAAAGCAGTAGTGAACATACCGGCGACTTTATCGTGATGGGACTTGTCTTCTTAGCACAAACGATTTTCTTCGTCGCTCTTGGTTACTTAAAGTTAACTGAAAAAACGTATGTATATGTGTTCGGTGCGTATTTGACAATTTTCTTCGTTGTCTTTACGTATTGGAGCAACTTCCAAATGTAAAAAAGATTGTCTCACCGGAGACAATCTTTTTTATTATGTGAAAAACGGATTTGTACGTTTTTCTTCTTCGAGCGTCGTCTGCGGACCGTGTCCCGAGTAAAGGATCGTCTCATCAGGAAGGAGTTGCTTCATCCGATCGATAGACCCCATTAATGTTGACTGGTCACCACCAAACAGATCCGTCCGTCCGACGGATTGTTTAAAAATCAAGTCACCACAAAAAGCAGTCTTTTCATCAGCCATATACAATACGACACTTCCTGGGGAATGACCCGGTGTATGATAGATTTGAAATGTGAGATTCCCGATTCTTAAAACATCATCTTCATATGTTTTCTCTGCGGGTTTCATCGAAGGCATCGGTAAATTAAACGCAGAGGCCCCATTCTTTTCTCCATTCGTTAACCAATCGGTTTCAAGACGATGTATATACACAGGTATTTGATAGCGTTCGCGAAGTGCATCGATGCCACCGATATGATCAAAATGCGCATGCGTCAACAATATCGCCGAGGGTGTCCCGAATCGATCGATCACTTCAAAGAAGCGTGGATCATCGGTTCCTGGGTCAATGACCACCACCGTGCCATCCTTTTCTAAGACGTATCCATTCTCTTGCGCTAAACCAGATGTAATCTTTTTGATTTGCATATCGTTCATCCCCTTCTTGTTCAAAACAATATTGTGGCAAAATTGTATCGATGTCAACCTTTACTCGACAGCGCCCTAATAATCGGATAAAATAATAATGATATTTCAGTGAAATTTTTATGAATTTCATGACGTATAATTAAAGGGGGAACTCGTCATGCATTTGTATGAACCGTTCGGATGGATGTCCGTCATCATTGCGATTGTGGCTATCTGGGGAATGCTTCGTTCATTCCAAAAACGCCAATTCTTTCCGCTCGTATTTGCAGGTTTAACTGTACTCGTATTCGGATTCTTTGGAATCGCTACCTTAATCTACGGTGGAATTCCAGGTTAATTGGCATCACGCAATCATTAAGCGACTTCGGTCGCTTTTTTGTTTCATTTTTTTAGTTGAACCTCTGTCCATGAAAATGAATTCAAATAAAAAACGGACCGTTCCACTAAATGGATCGGTCCGTAAACTGCTTATTCTTTTGTCTGTTCTTTGAAACGAAGAAGATCGGAATAAATTAAGTCGTCGTTCATTTGCAAAATCTTTTCCGCTTCTTCTGTCATCGGACCACATAGCGACGTGTCTTCCACAACTTCACCAGAAGTCGCATTGTAACATGTCGATTGCGTCCATACATACTCATCCGTCACGACCGTACCGTCACGGAAAATAGCACGACTGTTACGATTTTCTGAGAACAAGTCGTTCCCGAATCCAATCGTATCCGACGTATCAATTCCAAGAAGGTGTAAGATTGTCGGTTTCATGTCGACATGACTCCCGATCGTCTCATGCACTTCACCTTTCTTCTGATCCGGTAAATGGATTGCGAATGGTACTTGTTGTAACTTCGCTACATCGAAAGGCGTCAATTCGTCTTTTCCGAGCAACTCAGCCATCGCATCGTTGTGGTTTGTCGAAATTCCATAGTGGTCACCATAGACGACAAAGATGGTATCATCCCACATCCCGTTCTCTTTCAATTGATCGATGAAGAGACCGAGTGCGTAATCTTGATAGGCGAGTGCCTGAGGGAAATTGTTCAACGTGGTCGAGCTTGTCTCGAACTTCGGTACGAGCTCATAGTCCTCACTCGGCATCGTATATGGGAAGTGGTTCGTCAACGTAATGAACTTCGCGTAATACGGTTCCGGTAATTCTTTAAGCATTGGAATCGATTGCTCGAAGAAGCTATCGTCTAGAAGACCCCACTCTGTCATATTTTCAGGATTACCGAGGTCATAGCTCTTCTCATCAAAGAACTTGTCGACCCCTATATTTTTATACATTTGATCACGGTTCCAGAACGATTTGTTGTTCGCATGGAACACTGCTGAGTAATAGTTGTCTTCTTTAATTAACTCAGGAAGTGCCTGATATTCGTTATCTGCGTTCGTAAAGTATACGGCACCACGCGGTAAGCCATATAAAGAGTTATCTAGCGCAAACTCTGCATCCGATGTTTTCCCTTGACCAACAGTATGGTAATAGTTTGGCCAATAATGAGATTCATCGATCAACTTGTTCAAGTTCGGCGTAATGTACTCTCCATTCGGTGCTTTCATATTGTGCGTGAAGTTCTGAGTCGATTCAAACGAAACGACGATGACGTTCTTCCCTTTATACTTCCCGAACAAATCTGGATTCGGTGCAGCATAGTTTTGACGAGTGAACTGTTCGATTGTTGCGAGTTCTGATTCGTCCGCCATTGCCTTTTGAGCAGATGTTTTTGTTTGAAGCATCGCATCATATACATGGAAATTAAATGTTCCGATGTTTTTCACTAAAAGCTCACGGTCAAATGAGCGAGTCAACAATTCAGGGCGCTCCGTCTCAGCCAAAGAAAGGTTGAATAAGAATACAGATACGGCTGCCACAAATGTGATGAGAGCACGACGATGTGATGCCGCATTCTCTTTCAAGTTCATCCGCCATAGAATAAATGGAAGAACGAACACATCACCAAGAATAATCAAGTCTTTCCACTCTAATAATGAAGTGAACGATGAAGAGATCGTCTCCATGTTCGACGGTTGCATGATGACAGGAACTGTCAAATAGTCCGTGAATTCCCGAAAATACACGGCATCCGCAAACAGAACGAATGAAGCAACCGCATAAAGGGTGAAGAGCACCCATTTTTGTTTGTTTCCTTTAAAGAAGAAGTGGAAGGCGAACAGGAATAAGGTCGAACTGATTGGGCTAATCAGTAAGATAAATGCCTGCGCAGTGTTTTCAATCGGAATGTTAAAGAAAAATTGATAGACGATGTACGTCTTCGTCCAAAGCAATAACGTAAAAATCCAAAATAAACGATATTCTTGAAACGAAGCACGGACCGTGTCGTTCAGTCTCGTCGATAGCTTCGAGAAGCGTTGAGATGAATTCATCAGACGGTCTCCTCCTCTTTTCAGTTTTTAGACAAGTTTTCATAGCCATTTTTATATTTGTTCATACATTGTACAATTCAAAATGAATAGTACACGTCCAGTATCAAGACCAAATCTTACTCCTTTTTTAATAAAAAATCAACTATGACGTTACAAATTTTACAATATCCCATACCCTTTCCCATAAGAAAACACGCCTGCATCAAGCAGACGTGTCGTCATTATACGCGTGTCGGAAGGAAGTGTTTACGTGCTAACCACGCACATCCGATTACTCCGGCATCGTTTTCAAGTTCTGCGATTTTGAAAGTCGTTGACTCGTAGACGCGTTCGAGCGCAAACCGTTTAAATTGAGCGTTTAACGGTTCGAGTAATGCATCACCAGCTTTAGAGACGCCGCCCCCGATGACAATCATTTTTGGATTGAGCGTGTTCGCGATGTTCGAAATCGTCAAGCCAAGATATTCCGTCATTTCGTCAATGACTGATGTTGCGATTGAATCGCCCGCCTTATATGCTTCAAAGACGTCACGTGCCGTCACTTCCTTTAGGTCGTTCAAGGATGTGTCTTGATTTTTCCGTTTCTGCAGAGCCAATCGTGAGATGCCAGTAGCGGATGCAATGGTTTCGATACATCCCAAACGACCACAACCACACTTCACAGCTTTCGTATCATCACGCTCTACCGTAATATGACCAATCTCTCCAGCCATACCTGCTGTTCCGTGGACGATATTTCCATTTGTGATCACACCACCACCGACGCCCGTTCCAAGCGTAATCGCCAACAATTCAGATGCCCCTTCTCCAGCGCCTTTCCACATTTCACCGAGCGCTGCAGTATTCGCATCGTTTTCAAGTACAGCCGGAAGACCGACCGCCTGTTCGAATTCGCTCACAAGTGCGAAGTCTTTCCACCCGATATTTGGAGAATATTCAACAACCCCTTCTGAGAAGTTGATGAACCCTGGCGCGCCGATCCCAGCGCCCGCAAAATCTTCTTTCTTTTTACCTGATGTCTCTAAATATGTTTCAAAAGAAGCTGCAATGTCCTTCGGGATATGTACACCGTTTTCTCGAATATCCGTTTTGACTTCCCACTTATCAGAAATGATGCCGTTCATGTCTAAAACAGCCATCTTCACCGTTGTACCTCCGATGTCGATCCCTAGTAACCATTTCATATCGTTCACTCCTCATCTCAACTAAATCGCTTTCATTGATTAGTGTACACTATTATCCCCTTAGTGCAACCCTTTGCACTAAGGGGTTTCTGTCAATCCGTTGAATTTTTCAATTCATGGGTCAAAATGATTTTAGCCGTATCATAAACACGTTGTTCGATGATGCCCCCCTCATACATTTCATCAAGCTCCATCATCATGAGTGAGATTTCAGCATCCCGTTCTCCGATGTAAATAATGGTTCCGAATGATTTTAAAAACTGCTGGACATCATAAAAGTTTTTCATGCTTCTTCCTCCATCGTTGATTGCACATAACGGTATAGCAGTTCTCTCGTGGCTTCCATAGATGACGTATGAGTCCGCTCATAGCTATGACTGGATTCGATTCCAGGTCCAACCAATGCGTGTCGTACATCATAACCGGCACGAATGGCGGCTGATGCATCTGAACCATAGTATGGATATATGTCTACCTTATAGTCAATCTCGTAAGACTTACAAAGTGACGTAAATTTCCGACGCAATCCGATGTCATATGGTCCAGAAGAGTCTTTGGCACAGATTGAGACGGTATATTCATCTGAATGTTGACCATCCCCTAGTGCCCCCATATCGACAGCGACATACTCCACAACCGCTTCTGGAATACCTGCATTCCCTCCGAAGCCGACTTCCTCATAGTTTGAGATCAAGTAATGAACTGTATGTGGTAAGTCTTGATCGACCAAGTCTTTTGCGAGGTCTAATAAAATAGCGACGGATGCCTTATCATCCAAATGGCGTGATTTCACATAACCTGAAGACGTCACTTTAAAACGCGGGTCAAATGAGACGAAATCACCCACTTCAATCCCTAGTGCGTTCACTTCTTCACGCGAGTGAACCTTTTCATCGAGTCGGACTTCTATGTTCGATGCTGAACGCTCCGCAGAGTTGGCATCCTTATAAACGTGCACACTCGACTGATGAATGAGAATCGTACCTTCAATGGCTTCTCTTTCTTCACGATGAATAAGACAGTTCTCCCCCTCGATTGCCGTCCAGGCGTATCCACCGACTTGGGTCAAACGTAAACGCCCACTCGGCAAGATTTCTTTCACCATCGCCCCTAACGTATCGACGTGCGCTGTTAACAGACGCGCTTTTGTTGACCGGCCAGGAAACGTCGCTAGCAATGCTCCTTTATGTAGCCGAGACGTAGTAACTCCGAGAGCGCGTAACTCGCTCTCCGTATATGAAATAGCTTCTTCCGTCATACCAGACGGACTCGGAATATTCACCAATGTCTTTAATGTATCCATCATCTTGTTCATTTTGCTCTCCCCTTACCAAAATCCGTACCCATACAAGAATCCAAATAATAGGATTGTGAGCACAGAAAATAAGATTCGTTGTGTTCGATTTTTCTCATCAGGCAATCCGACGACTCCGGAGACGAAGAATCCACCCACTAGTCCACCTGCATGTGCGAAATGGTCTAAACTTGCACCTAAAACAAATGCCAGGCCCACATTTAATCCTAACATAATAAACAATGGAGGTCCGAGCGTCTTCATAAAAAGTGAACGATCTCGTAATCCAAAGTAAAGTAGCGAGCCCACTAATCCAAAGAGTGCACCAGAGGCCCCCGCCGATATGGATTCACTGAAAGCGAACGATGCCGTCGTCGCCAATACCCCACTGATGATATAAATGATCAAGAATCTGATTGACCCATACATTCGTTCAACAAGTGGGCCGAGTGACCAAAGTGCAAACATATTGATCGCAAAATGAAACCAACCGATGTGTAGAAACATCGGGGTGATCAATCGCCACCATTCTCCTTGTTCGATGAGCGGATTCACTTTTGCGCCGAATGTGACCAACGTATTCGGGTCAAATGTCGAGCCGACCGACTCCGCTACCCACATCACTAAAAATGTAAGGAGTAGGAGTCCGTACACTACTTTCGGTTTACCAAACGAAAATCGCTTCTTAAGCTCCGCCTTCTTCTGTCGATCGAGCGAGACCGCAAGAAGACGAAACCGATCTTCTTCCATCGTAGGAGTACAAATCGATCGAGCCAACGTCACTTTCGCAGGAATCGAAAAAGATAACGAGCTAATTCTTTCTTCATCAACTAACCTCTCCCCGTACAGATGAATCGTCAACCGCTTCCGACCGATTCGGGCAAGACGAAAGGCGTTTAAGATGGCGTGGATATCCATTGCGACATGATTCGCCCATGCCTTTTCAGTTTGGATGTATAAATCATAGCGATCGCCCGCTTTCGTATCGAGCAAGATGACCGCACGGGAAGGCTCTAAAACTCCTTCGATGCGTCCACCGCTTTCAACCGCATGATAAATATCTTCCCAAAAACAACTCGTTGCCAACTAAACCCCCTCCTCTCTCAATTCTATTGTAAATCACGAAACGACGCACGACCAAACGATGATTCGTTCTATATGTATAAAAACCCGTAACCATATGGCTACGGGTTTCCGAAGGGTGGAGATTACAAGACAGGCTCCATTGTTTTCATGAGTACGTTCGCAGAATGTTGCATTTTCTCATGCTCTTCTTGTGACAATTCAATCTCAACGACTTCACGAACGCCTTGACGGTTGATGATTGCTGGCACACCGATATGAATATCGTGCAATCCATACTCTCCATCAAGGTGTGCACCGACTGTCAACAACGTATTCTCGTTACGAAGGACAGCTTTCACCAACCGAAGGAGGCCGAGTCCAATCGCATAGTACGTCGCACCTTTGCGCTCGATAATATGATAAGCGGCATCACGAACATTTACGTAGATGTCTTCAAGGTCTTCCCAGTTGTATTCGTCATGTTCTTCAAGCAACTGCTCGACTGATTTTCCATAAATGCGCGCATTACTCCATGCAGCGAACTCCGTATCCCCATGCTCACCCATGATGTAGGCATGGCAGTTGCGCGGGTCGACATTGAAGTAATCCCCTAACATATAGCGTAAACGGGATGTATCCAACACGGTACCTGAACCGAAGACGCGATGCTTCGGAAGACCTGAATATTTCCAAGCGAGATGTGTCATGATGTCGACCGGGTTTGATGCAATGATGATGATTCCATCGAATCCAGACTCCATAATCTCTGAAATCATGGACTTCATGATTTTCGCATTCTTTTCAACGAGGTCAAGGCGTGTCTCACCTGGACGCTGCGGAGCACCTGCCGTAATCACAACGATATCAGCAACCCCACAGTCCGCATAATCCCCTGCCCAAACGCGCATCGGAGATGAAGCGAAGGAAACACCATGATTCAAGTCCATCGCTTCGCCTTCGGCTTTTGCTTTATTAATGTCGATGATGACAAGCTCCTCACAAAGACTAGCTGTCGTTAATTGGTATGCGAAACTCGCACCTACTGCCCCTGCCCCTACAAGTGCGACACGTGTTACTTTAGCATGATTTAATGTTTCCATATTGATTCTCCACCCTTCGAACAATCTGTTTCATGTATTTGTTATCTCTGTTACATAAAGATTGTAACATCATTCACAAACCCTAACTACAGCGGAAACCGTTTTCACTTTGGCGATATTGTGACAACATTCACATTAGAATGAAACATCTTCATTTTCTGTACTACCCTCATCTGAATATGAAAAAACAAATCACCGTTGCCCCCAACACGGATAAAAAATTAACCGCATCATTCCCGAGTAGACGGGACCCTGACACATAAATCGTCGGGACTTGATGATGAATTTTTTTCTCCGTCAGTTTGTCACAGACGTCACAGCGAAACTTCCGCTGCACAGTAGCGCCAAGTAACGTATCGATGATGCTTCCACTCAGACCGATTGCCCAAAGCATTAGAAAGAGCGGTAGGTCCACTTCGATAAACAATACTGAAGACAACACGATCACGAACGCTCCTACGATCGACATCATCGTCCCAAACGTTGACACTGCTCCGCTTGTGCCCGGTTCAACTCGTTTAAACGTGAACATGAATCGTGGTCGATGAGACGATAAAACACCGAATTCCGATCCCCACGTATCACTCGTCGCGGCTGCAATGGAAACGATGTACATATAGAGAAAGACGTAATCTTTCGTATATAAAAATCCAAGTGCACAAAGGATACCTACTCCACCGTTCGCCAATACTTGTATGGCATCACGGGCACCGGTCTTTTCGACGATATCGTCGACCCCTTGCTTATCCCTAGAGCGATATTTTGAGGCAAGCGAGGATGTCGAGAAAAATACACCGAGTAAGTAAAGTCCAAACCATCCAAACGATAATCCAATTACCGTACCCGTCACAACTGTCAATAGAGCTCCTGAGAGCGTCAAGGAGTGTAATCGATACCCGAGATAGGCGACAACGCATGTCACGATAAAAATGGCAAACATTGAATACTCTCCTTTTCCGTCACAATCCACTGTACTGGGAGATCGTGCGGTTCTGTCGGTACGTGTGTTACAAGTTGGGCAGAATAAGCTAGTGAAAGGGTCACACCTTCGTATGTCTCTAGAAATCGGTCATAGTATCCCCCGCCCCATCCGACACGAAAGCCAGAACGATCAAACACTCGTCCTGGGACGAGACATAAATCAATCGTCTGCGTCGTTGGAGAAGTCGTCGGTTCTAATATATTCATGACACCGACCTCAAGGTCATCGAATGAGTTGATGACATGAAATGTAATCCCCTGCTCCATTACTTTCGGGACACACACCGTTTTTCCTTCTTTAAATGCTTCATGAATAATCGGTGATGTTTCGATTTCAAGTGGGAGTGACAATGTCACAGCAATCGTTTGACTGTTTTTCCACAAAGACGTCGCGAACAGTCGTTGATGAATCAACTCATCCACTTCTTGCCGATTTTCCATTTGTCTAATGTACTGATGTACGGTACGTCTAAGCGCAGCTTTTTCATCCACAACTATTCCTCCTTACAAAAAAAGCCGCCACATATGTGACGGCCGGTCCCTTATTACTTCACTTCGCGGTAAAGCGTGTGACGACGGAGACGTGGGTTGTATTTGCGCAACTCGAGGCGCTCAGGGTTGTTACGTTTGTTTTTCTTCGTGATGTACGTGCGATCGCCTGTTTCTGTGCAAGCTAATGTAATTTTAACGCGCATTTCTTTCACTCCCATCTTAATGATGTTGTATCAAGTGCTTTTGCTTTACAGTCTAAGCATACTCAATTATCCTACCAAGTTTCCTGTGAAAAAGCAAGGTTATTTCACGTTCTTTTTCATTGAATCCTGTCCATACGGAGAAGTTTCAAGAGGCAGGCATGTGTTGACATTCTCACTCAACTGATACCGTTGTTTCAGGTCAGGAATGGAGATCTCTTCACCGACATAGACAACCTTCGCGACAGGGAACACGCTGTTTTCAATTCGATGGATCGCATCGAACAAACCACCGTGACCATGCGGATTGCGTGTCGCTTCAAAGGACAACATAGTTGAGTATAACGGAAGCTTAAGGGAATGCGCAAGTTCTCTCGCAGCAGGAATCGTCATCCAATCAAAATGGTGAACCACTTTGAACGGAACTCGTTTCGCCAGCCCATGTACAAGCTTCACATAGGCAATATTTTGTGTGGCCACTTGATTCATGACATGTTCTAAAAATGGACTCGTCGGTCGAACACGATAGACATGAATATTCCCATGTCGTTCATACTCCGGCAATCCTTCGTGATATGGTGTCAGTACGTAAACTACTTCTCCTTCATTCGCTCTAGCTTCCACTTCATCAATGACTCGTTTCCCGAGTCCACCGACGAGATGACCGTGATATTCAGGAGTCAGCACCAAAATGGCCGGGTCCTCTTGTTCGCGTTCCTTCGTCACATAATAATCATGAGGCGCTAGGAATGAATCGATTTCGATATCTGCATCTTGAAGAAACGGATACGCTTTATAATGTTCGTCTAGTAATTGAGGTGTAAGCGAATCCTGATAGAGCGCCGTCTCTAGTTCTGCGAACAGACGCGTATGCTCACGGAAGCGTTCAGCTGCATATTGCGCAGTCGTTTGTCCATCTAAAATGAACGCCCAGTCGCTCGATACGGCCAACACATAATGACGGATCAATTGCTTCAACGCACGATCGGTTAACTCGGATTGCTCGCGATAGTCTGCCACATCTTTAACCAATTGCATCTCCATCATATGAAGGTGTCGAAGCATCCATTCGTTCCGTTCATTAATCCAAACCTCGCCATATCCTTTACGTCCCCATGTGTTCATCGAGACGTGTACGGTCTGTAAATCTTTAAAATGACGTTCTAGGAAGATGGCCGGCGTGATCGTCTCGATCCCAAACTCATCAAGTCGTTCTGCGACTTGGCCAAGGAATTCTGGTCCTTCAAACCACCAATGACCGAACAGTTCCGCATCAAACGGTGCCGTGACGAGGAAAGGTGGGAACGTTTGAGCACTGTGTGCCTCGAGATGTGATTCTAAGGTTTTGGCAAAGTCCATCGCATGATTTCCGATTTGATGCTCCGCCCATTCCCGTACATAGAAATCTTTCTGATCTGTATCGCCCGTGATCCGGTGCATTTTTAGTCCCGTATCGAAACGGATTCCTTCTGGATGCATAAAGGATTGAATGTAGTCCCAATCCCGATCATATGCCAAATCGCGATAAAATTCACGATAGTCCGGGTGACCCGGATACCCAATCATCGAACTCCAAATTTTACCCGAAATGATTTGGTCCCGAGGGAATAGCGCAACACCATGTGGTGAATATACAGGCGCTCCGATCCCTTTCTCAGGTGTCGGATCTGCGTCAAGAAGAGCATGTTCGTCGACAAAGGTATAACGTATGCCCTCTTCAAATAAAATTCGGTCGACACCCGGTGTATAGGCACACTCTGGTAACCAAATGCCGGTCGGTCGGAATCCATAATGACGTTCAAAACAATTTAGGCCCGTACGGATCTCCGCGCGTGCAGCTTGCTCTGTAAATAGATGTGGGTTAAATCCATGGGTTGCCGTACAAGTGACCATGTCGATATATCCCGCTTCACGATATGTACGGAACGCCTCGTTCAAGTTTTTATCCCAATGCAAAAACGTATTTTTCAAATCGTTATATCGCTGACGATAAAAATGTAACGTTGCTTTTTCTGCATCGGTTCTGTCTTCAGATAGCTCTAGTTCAATCAATTCGAGCATCTCATCCAAATGGTCCACATAACGGTCTTGAATGAGTGGGTCGGCAAGCATCTCGACAACCGGTGGTGAAATGCTGACCGTCCAATGCAAGGGTCGTTTCAAGCGGTCTACTTGCCATAAAATCGGCAGATATGTTTCAGAGATGGCTTCATAGACCCATCTTTCTTCTAAACGATGTTTTTCTTCATGCCGGACGTACGGTAAATGAGCATGAAGGACGAGTGAAAAGTATCCTGGTTTCATGTATAGAGTCCTCCTTATCGTACGTAACGATATGCCGCATATTTTGGTAATGTATCGAGTACTTCAGGAGAGTCGACTTCTCCGTATTGCCAACGGCGTACCGGTTCCGCGAATCGACCAGTGCCGCTCGGCTCCGCACGAGGCGTATCCAGCGGTTTAGACGCCACAATCGGCAAAAACTCCCCTTCCATTGTGCGAATCCCAAATTCAAACACATATGTCGTATTCGGGTCTAGCGGACGAACGAACCAGCTATTCGTCATTTCTGGAAGGTCGAACGTGTAGGATCGGTTTGCCTGACCGCTACTGAAGTCTAGTAATGTCACGTCTAGAATTCGGAACGCTTTCGGCAAGTCTTCCCATCTTCTCATGAATTGGAGTTCTAACGTCTCTTTGACAAGATCAGACACTTCCCAACAAACGTACACTGAGTTCGGGGACTGAACGACCGCGTGTAAAAAATCGACATTATATCGGTCTGGAAGCTGCCAAAAACCCTCTGGACCCTGATCAAGAAGTGGAGAAGTCGCTCCATCAAGCGTTTCCTTTGTCGATGCGACTTGTTTTTTAGACGTTTCAACTGTCGCCTTTGATTTCTTGTTTCCACCCTTTGGTTTCACAGGGGCAACCGCCTCCGATTCTTGTTGCTGATTTCTCCATTTCCGCCATGCGTATTGGACTTTGCCAATCGGGACGTCTAGTTCTGCCGCAATCTGTTTTAGCGTAAGTCCTTGTTGTTTCAAGGATACGATTTTCTCTTCCATCTCTATATGGCTCCCTTCATGTAAAAATCCATGTAGACTATTATTCGCTCCTTGAGTTTGATTTCCTGCCCAAAAAAATAAAGAACAACAGCACTGTTGTTCTTTACCACTAATCTTATTGGTTCAAATCATAATGTTTCCCTTTTTCAAGGAAAATTAAATGTTCACCGAAGTTCGTCACATGGTCACCCATCCGTTCGAGGTATCGAGCGATGTTTGAGAATTCATATACATCGTTCGTTCCAACCGTCATCGCAGGAAGTGAACCGATATATTGTTTGATTACCGTTAAATTGATGTCGTCAATGACACGGTCCATCTCATTGAGTTCACGAACACGACTTACCTCGCCTTTACGATAAGCGCGCGTCGCAAGTTCGAGCATATCAATCAATTGTTCAGCCATCTGTTTGAGCGGTTGAATGTCGTGTAAATAAGGAACATGTTCGATTCGAGTGACCGCTTTTGCAATATTCGTCGCATAATCGGCAATCCGCTCGAGATCTGTAGCTGACTTCATCGTCACGATCAAACGACGCAAGTCAGTTGCGACCGGTTGTTGTTTGGCAATCAATAGAATCGCTTCATCGTTGATCGTCAATTCTAAGTCGTCGAGTTCATTGTCGTTCTCAATGACAGTCTTAGCTAATTCAAGATCATGCTTTTCTAACACTTCGATGGCGGTTGCCGTTTGACGCATCGTCAAATTTGCCAAACGGACCACCTTATCTTCTAATTCAATCAATTTCGTATCAAAAAATGTGCGATTTTGTGCCATCAATCTAGTCTCCTCCTTAACCGAAACGGCCAGAAATATAGTCTTCCGTCCGTTTATCAGATGGATTCGAGAAAATCTTATCTGTTACATCGAACTCGACAACTTCTCCGTTTAAGAAGAATGCCGTTTTATCCGAAACACGGGCAGCTTGTTGCATGTTATGCGTCACGATGATGATTGAGTACTGTTCTTTCAACTCTTGAACCAACTCTTCTACCTTTAAAGTAGAGATCGGGTCAAGGGCAGACGTCGGTTCATCCATCAAGATGACATCAGGTTCGATTGCCAATGTGCGTGCGATACAGAGGCGTTGTTGTTGTCCACCTGAGAGACCATAGGCGTTCTCATTCAAACGGTCTTTTACTTCATCCCAAATTGCAGCCCCACGTAATGAACGCTCGACAATCTCATCGAGTACCTTCTTATTTTTGATGCCATGTGTCCGCGGTCCATATGCCACATTGTCATAAACCGATTTCGGGAACGGGTTTGGTTGTTGGAATACCATCCCGACCGACGTACGCAAATCTTCTACCTTGTATCCACGATCGAAGATGTTACGACCATGATATAAAATTTCACCATTTGTACGAACCGATGGGACGAGTTCGACCATGCGGTTCAATGTTTTAATGAATGTCGATTTCCCACAACCAGATGGTCCGATGATTGCCGTCACTTCATTCTTTTTAATATCGAGGTTGACGTCAATCAAAGCCTGGTCTTCTCCGTACCACAAGTTCAAATTGTTGACGACATAGGCACTATCTTTTTTCATCTCAGTCGTTTTCGGTTCTGTCGTAGTTGTGTTCACGTTTTGATCTCCTTTATTGAGCTCTTGTTGTTTCATCATCTCGAGGTTCCTCCTCATTCATCTGCAAAAAACCTTAATGTCGATTTGTATATTTGTTTCGAATATAAATTGCAACCGAGTTCATCGCGATGAGCATCGTCATGAGTACGATGATTCCCGCTGCAGCTAAGTTTTGGAACTCTGCTTGTGGTCGGCTCGTCCAGTTGTAAATCTGAATCGGTAGTGCCGTGAAGTCAGAGAACACACTGCTTGGTGTCGTTGAAATAAACGTCGCAGCTCCGACCATAATCAAAGGCGCTGTTTCTCCAATTGCACGAGAAACGGCAAGGATAATCCCCGTAATGATCCCAGGGATTGCTGATGGTAAGACGACGTTGAATGTTGTTTGCCACTTTGAGGCACCTAAAGCCAACGAGGCATGGCGCAATTCCATCTTGACGGCTCGTAGCGCTTCTTGTGAAGCGACGATGACAATCGGTAGACTCATAAGTCCAAGTGTCAATGCCCCAGCCATAATCGAGTTCCCTAACTCCATGACGCGAACAAAAATCGTCAAACCGAGCAATCCGAATACGATTGAAGGGACACCAGCCAAGTTCGAAATGTTCACTTCGATAAATGAAGTCATTCGATTTTTCGGTGCATATTCTTCTAGATAGATGGCGGCACCGACACCGATGACAAACACCATCGGTACGATAAGGAACATGAGCCAGATCGATCCGATTAATGCGGGATACAATCCAGCTTGTTCTGGACGCCTTGACGGGAAGTTACGCAAGAAATCGAGGTCAACCCACCCCGCCCCTTTTGAGAGGATGTCATAAATCAACGTCGATAAAACGACCAACGCAAAGACAAGACCTGCCAAAAAGATATATTTGAAAATCTCATTCATTTGTAAACGACGTTTGATGCGCGCAGACACCGTCTCGCGATTCATCAGGTTCTTTGTATTCTTGAACTCACTGTTCGGTAAAGCCATATTAGTACTCCTCTCTGAAGCGGCGCGTCACCCAGTTTGCGAATAAGTTCATCACAAGAGTAAAGACGAACAATAACGCACCGACCGCATAGATACTGTAATATTCGATTGTGCCGTAACCTGCATCACCTTTCGCGATTTGAACGATATAAGCAGTCATCGTTTGAATCGCATTCAGTGGGTTGAACTCAAAGTTCGGTTGTGAACCACCGGCGATCGTCACAATCATCGTCTCACCAATCGCACGACTCATCCCAAGAACGATTGAGGCAATAATTCCAGACGTCGCTGCAGGCATGACAACTTTCGTCGCCACTTCAAGACGTGTCGCACCTAAACCGAGCGCACCGTCCCGAATTTTCTTCGGAACAGCACTCATTGCATCCTCAGAAATCGAGGCAATCATCGGAATAATCATAATCCCGACGACAATCCCTGGGCTGAGTGCATTGTAAATTTTAAGTCCTGGGATGAGTGCTTGCAAAATCGGTGTAATGAATGACAAGGCGAAGAAACCGAATACGATTGTCGGTACACCGGCCAACACTTCTAGAATTGGTTTTAACACACGTCGTGCCCGTTCAGAGGCGTATTCACTTAAATAAATCGCAGACGCCAAACCGAGTGGGACGGCTACAATCATCGCAATCACAGTAATTTGGAGTGTTCCCATCACAAGGGCCCATACCCCGAAGCGCTGATCTGCACTAAGCGGGTACCATTCTGTCGATCCTAAAAATTCTGCGACAGGGACTCGTTCAAAGAACTTGAATAGCTCAAAGCCTAATGTGAACGCAATACCAATGGTCGTGACGACCGATACGAATGCGCTCAAGAATAATAAGAACGGCATGATTTTATCAAACACGTTCGTCGTACTATATTTCTTTTGTTTATTTTGTTGAATCATCTCTCGAATCGAAAGCTTATTGTTCGGTTCATTCATCTCGTGTATCGCTCCCTACCTCTTCATACTAGAAAGCATGGCGAGAAGGCGAGACCGTGTCTCACCTTCTGCCACCCATCATCTTATTCTCCAGCGATCTCATCAATCATCTTCATGTTTTCATCGTAACGGCCTTGTTCCATTTTCACGTAACCGACTTCTTCAGAAAGGTCAGCTGCATTTTCGTTCATGAAACGTGCGAAGTCCGCAACTTGCTCTTTGTCTTTCAACGAAGCGTTGTTGACGTACGTGTAGATCTCACGTGAGAGCGGGTAAGATAAATCGTTAATCGTGTCATGTGTCGGCTCAACGCCCTCAACATTTAATGCACGAAGTGTGTCTTGGTTTTCAAGGTAGTAAGCGAATCCGAAGAATCCGATTGCACCTTCTGTGCCAGCTACACCTGTTACGAGTACGTTGTCATCTTCAGACAATTGTGCGTCTTGACGAATATCGACTTCATCAAGAACTTTCTCGTCGAAGAAATCGTACGTACCTGAATCTTTACCTGGTGCGAAGAATGAAATTTCTTCATCTGGCCAGTCAGAGCGAACGTCTTTCCATGTTTTCACACTTGTATCTGTCCACATTTTTTTCAATTCTTCAATTGTAATATCTTGTGCCCAATCGTTTGCCGGGTTCACAACAAGTGAAAGACCGTCAAGTGCGACTGCAAGTTGTGTGAATTCCACACCATTTTTCTCAGCTTCAGCAGCTTCTTCTTCTTTAATTTCACGTGACGCGTTTGAGAAATCAGTTTCTCCCGTCACGAAGCGCTTGAATCCACCACCCGTTCCAGAGACACCGACTGTCACTTCAACTTCTGGTTGTTCAGCTGAATATTCTTCTGCGACTGCTTCCATGATTGGGAATACAGTTGATGATCCGTCCATGACGACTTTTCCTGATAGCGCATCGCCTTCAGCAGCGCCGCCTTCTTCGTTATTCCCACAAGCAGCACCTACGAGTGCGACTGAAGTGATCGAAGCGAGTAAAGCTGATTTTTTCATCCAAGACATTTGTGACGTCCTCCTTGAGTTTGCTTTGATTTTTGTTGTGGATCTGTTGTTCTGTCCTACAATTAATATCCTAATGAACTTCTATTAACGAGAAATAAACGGAACGTAAAAGAATTGTAAAGACAAAAAAAGAAGTCACCGAAGTGACTCCTTTTATTGAAGCATTGCATTCACATCTTCTAGATTGAAGTAAGCTTTCATGATGTCATGCGCGACACGAGTGTTAATCCCCTCTGCCTCAAGACCTGGCATAATGATTGCCCATGCAATTTCAGGGTTATCATAAGGCGCCCAACCGACATGGTTTGAGTTCAATGTCTTGATTGGTTCTCCGTTCGCATTTCGTTTTGCCTGACCGTCTTCGCCTTCAGCGATCGCTTGTGCTGTTCCCGTTTTACCGGCAGCAGTCATACCAGTCAGTTGCAAAATACGAGATGATCCGGATGATGATTCTACCCCTTGACGATACCCTTCACGAACGCGCTGAATGTATTCGTCTTGAATATTGACTTTGTTTAATGCATTCGGCTGGAACGTGCTAACGACTTGTTTCTTGTTTTCATCAAGCGAACCTGGCTCAATGATTTCTTTTAACAAGTGCGGTTGCACACGATATCCCCCATTTGCTAAGGCAGATGTATATTGGGCCAATTGAATCGGCGTATAAGAAATATATTGTCCGATGGCCATATCCATGAGGAGCGTGACACGGTCCGGTACACTGCGGAAACCGGTTGACTCAAACGGCAAGTCGATTCCCGTTTCGATTCCGAGTCCGAATTGTTTATAGTAGTGTTCCATCGTTTCAAATGCCTGTGTGACATTTTCTCCGACGATTTGACCCGTCGAATAGTAGTCAGCCAAGCGCAACGCGATTTGGAACATGTAGATGTTCGAAGACATCGCAAGAGCATCTAAGTCGTTGATGTTACCCATATTTCGATATGACGCTTTCACAGACGAACCGATTCGAATCGGAGCATCGTAAATATATTCTCCCGGTTTGACGACTCCTTCTTCAAATCCATAGGCGACCGTGGCGCCTTTAATGGTAGATCCGATTTGGCTCGCCCGAAGGACAGTACCTGTTGAAACGTCTTTAAACTCATTCGTTTCTAAATCAAGTTCTTGTCCAGAAAGTGCCAACAGTTCGCCCGTCTGAGGGTTCATGACGACTGCGAACGCCCGATCGAAATGTGGACTACCAGACCGTCCAGCACGAATTGCCTTTTTCAAAATCTCATCGACTTCTTTTTGGAATTCAATGTCTGTCGACAAGACGATATCTTTCCCTGGATTCCCGCTCACTCGCGTCGGCTCCCCGACCGGCTCTCCTTTGAAGGTAGTAAAGACATCGTATGCAGGCGTTCCACGAAGGACATCTTCATATTGTTGTTCCAAATAAGAAGTCCCAACACGGTCATTCAACCCATAACCTTTCGCCTGATAAGATGCGCGTTGTTCTGCCGGGATTTGGCGATAGCTTCCTAAGAAGCTTTTAAACGTATCGCCGAATGGGTAATCCCGTTGATAATAAGGCTCGACACTGACACCAGGCAACAGTTCTAGGTTTTCTTCAATGACTGCCATCTCTTTCGGACTCGCTCCGATCTTGATGACTTGTGGGTCGAGCGCATATCCGCTCTCCATATTGTGTTTGATGGCGATGATTTCTTCTGTCGCATCATCAAACGTAATTTCTTCTTCAGTGATGGAGTCGAGTAAGAGTCGGTCCACTTCCTGGTTGGATAGCGCGGCCCGCTCCTCTTCTGACAACTCTTCTAATAACGCTTGCGTACGCTCTTGCGCCAACTCTGGATTTGTTGCAATCCAATAGTCTTTCCGGTCACGTTCCGTCATCTTCCGGTCTTCTTTTGGAATATCCACGATTTCCGCCAACTTTTTCGCAACGTCCAAGCGTTCATCTGTTTTCGTCACTTGCGAACGACGATACATGACCGAATAGTTGGAAATGGTGTCCGCTAGCACTTGACCGTTCCGATCATAAATTTTCCCACGCGGTACCTCATATTTGATTTTACTTGACTCTGTTTTCTGTACTTCCCGCGCGATTAATTCTCCGTTCACGATTTGAACGACACCTAATCGGAATATAAGGGTCGCAAAGAGAATAAAGACGATGAAAAATAGTAAATTCAAGCGTAACGGTAAGTGGTTTCGCCGTTTCTTCGGCACTTTCACACGATTTTTAGCCAAGTCCGTTAACTCCTTCCGCAATCAATTCCTTCTATATGAAAGAAGACAGAGATTCCTGTCAATTTGTCCGTTTTTCACTATATCATAATTTGTTTACAAAATAATGAAAAGCATAAAAAAACCCGAGACTCTCATGAGAATCTCGGGTGATGTCAACTTATTTTGCGTCTGCGTACAACGTTCCGACATAATCCCAGTCGATGACGTGGAAGAATGCGTTGATGTAGTCAGGACGACGGTTTTGGTAGTTCAAGTAGTAAGCGTGCTCCCAAACATCGAGTCCGAGGATTGGTGTAACACCTTCCATGATCGGTGAGTCTTGGTTTGGTGTAGACGTTACTTCGAGTTTTCCATTTTTCACGACGAGCCATGCCCATCCTGAACCGAAACGAGTTGTTGCAGCTTTCGTGAACTCATCCTTGAATGCTTCGAAACTACCGAACGATTCATCAATTGCAGCAGCGAGTTCACCAGACGGTGTACCATTTTCGTTCTTCTTCAAGAGTTTCCAGAAGAATGAGTGGTTCCAGTGGCCGCCACCATTGTTACGGACAGCAGTTTGAATGTCAGCAGGAAGCGAATCGATTTTTTGAAGCAAGTCTTCGAGTGAAGAGTACTCCACATCTTTCCCTTCGAGTGCATTGTTTACGTTTGTAACGTAAGTGTTGTGGTGTTTTGTGTGGTGGATTTCCATCGTGCGTGCGTCAATGTGTGGTTCGAGTGCATCATATGCGTAATCAAGTTGTGGTAATTCAAATTTAGCCATTACTAAAATCCCCCTTAAATGTGTTTTGAACAACGTTCGTCTTAAATGTAACAGATTTGTGACGGTCGACTCAATTGTAATGCTTCATTCTACATCTTCTTCTGGTAATGCCCAGACCGAAATAGATCCCGCCGCCACTTTAAATACCCCAAATCCTTCATCATCAATCTCAATTTTATCTTCACGTGTATTCGTCAAATCGACCCACGTCTCTCCCGCGCGCGCTTCTCCAACGAACATTCTTTTTTCAGCTTCGTCTGAAGTTGAAATGAGAACGGCACATCCGGAACGATCGATTTCTTCTACACCATGACGAACCCATCCAATCACATTCGGGTCATCAAAATAATCTTCTTGTTTCCCATATGCTTTTTCACGACGGGCGTAGAGCAACGTATTGATTGCAAGTCTCATTCCGTCGGTTGGATGAGGACCGTCGATTCCATAATAATCTCCGTAAAATACACAAGGGTATCCATCTTTACGAAGTAGGACGAGACCGTAAGCGATTTGCTTGAACCAATCTTTCACCCATGACTCAAGCGCCTCTTCAGGCTGTGAATCGTGATTGTCCACAAACGTTACCGAGTGAAGTGGGTGTGACTGAACGAGCGTATCATCAAAAATGGTGCGCATATCAAACGAGGCCCCTTCTTCCGAGGCTTGATGCAATTTATAATGAAGCGGAACATCGAACAAATCGACGTTATAATCGATGTTATCAAGAAACTCACGACAGGCATCGAGGTCTGATTTCCAAAACTCTCCGACGAAATAGAAGTCATCACCTTTTTCATCGCGCATCGTCTGACTGAACTCTTTTACAAAGTCATAGTTGATATGTTTGATGGCGTCAAGACGAAAACCATCACACTTCGTCTCTTCAATGAACCATTTTCCCCAGTTTAATACTTCTTCCCGAACTTCAGGATGATGATAATCGATATTCGCAAACATGAGATAATCATAGACACCGAACTCATCATCGACATTATCATTCCATCGTTTATTCTCTCCAACGATGAAGAAGATGCCAGAACGATCGGTCGCGGCATCATAATCCGTACCATTGAAGTGGTTAAAATTCCATTTGAACGATGAATACTTCCCGTCACGCACTTCATAGTCAAACTTCGTCCAACCTTCGATTTCAAACTCCTCATCTGACAATACTTTTGTGCGGTCATTCGGATCGACTTCTAATACATTAAACTTTTCGGTCGCGTCTGCACCCGCTTTATGATTCATGACGACGTCCATATAAATCTGCATCCCGAGTTCTTGCTGACAATACGATGTTGCTTCAAGAAGTTCTTTCTTCGTCCCATATTTCGTGGCAACTGTCCCTTTTTGATCGAACTCACCTAAGTCATATAAGTCATAAATGCCGTATCCCGTATCTTCACTACTTTGTCCTTTTGTAACAGGTGGTAGCCAAAGCGCCGTGATTCCAGCTTTATTTAAATCTTTAGCTCTCTCTTTTAGTCGCTTCCAGTGTTTTTGGTCTGCTTCGACGTGCCACTCAAAAAACTGCATCATGGTGTGATTTCGTTCCATTTTGTTCGCCTCATTTCATATTTTTCAAAAAACAAAATGCTAACGACTATTTACCCAGCAATTTTAGTTTGAAAACAAAAAAGCGACAATCACAAAGTGATGTCGCCAACGAATGGACCCTGTAGGACTTGAACCTACGACCGGACGGTTATGAGCCGTCTGCTCTAACCAGCTGAGCTAAGGGTCCTTATAAATAGCGGCGGAGGGAGTCGAACCCACGACCTCACGGGTATGAACCGTACGCTCTAGCCAGCTGAGCTACACCGCCATGTTGTTATACAGTAATAATATACTGAATATGATGTGGAGTGTCAAGGAGTATTCCTTGCCAAATAAGAAAAAGCACTCCAAATTTTATTTGGAGTGCTTGCATGTTATACGGTTACTTCGTTTGCATCTTCAAGCGTGATTTCTGTGATGTTCATTGCATGGTCACCGATTCGCTCCAAGTTCGAGAGCATATCAACGAAGAACATACCTGCTTGTCCATCACATGCACCCGTGTTCAAACGAACGACGTGGTTCTTACGGAATTGGCGCTCGAGCATGTCGAGTTTTGCTTCCATTTCAATGACTTTACGTGCTTCGACCATATCGCCGCTTGCTAACGTTTGAAGTGACTTCTCTAACGTCGCACGTGTAAGGTCGTACATTTCAGTCAATTCTTTTTGTGCTTCTGAAGAAAGTGTTACTTTTGTAGCTGTCTTATAATCGATCAACTCGATGATGTTTTCTACGTGGTCACCGATTCGTTCGATGTCGTTGATTGCATGCATGAGTGTCTTATGCTCTTGCGACTCTTGTTCTGTCAAATCAACTGCAGCTAATTTTACGAGGTAGTCTGTAATCTTCGCATTTAACGAATTTAAGGCTTCTTCGATATGTGCTGATTTTTCAGCATGTTTCTTGTCGCCAGACGTCAAATAGTTACGTGCTTCATCAAGACCAAGTTTTGCGAAGTCTCCCATGCGGATCACTTCGTATTTCGCTTGTTCTACAGCGATAGATGGTGATTGTTGAATGAAGATCGGGTCTAAATGTTGTGCTTTCGTGTCGACGATTGAGTCTTCACCTGGAACCAATTTCGTCACGAGCCATGCAATTGATCCGATGAACCAGAATTGAATGAACGTGTTGACGACGTTGAACGTTCCGTGAGCGAATGCGATTTGCATTTTATCTTCAATTGCTAAGAAATCTGTAATCCAGTAAATATAGTTCGTGAATGGAATCAACAGGATCATGAAGATTGTTGTTCCGATTAAGTTAAAGATGACGTGTGCTGCTGCGGCACGGCGTGCGGCGACTGATGCACCAATTGATGCCAAGATCGCGGTAATCGTTGTACCGATGTTATCACCAAACAATACAGGAAGTGCGGCACCCAAATCGATTGAGCCACCGGCATAAAGTTCTTGCAAAATCCCGATTGTAGCAGAAGATGACTGAACGATGACTGTAAAGACAGTACCGACGATGACACCGAGGAATGGGTTGTCACTCATTGATTGCGTCAAGTCGATGAAATACTCACTTGAGCGAAGTGGGCGCATCCCGTCTCCCATCAATTCAAGACCATAGAACAATGCCCCAAGTCCGAAGATGATTTGTCCGAGGTGCTGGTAACGTTCTTTCTTAAAGAAGAAGAGAAGAACTGCACCGATTGCAATCATTGGAAGTGAATATTCACCGACATCAAATCCGATGATGAATGCTGTGACCGTCGTACCGATGTTAGCCCCCATAATAACCCCGATTGCTTGACGAAGTGTCATGAAGCCGGCGCTAACAAGACCTACCGTAATGACGGTTGTACCTGAAGATGATTGAATTAATACAGTAACGATAATCCCGGCGAGTACACCAAGGAATGGATTCGTTGTATACTTATCTAGGATGTCTCGCAGGCGATTCCCTGCAGACTTTTGGAGTCCGTCTCCCATCGATTTGATCCCGAAGAGGAAGATCCCTAGACCTCCAAAAAACATGAATAACATTTCTTGCAAATTGTATTCCACGATTTTTGTACTCCTTTTAATTAAGAATTGGTTGGATTTGCTTGGTTTTTAATGCCCTACTCATTATGCCTTCATCGGTAACTTCATGTAAACACGTTTTATGTAAAAGTTTTATTAATACACTGTACCATTTTAAGGTTTTTATCAGTTTCTGTAATATAACAGATTGGAGTTTTCAGTATGTTGTCCACTATTTTGACGTTTCTTCGAACTAGTCTAATCCCATCTAAGGGCGTATTGCGTCTTCGTCTAGCGCCGCTCCATGCATATATGGGAGCCACATTTATCTTAACGCTCCTCATTACAATGCTAGACTTTCTTGTGATTCGACCGGATTTCTTTATTCCCATGTGGCTATTCCTACACGGCTTCGCCGTCTTCTTTTTCTATTTGATATGGGTCGCAATCATGGCACTCTATGTACAACTGTTTACAAAGATCTATTCGAAAAATAAGTGGGCGTATCGTCAAGCTTGGCCATATGCCGTGTCGATGACCCTCGTTCCGACATTGATATTGGTCATTCTCAATCATGTGAACCCTGATTTTTTAGCTCTCGGCTTGATGATCGGTCTCGCCTACATTAGCTATCCCCTTACAAAAGTGCCACAACCAAAACAACGTCGGGCCTCTTGAGCCCGACGTTTTGTTTATGTTGGTGACAATTCTTTTAGCGTATGGTTCAATGCCTCACTTTGGTCTCCTAAATTCGTGCCCGCTTCTTGAAGAGCATGCTGAACATCTGACCAACGATCGACACCTTCGTTCAATTCCATCAATTTCCGCTCAAGCAACGAACTAATCTCTCGTAGTTGCTCATTCGATTCCATTAAATGAAAAAGTTGTTGCCCAGTACTTGTCGTATGGACAGAAATCGCCTGAAATTCATCTAGCTGAACTTTTATCTCACGATCGATTGTTTCGATCCCTAACTCGACACGACTTACAGTATCTTTTAACAGATGCACTTCTTCAATAAAATCATTGACTTCAGATAGTAAATCAGTCCGTTCTGCGTTTAGCGTTTCAATCGCGTTGACTGCTAGTAAGGTGGCTTCGTTTGTCATCTTCGCTAAATTCCCGACCTCACTGGCAACGACCGCAAATCTTTTCCCATGCTCACCTGCTCGTGCTGCTTCAATCGATGCATTCAATGCTAGCATCTTTGTTGCGCCAGATACCGATAGGATACTTCGCAGTGCCTCGTCTGCTTTGGATGAATTTTTTTCACTATCCATCAGTTTATGTTGAATCGACGCGACTTGACGTTCGACATAATCACTTACCTCTTTGACAGACGAGAATGTTTCGAGTTCATCTTGTAATATGGTTTTCAATTGATTTCCACGTGCATCTACACTCGTCATTTGCCGTTCTAGCATTTCGATTTGTCGCGTGACTTCTTTCATTTTCAACGTCGAACCGCTCGTTACGGTTTGATAAGAATGACTTGTATGCTCTACCGTGGCGGCGACTTCTCGAAACTGCTCAACTTGGTTATGACTGTTCAAAAGCTCCTGTTTAAAGACGGGAAGACTCATATGGAAGGCACTCGCGGTTTTTCCCATCATCTCCATCGATTGATTCCATAAATCAATAAAGGTATTGAACTCGGTTTCTAACATGTGCATTTCGTCAGATTTCGCTCCGAGCGTCACTTCATCAAATCGACGTGATTCAACGGCATGACGCAACGAATTGGCCAATCGACTTAACGGTTTTACTTCGTTGTGAATCAACCGTGTAAACAGGATGGTCATTCCGAGCATTGCAATTAACACGATATAAAAAATATACTTTCTCAATTCATTCATCGGACCCAGAACAGACTCCTTAGTGACGACGAGTACATAATCTGCCTTCAATTCAGGAATAGGAACCGATGCAATGAAAAAGCGGTCTGAATCCTGAACTTCCGGTCTTGAAGGTTCAGTTATCCCATTTAACAATTCGTCAGATTTCATTCCTTGTTTACCGGAGAGTTGATCAATGGATTCACCGTTCACCAAAAATTGTGCTGCTTCAATGTCATCCCCCGATAAAATTGAAGCTTGTTGCATATATGTTGACTTTAAAGACCGGTTTAGCTGTTTTTCGCTCGCCACATACGCACTATACGAGGTCTTGATTGATTCTCTCATGACCGTGACTTCACGAATGAGGCGTTGCTCAATTTCTGAAGTTAACAATTGTTCAGACTTGATTGCGAACCAGCCAAACGTAATCACAAATACAAGAAGAACAATCGGCATCAATGTCCACTGCAAACGATGCGCCATTTTCATCTTTTTGTTTGTTTTTTCTTTTCTATAAAATATTTGAAACAAATTTCGTTTGACATTCCACTTCACGACACGCCACCTCTTTTTCTATTCTCGTCTATATATCGGTCTTCAGACGGTGGAAAATTATGAAGTAGATGTTAAGATAGCGTTAGAGTTTGTAAAGAGCACACATCCGTCACGCATCCTAGATGCTTTTTCACATTCTTTTCGTTATGATAATGAAGAAACCTTATCATCTTAAATCGATTGGATTTTGTCCAAAAGAAGGAGATTACGTATATGTCAGAAATTTTGCATCGTTCATTAACCCGTCCGATTCGTGTCGGTAACTTGATTATCGGAGGATCGAATGAAGTCATTATTCAGTCAATGACAACAACAAAAACGCACGACGTCGAAGCGACGGTCGCTGAAATCAAACGTCTTGAAGAAGCGGGTTGTCAAATCGTTCGTGTCGCTTGTCCAGACGAACGTGCTGCTGACGCACTTGCAGAAATCAAGAGCCGCATTAATATCCCGCTCGTCGTCGACATTCACTTCGACTACAAGCTTGCTTTAAAAGCTATCGAAAGTGGCGTCGATAAAATCCGGATTAACCCGGGTAACATCGGTCGCCGTGAAAAAGTAGAGGCCGTCGTAAACGCGGCAAAGGCAAAAGGGATTCCAATTCGCATCGGTGTCAACGCCGGTTCATTAGAAAAACAATTCCTTGAAAAATATGGATATCCAACCGCTCAAGGTATGGTCGAGAGTGCGATGCACCACGTGAAGATTCTCGAGGACCTCGGCTTCTACAACACGATCATCTCGCTCAAAGCCTCAGACGTAAACCTTGCTCTTGAAGCATATACACTCGCAGCGAAGACGTTCGACTATCCACTTCATGTGGGTATCACAGAATCAGGTCCGCTCTTCTCTGGTTCACTTAAATCGGCTGCCGGACTCGGTGCGATCCTCTCTCTTGGAATCGGATCGACGGTTCGAGTTTCACTTTCAGATGATCCGGTTGAAGAAGTAAAGGTTGCGAAAGAAGTGCTCAAGTCATTCGGACTTGCAGCAAATGCCGCGACTTTGATCTCTTGTCCGACATGTGGACGCATTGAAATCGATTTGATTTCGATTGCAAAAGAAGTAGAAGACTACATTCAAAACATCAACGTCAACATTAAAGTCGCCGTTCTCGGATGCGCTGTGAACGGTCCGGGTGAGGCTCGTGAAGCCGATATCGGAATCGCTGGAGCACGTAATGAAGGGCTTCTCTTCCGTCACGGGAAAATCATCCGTAAAGTACCTGAAGCGACGATGGTCGAAGAATTGAAAAAAGAAATCGACGCCATCGCTGCTGAAAAAATGGCGGAACGTGAACGCGAAGAACAAGAACTCGCAAATCAATCAAATTAATGATCCTCATTCCCGTACGGTTGCAACCGTACGGGTTTTTGATAGAATAGAGGGCATGTGAGGAGGAGTGATGAGATGCGAATCGGCATTGATTTGGACGGAACCGTTACAGACCCCAAAAGTTGTTTTCTATATATGAATGAATCACTCGGTTATTCAATTGATTACCCTCGTGCGACTGAGTACGAGTTGCATACGTACACGACGATGAACCAACATGATTTTTGGAAGTTTATGATTGAGGAAGGACATGAAGAGGCTATATACCGCCGCTCCCTGCCCCATTCCGACGTACAGGATGTGTTGTGGGAATTAAAACAACAACATCATCTACATTACGTTACCGCCCGCAGTGAGGCCGTTCGTCCCGTCACAGAGGAATGGATCATAACCCATCGGCTACCGCTCGATTCGTTGGTTATGACGGGTTCTCACGATAAAATCAATGTCGTCAAGGACTTGTCACTCGAACTGTTTATGGAAGATCGATATGAGAATGCGATTTCAATCCATGAAGAAACATCCATTCCGGTACTCTTATTTGATGCCCCCTATAATCGCAAGACGTTACCAAAGGGTGTAACACGCATATCGACATGGAGCGAGGCACATCATCACGTCGCACAAATGGAAAAACAAATCATTCTACAACAACGCTAATAGGCAATCCCGATTTGAATCGGGATTGCCTATTTACATTCGTCCGAGTTCTTCGATCACATCACTTGCAAGTACACTTGCAGGGTGTATCGTCCGGCTAATCGATTTGGCAGCGAGCGCATGCCATAGCACCGCCTGTTCACTCGGTGACGAAGACTTTTCTTTTCTAGCCCATAACGCAAGTAAGATTCCTGTCAATACGTCCCCACTCCCACCTTTTGCTAACGCGGACGCTTCGACAGTATTAACGGCACCCGTCCCGTCAGGTGAAACAATCAACGTATAGGTGCCCTTTAAAATCAAATGGACTCGATGCTGTTTCGCGAACTCACTAGCGACGGAGAATCGATCCGCTTCGATATCCTCGACCGATTGACCAGTCAGTCTGGAAAATTCGCCTGGATGAGGAGTGAGAATGAGTGGGCCACGGGACTCCAACCGTTTCGCCGCAAGAGCCCCAGCATCTACAATGATCGGACACGTCTGACGGCTCACTTGCTGCCACACGTGGTCGATTCCTTCCCCTTCTACCATGCCTGGACCGATAGCAATCGCATCATATGAACGGTCTAAAGCGTCAGTGTGTTGATTGTACATCGCTTCGGGTAATGTCGATATAAGAGGATTCGCTTCTCTTGGGATGGATAAATTCAATAAACCGATGCCGGAACGGATCGCCGCTCGCCCCCCTAAAAATGGGGCACCAAGCAAATGTCGACTCCCTCCGATGAGTAAACCGTGCCCATAATCTGTCTTATGGCTGTATCGGTCTCGCTCAAGAAGAGATCGATCAAAATCCGATTCGGATAAGACGTTCCAATCGGATGTATGCGGAATCCCGATATCGATTCGTTCCACTTCACCATAAAATGGGGCTGTTCGATTTAAAAAGGCAGAACGTTTGAAGCCGTGCAAACAATATGTATGTGTCGCACGGATGGCCATACCGTCAAAACCTCGAGCATGATCACTCGGTATACCTGAAGGGACATCAATCGATAATACAGGGACTGCTTGTTGATTGACCCACTCAATGACCTCTCGCGCCTGCCCCGTCACAGGAACGCTCAATCCAACCCCAAACAAAGCATCGATAATGAAGTCAGATTGAATCGGTTGTTCAACGATTTGAACGAATTGTGAAGCATAGGTCGCATGCGTCTGAGCCGCATCCGTTTTCAATTCACCTAGAGGAGACCAAACGCTCACCGTATGACCTTTTATGGCGAGTTCTCTTGCCACGACCCAACCGTCTCCCCCATTGTTCCCCTTCCCACAAATGACTAAAATCTTTGCGTTCTCTCGAATGTGCAGTTTAGGAACAATTGCCAATGCCGCTCGTTCCATCAACACCGCCTCAGGCATTCCTTGTTGAATCACTTGTTCATCGATTTGTTTGATTTCAGCAGCAGTATAAATCATCTGACCTCCCCTTTCGATACAAAAAAGGGACTGAATCAATTCAATCCCTTTTGCTTACATTGTTTACAATACCCATATATCTCGAATTTATGATCAACCACTTCGAATTCCGGATCTAACGCCTCAACGAAGCGCATCGGACATAGATCGAGTAGTTTCGTCTTCCCACAATTACGACAAATCAAATGGTGATGATGATGTGTTGCGCTACATGTGACTCGGAACGACTTTTCACCATCGAGTTCTGTCGCTTCTAAAAGCCCTTCTTCGGCAAATGATTTTAAGTTTCGATATACCGTATCAAAACTCATTGTCGGATGCTTATCTCGCATATATTCTAATACTTCTTTCGCACTAATGTAGCGGTCTTCTTCCGAGAGATAGGCATACATTTCAATCCGTTTCGGTGTTACTTTTAAGGAAGACGCACGAAGACGGTTTAATTGTTCGGCTTCATTCATGTTGTACCTCCTTTTTCTTCAGACTCATCACTTTCTCAAGAGCCATAACCGCGGCAAGAATACCGACTGCAATCAATACAATCACCCCACCTGGCGCAACATCAAGGTCATAGGCGAGAACGAGTCCTCCGATGGTCGCCACTTCACCAAAGATGATGGACCAAAGAATGGTTTGTTTAAAGCTCGAAGTGAAACGTAACGCTGCCGCGACCGGTAGCGTAATTAAGCTAGACACGAGGAGTGTCCCGACAATGCGCATACTGACCGCGATGACAAGTGCGACAACAAACATGAACATCAAATGAAGGATCGTACTAGGTAGCCCTGATACTTTTGCCTGTTCTTCATCAAACGATAAAAATAGTAACTGCTTATAAAAAATAAAAATAATGAGGACTGTCAAAATCGCCACACTCACGATCAGTGTGATATCTGATTGACTCACGGCAGAAATCGATCCGAACAGGAGTGTCGACAAGTCAACGGAAAATCCTCTAGAGAGCGAGATGAAAATGGCACTAAGTCCCATACCCGCAGACATCATAATTGGAATCGATAACTCTTGAAAGTGTACATATTTACCACGTAACCAATTGAGTCCGAGTGCCGCCAATACGGAGATGAGCGTTCCCATATAAAGAGGGTTGAGATCAGCGAAGAGAACAATATATTGTCCGAGAAATAAGCTGAACGAAATTCCGGCAAGCGTCATATGTGACAGTGCATCGGCGATCAAGCTCATTCGTCTCACCACGATGAATGAACCGATTAACGGGGCTGTGAACCCGATGACAAGTGCTGCGATGAACGCATAACGTAAAAAGCTGTATGTCCAGAGATCGCTAATCATGTCGTACCCTCATGAACGAGCACTTTGACCGGATAAGGTTTGATGGACGATGCGAGCTCTCCAAGTTCACTATATTCTCTTAGTCCACAATTACAGGCCAAGCGTCCACGGTCGAGATGAATGACTTTTGTGACAAGGTCGGTTACTACGTTTAAATCGTGCGTGACGAGGACAAATGTACATGTCGTATGCTCTCTCAACATATGCAACACTTCATAAAAATCTTGTAAATGCTTTTGATCGACACCGACTGTCGGCTCATCGAGAATCAACAAATCAGGTTGGTTGACCATCGCTCGTGCAATAAAGACGCGCTGTTGCTGTCCCCCTGATAGATCTCCAATTTTCCGGTGTCGAAATTGCCACATATTTACGGTTTCAAGTGCATTTTGAATCGCAGCTTGATCTTCTACTTTCAGACGCTTGAACAAACCGAGGCGTCCGTAACGCCCCATGGCCACCACTTCTTCAACGGTGACGGGGAATCCCGAGTTAAATGAAGCCGCTTTTTGGGAAACGTAACTGATACGAGACTTATCTTTAAATTGCGAAATGGGTTTGCCGAACAATTCGACTGATCCTTGCTGAGGATTGAGTAAACCGAGGATGGTTCGAATCAACGTCGATTTCCCAGACCCATTTTCCCCAACGATTGCGACAAAGTCCCCTTGTCGAATATCGATGGATACATGTTGTAATGCGGGTGTCCCGTCATAGAAATAAGACACGTCACTTAATTTGACGACGGATGTAGTCATCTAATCCCTTCTCTCATTTGTTAAATCGTAATCATTTCTACTTCCTAGGCGTTTGTATTATACAGAATATTAGACTCACCTTCAAGCAAGACTGATTTAGATCATTCAATCGTGTGAACTACTCACCACTTATTTGCTTCGCAAATTGAAGTGGTAGCTTCTTGGGAAGACCGTGCTCCTACCAGCCACGGTTATGGACCAAGCTCGTCGGGCAGTCCCTGCCCTGAATGGTTGTCAGTCGGCCAACCTCAACAGGTTGATGCTCGCGTTGATGTCACGGTCATGATGCGCGCCACAGGCACACGTCCATTCACGGACATCCATCGCCTTCCTCTCGCCTTTTACTCCGCAAGTGGAACAGATTTGAGTGGATGCGAACCATTGATCCGCCTTGATGAGCGTCCGTCCGTAGAAGTTTGATTTGTACTCGAGTTGCCGGACGAACTCGTACCAACTGACATCTCCGATGGACTTGGC